>JAHRVQ010000004.1 GCA_019090615.1 Pseudomonadales bacterium | reverse complement strand
CCGCTATCGGCACCTCCTTCTAAGAACCGCTATCGGCACCTCCTTCTAAGAACCGCTATCGGCACCTCCTTCTAAGAACCGCTATCGGCACTTCCTTCTAAGAACCGCTATCGGCACATTTCTACGATGCCTTCAGCGCGTTCGCTAAAGGATTCAAAATCCGGTCGGGATGCGCTGTAAAATAGATGTGAAGCGCAATGACAATCAGAACTACCAAATCGTGGCACTGATTGAAAATCAAACCTGGTTGCAAGGCAACCGGCCCATTGATGCTCCAACCGAACATCCCCGTGATTAAACCAAACGCTAATGGGTGTAAAATATGCCGTTAGATAATCGATATGCCAATGCAATTTTTTATTTTTTCGACAATGGCGGCTAACTCTTGCTTTTACCCCACCCGGACCAAACGCACTGCCTACATAGAGGTAATAACCCATTTGCAGCTTAACCTGACCCCAGCGACCAACGACAACAGAATTTGTTGTTTCACAACGATAAATGACAACATAAGTTCCTGACGTCGATTGCAAAAGATATTTATCCACGCCGACAAGATTAACGGCCAGCTCGTCGCATTGACAGAGGCTGCTGAAATTGTAGGTTATTAGTCCGACATACCTTATGACTGCAGGCGCTTATATATGGTTAATCCGTAAGATTTAAACTGCTCCGAAACATTCAATAGAGTCTCTGAGTGACCAATATACAAACAGGCGTCATCCACCATATGCTGGTGTATATTTTGAAATAATGTTTTTTGTGTTTTTAAATCAAAGTAAATAATAACATTACGACAAAACACTACATCAAACTGACCCCGTATCGGCCAGGGTTCAAGCAGGTTAAGCTGTTTGAACTGTAATATAGATTTCAGCGAATCATTGGCCTGATAATGTTCAGCATCGTACTTTTTGAACCACTTTCTCAAGCGTGCAGCTTCGATTCCTTCTACTCTTTCGTTGGTATAAACACCAGCCTGGGCTTTGGCCAATACGTCAGAGTCAATATCGGTAGCAAGGATTTTAATATCCCAGGCCTTACCGGGGAATGCTTCTTTGAAAACCATCGCGATAGAGTACGGTTCCTCTCCGGTTGACGCCGCAGCGGACCAGACTCTAATACGTTTACTGGTTTTATACTTGATCTTCAAATTAGGAATTATTGTTTTAGCGAGATGCTCGAAATGATGGTTTTCCCGAAAAAAGGCTGTTTTGTTGGTTGTAATCGCATTTAGAAATGACGTACCTTCAGCTTCCCAATTTTCATCCAGTTGTTGCAGATATAAATCAAAATTGGCTATGCCCAATTTTCGTAACCGTCTTGCCAACCGGCCATAAATCATATCCTGCTTGCGGTCTATTAGAACAATGCCACTATGTTGATAGGCAAGCTCCGATATCTGCTGGAAATTTTTACCCGACATCGGGAATTCTTTGTTTAGAAACGTATTACTGCCTTTTACAGAACCTACGTCAAAAGTTGATCGAGTAGTGCCAGGCACAGTCATTCCAAATTCCGGTGGTCACTTGAGTCTAGTCAAAAGCCATGACAATAGAGACAAAATCGGCTGGAAATACCAAATATATTTACCCCCGCCTTTAACATTTCACAACAATTCGCAACAATTCACTAGTCAAATTGCTCAACGCGATAAAAAACCCCTACCAGGAACCACTTGTTCGAAGCGCATAAATACTTCTGGATATACTTAAGAGTATCTACCTGCTTAACCAACTGAATTTCTATATGCTCAGTAACCAAACAAAGCTCCTTGTCGTAGATGACAAGGCGGACAATCATACGCTTATCACCTACATGCTGGACTCTCTTAACCTTGAGTTAGTCCATGCCTACTCGGGCAAGGAAGCACTGGCCGCAGTGGAGGAACATGAATTTGCGGTAATATTAATGGACGTAATGATGCCGGAAATGGACGGTTATGAAGTAACCCGGCGCATCAGCCAAAATGAAAAGTTTGCCGAGACTCCTATTATCATGGTGACTGCCAATCATAATTCAAGAGAGAATTATACCGAGGCCTATAAAGCCGGCGCTGTTGATTATGTCTCCAAACCGATCGAAGAAATCATTTTGACCACCAAAATCAAACAATTTGTGCAAATGAATAACCAGCGTTGTGCAGCAGAGGCATCTGAAAAACAGCAGGCCAAAATATCATCTCGAATGACAAGCCTACTTAACGCAGTTGCCGAAGGCATACTCGGTATTGATCATATAGGCAGGATCAGTTTTGCCAACCCAAATGCCTGTAAGCTACTTAATATTGACCAGGACAGCTTGATAGGCCAATCGATTCAAAACTTCATCTGCCCTAGCAAAACAAACGACCCCGACAATCCTGAATTATCGGTCGACATTATACCTAAAAGTAATCTAATCGAATTCCTTGACCGGAGTAATAAACTAGCACTGAATAGCGAACGTTGGTTGACAAACAAAGGCACAGCATTTGATGTTGAGTATAGTTTTGAAATAATTCGAGACGACCAAAACCACGAAGATGGCGCTGTAATTACCTTTCAGGATATATCTGAACGTAAAATTACCGAAGCCAGGTTACTCCAGCTAGCCAATTACGACCCACTAACCAGCCTGGCAAACCGTGCCTACTTCCATGACGCTCTGGTGCGTTCTATTTCAGGCTCTAAACGACTGCAGAAACCATTCGCACTATTATTTCTTGACCTGGATCACTTCAAGAATATCAATGATAGCCTGGGACACGATGCCGGTGATGC
Source organism: Pseudomonadales bacterium (assembly GCA_019090615.1). Classification (GTDB taxonomy): domain Bacteria; phylum Pseudomonadota; class Gammaproteobacteria; order Pseudomonadales; family Azotimanducaceae; genus JAHRVQ01. Next base: position 47,248 of record JAHRVQ010000004.1, on the reverse strand, counting down.
ACTACTCAAGGAAATCAGCAACCGCCTCAACGAAAATATTCGCGCGGAAGATATCGCCGCTAGAATTGGCGGCGACGAATTCGCTGTCATTATCCATGATATTCGAGTCCCAGACGCGAAGGCGACCCATAAACTGTCCGAGGGTGTTCAATCAGATGTCACTTTGGGGCCTATTACTGACATCACCATCATTGCCAACAAACTAATTAATGCCATACGCCAACCGCTCAAAATCAATGGCAATACAATTACTCCCAGCACCAGCATAGGCATTACCATCTATAATGATTTCGACTGGTCCGTAGACGACCTCTTAAAAGCCGCGGATATAGCGATGTATGCCGCAAAAATGGACGGCCGAAATAAATATCAGTTTTTTGAAACGGAAATGCAAAAGAAAGCCGAGGAACGTAACCAGATTCAAAACGCGCTACTAGAAGCCATCAAAAATGACGACCTGCAAGTACACTATCAGCCAAAGGTATCACTTAAAGACGACAAAGTTGTAGGTTTGGAGGCACTGGTACGTTGGACCACTGACAAGGGTGTCACTATATCTCCAGCAATCTTTGTACCCATAGCAGAGGAATCCGGCCAGATACTGGATCTGGGGGAATTCGTATTTAGAAAAGTCTGTCTACAGATTAGTCAATGGCAGAAACTCGCTGAATTTAAGGATATTGTGGTATCAGTTAATGTATCCGCAGTTCAACTTAAAGCAGGCAATTTTCATCAACTGGTGGCATCGACCCTCAAAAAATATCACATTGACCCCAAACACCTTGAACTGGAACTCACCGAAACCGCGGTCATGACCAATCCAGATCTAGCCGTAAAAGAACTTAATGCAATTCATGAACTTGGCGTTAAAATTGCGATTGATGACTTTGGCACCGGTTATTCTTCACTAAATTATCTCAAACGGTTCCCCATAGATGTACTCAAAATTGATCGCAGTTTTGTCAAGGATATTGGCAACGACTGCCATGACGAGGACATCATCAAAATAGTCGTCGCCATTGCTGACACACTCGGTATCGATGTAATAGCAGAGGGTGTAGAAACTGATGTACAGCTTGGATTTCTTGCATCCATTGGTTGCAATCTAATCCAGGGCTGGTTTTTTAGTGCGGCTCTGGAAGTCAGTACTACTACCGAGATGATTCTTAATATTCACTCATCCTACGCCAGCAAATTCGAACAATATCATGTTTATATGAACGAAAATAATATTGCTCCACTAATTGGAAAAATGGTCCATTAAACTAAGGAACACGTCTTATGGTGTTATCCGAATTTGCTGTTGTCGGGGTATTTGAGGCATTCCTGGTGGTATTTTTGGGTGTTCTGGTACTACTATTTTACAATCACCGCTTACGCCAGCGTATTACCAACAGCCAAAAAATCATCGCCCAACTTAAAAAACCAGGTTTTAGTCACCCTTCACAAGAAGGGTCAACAAACCACAATAAAAAAGAACCCCTGAGAAAGAAAGAGTACGAGCAGGAAAAAGTTCCGGCCGAAAACCAATATATACCAATGACCTACAGAGAGATTAAAAAAACTCAGATCTATTTTCAGTCTATCGCCCCCGGCGAATCGATGTCACTTGATATGGCCTGTACAAAATCCACCACCGCGTCGCTACGGCACCTTTTTCTATGTGCAGAAGTACTTGCAGAAAAAGCAGAGAACGAACAGATAAAATGGCAAACACTAGAAACCCGGCTCAAGCCAATCCTGAAAAAGATATCTGATAACCCCGCGAGCGCCGGGACAGATATTGACACCAACGAAGCAACCGAAGCCAATCAGGATTTGCTCAATCGCAACCTTTACGCAAATCTCGCCGACGCCGCCGCTAGCATCCTGACTGATTGCAGTTTAGACGCACAACAAAAGTTAATCGATACCATTACATCCACCAGCGAGACATTAGGATTTGATGACATTACAATACCTTCAATTAATAACGCCTTAGCTGACTCCAGCTCGGTTGCCACGCCCAGCCCCACTCCCGACCAAACACAAGCCCAGTCTAATATCAGCCATTAGAAAAACCATAAAAATTTAATTGAACGTCTGGCAGGATACATTTATACAGTTCAACCTGGCATAGTAGTCTATTAACCCTGCACCATAAAAAAACACAAATAAGGGATTTCTTTAAAACCAGGGAAATATCTTATTATGCAAAACCCAACAACTATTTCCACCTACACCGATTACCCACACCGACTACCCACACCCAGACACCCACACCAATTACCCACAATGCCCCTGAATGATATTGTTGTATTTTCTATCAGAGTTTTTAGAATAAACAATAAACCTGATATTTCTAACTCAAATACCTATCAAAATAAGAACTTCCCCCCAATACGCTACCTATCATTACTACAATATTATATCGATACCGTAGGTTATAAGCTTACGAAGGCACAAAACCAACTTCACCCACGAACACATACATACCAAGAAACTCCGCGAAGAAAAACAGGTTATTAATCCACCCCAGGCCATCGCTTTACAGTCATTATTTTCGTCTATACTCTACTTTTACAGACGAGCAAAATTGGCCCTATCGTATGAGTTTACGGATGAAGTCTTCCATAAAATTCGGAATTTCCCTAAAGATCCTTATAATACCCTTGCTTGGTACAGTAAGCCTTATCATTTCCTTACTGATGAATACCGTCACCACTGAGAACAACCGACTATTACTAGAAGAAGCAGAACTAACCCAATTTCCAGCTCTCCAGGTTGCAGAAAAAAATATCGTCCAGGTTGAACGTATCAAAGAAACACTGTCCGCGGCCGTAACCACTGGCGATGAAGATTTATTGACTACCGCCAATGAAATGTCCGAAGCGCTCAAACTCGATATGAGTAAAGCCATCACTATTGCCCCTGCGCTTGAAAACGAAATCAACCTCCTGACTACGAACTTCGACGTCTATTACGCACCCGCCTTTGAACTGTCTAAAAAGATGGCCGACGGCTCGGTAGACTATTCCACGCTGGCGGAAAAAGCCCAGGAGATGAACGACAAGGGCGACGCACTGGATGCCTCCTTAATCGCATTCAGAGATAGGCGCCTAAAAAGTTTTACGCTGGCTATTCGCCAGGCGAAAAGTAATGCCACCGATGCAATTTATATTGGTATAGGTATCGGCATTGTTACCATAATAATATTATTTGGTGCCGCCATACCTATTTCTCGAGGTATTAGAAATAGCGTAAACAATGTTGTCGTTTCTTTACGCGGTATAGCGGAGGAAGATGGCGACCTTACGACTCGATTATCCTGCACATCAAATGATGAAATTGGCGACCTGGTCTACTGGTTCAATACATTTATCAACAAATTGCAGCAGGTTATTGGGCAGATAATTGCCTCTGTTGAACCGCTTTCAGACTTATCAAATACGCTCAATAATTTTACCGCTGATACGCTCACAATGCTGGATAGTCAACGCAACCAAACCCAGGAGGTTGAAAAATCAGCCGCCTCAATGAATAATAATGTCCAGGAGGTATCAGCACACGCCGCATTAGCCACCAAAACTGCTGAGGAAACCGTTCAATTTGCGACCGAAGGACAAAAATCGCTGAGCGAAACAGTAGACAAGATGGAAGCCTTATCCAAAGACATATCAGAATCTGCAGCTTCGATTGGCGAACTGGAAAAGACCACCAATAGCGTCGCAATGGTAATAGGCGTCATTAAAAGCATTGCCGAACAAACCAACCTGTTAGCGCTTAATGCGGCAATAGAAGCCGCTCGAGCGGGGGAACAAGGCCGCGGCTTTGCAGTGGTCGCTGATGAGGTACGCAGCCTGGCCAGTAAAACCCAGCAGTCTACAGATGAAATTCAACAAACCATCAACGCCCTTGAACATGGAACAGAAAAAGCCGTACATATGATGCGCACCAATACCAATAAAACGGACGATTGCGTTAACAGTGTTAATGAAGCCGGCGAACGGTTCCAGGCGATCATGGAAAATATTAGTCGCAACCGGGAAATCAATGTCTCTATCGCTACCGCTACAGAACATCAACATAGTTTAAGTGAACTACTGCAAAAACATGCCTCTACCATACGCGCTGGCGCCGACCAAACTCATGGCTCAACCAGTAAACTTGCTGAAAACATAGACGAACTATCCAGTTTATCCCAGTCTCTGAAATCTATTTCAGATCAATTTAAAGTCTAAATAAAGTCTGCTTAAGCCCTATTTCTGCCAGCACCGTATACAACGTCTTCTTTGACGTCATTAGCCTTTACTAATAGAGCAAATCAGGGCAGCAGGTTTTGCACCTAACATCATTTTGCGAGACAATCGCTTATCTACCAAACCTTGTCTACCAAACCTTGTAGTCTTAATAAATCAAACCTATGAAAAACCAAACGCCTGCCTCAGCCCATATAAAAATCACGAACATAGAAGTAATCGGCTTTGATGCGGATGATACCCTTTGGCATAACCTGCCCTATTTTCTTGAAGTAGAGCAAAAATTCTGGGCCCTGATTGAAGAATATTTACCCGCTGCGACACAAAAAACTGAATCTTCACCACGGTGGCATCTAAGCCCATTAAATGCCACCGAAATGCAAAACATCAAGCGCTACGGCTATGGCGTCAAGGCGTTCATTCTATCGATGATCGAAACTGCCATCAGGATAAGCTCAGGGCGTATTGGCACCAACGCCATTAGCGAAATCATCGACTATGGTAAGGACATGCTCGATCATCCTATCGAACTGATGGATGACGTTGTAGAGGTCTTGCAAACGCTCGCCCCTCATTACCGCATGGTTTTGGTAACCAAGGGGGATTTACTTGACCAACAGAATAAACTCATAAGGTCAGGTCTTGAAGACTATTTTCACCATATTGAAATCGTTACCGAAAAAAACATTGAAGGCTATAGCAAACTGGTAAAACACCTTGATTTAAATCCTGCCCAATTCGTGATGATTGGCAATTCCTTAAAATCAGATATTGTGCCGGTACTTAAAATAGGCGGCCACGGGCTTCATATTCCTTATCCCACGACGTGGATTCACGAGCAGGTCGACGAACCTGTTATACACAAGCATTTTAAGGAACTTAAAAATATCAAAGATTGCCTTAGCCTGCTTATTTAAACCACACCGCGGTAAAACCAGCAATTTTTATATTAACCAACATAATCAGCAAAGGTGCTATTTTCCGCTACCAGTTGCTTGAGTAAAGCAGAAGGCCGCCATAGGTCATCACCGCTTGCACTGTAGAAGTTTTCTATATCTACCAGCACCTTATCCAGCCCCTGTTGATCGGCATACCACATCGGCCCACCAATATGAGCCGGAAAACCATAGCCATTCACATATACCGTATCAATATCACTGGCTCGATAAGCATGACCTTCTTCGAGTAACCTGGCGCCAATATTAACCAGCGGATAAATACAACGTTTTAGAATCTCATCCGGAGTAAATTGTTTTTGCGGGAACCCTGTTTCAAGTGCAACCCGCTTAATTACAGCATCAGCATCTGGGTCCGGGCGGGGGCTACGGTCGCCTTCAATATACTGGTAATAACCTTTGAAATTTTTCTGTCCATAGCGACCTAATTCACATAATGCGTCAGCTATCCGAGTGGTTACCTCATTTGAGCCGCCAACCATTTTCCTGGCTCGCCAGCCTAAATCGAGCCCGACCATATCGGCCATGGCAAAAGGCCCCATAGCCATGCCGAAATCATATAACACCTCATCAATCTGAGTTGGCGTGGCACCTTCAAGAATCATTAGATTAGCCTGCCGACTATAACCGCCCAACATACGGTTGCCAATAAAACCGGGACAATTTCCAGCCACCACCGCAACCTTGTTTAGTTGTTTGCCCAGCGACATAGCTGATGCCAGGGTCAGAGGCGAGGTATGTTTCGCTTTCACAACCTCAAGCAATCGCATGACATTAGCTGGACTAAAAAAATGTAACCCACAAACAAAATCAGGCCGCGAGGTTACGGCTGCAATCGCATCAACATCTAACCCCGAGGTATTAGTAGCCAGCAAGGCACCCGGCTTCATAATCTTATCTAACTGGCGAAATATGTCCTTTTTCAAATCAAGATTTTCGTATACAGCCTCTACAACAACGTCAGCATCAGCTATTTCATCAAGGTCTTTAACAGGCGATATAAGCGCTATACGAGCATTCATCTGGGCTTGCGTCAACCGACCACGGCTTACCGTGCGTTTATAATTGTCGGCAATTACCTGCATTCCTCTGGACAAATTTTCTTCATTATTATCATAGATATGCACTGGTAAACCGGCATTTGCGAAACACATGGCAATTCCGCCGCCCATAGTCCCTGATCCAATCACCGCACCTTTAGTGATATTAATTTTGTTAGTTGATTTATCAAGCCCTGGTATTTTATTCGCAGCCCGCTCGGCAAAGAAAATATGGATTAATGCTTCTCGTTGCGGATCCGTCATACATTCATTAAATAGCTGCTGTTCAATTTCCAGACCTGCATCAAAACTGCTGGAATTAACGGCGGCATCAATACATTTAAGGATTTGCCTGGGTGCCAATTGATTGCGATGGGTTTTATCTAGTTGGCTGGCGGCCCTGGCGAATATCTCGGCATTACCTCGGTCAGCAGCAATCTTATCTTCCAAATCACGCACCTTGCGGGTCTGTGCACCACTGGCAATAATATTTTCAGCATATTTAATTGCCGCCGCAACAAAATCAGTATCAGCTGACACAACTTCATCAACTATACCCAATTTCCACGCTTCGGCTGCAAGTATCGGTTCGCCCGAAATTATCGCCGTAAGCGCAGCCTCAGCGCCAATTAACCGTGGCAAGCGTTGAGTGCCGCCGGCACCTGGTAACAAGCCGAGTTTTACCTCTGGCAAACCAACTGGCGCTGTTGCCGCAGCAATTCGATAATCGCAACACAAAGCGACTTCAAGACCACCGCCAAAAGCCGTGCCATTTAGAGCAGCAATAATAGGTTTGCTACTAGCTTCCATATTCTGCAAGGTCTCCTGAAGACTAATACTATCTGTATTGGCCGACCCCAGTTCTGAAATATCCGCACCGGCAATAAAGGCCCGATGCATACCCGTCAATACGATAGCTTTAACCGCGCCATCCTGCAGCCCCCGGTTTACCTGTTCGAATAACCCAAGGCGTACACCCGAAGAAAGTGGGTTCACCGGCGGGTTATCAATGCTAAGTAGCGCGACTTCGCCTTTGAGTTGGTAATGCACAGTACCTTTCATAACATTCTCCTGATATTTATTCAGCAACAATCAAACAAGTTTGCGGCCTTTTTTACTCGCAACCTTCAACCGCAACGCATTCAACTGAATAAAACCAGCTGCGTCTTTTTGATCATAAGCACCGGCATCATCTTCAAAAGTAACAATATTACCATCGTATAAACTATCTGTGGTGGATTCTCGCCCCACAACAATAACGTTACCTTTATATAGCTTCAAGCTCACCTTGCCATTAACATGCGACTGAGATTCATCGATCATTAGCTGCATGGCCTTACGCTCAGGAGACCACCAGTAACCATTATAAATCAGGCTTGCGTATCGCGGCATCCATTCATCTTTAAGGTGAGCCAACTCACGATCCAGAGTAATAGATTCTATGGCGCGATGCGCTTTTAACATAATCGTGCCACCCGGGGTTTCGTAACAGCCCCTCGCTTTCATACCAACATATCGATTTTCAACAATATCAACCCTGCCAATACCATTATCGCCGCCCACCTTGTTCAGGTAGGTCAGTACATTAGCTGGGCTCAGGCGCTTACCATCGATGGCTACGATATCACCCTGTTGATACGTCAATTCCATATAAGTTGGCGAATCTGGCGCCGCTTCAGGCGATACGGACCATAACCACATTGACTCCTCTGGTTCTGCATTCGGATCTTCCAGAATTCCTCCCTCATACGATATATGGAGTAAATTCGCATCCATTGAGTAGGGCGAGCGATCACCTTCATGTTTTCGATCCACTGGGATCTGATGTTGTTCACAAAATTTCATCAACGACTCCCGTGAGGTCAAATCCCACTCACGCCACGGAGCCACCACTTTAATATCTGGTTTAAGCGCATAGGCACCAAGTTCAAAACGTACCTGATCGTTGCCTTTACCGGTTGCGCCATGGGATATCGCATCAGCGCCGGTCTCATTGGCGATTTCTATCAAACGTTTGGCTATTAAGGGTCGCGCAATGGATGTACCCAGCAGATACTCGCCTTCATAGATGGTATTGCAGCGAAACATGGGAAATACAAAGTCTTTAACAAATTCTTCACGTACATCATCGATAAAAACTTCGGTAGCGCCAGAATCCAGGGCCTTTTTACGCACTGGCGAATAATCATCACCATCACCAAGATCAGCGGTAAAAGTGACCACTTCGCACTGATAAGTTTGCTGCAGCCATTTCAGAATGGCAGTGGTATCGAGCCCCCCAGAATAGGATAGGACAATTTTTGCAATATCTGACATGCCAGCCTCGCGAAAAAGCCGATATATTAACAAACCGCTCCTGGTTCAACTAGTGGGATTTTACGCTTAATCACCCCGCGTAGCGTTAATGCGTCGCACGATCATTGCCAGTCTTCATTGTTCAGTATCTAACTCAACCACCTCGCGACTCAAACGTATCGTAGTACGTCGGTTAACTGCCCGGTGCGCTGGCGTATCATTGGCTTTCACGGGGTACTTTTCACCGTGATAGCGAGTGACTATTTTGCTTTCTGCAACCCCCAGATCAATCAAATAGCTCGCAACGCCTGCCGCCCGATTCTGGGATAAAGTCACATTATCACGGCTCAACCCCTGATTATCGGTATGCCCATCGACAAAGATCTGTTTAATCGACTTATCTTCTTTGAGATAGGTAGCGATTTTGCCAAGCGTCACAAGGCCCCTCGCAGGTATCTCGCTAACGCCTACCTTGTACTGCACCCTGCTGCGTCGAACCTGACTAAAATTGACCGGTAACAGCCGATGTTCGCAGCGCTTATACCGGTCAAAGGCTGACTGAAATCCAACCGCAGACAGGAATACATCTGACGGTTGGTGATTGCTCTCCTGCAACACACCCCTGAAGGCCACCTGCATGCCCGCATCAAGTTCAGCCAAAAGCTCAGTCACATTTTCTTTAACGACTATTATTTCACCGCGCTCAGGAAAAATTTCGAACAGGTTCTTTCGCGTTCGATTCGGCCGCCATTCTGGCGGATCGGCACCGACCTTGACACTATGCGAATCAAACCCGTAACCTTGCCCTACAATGAATAATTTTTGCTTTTCACCCGCGATGTGTTCGAAAGTACCCTTGCCATAACCAGCGATTACATGCTCCAGGCGACACACATAACGGCTACTATCTAATTCCCAGCGACTATTTTCCATCGGCGTAATAAATTCAAAACCGATCGCGCAACAGGGCACAAACAATAAAAACAAATAAAACCAGCGGATTAAGGGCACAGTAAATATAGAAATAATAAAGGGCATCAACAACAGAACTCCTTTATTTAGATTAGCATTCCAAACCGATCTATGACTTTTATTTATCGATAAGGCGCGCTCTAACCCATAGCGCTAACCCATAGCGCTAACCCATAGTTACATTAAGCACCGACAAGATGCAGAACTGTAGTATAATTCACTCATAAACCTCAGACCGTTACAGATTCACTTAGACTGATCCACAAACACTGATCTACAAACACTGATCTACAAACACTGGCCAACCCTTATGCAGGATCATCGAATACTTTTAATAAATCAGTAACCCATGTAATTAACCCTATTAACCTCTAACTATGCGCAATATTACTTTGACCCGCCCTGATGATTGGCATGTACACCTGAGAGATGATGAATACCTCAGGCGCACTATCACAGACAGTGCTCGATACTTCGGCAGAGCCATTGTCATGCCTAATCTTGTGCCCGCGATTGACAATGTCCAGGCGGCTACTGAGTATCATCAACGTATTGTCGCCAATATTCCCGACGGTTCAGCGTTTAAACCACTCATGACGCTTTATATCACTCAGAATACCCGACCTGAAACAATTATCGAGGCCAGCGAAAGCGGCCTGATACATGCCTTCAAGCTATATCCTGCCGGCGCCACCACCAATAGCGAAGCCGGTATTGAAGCCATTGAAAGCTTGTATCCGATTTTTGAAACCATGCAAAAGGCGAATATGCCACTTTGTGTGCATGGCGAAGTTACTACTGAAACAGTGGATATTTATGATCGTGAAGCCGTATTTATTGAATCTTATCTCAAACCTGTCTGCGCTGCTTTCCCTGCACTAAAAGTCATTCTAGAACATATCACAACCAGCGAAGCGGTAGATTTTGTGCTTAAGGCAAACGACCAGGTAGCGGCAACCATCACCGCTCATCACCTGTTATTTAACCGCAACCATATGTTGGTTGGTGGCCTTAAGCCGTTATATTACTGCCTACCAGTACTTAAACGTAATATCCATCAAAACGCATTAATCAAAGCTGCAACATCAGGAAATAGTAAATTTTTCCTGGGTACTGATTCTGCACCTCATCCAAAATCCGCCAAGGAAAATGCTTGCGGTTGTGCCGCAGGCAGCTATACCGCACATGCTGCCATTGAATTATATGCGGAAGTTTTTGATAAGGTTAATGCTCTGGATAAGCTTGAAGGTTTCAGTAGTTTTTTTGGTGCTGACTTTTATGGCTTGCCACGGAACCCAGACCGTATCACACTGAGTCAGGAATCATGGTCAGGCCCAGACAGATTACAATTTGGCAATGACTGGCTAATACCTATTCGTAACGGTGAGACAATCACCTGGAAAGTAAAACCCTAAGGAATCTCTTGAGCAACCCCAAAAGCCCTATAGCACACCGATTCAGAGGATATCTACCCGTTGTGGTTGATCTCGAAACTGGCGGCTTCAACGCTAAAACTGACGCCCTGCTGGAATTTGCAGCGGTGATTGTTGATATGAACGATCAGGGCCAACTGGTCCCTGGAGAAAAGTTTTTCTTTAATGTTGAACCCTTTGATGGCGCCAATATCGAACAATCATCACTTGACTTTACCGGTATCGACCCTGAAAACCCGTTACGCCAGGCAGTTCCAGAAGAAATTGCACTGGGCGAAGCATTTACCGGCATTAGAAAGCAAATTCGAGAGACTGGCTGCCAACGAGCAATTATTGTTGCCCACAATGCAGCTTTCGACCAGGGTTTTCTGAATGAAGCGGTGAATCGTTGCGGCATTAAACGTAACCCTTTCCACCCGTTTTCTTCATTTGATACCGCCACTCTCTGCGGTCTCGCATTTGGACAGACCGTGCTGGCAAGAGCCTGTGAGGTCGGGAATATCGAATTTGATGCCAACGAGGCACATTCAGCATTATATGACTGCGACAAGACTGCCGAGATATTTTGCGAAATTGTCAACCGTTGGAAGGAGCTGGGCGGGCTTGAAGGAATTTAACCCTGTAATGGCGGCGTAAATAGCACTGAACCAGAACCCCTTTTGTCAACAAAATCTAGGCCGATAAAAACCGGCATCGACAGAAACCTGGCAGCAAAAGGTTCCAGCTATGAACCCTCGGGGGGTTATAACCAACCAGATTTTTACGAATATCCAGCTTGCGTATGCCCAGTGTGGGGTTGCAATCTATCACAGCAATCCAACCCCTAACTAATCCCCTGGGCAGCAAATACTAGCTATCCAAAGAATCTAAAGCTTTCTGGAATCGGTTAGCATGAGAGCGCTCGGCCTTAGCCAGCGTTTCCATCCAGTCAGCAATCTCATCAAAGCCTTCTTCTCGTGCAGTCTTGGCCATACCAGGATACATATCCGTGTATTCATGAGTTTCGCCTGCAACAGCCGCTTTCAAGTTATCAGCGGTCGCGCCAATTGGCAAACCAGTAGCTGGATCACCTGTTTCTTCAAGATATTCCAGATGCCCGTGCGCATGACCCGTTTCACCTTCAGCAGTAGAACGAAATACAGTTGAAACGTCGTTATAACCCTCGACATCTGCTTTTGCTGCAAAATACAGATACCGACGATTCGCCTGAGACTCGCCAGCAAAAGCATCCTTTAAATTTTGTTCGGTTTTGCTATCTTTCAAACCCATGAGTAGTGTCCTTTTCAGTCTAATGATTTCAGGTTAATGTGAAATGGGCGAACAGTATAAACTTTATCGTGGATTTCGCCACATTACCAAGCCAGAAATTATTATGCCGATAACAAATACACCAACAATATCTACCAACAGCTTACCCATTTCGCCCAGATAAGCACCACTATGTAAGTCCAGAATAAACTGCTGCCATTGAATGCTGTTATCAAGCATCGCCACCGTTGGCACCTTGACCAGCACTGGCCAATTGGCTTCGGGCAAATCCACAGAGGCGATTTCTAAACTCTCCAGGTTTAAGCCAACAACACCCAGATTACTCTCAAGTAACAACCCGCCATTATATACCCCCAATCGGCTAATATTGGCTGGTAATCCATGCACACTACCTAATCGCTCCACCAGTTGTTGTTGATCTGTAAAAATCAGCAACTCGCCTGCACATAAGGCCTGCAATCCCCCAGCCGACGACGCAACCCCCTGAAGTTGTTCACAGGGCCCCAGCGTTAATTGATCCTGATATAAGAACCCGCTCAGAGTGTAATAATACTGACCCAGTAGTTGATAGCCAAATACCGCTTCACCGCTATCATAATAGCGCGCCGCAACCGCTGCAGGCACAGTATGCTTATTCAATTGCAGAGTCTCTGTATGATTAAGCAGGATACCGGTAACAGCTAGTAGTATTAAAAACAGGGAGAAAAATACTCCGATTTTTTTATGTATTTTGCGCAGTAATTTTTGGCTGGATTCTTTCAACATGAGACTTAATTAACAGATTCTAAAGACATGGACTGATATGCCGAATCATAATCGGCATCATTTTGACTCGATTTTATCGGCTTGTGGCCGCAGAAGGTAGATAAACCCTGATTAACTGAATATAGGTATTTTTGGCAGCAAAAACGTGCCGCCAAAATCAGCAACTCAGACGGGTTTTAGGCGACATATACATCGGCACAATTTTTGCGCATAAACAACGTTAAGGGACACTAGCTTTCACCAGATCACGCTTAAGGCTGTGCTGTAAAAAGAGTGCAAAACGACTTACTTTTGAAACCGCCCTTACCGACAAGGTGGCGCCAGAAATACCATCGATAGATCCGCTTAACCGATAATCTGGCTTAAGCCAGAGATCATCAAACTGGCGAGTAAAAAAGGGATGACGGACCTCGCCACCGCGAGACTCGCGAAACTCAAGGATACTTAACCGCCGTATTTTATCATCGTCGATGACGATACCGATGGTAATGGGCAGATCTTTGCCAATTTCATCCAGTATCCAGGCAGTTGTGCCTGCCTGCTGCCAATATCTAATTCTCAGGCCACGATACCTATGACCAAAAATCTGCTGCGCTGCCTGCTGGTGATAATCCTTAAGCCATAAGGTTTTAAGTTGCCTCTGCTCACCCAGGTTTTGCTGCAGGAAGTCGCTCGCCGTCAGGTAAACCATTGCAGTTGCCTGTAAGGACCACTGACATAAGCAAAAAAAACTTGCCACCACCGCAAATCGCGATAGTGGCAGGATTTTAATCCGGCGGATTATAAAATTAGAAGCTATAACCAACACCTACGTTAAAGCCATCATTATCATCGCCGTTATCGTTATCCTGACGCTGGACATCAACCTTGATCACTACGTTTTCCTGCGGCCAATAGTTAAAACCAATATCAAATTGTTTCTTTTCATTACTGGCAGCGCTGTCACCTGCAGTCAAATCATAACTGCTATATCGTGCAAACAAGCCAAAGCTGTCACCAAATTTATAGGATGGCTCCAGGTACCAGCCTTCCTGCTCATCAGCGCCGGCATTAAGGATTTCAATTTCGTTATCTATATCCCACCGGGCATAAAGCGCTCTCAGGCCAAAACTACCCACTTGATAATTAAGATTAGTTTCAAACAGCATCGCATCTATCTCATCAATACCCACGGCATCAGCATCACCTTGCGCAAGATCGGCCTGATACTGAATAGTGGCATTCCATTGCAAACCCGCTATACCGTTAAAACGCAACCGTGCGGTATAAGCCAAACTATCGCCATTGGCCTTACCGGTTTTTTGTCGTGCAGACCGAATACTGCTTCGTTTAGACCCTTTATCATTATCTGTATCCAGATTAAGTCCTGAATGGGCCGCTAAATCATAACCCCAGCCTGGTGCAATTTCGCCTGCGAAGGACACCCCAGCTTCCCACCAGGTGGCCGGAACAATCTGTTTTTCAACTGAATTACGCTCCACCCCATAAAAGGTATCCGGCTCATGGGTTTCATTCAAAATACCGACTGGAACTAGGAAAACACCCATATCAGCATGATGATTGGCATTATAATCCCAGCGGATAAATGCCTGTTCTACCTCAACTTCACCCACTTGACCTTCGCCGGCAATATTGTGCTCAACTTCTAATTCTGAATAAAGAGAAAATTGATCATTAAATTTATGATTAAAAAATAACACAAACCGATGCAGGTCAAACTCGTCACCACTATCGAGATTATTATAATGAAGCTCGCCATAACCGCCAATGTGGGTATCAGAGCCTTCGTTATTATAGGCCACAGTTTCTATGGAGTTTGCAGTGGCTTCTATGGCATTTTCTGCCACGGTTAGGCGTGCAGACTGGTTAGCACTCTGCGATGCAATGCGCGACTGGGCATCTTCCAACCGCCGTTGACTACTTGTTAACGCCTCCTGAAGCTGCTCGATCTGAGCCTGCTGCGCTTGCAATAATTGCCATACTTCTTCCATTGTAGGCGCTGCAGCAACACTTGTTTGGGAACCGATAAGACAGGTAATCCCCATTACCAGTCGTTTAGATATAGTCATAATTAACCTGAAATACACAATAGAGCACGGATGATAACCATTCCCTATATTTAATGCAAATCATTCTCATTAAGTATGTGTTTTAGCTTTCATCAACTAGCACCGATTAATAGTCCATGCGCCCTTAGGCAAAGTTCTGGCAAAGTAAAAACCGCAGGAACAGCAGGAGGGACCACCAAATATTCAGACTATTAAGTAGACATATACACAAAAATAGACATAGGCAAAAGATAGGCCAGACAAATAAACGTGCAAGAAGAAGGACATCGAACGCAGGTTAACTTAAGTAAGGCAGTTAGATAAAAAGGCCGATTGAAGACAATTGACGCTAACCGTAGAGTTTGTCCCCGAAATGTACGCTACGGTGTTTAGCCCTGAGCTATTGTTCAGTTGCTCAAGGCTGTTATCCGCTCAAGGCTGTTTATGTTTTGCGCTCAAGGCTGTTCAGCTGGGGCAGCAGCCTTGATGATTGGCAACAATTCACCGCTTTGGTGCATTTCCATAATAATGTCGCAGCCACCCACTAGCTCACCGGCAACAAATAACTGTGGGAAAGTTGGCCATTCTGAATATTGCGGTAAATTTGCTCGGATTTCCGGATTGGACAGAATATCGATATAGGCGAATTTTTCCCCACAGGCCATTAATGCCTGGGTTGCCTGCGATGAAAAACCACATTGGGGTGCATCGGGTGATCCCTTCATATAAATAAGAATCGGATTACCCTCTACCTGTTCTTTGATAGTTTGCATGATATCCATTGGCTTTTTCTCGCTAAAATTCAGGGACGTTATTCTAACGCCTTTTTGTCGAATGATCAGGATTAAATAACTTATTATACGCCCTATAACGCAAGGACGGTTATGGATTCTCTGGCCATCTGCCATAACCACCGCCACCCGGCGTCTCTATCCTCAGCACCTGCCCAGCTTTGACGCTTAAATTACATTTCGCTGGTAACTCCTTGCCATCTAGCAGATTTCTTCCTGGTTGACCGGCTGCGCCACCCTCTAACCCCCAGGGCGAATTGATACGGCGCTCTGTTAACAAGGTCAATTCAGCCGACTCAAGAAATACGAACTCTCTTATAATGCCATCGCCACCCTTAAATTCACCCTCACCACCAGAGCCACGACGCAAACCATAGCTCATCACTCGAACAGGGAAATGGCTTTCAAGACTTTCTATAGGCGTATTTAGTGTATTGGTCATATGACATTGAACACCTGACAGACCTTCACTAATGCGACTAGCCCCCATTCCACCACCGACTGTTTCATAATAATCCCATACCTGATTACCCCGTGCGCCCAGGGCAACATTATTCATTGTGCCTTGACTCGCCGCTGGGATCTGCGCGGGTATTGCTTTAGCCAAAGCACCCAACACAAGGTCTACCACCCGCATTGAAGTTTCAACGTTGCCGGCAGCAGTAGCCGCGGGTCTTTGCGCGTTAAGCAAAGACCCTGCAGGCGCAATGACTTTGATGCTTTTAAAGATACCTGCACAATTTGGCGTCCGAGCAGGCAATAAACAGCGAAACACATAGAACACCCCCGCAGCGGCAACTGATAGCGGGCAATTAATATTGCCTTTAACCTGCATCGCGGAACCAGAAAAATCCACTTGCATCTCAGCCACTTCATTTCTCTGCGCCTCCTGGCCATCACCAACAGATTTGCTAACGGTGATGCTAACTTTCATAGGAATGTTCTGCGCCTGATAGCCATCATTATCCATTACATCCTCAAACGCATAGCTTCCGACGGGAATTTTTGCCAATATTGAGGCTGCGATAGTTTCACCATAGCGATTGATCGCTTCAATACCAGCCTGGAAAAGTGCCACCGTTGATGCTGCTATCAGTTCTGTTAATCGAGTTATGCCAACCCTGTTAGCACTGAGTTGCGCAGCAATATCTGCCGACGTATCGGTGCCGAGAGTGCGCCCAGTTTGGGCACCGAATAATTGCTCGAATACCACTGTCTCAAGCTCCCCGTTACGAACAATCAATGTTGGTGGTATTAACAACCCTTCTTGCTCAATCGAACTGGACAAAGGCATTGAGCCAGGTGTCGCAGCGCCAATATTGGCATGATGGGCGCGATTTACCACGAAACACACTAGTTGCTGATCGGTGTCATCAGACTGCATACCTAATTGCGGTTTTTCTGGCGCACTTAATGGTACGCTTATTGGTCCTACAAGTGGCACGAACAGCGGCGCAATTAAGGTCACATCTGGCAAATGTGTACCGCCGAGAAAAGGATCGTTAACGATCAGCATATCACCCGGTTGCCAAACAACCTGGCCAACGATATCCCGCATGGCAAAGGCCATACTGCCAAGATGCACAGGAATATGCGCCGCCTGAGCAAATAGTTCGCCTTCGGCATCAAATAACGCACAGGAAAAATCCAGCCGATCTTTAATATTCGGCGAAAAGGCCGCTCGCTGCAGAATCGCGCCCATTTCCGCACAAATTGACTCAACTCGGCTGATAAACACAGCCAATTCAATGGCAGTCATAAAACTCCTGCTAATTCGCCTCACTGGCGTTAAGTAGATATACCCAATTACTGGTTTCGAGTTTAACCAATCTGGTTTATCATCGCCCCTTTTTGTATTTATTCTTTTACTACAGTGGGCTATTCTTTTCGCCATACCGCGACAGAACACTGAAATAAATCGCAGCCAGCAAATCAGGAGATCGTATGACCAATCCAATCATGAACACCTATGGTCGAGCAGATGTTGCATTCGTCAAAGGCGATGGTGCCTGGTTAACCGACCAGAATGGCAAACGTTATCTTGATGCCCTGGCCGGCATTGGTGTTATCTCGCTAGGGCACGCCCACCCTGAAGTGACCAAAACCATCGAACAACAGGCAAACCAACTACTACACACTTCAAATTTATACCAGATTCCAGCCCAAACAGAACTCGCTACCTTGTTAACAAAAATATCGGGTATGGATAATGCTTTTTTTGCTAATTCAGGCGCCGAAGCCAATGAATGTGCGATCAAGATCAGTCGCCTTTACGGCCAGCAAAAAGGTATCAGTAATCCGACCATAATCGTAACCGACGCCGCCTTCCATGGCCGCACCATGGCAACGCTCACAGCCTCGGGCACGCGCAAAGTCCAGGCAGGTTTTGAACCACTGTTAAACGGTTTTGTGCGGGCACCGTTTGACAATATAGAAGCCATTAAAACTATCGCTAAAAACAACAACAATATTGTCGCAATTATGATTGAACCCATTCAGGGCGAAGGCGGAATACAAATCCCTGAAGCTGACTACTTGCCACAAATAAGAAAAATTTGTGATGAAAATGACTGGTTCCTGTTCCTCGATGAAGTCCAGACAGGCAATGGTCGCACAGGTTCCTATTTCAACTATCAACAAAGTGGTATAACACCTGATCTGCTGACCACAGCGAAAGGACTAGCTAACGGCGTACCCATCGGCGTGTGTCTGGCTCGCGGCAAGGCAGCTGAAGTATTTGTCCCGGGCAATCATGGATCCACCTTTGGTGGCAACCCGCTAGCCTGTGCAGTCGCCACCACAGTGGTCAAATACATCGAAAAACATAACATTGCTGATCGTGCTGCCGTAGTGGGAGAGCGTATGCTGAAAGCTTTCGAGCAACGTTTGAGCGGACATAATCATGTTAAAAATATTCGCGGCAAGGGCCTGATGATAGGCATCGAGCTTGACGCACCCTGCACTGACCTGGTCGCCAGGGCCATGGCCAAAGGACTTTTAATCAATGTTGCAGTGGATAATGTCATCAGGCTTTTACCGCCCCTGACTATATCCGATGCTGAAGCAGACCAGATTGTTGACACTATCTGTGACCTATTAGCGCAGCAATAAATAACACCACGGCCCTTTCTTTTATAACTAAAATATCTGCAACTAAAATATCTACAACTAAAACACATCGCCGCCATTCAACAGGCGATGTTTTACTATCCAATCCCAGCAGGCACCAGACTCGCTAGACAGCGCAAGGTTTTGAGCCAGACGCATGCCTGTCGAGACTACTATTTATGCAGAACCTTATGCAGAAACGTCTTCATCCGCGTCCGCAAAAACCACCTTATTCCTGCCGGTACGTTTGGCGCTATAGAGCGCCTTATCGGCACGATCCATAAGCACACTAACGTCTTCACCTTGGCGGAAACCGGCAATTCCAATAGACGTAGTAATTCGATAGTCTGCCTCGTTGTTACTAATCTGCAACCTGGCAAGCTTTCCGGCAATTCGCTCCGACACTATTAAGGCATTCATTTGATCAGTTCCGCCTAACATCAAAATAAATTCTTCACCGCCAATTCTCGCCCCACAATCTGTTTCGCGCAGCTCTGAGCGAAGTATTTTCGCAAAACTAATCAGCACATTATCTCCAGTGCTATGGCCAAACTTATCATTGACCCGCTTAAAATGATCCAAATCAACAAAGCACAGAGTAAATTGATAATCTTTGCGACGTTCGGCCATGGCCTTTTGTTGCGAAAGCACGTCTATCAAATAGCGCCTATTGAACAGACCTGTTAGCTCATCTTTGACCGCCAGTTCACGGATCGTTTTCAGTGCTCGTGTCAGCTCTGCATTTTTGCTCAGCAGTACATTTTGCATCATTTCAGTCTCAAACCGATGCAAGATTGGACCAAAAAACAGCACTAGACCAAAGGCAAGCATAATCACAATTTCGCTCACCCACGAAACAGAAAAATACTGATCTCGGTAGAAAATTGAAATTAGATAGATACCAAAGCTGTAGATTGCAAATAGCAGCAACTGCCTTTTACTGAGACGATTTGCACCCACCACAATCATTGCCAGGCCAGACAGTATTACCGCAGGTTTCAACTGCTCAGCAAAAAAAGAAGTTAAGGTCACGATACTCATGGCCCATATCATCTGCGAAAGATTCATATCGGGATCTTTGAATCTTAGATTCCACTCCATTAAAACAGCGATACCGAAGGCCAAAAACCCGCCCACTGCGACAACCACCAGGGCCAGGAATTGCATCGGTGAAATGTCCAGATACCCAATTGACAAAACCACCCAGCAAACCATGAGATGGACAATAAGACCAACCCCAAGTGTCGCAACGCGATAAGTTCTTGCCCCCTGCACGGATGAATGTACGGATGAATCTACTGGTGAATGCACTAATGAAGATCCTTGATTGCCGATTTGTTCATTTAACATTGAGGACCACTTAAAGATTGAAGATTAACTATTGATATTTGTAACATATCTATCTGTATCAAGATGTAACAGGATTGTATCAACCACCCAACCTTTGACCCCCATTGCCATTAACTGAGGCTACCCTCAGAGGTAGCGAGACCCAAAGGCATTGAGCCAAAATCTACGGCAACAACGCCCGGAAATATATCCTTGTATTAGTAGACAGCCGACCCACTGGTTTTAGTAATCCGCCTCTGGCATTATGACCTAAATCTTAGTGGAGAGACCATGGGTTTCTCAATTTATCCCCCGCCAAAGAAAATCAAAACCAGCTCAGCAATTCTAAACTGTGACAACCGACGTTATCTAAAGTTATCTGAACAATTTTCAAACAGGTTCCTCAATGCAATTAGACGATTTGTATCAACGTATACGCAGCATTCACTAACCCAGGACCCAGTTTTTAGGTCATCAACACCTGGGCAGCAAGACCTTTCAAGCCAAAGCAATGGTAACGAAGACACTATTTACGTAGCCCCTGCCCCTGATAACGTAGCTCCTGGTAACGTAGCTCCTGGTAACGTAGCCCCCGGTAACGTAACTCCCGGCAAAGTAGCTCCTGGCAACCTGCGCGCAGTAGATTTATGTATCACATATGCCGCCACCGACCCTGACAGCACTTTAATTACACTGCAATTAAGCCGCCAGAAAATGGCCGAGGAAGCCTACCAGCTTAGCACCTCTAGTGCTGGCTATCTGGTCACGGCGCATAGCGAAACAGGCCTGTTTCGAGGTCTCGCCAGCCTGGAACAAATATTAGCTCAACAAGATGGACTAGGACTTCCCTATATCAAGATTGAAGACGAGCCAGACTTTCCACACAGAGGTGTGATGTTAGATGTCAGTCGTTGCAAGGTGCCTACCCTCTGCACCCTGAAAAAACTTATCGATACTTTTGCCCGTTTAAAATACAACCAGCTCCAGCTATATACAGAACATACGTTTGCTTTTACCCAGCACCCGCATATCTGGTCTGACGCTTCTCCTTATGATGCGGCAGATATGTTAGAAATTCAATCCTATTGTCTTGCCCGCTTTATCGATTTAGTGCCTAACCTGAACTGTTTTGGCCATTTTGAACGCTGGCTGCAACACCCTGAATATCAGCAATACGCTGAATGTCCAAATGGCTTTATACATCCTCTGACCAATATTCCAGTCCCCCATGGCAGCACCCTGAAACCTGACCGCAAAAGTCTGCAACTCATTAATGATCTACACGCAGAATATCTACCACTATTTGCCAGCGACTATTTTAATGTCGGTGGCGATGAACCCTGGGAACTGGGGCAGGGACGTAGCAAACTACACTGCGCTAAAAAAGGAACAACCAATGTCTATATAAATTTTATGGCCAAAATTAAAAAATTGGTCCGCAAGCGCAATCGCACCATGATGTTCTGGAGTGACATTGTTTTACAACAACCGGCTTCTCTAAAACTATTATCAAGAGATATGATCGCACTCAACTGGGGTTATGAGGCCTACCATCCCTTTAAAAAGGAATGTCAGCAACTAGCTACAGCAAAAATACCATTTTATGTCTGTCCAGGCACCTCAAGCTGGAACGCCCTCACTGGCAGGTTAAAGAACGCACGACTCAACCTTGCCAATGCCGCCAGAAATGGACTTCGGTACGGTGCCCAGGGTTATCTGGTCACCGACTGGGGTGATCACGGTCATCATCAGTATTTACCCATCAGTTATCCAGGTTTTGCGCTGGGTGCCTGCCATAGCTGGAATCACCAGGGCAGTCGCGCAATCTCGCTAACTGAACTAATGAACCGGTTTTTTATACGGGAACCTGAACCTGTCATTGCCAACTTGTTAGCCAGGTTAGGTCAGGTGCCCGAACTAGCACCAACAAAAATCAAAAATGCAACAATATTTAATCAGCTACTTTTTTGGGATATGCAGGTCGAACCAAAAACCACAGCCGAAATTTCTGATGCCACACTCCGCACCTGCCTTATCGAATTCGACCATATACGCTCAGATCTGCAGCAACATTATGTCGTTTTAAAACAGCGTGCCAAACTACTAGCAGCCACCGCTGCCAACAAGGCCACCATTAAGTCTGGCAAGGAACAGCTACTAATATTGCAGGAATTAGAAAATGCTATTGCCATGGCACGCCACGGAATACATCGTCTACAGTTCATCAGACACAAACAGACACAAACAAAGCAGCGACCACCAACAAAAAAGCAATTAAAACAGGAACTCAAAACAATTATCAAACAACATAACCAATTATGGCTGGCAAGAAATCGACTCGGTGGTCTGGCTGAGAGTATTAATCACCTGAACAAAGCACAAGCTCGGTCAGGCTGATACCAGCCTGACCCATAGGGTGACGAAGTTCTAATTTATTGGTGATTTTCATCAAGGTGTCGCCATTTTCTCTAAATCCGGCGCTTTAGAGACTGTATCTTCAGGACATAAGAGTGCACAATAGCCACTCTTTAAAACACATCAAGAAGCGCTAAACAGCATCGCGGTGCAGCTTTTCGCTTGTTAATAGATATGATGAGAGATAGTTTGCGACAAATAATTTCGCAGGGTATTTTACGAATGGCAATTTCTCATTAATGGCCGCGGCCTAATTACGACCCAAAAACAGATGTGTTTATGACATTTTCAATAACCGAAAGGAGTAGTTATCCATGCGCGATGTAGTGGTGGTAGACAGTGTAAGAACAGGGTTGGCGAAGTCCTTCCGAGGCACATTTAATTTAACTCGGCCCGATGACATGGTCGCGCATTGTATTGATGCGTTGATTTCCAGAAACCCGAAAATGGACCCAGCAGAAGTTGAAGATGTTATTGTTGGTAGCGCCAGCCAAATCGGCGAACAGGGCGGCAACCTGGCACGCCTGGCGGTAATATTATCAGAATTACCCATCACCACAGCTGGCACCACAATCAGTCGAGCTTGCTCTTCTGGCCTAAATTCAATTGCCTTCGCAGCGAACCAGATTGCTAGTGGTTGTTCTGAAATAATGATAGCGGGCGGGGTAGAATCGATTTCTGCCAATACTCGTCAAAAGGCTGGCAAATCAGCCAAGCACCCTTTCATTGAAGAAAAATCTCCCGCTATCTTTATGGCGATGGGCAATACCGCTGAGGTAGTTGCAAGACGTTATAATGTCTCCAGAGAAGCGCAGGATGAATTCTCTCTGCAATCTCAGTTGCGTACGGCAGCGGGCCAGGAAAACGGTTTATTTGACGACGAAATCGTACCAATGAAAACCAAATACCAAAAAATCGTTAACAAAGAAACCAAAGAAACTGAAGTGGTTGACGGCGTTTGCGACAAGGACGAGTGTAACCGTGCCAGCACCACAATCGAAGGCCTGGCGTCATTAAAGCCTGTCTTTGAAGATGACGGTAGTGTCACTGCGGGTAATTCATCACAACTTTCAGACGGCGCTTCTATGACGCTAGTTATGAGTGCTGAACGGGCCGAACAACTGGGTCTTGAGCCAATGGCTTATTTCCGTGGCTGGTCTGTAGCTGGTTGCGAACCTGACGAAATGGGCATCGGCCCGATTTTCGCCATTCCCAAGTTACTCAAACTAAAAGGCCTGAAAATGTCTGATATTGACCTGGTTGAACTGAATGAAGCTTTTGCTTCTCAGTGCCTCTATAGTCGAGACTTTTTAGAAATCGACCCAGATAAATATAACGTTAATGGCGGTTCTATTTCAATCGGACATCCATTCGGTATGACTGGCTCACGGTTAACAGGGCACATCGTACGCGAACTAAAACGCACCAACGGCAAATATGGTATCGTTAGCATGTGCATCGGTGGCGGTATGGGCGCAGCGGGTCTTTTTGAAGCTTGCTAAGCCAGCATCGAACTTTAGCCAACCGACCTAATAAATATTTAACAAACAGAATATTTAACGATCGGCACAACTAAATAACGATAAATAAAAAAAGGGAGCAAGTAGCTCCCTTTTTTTACAAACTTGTTTAATACCCCTAAACTCGGCTTACTTATCCCGCATCAGGCTTCCTATCCCGCATCGGGCCTCCCTTCAATCAGCTAGCATCCCAACCTGCTAGAATGGCTTTAACGCTTTCTACAAAGGCCATCGGCTGATCTAAAAACAAATGATGCCGAGCATCCGCTATTTCAAGTACCGTTAGATCGCTATTTAACTCTTTCATATAACCCGCTGATCGCGCCTTAAATGACTCACTCTGCGCGCCATAGATTAACGCTGCGGGTATGCCAATATTCTTATAATCCGCCTCCAGGCTTCCCTCATGGGTCATCCTTGAATTTAATTCCTCATCAAATTTCCAGGACCAACCTTCCTCGTCACTATCGTATTCAATAGAATTTCGGGCAATATGATCCACGATATATTGATTATCACATTGTTGCGGCGGTTGAAGTCGAAAACGCGCATGAGCAATTTCACGGGTCGGATAAAATTTCGCCCTTGCCAGGCGATCAACCTGCATTTCCCGTTCTTTAATATCTTCTGGGTGCCGCACGCCAGTATCCACCAAAATTAACCCTTTAAACCGCTCCGGATGCTGCGCCACCGTACGTATGGCCATCATCCCACCGAAACTATGTGCAACCAAAACAGTCTTATCAGGTAATTCAGCAGCACCTGCCACGGCTATAATTTCTTTGGCATAAATATCATTCGAGTAGGCGTCGCGATGATCACTATCACCCATGCCGGTCAAATCCAACGCCACTGTCTTGTATTCGTCCTTAAAAAACGGCGCAATAAAATCCCACCAGTGAGCATGTGCATTATGCCCGTGAACAAATAATAAACCGTTATTAAGCGCCTCATCCGATGCCGCCTTCCAGGATAAATAATTAACATCGCAATCTTCCACTTCCACAAAACCTGATTCGGGCTTTATATCAATCGCTTCCCAAAACCACTCGGGTGTTTCTGACATTCTGATCCCCTTATAAACTTTGATTCAAATTCGAAACGTATGCACAAGTTGATTAGAACTTAATTGAACTCTGTCGATCAACCCCACACGCCAATAAACACGCCTTAAACATTCACCTGGTCCGCCGATGATAGCCATTCAACATCCCAGCCCAGTTAAAACAATTTCACATCAGGGTTGCATATTTTTGCAGGTGGAAATCAACATTACCAAACAGGGTATCAATAGCCGTGAGACGTTTAAAATAATGCCCCACATTCAACTCATCTGTCATACCCATGCCACCATGAAGCTGGACCGCGCCCTGACCAACAAAGCGCCCACCTTTACCCACCTGTACTTTTAGACCCGACACTGATTTTTTCGTCAATACACCGTAGCCCTCGTCTAATCGCATCGCTGCCATATAAACTAACGATTTGGTTTGCTCATATTCAACGAACATATCAACCATACGGTGCTGCAAAACCTGAAACTTGCCGATCGGCTGACCAAATTGCTGCCTGGACTTACAGTACTCAACAGTTGCCTGATAAAGTACATCCATCGCGCCAACTGCCTCAGCACCGATGGCCATGATAGCATAATCAATTACCTGTTCAATTAGACTATAGGCTTGCCCCACTTCGCCTAATATCGCATCAACACCAACATCAACGTCTGCAAAAACAACTTCCGACGCACGCATACCATCAATGGTTATATAGTCTCGGCAGGCAATACCCCCATGCGCCTTATCAACTATAAACAGGCTAATTCCGTCAGTATCCTGCTGGGCTCCAGATGTTCTTACCGGTACAATCAAAAAATCTGCTGAAGGCCCACCAAGCACCACACCTTTGTGGCCGTTTATGATATACCCCGTTGCGGTTTCTTCGCCCCGAGTAGATATATCCGCTAAATTGTATCTAGCTTTTGGCTCTACAAAAGCGAATGCTGCCATTAAATCACCACTGATAATCGCCGCTAGATAGGCTTCTTTTTGTGCCGCCGTTGCTGCCGATTCAATTAATTTTCCTGCCAGAATTACACAACTAATATAGGGTTCGACTACCAGCCCTTTACCAAATTCTTCCATTACGATCATTGTTTCAATAGCGCCGCCGCCAAATCCACCACTGGACTCATCAAAAGACAGGCCTAACCACCCAAGGTCAGCAAATGATTGCCAATTTTCTCTAGAGAAACCGCAATCAGTTAGAAGTAATTTCTGACGTTCAATAAAACTATAATCGTTGCGTATAAACCGCTGCACACTATCCTGTAGTAATGTTTGCTCATCCGAAAATGCGAAATCCATCAGCTGCTCTCTGTACTGGTTCTGGCCAAATTGTTAACTACCCTTTTACACAAGGGCGCAGTGCAACGATAATAGAAAGCTTCGCCTGCTAATTCAAGCCGGCTAATTACGAATAAAATGCAGCGCGCAAAAAAAATTTGCACACTGGTCCTTTAAGGTAGTAACGATGCCTATTGACCACACATTAAGCCTCACTTATTCTGCCTCTGGCAAGTTGCTGAAATCTGACACAATAACTTTATAACCGGAGAATTAATCATGGAAGATCCAGTCATCGCACAAAAATCACCTTATGCAACGGATGTAGTTGAGGGCAAAACCTATTTCTGGTGTGCCTGTGGGAAGAGTGCCAAACAACCATTTTGTGACGGCTCCCATAGCGGTTCAGCATTCACGCCGACAAAATATAAGGCTGAAAAAACCAGGACGGTTTTCTTTTGCGGCTGCAAATTCAGCAAAAAACAACCTTTATGCGACGGCTCACATAATTCACTTTAACCTAAGCGAACAATAAACAGCCTGAGCGAATACTAAACAGCCTGAGTAAATCCAATACAGTTATAATTTACCATTAGCTCAGACTGTTCAGGTCAATAACAGGACAATAAAATAATGCTGCAATTCAACACAACCCATTAATATAGCGCTATGATACATACTGCCATCCGCCATCCAGATAATCCTTTGAATATACATAGGGCTATTTACGGATTACCAGGCGTCCTGGGTATTAAATTTGTCGTAATGAATAATATCTTTCACCCTTCGACCACCATTTACCGATCTCTACAAATTAATGAAACTCAGCAAACTACTTGAAAGCACCCCCAAATGGGACCATAAAGATGCCAAGATTCGTCTCAAGGCACTGCAGTCTCCCGCTATCACAGCAGAAATGGTCTATAAACTGGCGCTTACCGACCCTGATCAAGATGTCCGCAGCGCTGCAATAGGCCTGACTACGGATCTACAACTCCTGTTGGAAATCAACCTGAAAGAAATAACTGACACAACGGGCAACAACACCATAAAAACGACTGCTGCAGCCCGTTGGGTTGCCCTTATGGGCTCTGATTTAGCAAATTTCGACAAAATTACCGACCAATTGCCACTCGATTTACTCGTACTGTTAGCGGGCGATGCAGAACACCTGGATATCAGGTGTAAAGCTGCCGAACTGGTGAACGACGATCTGGCCCTTGAAAAGCTCCTTCTGAGTAACAATCATTCCAAACTTTACCAACTCTGCGCCACTAAACTTGAAGATGAGATTTTACTGACCCGAGTCCATAAGGCATTTTTAGATAAAGATAAAAATGTTGTTCGTATCATCAAAGGTAAACTGCAGGATATTAAACACCAACGTGAAAAGGAAGTTGCGTTTAAGACTGCATGGCAACAAACCCTGGTAGCGATTGAAGATCTAAGTAAAAACACCCACGCTGATGGATTCTCACGCCGGATTTCCGTGCTTAATGAGACCTGGCAAAAACTGAATGCCGAGCAAGCCTTAAGCCGGGAATCCAACACTCGGTTTAAACAGGCCTTTGATAACTGCCAAAACCATATCAGCAACCTTGAGCAACAAAAGGCAGACAAAAACCTGGCTATAAGCAACGCCTTGGCCCAGGTAAACGAGTTAACAACAAAATTAGTTACATCACTCGATGCCATCAACTCCATTAACCAGGTACTAAACAATACTAAAGCTATCTGGCCGGCAGATGAAGATATCGCCCCTCTGGATGCCCTATGTCACCCATTAAACCTGCTTGCGCAACAAAACACACTATGGTCCGAGTTTCAAAAACAAAAACATAACCTGAACCCACAGCAGCAATTGTCGCAGCTCAAAGAGATTCGATGGCCAGATAACTTCCTCGTACCGGCTGAAATTGAGCCATTAATGACCACTTTAAAGGATCAAATTAAGTTACAGAAAAATTCGGAAAAAACTTACCAGACGAACCTTGGAGAACTTGAAAACCAACTATCAAAACTAACCGCCAGTATTGAGGAAGGCCATCTTAAAAAAGCCACCAAATTACTATCTAACCTCAAACAGGCCGCAAAACTTCTGTCGTCAGGCGATTTAATAACATCCGGCGACTCAACAGCAAATAAACCAGCCCCTCAGGGCCTGATAAATCGCATAAGTCTGGCGGAAAAAAAACTCATCGAACTTAAAGATTGGCAGGGTTTTGCAACAAACCCGAAACGTGAAGAGCTTTGCCAAAAAATGACACGCTTAGCCGAAGATACGGAAATAAAACCGCAAAACAAAGCTAGCAAAATCAAACAATTACAGGACGAATGGAAAAAACTCGGCGCTTCCGACTCTAAACAGGGTCAACAACTATGGTCACAATTCAAAAAACAAGGTGATATTGCCTTTGAACCCTGCGCAGTTTTCTTTAAGCAACAAAACCAGCTAAGGGAACAAAACCTGGCGCAGAAGAAAAAAATCTGCCTGTCACTAGAGCAATACGT
The DNA here is from genome assembly GCA_019090615.1 of Pseudomonadales bacterium. Lineage (GTDB taxonomy): Bacteria > Pseudomonadota > Gammaproteobacteria > Pseudomonadales > Azotimanducaceae > JAHRVQ01. The sequence continues at coordinate 18,213 of JAHRVQ010000004.1, read as the reverse complement.
AGCTGTGAATGACTGGCTGGATACAGACTGGAAAGCTGCCGCCGAGATTCTCCGAACCGCACAAAAAGAATGGCGTCAATATAAAGATATCCCTCGTGCCAGCCACAAATCAATCCAGGCGCAATTCCATAGTGCAACCCGGGCATTACAGGCCAAACTTCACGGCGAGCAAGATAAGAACCATAATCTCAAGTCCACATTAATTCAAACCGTTAGCGATCTGCATAGCTCCGATCTTTCTATCGCACAAATAATTGACCAGACCAAACGGTGCCAGCAAGACTGGAAAAAAATTGGTATTACCCAACATAAAGTCGATCAAAAATTATGGAAAAAGTTTCGCGCAGAGTGCGACAAAGTTTTTGCCAGGCGGGAAGAAATCAAAACGGCTGAACAACAAAAGTCCAACTCACATATCCAGGAAGCGCGCACGCTATTCAAGCAATTTTCCGACGGCCTGGACAGCGAAGCACCGCTTCACTCTGCCGATGTCAATCGTTTTAAAAAGACCTTTGCCGCCCTGGCTTTACATACAACTTCTGCCAAAGGTCAATTAGCACCTGTAACCAGAGATTTTAACAAACTAGTCAAAGCCGGTCTCAGCATCGTTGCCCAGCAGGCCGCAGCAACCGACAAACAATTAATGCTTGAGTTAAAACGACTCGGTGACCTATGCACCGCCTTTGAATCAGGAAAATTAACAAGTACAGCGCTTGATTCAGACTGGCCAGGTGAAATCACCCTCAAAAAGAACATCCTGAAAAAAATTCAACAACGCCGCGAAGGCAAAGCACAATCGAAGGCCGATGAAGCCGAGCGCTTATGTATTCAGCTTGAAATATTAGCTGATATTGAATCCCCTGCAGAAAGTAAAACAGCACGCCTTAGCTACCAGGTAGAACGCCTTACGCGTGAATTATCCCAGGGGCAAAAAGAAACCCGCAGCAAACATGAACAGGCGCAGGAACTACAAATCGACTGGTACTGCTTGCCTTACAGCGATTTAAAAGACAAAGTAGAAACACGTTTCAACCTGGCCGCCTCGCTGTTAGGACTGATATAAAAAAGTTAGGACTGATCTAAATAAGCTAGGACTTATATAAAAAAGTTAGGGCTGATATAAACAACTTTGTTACAACGAACTGAGGTAAAAAACAGTCAAATTGACTAATTTGGTGGAGCTCAACCAGGGGTTTTATTTACAAATTACGGCAACGCCAGTTTGACCTTTAACCCACCTAAAATCGATTCGCCAAAGGCGATGCTACCGCCATAACGCTCTACAATTTCAACCACAATTGCCAGCCCAATGCCTTGCCCCGACTCCTGACTATCTAGCCTTAAGCCTCGGGTAAGAATTTGATCACGCTGATTTTCTTCAATACCCTGACCATCATCTTCTATGATCAGGGTTAATGCTGTGTCCGGTTGCAGATTGACACTCACATTAACCTGCCTGCATCCATATTTGCAGGCATTATCAATAAGATTACCCAGCACCTCCAGGAAGTCGCGTTCATCGCCCAGGAAACACCCATTCACCGCCGAATCTAACACGATTTTAATGCCTTTTTCGAGATATACTTTTTCCAGTGCCACAACCAATTTTCTGACTGTACCTTCTACTGCAATGGGCGCCTTAACCAGGGTCGACGAACGAATGACTGCGCGCTCTAACTGATAACCAACAATTTGGTCCATACGCACCACCTGCTCATCTATGGTTTGCTGAATATCGGTGATTTTTTTCTGAATATCTATCACCCTGAGATTATTCCCCTGCTTCAGCGCGCTCTGCGGTTGTTCGCCAGGCTGAACAGCCGCACCTCGAAGAATAGCCAATGGTGTTTTCAAACTATGGGCCAAGTCTGCAAGCGTGGTACGGTACTTTTCTCGTTGTTGTCGCTCACTTGCCAACAGTAAATTAAGGTTATGGGTAACACCCGTGATTTCAGCCGGATAATTTCCATCAAGATATTCCTGTTTACCGTCTTCTATTGCCTTCAAGTCCTCAGCAAGCCTTCTAAGGGGCAACAAACCCCAGGTCATTACCAGTCCCTGCATAATGATAAGCACCACCACTACGGCTACCAACCAGCCCCATAAATTACTTCTATAACTGGCTATCACCACATCAAAAGCCGCCATATTCTGAATTACTACAAAAGTATAGGGTGTCGTAGTTTCAGCACTGCCTTGCCAAAGAATTTTATAGCTTAAGAAGAATTTCTGACCATTATCTGGTTGTTCAACCCGACCAAACCGTTCCTTACCTGGTTCAAGATCAGAATATAAACTTATCCTATCCTGCTGCCGCAATTCCAGGTCCAGAGCCGAGGGGCTACGCCATAACTCGCGACCATTTTTGTCTAGCACCAACGCGAACAAACCTGAACCCGGATTATTAAAACGAGGCTCCTGCAATAATTCAGGCAACATCAGTCCGTCTGCCTCCATTTCCACAACTGATAACAAACCATATATCTGCACCAGTAGTCGCTCACAAAGACTTTCTTCTGCACTTTGTTGGAAGGCTCGGTCGAGCACCAGGCCCATAAGACCAAGAAAAACGAACAGCACTAAAGTTGCTGTAAACAACAAGCGATCACGCAGACTGAAGTTTTTTTGTATTATCGCCGGCACGCTATTGTCTCTGTTTGCCGAGGCTTTAAGGATTTAATTCTATAGACTAAACCGGTAGCCCTGGCCACGAACAGTTTCTATCGGTTTAATGGCGCTTTCTGGATCAAGCTTTTTCCGTAAACGACCAACAAATACTTCTATCACGTTACTGTCCCGATCAAAATCCTGATCGTAAAGGTGGTCAGTCAGTTCCGCCTTGGAGATAACCTGTCCCGGTTTTAACATCAGATATTCAAGTAGATTAAATTCGAATGCGGTCAGGTCAACATCCATATTGCTCACCTGTACCCGCTTACCTCGCACATCAAGGTAGACTGGACCGAGATGTATGGCAGGTTTTAATTTTCCGGACGCACGCCGGATCAAAGCCTCTAATCTGGCGAGTAGCTCCTGAACATGAAAAGGTTTAACCAGGTAATCGTCAGCGCCAGCAGCCAGGCCATCAACTTTATCCTTCCAGTCGCCGCGGGCGGTGAGAATAAGGACTGGATATTCCTGGCCCGCTTCTCTGACCTTACCAATTAACTCTATTCCAGACAGTTTTGGCAAACCCAAATCTATTATGGCAACATCATACTGATTCCTTTCAGCAAGATACAAACCCTCCAGGCCATCCGCACAGGCATCAACTTCGTAATGATGTCGAAGCAAAATCTCGCTTAACTGTTCTCGCAATTTAGATTCATCTTCAACCAGCAATAGCCGCTTGCTCATTTAATTACCTCGCCATTAACAGCATCAACAAATACGAACTTAACGATGCCTTTGGCAGATAACATTTTTATTCGATAAACTGGCGGCCCTCCGCTTTGCATCAACTTTACCCCCAGTATCTTATTACCAGGGAAATTTCTTTTCGCTTTGCGCGCAGCCTGCTGATTACCCATACGAACTTTTTGGCTCGTCCTAAAGATATGTTTCATGCCCTTGGATGAACGATCCCCCCGTTTCATATCTGCTGATATACCTGGAGCAATAGCCAATTGTGACAACATAAAACATAAAATTATCAACCTAACCATGCGAATCTCTTTTGCTTAATTTCGCAGACATGTTCAACGCTCAAATAGACTCAATAGCACACCTACTATCAAACCAGCACTCTCCCAACTCTCTCCCAGTTAAACCGATACAGGGAAATTGTCATCCAGCCGCGTTATATAAGGTGTTGGCCTGTTATTGTAGCATGACTATTTTATTGACCGCTTATTCTGGAATTATCCCTTCGGTTCTAATACCCAAATACTAAAGCTTTATATTACTCGCATTCCTTATCGAGCAGTTTCTGATTGGGTACTTTTAATCTGAGTATATCGCCTTCAGCCACAAACTCAGGTCGCGACGGGCGAAATCGCCAGCCGCAATTTTATACTCTCACCGGGGTCGGTACGGGTTCGTGTGGTATAAATGCGATCATTAAATTGATACTGCACTCGATAGCCTATAATCTGTTCTTCCTGATAGGAGTCATGATAAACCCTGCACACTTCTTCGCTATTATTCACAATGGGTCGATTTTTCCTGCCCACAGCATGTCCAACGGTGCCGCCTAAAACAGCTCCCAAAACAGCACCAACCTGCTTGTTCTTCTTGTGATGACCCACCGCATTACCAATCGCGCCACCCACCAACGCACCTACCACGGTACTGACACCGGTTTGCCGATGCCCCGGTCGATAAGCAACTTCCTGTTGCCAGCATTCCTCTCTGGGGGTTGAAACACGCACATGCTTAACAATTGGAATACTCGCAACTACCGGCGCGTGTTCATACACCACTTGCCGCTCAGCATAAGCAGTCAACGTACAGATCAATAATGCCGGCAAGGCAAGCCCAGCCTGGACCAAAAAAAACATCCTGCTTCTTAATACGAAATACATCCTGGACATATCCTCTTCACCTATTCTGTTCAATATGGTTTCCAGAATAGATAACTACGCCTGAATAACGCCTGAACCAGCAAAATATCTTTACTCAGGTTTTACCGGGTGGGCAACAGGGCAATTTTATGCGCCCTGTCCAGCGCCAACGTTAAATCCACCTGCGCTGGCATGTCCTGCAACATACGCAGCGTTATACGCTCATATGCCATAATAAACCGGCTTATAGCTGGCTGAGACATCGCCTGGCTGCCACTGCCCTGTTGTTCCTGTTGCCAACGCCATTGGAGCACCGACTGCATATCGGGCACTTTAAGGAATATAGAATAATCGGTCCTAAATACGGATTGGTAACGCCCGAGCTGATCATTGACATAAATACGCCAGATTCCTGAGGGGTCTGCTTCTGCCTCAAGTGCATTAATCGGCGGTTCTAATAACTGCGGCGCACAGGGTGTTGCTCCCCAGCACCAGCCTTCCAGTATAATTATTCGCACAGGCTGTGGTGCAAAATACCTGCTGCCCTGCCTGTCATCTTCCATTTTATTAAATAACGGGATATCTGTACCCCTGGTATCAACCACGGCCTGAATAACATCTCGCAGCAGCTCGATATCATGGGTTCCGGGTACACCGCGAGTTTTTAACAAGGGGTGCACAGAGGCTGCCAGTGTTAATCGTTGTGCTCGGCTCAAATAGAAATCATCCAACGATAAAACCAGTGTTGAAAGGTCAAACCCTACCTCCAGGGTTTGAGCCAACAGCGCTGCAAATGTCGACTTGCCGCTGCCTTGTGCACCAGAAATTCCCACCAGCATACAGCCACCGGTCTTACTCTCAGGAACAACCTGCGCTCGCAGATGGTCTCGGAGTTTAGCGGCGACAAGGCAAAGTATGTCAAAATAATCCTGCCCCAGGTGTATATTTTTTGCCCGACAATAGTCCTGAAATTGACGCAATAACTTATTTTTAGAAGTAACATCGAACATATTGTTTAGCCTCATCTACAACGCTAAATCAGCGACAAAATTTCTAAAAGTCAGCCAAATGTTTTTTTGAAAGGCGGCAAAGCATTAAGCAACAAATTACCATACCGCTGCGTTAGCAATCGACGATCAAGAATCGAGACATAACCCGTATCCTGCTCTGTTCTTAATAAACGGCCACAGGCCTGCACCATACGTAATGCTGCATCTGGAACCATCACCTCCTGAAATGAATTTCCGCCTTTTGATTCAATCCATTCGCTCAAGGTCGCCCCAACTGGATCATTGGGCACGGCAAATGGGATCTTGATTATCACCACATGATCACAATAATCACCGGGCAAATCTATTCCTTCGGCAAAACTGGCAAGGCCAAATATAATGCTCTGCTGGCCCTGATCAACCTGCGATTTATGCTGCGCTAAAATTTCGCTTTTGGCATAATTACCCTGACTAAGTACCTTACGCATAAAACCCTCAGGCAAGCCATCGCTGATACGATACATCTGCCGCCACGAAGCAAATAAAACCAGCCCACCTTTGGCAGCGGTCAATAATTCGGGCAGCATTTCAACCACGGCATCACTATGGGCGTCAGCATTTCGCGGGTCTACATTCATCGGCGGTACATTTAATACCGCCTGTTGAGCATAGTTAAAAGGACTCGCCAGAGCCCGAAAATGATTCTTCTCTGATATACCTATTTTATTTCGATAGCGGCTAAAATCGCCATCCATCGACAGTGTCGCGGATGTGATCACTGCGCCAAAACAGCGAGACCATAAAGATTCATATAATAAATCGTCCACGGTGATCGGGCTTGATTGAATAAGTAACTCATCAGCTTCGCGAAAATTTATCCAACGCGCTGTTGGCGGCGATCCAGCAACATCCTGAGTTTTATACGCCTGCCAGACACTGGTAGCAGCTTCTGTTCTTGACATCATTGCTGCTACCACTGGCAACCAGTATTCCAAACGCTCTTTGGTACCTGCGTCGGTTTCACCAAGGTCATCTTCAATAGCCTGAAAAAGCAACGTCAGATGGTTCAACAGGCGTTTATTTTCCTGGTACAGGTGCTCGCTAATTTCGCGACCGGCAGGCTCAACCTGACCGCCGGGAAAGCGATAACTCAAATCATCGTCTTTACCTTCTGCCTGCGGCCGTAAAGCACCAAAAAGCTGTAAGACCTGCTCCAGCTGTTGGACCAGATTGGCGGCCGTATCTGCGTATTGCTGCAGCGCCATCGGCAAGCCGCCAATAGTGCCCAACTGCTCTGTTAATTGTTTTAAATGGCCAGGGATCTGCTCAAGCCAGGTTTGCGTCGAGCGTACCTGAAGAAAACCGGCAAAATGATTCAGGGCCTTATCCGGTAGATGATGACCTTCGTCAAATATATAAATTGTCTCCTCTGGTGCAGGCAATACAGCGCCGCCACCCATCATCATATCGGCCATCACCAAATCGTGATTAGTAACAATACAATCCACACGATGGATCTGTTCCCGCGCTTTATAGAAATAGCAATTATCATAATGGGAACAGCGTCGACCCGTGCATTGCACGTGATCTGTACTTACCTGTAGCCAGGCCCCATTATCTATTTCATCCTGCCAGTTATCACGGTCGCCGTCCCACTGACCGCGCCCCAGCTCAGTCAACATGGCTTCAAATAATACTTGATGAGATTCATCAGAAGCGATCATTTGTTCATCATAAAAGGCCAGCATCTGACTACCTGACTGAGTTGCCTGCAATACCTGATCTAGTTTAGACAAACATAAATAACGCCTGCGCCCCTTCGCCAGGGCGAAGCTAAGTTCTAGTCCCGAGTGCTGCATGATATCTGGCAAATCGACGTAGACGATCTGTTCCTGCAGAGCAATGGTTGCGGTTGAAATCACCAGGCGTTTAGATAATGCCTTGGCAATAGGTAACGCCGCTATCGCATAGGCAATGGTTTTACCTGTGCCTGTACCCGCCTCAACAACACATATATTCTCTTCTGTAATCCTCTGGCCTTCGTCATCAACTTCAATATTACCTATGCTATTAGCAATATCCGCAACCATCTGTTTTTGACAGGCACGCGCCTTATAGCCTTTCGCGGACAACAAACTTGAATAAGCCGTCTGGATTTCCTTTTTAAGCGCATCTTCTAACATTAGGCTGCCAATATCTGCCGGGGCCTGAAAATTGAGCTTTTTATCAGCGCGATATTTTCAGACACTCTTTATTATTCAATCAATTATTCGGTCAAGTATTCGGTCAATTACTTAAGCAGTTATCTGACCCATTACCCAATATAACAATACGCCTGGGTCAAAATAACCAGCTCAACCAACCTCGGCGCAACTTTTTCTCGCAAGTTTTCAATTGCGTCGCATACTGCCCAGACTTTACAGAAACTTTTTTTGCAACCGTTTTAAGCCATACTTTTTTAGCATAACTTTGTTTTGAAAAACCACCCTGGCCCTCATGATATGCAAGATAAAGATTATAGGCATCGGTCTTCTGGACATTATTTTTCCGATAACTCTGATTGTTATACCAGCCAACAAAATCAATCGCGTCATCAAATTTATTTCTGTCTGCCCCCCAACTACCCGTGGACTTTTTATAACCATCCCAGGTTTCATTAGTGGCCTGGGAGTAACCATAGGCACTTGCCGGACGACGGCCTGGTATCACCCAGAGAATTTTTTTACGCGGCGGTTTAGCCCGCGCCTGAAACCGGGATTCCTGATGAATAATCGCCATCATTACCGGTATACTAGATCCCCATTTTCGTTGTGAGGCCCTTGCCTGTTTATACCAGGATTTTTTTTCGGCAAATATTTCACATAAATCATCTGTTTGTCTGGGTGTACTGGAAGTACAACCCACTAAACCGAATATCGCCAATGCGGATAAAAAAAGTGCGACTCGTCGAGACCTACACAATGATCCACACAACGACCTATACAATAAAGATCTGTTCACCAGGAGCCTTTTCAGTGCCTGCCCATTGAGCCTTATCATAGCTGTTTCGCAATCATAGCTGTTTCACCATCATGTCTCATGCGCCGCAAATAAATCCATTAGTTCAGTTTCATCAATAACCTTAAGCCCCAGCGCTTGCGCCTTGACCAGCTTGCTGCCTGCTGCTTCACCCGCCACCACCACTGATGTTTTTTTAGATACTGTACCGGCTACCTTTGCTCCCATTGCTTGCAATCTGGCTTTTGCTTCGTTTCTGGACAACTGAGTTAGACTGCCGGTCAATACGTAGGTCAAACCTTGCAATACAACCGACGGTTCATCAACAGACACTGCTTCAAATGTAATCCCAGCAGCAAGCAAATCATTAACCACTGCCTGGTTGTCAGCCTGACTAAAAAACCGCGCAATTTTCAAAGCAACAATTGGCCCTACATCCTGAACCTGCTGCAACTTCTCGACATCTGCTCTACGCAGTAAATCAAGATCACCGAAAAAATTCGCCAAACTACGGGCGGTGGATTCACCGACTTCCTGAATGCCTAACGCATAAATAAATTTAGCAAGACTTGTTTGTTTGCTTTTATCTAACGCCTGCAGTAAATTATTGGCCGATTTGGGTGCCATGCGCTCAAGCTTAACTAGCTCTGATGCTACCAATGCATATAAATCAGCTGGACTTTGAATCAAACCTTCGTCAACCAGTTGAACCACAAGTTTATCCCCCAGGCCTTCAATATCCATCGCCAGACGAGAGGCAAAGTGGCGAATACTCTCTTTACGCTGAGCCTGACACGCCAGCCCCGCTTCACATCGAGCAATCACCTCTGACGCTGTTTGAACGATATCTGCGCCACAGGCCGGACATTGAGCGGGCAACGCTATTACCTGCTGATGTTCTCCAGCCTGCATCACCCGAACCACTTTTGGAATGACATCACCAGCACGCTGAACAACGACTGTATCATTAATAAATAACCCCAGCCGGTTCACTTCATCCATGTTATGCAAGGTAGCATTACTAATAGTTACACCACCCACTTTTACCGGTTCTAATCGCGCAACTGGGGTAATTGCCCCCGTACGGCCTACTTGAAACTCCACTGCCAGTAACCGACTTATACCTTCTTCAGCGGGGAATTTATGCGCAATTGCCCAACGGGGTGTCCTGGTTAAAATCCCTAACTGGGCCTGTAGCAGCCGGTCATTGACCTTAAATACCACGCCATCTATCGCATAATTCAAACCAGCACGGTTTTTCGAGAGTCGATCAAAATAATCAACACAGGCATCCACGCCTTTAACAACTTCACTAGCAGGGTTAATCCGCAAACCCCAGGACTTAAATTTATTCAGAATCTCACTATGCTGTTGCGGTATTTCTCCGCCTTCTACCTGGCCGACAGCATAACAGAACATGGTTAACTGGCGTTTGGCTGTCAGTCTCGAATCCTTCTGTCGGACACTGCCTGCCGCGGCGTTGCGTGGATTAGCAAATAATTTTTCGCCGGCTTGCATCGCAGCCTGGTTTAATTGTTCGAAGGTAGATTTAGAGATATATATTTCACCACGCACCTCCAGGCGCTGAGGATAACCTTTACCCACCAGGCGGAGCGGCACCGACTTGATGGTGCGAACATTTTGCGTGATATCTTCGCCTATCATGCCGTCCCCTCGGGTAGCACCACGCACCAACCGGCCCTGTTCGTACAACAAACTGACTGCAATACCATCAATTTTCGGCTCACAGGCGAATTCTAGTTCTCGACCCTGATATTCGGCAGTATTTAAGGTATCTTCCAGTCGGGATCGAATGCGGCGTTCAAAATCTTGTAAGTCCGATGCATCAAAGGCGTTATCGAGGGATAACATAGGTAGCTCATGGCTGACCTGAGTGAATTCGTGTAGTGGACTAGCACCTACCCGTTGAGTGGGAGAATCCACAGTAATCAGTTCGGGGCATTGCTGTTCCAGTTTTTGTAAGCGTTGGAACAATCGATCATATTCCCCATCTGGCAGAGTCGGTGCGTCCAGGGTGTGATAACGATAGTTATGTTGATCGATATCCAGGCGAAGCTGTTCCATCTCCTCTGCTTTGGCGGCTGCGGCTGCAACTTTATCAGCTGTAACTTCGGCTTCAGCGACACTACTGATTGCATCACCTTTAGCAGCAGGGGCTGACGTTTTTGTCATGCTATTTTTGTCCTGCTGTTTAACATATTGCTTTTTTTCAACCTGTTCTTATCAACCTGTTCTTATCAGGTAGCCGATCTAATTAAAGGTATTTATGCTTAAATTGACGAATCTCTAGCCGAGCCTGCTCGATAGTCTGAAGACTCATCATAGATTGCGAATGATCTTTAACTTCACCAGCCAATGCCTCCGCCAGGGTTTGAGCAACTGTCACCATATCTTCATAGGCAAGTTCAGGATCATGCAATTCATGCACTCGCATGAACAAACTAATACCTGGGGTCTCAAGCTCCGCCATCGTCTCAGGATCAAAGAAACCGGGTTCTACCGCATTAACCAGACTAAACGAAGACTCTCCTGACGCATCACCATAACGGTGGAATATATTCATCTCACCAAAGCTCATATTCTGTGCTTCGAGGAGCAAACGCAACTGTTCACCATTAAAGGGATCATGCTGTGCGATGACGTAGATCACGATTATCTTTTCAGGCACTACCTGTTGCACTGTTTCTGTCCTGGTTGCAACAACAGCCTGATCGCCGCCATCTTGCTCGACAGATGAAGACACTTCTGCATAAATGGGTTCTTCAATAGCTTGTTCAATGACTGCTTCAGCGGTGTTCTCGATCACTGCTTCTGGATCGGCTTCAACAACAGCACCAACGGATGAATTCTCCGCTACATGCACAGCAGTTTCTTCACGTGCCACCGGGTCCATCAACACCGGCACACCTTCTTCTAAATTAAGTGACGTCTGCTGCGGAATCTGCCGCACCCTTGCCCCGCCATTAGGCAGCTCGGAGTTAAACGCACCCGCCTCAGCCTTGGGATGCTGACGTTCTTCAGCCTGACTGACAAAAGATTCATCCAGCGCCATCTTAAGCGTGCTGCGATTACGCTGCATACGCCAGAAGCCGTGAATCAACACGCCTATTATTAATATTGGCCCTAATACCAGCAACCAGTCCCTTAAATCAAAATCCATCAGAAACCCCACTATAGAATATCTCGAATTTACACAGCTGCCATCGCTACAGCTTCGGCTACATCAACCGCAACTAGTCGCGATACGCCGGGCTCATGCATAGTCACACCCATTAGCTGCTCTGCCATTTCCATGGCCACTTTATTATGTGTTATGTATATAAATTGAACAGTCCGAGACATCTCCTTCACCAACTCAGAATAACGCGCGACATTTGCATCATCCAAAGGTGCATCAACCTCATCAAGCATACAAAACGGTGCTGGATTCAAACTGAAAATAGAAAATACCAGCGCAATAGCCGTTAAGGCTTTTTCACCACCCGACAAAAGATGGATACTGGAATTTTTCTTACCCGGCGGTCTTGCCATAAGCCCAACACCTGTATCGAGTAAATCTTCGCCGGTCATTTCAAGATAGGCGTGTCCACCACCAAAAACTTTGGGAAACAGCTGTTGTAATTTGCTGTTGACGATATCAAAAGTTTCCTTAAATTTGGTTCGTGTTTCAATATCAATTTTTCGAATGGCATTTTCAAGCGTATTCAGCGCCTTCTCAAGATCATCATTCTGGGCATCCAGATATTGCTTACGCTCAGATTGCACTTTATATTCATCAATGGCCGCAAGATTAATAGCACCCAGTCGTTGAATACGCTGACCAAGGCCCTTAAGGTTCTCTTCCCATTCCTGTTCATTGGCTGCAGCCGGTAAATTGTTCAACACCTGCTCAAGCTCAAGTTCGTCCGCTTCAAATTGTTCTTTAATGGTAATACGTCGGACCTCTAAAGCCTGCCAATCCATTCTCACTTGATTCAAACTAGTTCGCAAGTCCTCTACCTCGCGCTCATGCTTGACTCTTTGTTGCTCAAAACCTCGAATATCATGTTCGATTGCATCAGAGCGCTGACGCGCCTCGGTCAATTGAGTTTCTACTATCAACCGTTGTTCAAGCTGTATCTCCAGATCTTCTCGTAGCTGACCCTGGGGCGCTTCACTGTCGCTGATACTGCTCTCCAGAGTAAGTTTGCGTTCTGCCAATATCTGCTGCTGATCCTGCAGTCGTGCCATTGCCTGCTCCGTGGCAGACACCTGGGAGGAGAGCGTCTGAATTTTTAGCGCCAGTTGATGTGACGCATCCCGACCTCGATTAGCACTTGCCCGCGCATCCTCAAGGGATTGTTGCATATCATGTCGAGCAGCCTGTAATTGCTCTCGTTGCAACGTATCTTGCTCCATTTGATCCATCGCACCCTGCAACTCATTTCTATGTTGTTTTAGCTGTCCCTGATCCTGTAGCAAATGATCTTCACTTTGCTGAATTTCATCATTGGTTCGTTGTAAATCTGTCCTGACCTGATCAGCCTGGATACGTTTTGCCCCCAGCTGAGCCCGAGTTTCACTATGAGATTGCTGATATTCGGCCAGCCGAACGGCCTGTTGCTCTCTTTCGCTCTCAGCCATTTGTAAGTTGCTAACGCCGTCATCCAGGGCATCATTTAACTCAGCAACTTCAGCTTCGAGGTCTTCGATGGTCACCACTAACGATTCCAGTTCTGTCTGACGGCTCAGTACCCCAGCGGTTGCATCCTGGTCTTTGCTCAATCGCAACCAGGAATAACCGAGCCATATACCTTCAGCCGTGATCACTGACTCTCCGGGCTTAAGCTGCGCGCGCATTGCACAGGCCGCTAATAAATCTTCAGCGACAAATACGCCATTCAATAAATGCTGTAAATCCAGAGCGCCACTGGTCTTACTGAGCAATGTCTCGATACCCGCTATCCCATCACTGGTATTTGCTGCGGTATAAAAACTCAAAGCGCCTTTCTCAAAATCCTCAAGTAACTCAGCAACACCATTCAGGTCATCAACACAAACTGCCTGTAAATAATCACCGAGCACTGTTTCAACCGCCATCGCCCATTTTTCATCAACTTTTATCTGCTCTCCAAGCCGGGTATTGCCCTCCATATTATGCCGCTCAAGCCAACTCAGCTCCACATCTGCCTGCTGCCCAAGGGCAGCCTGCTGGAGCGCTTCAAGGGAGGCAAACCGCCCTCTCAAGCTTTGCAACTGACTGCGCTTATCATCAAGTGCCTGACTAAATGCCTGGTTTTCCTGCCTTTGAGTTTCAATCCGGTCTATAAATTCACCCACTTCATCTTCTATCCTGGCGATCTGTTCTTCCTGGGTCGCAAGCATTGCCTCAAGTGGCTCAATTTCCTGTTCAATGTTAACTTCTCGCAATCTCTGGGTATCATCTTTAAGACCTGTCAGACGACTGTTTAAACGTTCTATAGATTGCTCTAATGATTCAATTCGAGACTGCTGAACATGACCCAGGTTTTGCGCTTGTGCTGCGGATTCATTAAAAGTCTCCCAGGTTTGCTGCCATTCGGCCATCGCCTGTTCGGTTTCTTCCAGATGCAGCAGCGAGGCAACCTTAATTTCTTCAATCTGGTCCAGTTGCGGCTCACTCTGTTCCAGTTCCAATTTGAGTTCGGCCAGTTTTGATTGATCAGAATCAAGATCAGCGCGGATTTTAAAGGCACTATTGGACGCTTCTTCAAGATCAAGGTTTAATTGCTGACTGCGTTCATTCTGAAACTGGATACTATCTTCAATACGGGCTATTTCTGTACCGTAGTCGTAGTAACGTTTTTGTACATCATTCGTCTGGCTAGTGAGATCGACAAGGATTTGCCGTTTTTCTTCAACCTCAGCATCCACCCGACGTTGATCAGCGATACGGGCTTCCTGCTCGACTTGCAGGCGATTGATATTATCTTCTTTAGCTTTTGCAGCAAGACTAATAGCCTGATACTTCAAGCCCTGCAATTGTGACTGCACGTCACGTTCTTCGGCTTTCAATTCTTTATATCGTTCAGCCGATTTTGCCTGCCGTTCCAGATGGTGAATTTGCCGTTCAAGCTCTTCACGCAAATCATTCAAGCGACTCAGATTATCCCGTGTATGGCCTATTCTGCGTTCGGTCTCTTTACGTCGCTCTTTATATTTCGAAATACCCGCCGCTTCTTCGATATATACCCGCAATTCATCCGGTTTAGCCTCGATAAGGTTGCTGATCATGCCCTGTTCGATAATTGCGTAGCTACGCGGCCCAAGGCCAGTACCCAAAAAAACATCGGTGATATCTTTGCGGCGGCATTTCTGACTATTTAGATAATAGGTTGACTGGCTATCCCGAGTGACCTTACGTTTAATGGAAATTTCGCTATAGGCTGCATATTCTCCCGACAAGTGGCCTTCGGTATTATCAAAAATCAATTCAACAGTAGATTGCCCCACCGGTTTACGACCGGTAGAGCCATTAAATATCACGTCTGTCATGGATTCTCCACGCAGATTTTTTGCAGATGATTCGCCCATCACCCAGCGCACGGCATCAATTACATTCGATTTACCACAACCATTTGGCCCCACAACCGCACACAGGTTGGAAGGAAATGGAACAGTAGTAGGATCAACGAAAGATTTAAAACCAGCGAGCTTTATTGCTTGCAAACGCATACTTGTAATTTACTCCGGACGACACTTTTTGCGCAACAAATCAGACCAGTTTTAATTTGCCATAGCAGCCGAACATTCTATGCTAAATTCCCTGGTGTGGCCTATCAAAAAATACCAATAATCGAAATTCTCACACACCGAACATCTCCAGCACCCAAAACCCTCGAACCAGCGACATCAATCAGCTAGAACAGAGCCCTCAGCGGCTCGCAATAAAGAGCCCTCAGCGCCTCGCAATAAGAGCCCTCAGCGGCACTTAATAAAGAACCCTCAGCCACCAACTCCGACTGATAAAGATCAAGAAAATCGAACACCAGATCGCCTAATCGGCCCGGTTCAGAATTAGTAAGAAAGACCATCCCCGTTTGTAGTTTGCGGTTAAAAACCATTTCACTGCGCATACCACGCACATAACCACCATGCTGCACAAAACCTGTATCACCCGCATAATCAAACAAGCGCCAACCAAGACCATAGCGGACATTGGAAATTCCCCGCCGCCATCGATAATGTGCCTGATGCCGAGTAGTTCGAATAACCCCAGTCTGCATCTTATCCAGCATTGATTCTGATAAAACGGCGGGTTCATGACCAAGTTGAGCGAGCAACCAGGCGCGCATATCATCAATGCTGGCATTAACGCCAGCAGCCGGAGGAATCCGGTAATAATGATCTGTGGTGCGAGTCGGGCGCCAATGACTGCCGGTCCATATATGCGGTTCTGCATGATCACTATCATTGATAAAAGAATCACGCCCAAATGAAGCCCGAATCATCTTCAACGGGGTAAATATTTTGTTTTCAACAAAAGCCGTATAATCCATACCGGTGTTAGCCGCAACCACATCCCCCACCAGGCTAAAAACAACATTTTGATAGCCATAACATTTACCTGGCTCACAAACAAAGTCCACTTTATGAAGACGCCCAAGAATACGCTTATATGACATATTGTCTTCAACCAGATTGGTATAAGCATGGGGCATCAAACCACTGGTCTGAGACATAAGATGAGACAGATTAATCTTATTGCCATAATCCATACGCTTAAAAGTAAGCGATTCGATACTATCAATAACTGGGGTTTGCCACGAAACTGGCGTTTCTTCTACCAGTATCGAGGCCGCCGCTGAAGCAAAGGTTTTCGACAGAGATGCGATTCTGAATAACGTATAGGGTGTCACCGGATCTGGTTCACCCGCTCGCCGCACACCCCAGGTTTTCTCAAGTATAACCTTGCCATCAACAACGATAACCACCGCTGCACCCGGTGCCTGTTTAATGATAGAAGCCAACAATTTCTGCTCCACCTGCTGCGCGAATTGTGCACCTGGCGTAACCGCAGACTCAGCCAGTAAAGTCTGCGGTAAACAGCCAAACAACAAAGCCAACACCACTGCGGTGACAGGTCTTGTTTGGACTACAGAAAATCCGCTGTCGTGACAAAGACTATTGCCTAATTTTTGGCATAACCTAACCCCAAGATTGATCAACGATGGAATCAACTGATGGATTAACGGCGAAACCGACGGGAGAAATAAGAAGGAAAACTGCATTAGTGCAAGGTTACACATCAAAGGTTGATTGCTCAAGCTTAGCAAGCTAAAGGCATTATATAAAAACTAGATCGTCACCAACTACCTGCAACAAATCTAAAGACAAATCCAACGACATCACTTTGGCGCATAAATTTGATAATTCAAGGCCAGACTATAAAATATTTCTAACCAAAACAGAGTTTTATAATTCCCCTGCCCAATATGAGATATACTAGTCGCTCCTGATCAACTGCCAGCCGTAAATGTTATTTAAGAACGCTATTGTCTACCGCCTCACGAAACCTTTTGAAATCCCCAGCGATGAATTCCAGGATCTTATGCAATCCAGGTGTTTTATCCCCTGCAGCGGGTTTAAACCAACAAGCTTTGGCTGGGTGTCTCCCATTGGAGATGCTGAAGACGCCCCATTAATGCATGAAGTAGCAGGTTGCCTGTTACTTTGCGCCCGCCGAGAAGAAAAGGTCGTACCAACCAGCGCCTTAAACGACGCGGTTGCAGCTAAAATTCGCAAATTAGAAGCTGCGGAGGATCGTTCGATCCGAGCCAACGAAAAGAAGGATATCAAAGACAATACGCTGGCAGAATTACTCCCGCAGGCATTGGCAAAATCGAAACAGGTATTAGGTTATATTTCTCGCAAGGATCAACTACTGGTGGTTGGTACTTCAACTGCCTCCGAAGCTGAGTTATTTATTAACTGTATTCGCGATTCCATCGGTACGTTTTCCGTGGTGCCACCACAGGTACAACAAAAACCCCAGGATATTTTCACCCACTGGTTACTCAAGCGTGAACTACCGGAAAATTTTGCGTTAGGAGATCAATGCGACCTGCTTGACCTGGAAGAAACTTCAACCATCTCCTGTCGACGCCAGGATCTAGCGACCCATGAAATTCGTACCCATCTCGAAGCCGGTAAAGTATGTACTCGATTGGGTATCCGCTGGCACGACTTAAAATTATCAGTGGACAAGGAAATAGTTTTACGCCAGATCAAACTGGAGAACCTTAATGATGACGATATTCATGATGAAGACCCAATTGCCAAATTAGATGCCGCATTTGTCAATATGACCCTGGAATTCAGCCGATTTTTACCCGAATTATTTAGCGCCCTGGGGGGTGAGATCAAACCAGGACTATAGATCTCAAATTCAAAACAGGTCTTCTTAGCAAGCTTATCTGCTGCCCGTCTGTGCCGGCAAACGATAGGCAATCACATGATCCCCTGATTCAGCGGGTGAAGTAAAATGCCCCCCCGCAGCAATTACCACATATTGCTGACCACGATAAACATACGTCATGGGTACCGCATTGCCCGTTGTCGGCAATTCCGCCGCCCACAGTATTTCACCCGTATCAATATCAAATGCTCGAAAATAGCTATCGGCTGTCGCGGCGATGAAAATCTGTCTCTTATACACATCTGACGCTGCCGACGAAGCTAGAAGT
>JAHRVQ010000003.1 GCA_019090615.1 Pseudomonadales bacterium | reverse complement strand
GAGATCTACACCCTAGAGTTCGTCGGCAGCGTCAGATGTGTATAAGAGACAGGCACCACCCTGATCCAAAATCGTTCTTGAATCAATTTTTGAAGATACCTGAAATGCAATTCGGGTGGGTACGTTTGCCTTAATTAACCCGGTAATTACATCTACAGAAGGCCGCTGAGTGGCTAATATTAAATGAATTCCAGCGGCCCGGGCTTTTTGCGCAATGCGCGCAATAAGTTGCTCGACCTTTTTCCCCACTATCATCATCATGTCTGCAAATTCATCGATAATTACGACGATATAAGGCAAGGTTTCCAGCGCTACAGCTTCTTGCGCCTCAGCATCTATCATAGGATCAGCGACCCATAAGGGGTCTCGAATAGGTTCTCCTGCTTTTTCAGCATCTTGAACTTTACGATTAAACCCTCCAACATTACGCACTCCCAAAGCTGCCATCAGTCGGTACCTGCGTTCCATTTCTGCGACACACCATCGAAGTGCATTGGCCGCATCGTTCATATCGGTAACCACAGGGGTCAACAAATGTGGAATCCCCTCGTAGACGGCCAGTTCCAACATTTTTGGATCAACCATAATTAGCCGCACATCTTCGGGTGAGGCTTTAAATAACAACGACAGGATCATGGCATTTATGCCCACTGATTTTCCTGACCCTGTTGTTCCTGCAACCAACAAGTGAGGCATTTTAGCCAGATCAACAATAACCGGTTCGCCCGCGATATCATGTCCTAGTGCCAGGCTAAGCGGCGACACCGCGGTATCATAGGCAGGCGATAGTAATACTTCACTCAACTTGACAATTTCTCTGTCAAAATTGGGAATTTCGATCCCAACTACGGCTTTGCCTGGAATAACTTCGACAACTCTTACACTGGGTACCGCTAATGATCGAGCCAGGTCTTTAACCAGACCGGTGATTCTGCTGACTTTAATCCCCGCCGCGAGCTGGATTTCAAAACGGGTAATTACTGGGCCTGGAAGCACAGCAACAACCTCTACATCGACGTTATAATCTTTGAGTTTTAACTCTAGTAGACGAGATAGTGCGGCCAGATCTTCAGTTGAATACCCTGACGACGACTCTGGATCAACCGGATCCAGAATATGCAGCGCCGGCAACCCGTCTACCGCGGCGCCTTTGAATAAATTGCCCTGTTTTTCACGCGCGGCTCGATCACTAATGGTTTTCTGTTTCACCTTAGGGGTTTCGATTTTAACCGCCGGGCGGGACTGGTTTTTCTCGATTTGTTGGACCAGTGCTTCTCGCCTATTGTCTGAGGCCTGGATCGCGTTCCGCTTTTCTGCGCGGTAGCGTTTTTGTTTGTGCCAATATTCGGTCCCTGAGGAGACATAAATTTCTATTTTCTCACCAATTAAATCCATAATTGCAAGCCATGATATGCCGATCGCTATGGTCATACCAAAAAGCAAACTGGACAACAAAACCAACGTTGCGCCCACATATCCAAAAAATGGCTCTACCCAGGCGATTAGGCCAGCACCTAAAATCCCACCACTACCCTCACGTAAATTATTCTCAAATTGATAAAAATGCAGCGTTGCAAGGCCCGTTGCTGAACCTAGAGCCAATGAAAGCCCAAGTATTCTAAAGCGAAACATTTTGCCACTAAACGCAGCCTGGTTTTTTCTATTTCGAAAAATATGCCAGGCCCTGTAAGCCAACAGCAATGGGAACACCACAGCCATGTAGCCAAAGATGAGGTACAAAATATCGGCTAACCAGGCACCGCTCAAACCCATAATATTGGCAACTGTTTCGGTATCACCGATATAGCTCCAGCTTGGATCAGCTGGATCAAAACTCATTAACGCGAAAGCCAGATACAAACACAGGGCTACCAGGCCGATAAGACTGCCTTCTCGGAGCCCCCGCCTTATTACAAGTTGATCAGAATCGGTTGACTGCTCAGTCGGTTTCTTTTTCGATCGAGTAGCTCGCTTTGTTTTTACTTCCGCCAATTGCTCTTCCTAAATCCAGCGTTATTATATTGATTCACATATTGATTTACTTAACGATGCAGCTGATCTTTTACTCGGGCAAATTTTATAGCGCCTAAGGACAAATTAACAACTCTTTGTTGATGGCCGCCTTTTACTCTGCTTTTGCTAGCCCAAGGTCTATGACAGGCAGAGACTCTCAGGTATTATTAACCCCTTTGGCACTCTTCTATTAGGCAATTTTAATTATGGCAGGACCTTCGCAACCCCAGGTTACCGACGAAGTATGGGATGATGATCGAGTAAAAAGTTTTCTAGCACTTGAGCCTTATGGCGGCGATTCTGCAGATTTCCATGTGCTATTAAAGGCCTATCGAGGCATGCGAACAGCAGATTTTGAGCGTTTTCTGACTTTTTTTGTAAAAGCTAAGAGAAATGTCGATGCGACCGATACACAAGGGAGAACCCTGTGGCAGATCGTTCAAAACCATCGCCAGGGACAAGACTTTGTGGCATTAAGGAATGCTCTCAACCCGTAATTGGGCATTCTCGAAAACGTTACGTATTTTGTTTAAGTATCTTAGCAAAATAGCAATACACTAATAACGCGTAATTCGCCTGTTGATCAGACGATTATTTTGTGCAAAGCATCAGTTCGAGCGGCCAAAGAAATGCAACAAGTTCATCATCAATTACTTATTCTAGGCTCTGGGCCCGCTGGTCTTACGGCAGCGATATACGCTGCCAGGGCGAACCTTCAACCTGTGGTCATCACCGGTATAGAAACCGGCGGTCAGCTTACCACCACCACCGATGTAGATAATTGGCCGGGCGATGTTGAGGGCTTACAAGGCCCAGAATTGATGACCCGAATGCAACAGCATGCTGAACGGTTTGATACCGAACTGATCTATGACAATATAAATCGCGCCGACCTAAGCACTAAGCCATTTCGGCTTGAGGGTGATCAGGCCATTTATACCTGTGATGCGTTGATAATTACTACCGGTGCTTCAGCCCAATATCTTGGCCTGGAATCAGAGGAACATTATAAAGGCAAAGGCGTTAGCGCCTGCGCCACCTGCGATGGTTTCTTTTATAAAAAACAAAAAGTCGCCGTCATCGGTGGCGGCAATACGGCGCTGGAAGAAGCGCTTTACCTGTCAAACATTGCTGCCGAAGTGACCCTGGTACATCGTCGGGATAAATTCCGTGGTGAAAAAATCCTCCAGGATAAAGTAAAAAATAAAAGTAACATCAAGATTGCCTGGGATCACACGTTAGATGAGGTACTAGGCGATGATATGGGCGTGACGGGTATAAAAATCAAAGACGTCAATTCAGGGCAGATGACGGATATCAATCTTACCGGCGTATTTATTGCCATTGGGCATACGCCGAACACAGGTATTTTTGCATCTCAACTAGCGATGCAAAATGGCTATATAACCATTCAATCAGGTACAAATGGCATGGTCACGGCCACAAGTGTAGCCGGTGTTTTTGCCGCAGGTGATGTCGCTGATCAAATATACAGGCAAGCTGTCACATCAGCTGGGTTTGGCTGTATGGCGGCCCTGGATGCTGAAAAATACCTTGATGACTTAGCTGATGGCATAGTAAACGAACTCGACAAGTAACCCTGCTATGGCGCAAGCAATATGGCTAGACGATCATATACTTAGCTTTCCTGCTATAGACCAGGCACTGACCGATCCCAATGGATTACTTGCGGTTGGCGGCGATTTATCACCCGCGCGATTATTATTGGCCTACCGTTCCGGCATTTTCCCCTGGTATGAAAGTGGTCAACCCATACTTTGGTGGTCGCCTGAACCCAGGGCTGTCATAAAACCCCAGCAGGTTAAAATTAGTCGCTCACTGCGTAAACGTTTAAAACGCAACGAATTTGAAGTACGACTGAATACTAATTTCAGCGCAGTGATTACTGGTTGTGCAGCTGCTCGCCTAAGCACCTCCGACACCTGGATTACGGATGAAATGCAAAACGCTTACCTCAAGTTGCATCAACTTGGGCACGCCCATTCGATAGAATGTTATAAAGATGACCAGCTGGTAGGTGGACTCTACGGCGTGAGTATAGGCAGGTTGTTTTTTGGCGAATCAATGTTCCATACAGCGACTGATGCCTCAAAGGTTGCTTTTGTTTATCTCTGTAGGCTCCTTGAACAGCAACAATGCCCTTTAATTGATTGCCAGCTCGAAAACCCTCATTTGCTATCATTGGGTTGTAACACAATAAGTCGCCAGGAATTTAAGCCACTTTTAGCCAGCTATACTGATGAGAAAAAATCCATCGACTGGCGCAATTTACCGCCTAATCTGCCAGACTGGTAAACACTGTTAAATAAACGGGTGCTCGTGAGTACTTTAGCTGACCTAAAATTTTATTCTACGCCTAGCCATGATTGTAGTTATTTACAAGATCAGCAGGCAGTAACATTATTTGCCGACCCCCTTGCAATAATTGATACTGACCTCTATTCCGCATTATCAGAGGTTGGGTTTCGCCGTAGCGGTCAGCATATCTATAAACCATATTGCGACTCCTGTACTGCGTGTATTCCGGTCAGACTAGCAGCAAGGCAATTTGAACCACTACGCCGTCACAAGCGCACGATAAAAAGAAATGCTGATCTCGACATTAAACAGATGAAACCGAGCATGACAGATGAGTATTTTCTTTTATATCAAAATTATATTTCAGCCCGACATGCTGATGGAGATATGCACCCTGCTAGCGAAGAGCAATTTGACTCTTTTTTAGTATCCGGCCGACCTGAAGCAATTTTCTTTGAATTTCGTTTTAACGGCAAATTACTCGCCGTGGCAGTAACCGACCAGCTCAACAATGCCATGTCAGCAATATATACATTTTTTGATCCAAATGAGTCCCGCCGCAGCCTGGGTAGCTTTGCTGTATTATGGTTGATTGAAGAAACTCAGCGAATAGGTATTGAATATCTCTATCTGGGTTACTGGATTAAAGAATGTCAGAAAATGTCTTATAAAATGGACTATAAGCCCCTTCAAATCTACGTTGATGAAAAATGGCGCAATGTTAACTAATTAACAATTGGGCCGAAGCTTTGCTAAAAAAATTAAAATCGTATAAAGTGCGCCCCTGAAATCAACGCAACATCGTTATGTTGCATTAACAATAAACAAACCGAACGTCGGAAGTACAATTATTCGACCACCGAGCAGAGCAATTATACTTCGAGGGTTTTAATGGCAAAAGAAGAACAAATTCAGATGACTGGCACGGTAGTCGACACACTTCCAAACACTATGTTCAAAGTAGAGTTAGAAAATGGGCACGAGATCATCGCCCATATATCGGGTAAAATGCGCAAAAATTACATCAAGATATTAACTGGAGATTCTGTCAAGGTGGAGCTAACGCCGTATGATCTCAGCAAGGGAAGAATTACTTTTAGAGAATAGCGTAGCTGCTAGTATAGAGGGCCTTTCTTATCAGGCCCTATTTTTTAGTGTTCAAAGATTAGTATTTAGCACCATCATTAGCCCTTACCAGCAATCAACGCCCTCAAACCTCTATCCTTATTCAGTAACCTTACTTACCCATTTAGAATTCTCGACAGTCAGTACGGCCAACTGCCAGAGTTGTGACTAGTTCACTAGTTAGAAACTTAAATGGCGGCGCGCATTTAGTCTATCTAGGCACTGAATACCCAAGCACTTAGCTTATCTAAGCGCCTAGATAAGCTAAGTTAAAATTCGCAGCTAGCGCTAAGTAAAGATATTCTATGCAGATACATGTTCTTCGATTTCTAGCACTAGATCATCATCTCTAACAACTACTCGGACAACGCCTCCACCGTTAGACAATCGACCAAACAAGATATCCTCTGCCAGTTCTTTCTTAATTTTGGTTTGAATGAGTCGCTGCATTGGCCGTGCGCCCATCAACTTGTCGTACCCATTTGTTACCAGCCACTCCCTTGCTTCGTTATCGAATTCCAGGACAACTTTTTTATCGTCAAGTTGGACCTGAACTTCAACCAGGAATTTATCCACAACGGTTTTAATGACCTCATGATTCAAAGAATCAAACTGGATAATTGCATCTAGCCTATTACGAAATTCCGGGGTAAACATTTTCTTAAGTACTTCCATACCATCGGTTGAATTATCCTGCTGGTTAAAACCGATAGCAGTACGACTCATTTCCTGTGCCCCAGCATTGGTTGTCATTATCAATATAACATTGCGAAAATCTGCTGATCGCCCGTTGTTATCCGTTAACGTGCCATGATCCATCACCTGTAAAAGCAAATTGAATACCTCTGGGTGGGCCTTTTCGACTTCATCTAATAACAACACGCAATGGGGATGTTTAGTTACTTCTTCTGTCAGCAAACCACCCTGGTCATACCCAACATATCCAGGGGGCGCGCCAATTAAACGGGACACCGTATGGCGCTCCATATACTCTGACATATCAAACCGCACTAATTCGATACCCATAATCGAAGCAAGCTGACGACAAACTTCTGTTTTTCCGACCCCCGTTGGGCCGGCAAACAAAAAAGAACCAATTGGCTTCTGGTCATCCTTTAATCCAGCACGGGATAGTTTAATGGCGCTCGATAACGTCCCAATAGCCTCGTCCTGGCCAAAAATAACCATTTTAAGGTTAGCGTCAAGATCCTTTAGCGCTTTTTTATCAGAACTCGAAACAGTATTGGCTGGAATTCTTGCAATTTTAGCCACCATTTTTTCTATATCAGAGACATTGATCAATTTCTTACGTTTTGAAGTGGGTTGCAATTGCTGAAACGCACCGACTTCGTCAATAACGTCAATGGCCTTGTCCGGCATAAAACGATCATTAATATAACGGTCTGCCAATTCAGCCGCCACCCGCAAAGATTTATCGGTATATCTAAGGTGATGATGGTCCTCAAATCGCGTTTTTAAGCCCTTAAGTATGAGATAAGTATCATCTACACTAGGTTCTTCCACATCAATCTTCTGGAAACGGCGTGACAGTGCCCGATCCTTATCAAAAATGCCTCTGTATTCCTGATAGGTAGTTGACCCCATGCATTTAATTTCGCCCGATGCCAACAACGGTTTCAATAGATTTGAAGCGTCCATTACCCCACCAGATGCCGCGCCAGCACCAATAATCGTATGGATTTCATCAATGAATAGTATTTGATTGTCTTTCTTTTTCAATTCACCCAGTAACATCTTCAGGCGCTTCTCAAAATCACCACGATATTTTGTACCCGCTAACAATGCTCCCAGATCCAGAGAGTAAACCGTACTATCTTCAATAACTTCAGGGACTTTTTTATCAACAATCATTTTCGCCAGACCTTCCGCTATTGCGGTTTTGCCGACGCCAGATTCCCCTACCAATAATGGGTTGTTCTTTCTCCGACGAGATAAAATCTGTATGACCCGCTCTACCTCTGCTTGACGGCCGACCAAAGGATCAATAAGCCCTTTTTTGGCCTGTTCATTTAGATTGGTGGCGAAGCTTTCTAGCGGACTAGGTGCCTTTTCATCACCCGATGATTCGTCTATATTCTCAGCGCGTTCACCATCCTCCTCATTAACCGATGCCTTAGGTGTGCCGTGGGCAATATAGTTAACAACGTCAATTCGGTTAATCTCCTGCTGTTTCAGGATATATACCGCATGACTTTCCTGTTCACTAAAGATAGCCACTAGAACGCTGCCACCAGAAACCTCTTTGCGCCCAGATGATTGCACGTGAAATACTGCACGTTGCAACACCCGTTGAAAACCCAGGGTAGGTTGGGTTTCTCGTTCGGTATCATTTTTGGCAATTAAAGGTGTAGTCGCATCAAGAAATTCTTCCAGTTCCTTACGAAGCTTTTCCAGATCAGCACTACAGGCTCTGAGTACACTTGCCGCACCAGCGTTGTCTATCAATGCAAGTAGCAAGTGCTCCACAGACATCAGTTCATGTCTTTTGGCTCTTGCGTCTTTGAATGCAAGGTTCAAGGTGACTTCCAAATCTTTGCTGAGCATTATATTGTCCTGCTTTTAGTAGAGCTATTGTCTTCAATGGCTACGAAGTATCTATTTAGCTTAGTCTGTTGCTTCAATTTCCGATACTAATGGATGCTGACTATCCTGTGCATAACGATTAATCTGAATACATTTTGTCTCAGCTACATCACGACTGAATATACCGCAGGTGGCTTTGCCAACTGTGTGAACAGCCAACATAACCTGGGTAGCCTGCTCCCTGTTCATGTTAAAAAACATTTGCAACACTTCAATCACAAACTCCATCGGCGTGTAATCATCATTTAACAAAATAACTTTGTACATAGGCGGCTTAGCTAGTTTTGGCTTTGCAGTTTCTTCGACTACACCAATTTCCTGGTCCTGCTCCAAATCACCATCTTTATTTGCCTGCGTCATATTAGTTGTTGTCATTTTTCCGTTTGTAAAAAAATGGGACCAATAATGGGATAAATATAGGTCTTTATAGTGGCTACTGCCTGATTCTGCGTCAGATTTCAATTTTTTGTCCGCTCTCTGATAATTTTCACCCAAGTTGTTAATGTAATACGAATACCGCCCTATTACACTTAAAAAAAACAAAAAGACAGCTTGCTCTTATGGTCTACCAGAAGACTGTATAGACTTGATGCAATCAAGCACGACGCGCTTGATATTTTTGCCCCTCTATAGTTCTAATTTCCCTTAGCCGCTCTTTCTGTTAGGCGAATAACTGCGGAGCGAAGGCGCAATTTCACTAGCACTTCGATGAGAAAAATCCTTTCTCTACCCCCTTCTACGCTACAACTTGGTGACATTTCCAGGATAATCAAGGGTTGAGCCTTGACGAATTAGCTTCTTTAACCATAAAGTAGTATTAATATGGACTAAATCCTCAATTGTTGAGGACATGGTTGATACTTTGTGCTTTTATAGCATTGTGCAGTAAGACAGGAGGTCATGCACCCATGCCAACGGGTCGTGTAAAGTGGTTTAATAACGCCAAGGGTTACGGCTTTATCTTGCCAGAAGGTGGAAATGAGGATTATTTCGCTCATTATTCTTCAATTGTTATGGATGGCTATAAAACGCTAAAAGCCGGACAATTGGTTACTTTTGATATTCTTGAGGGGCCGAAAGGTTCCCATGCCATTAATATTAAATCTAATGAAGAAGAATCACCGATGCAAAACGAGCTATAAACCATTCAATCGGTGAATTGATTTCATCTTGTTGATATCAATTTGTTGAAATCAGTATATTGGAGTCAGTATATTGAAGTCAGTATATTGAAAGATACAGTGCGTTAGTTGCTCTAACTCGCGTCATCGTGCTATCGGAAAAATATTATGCGTCAAGGCATTTGTAACCGAAGCATGTGGGTCCTGCCGACACTGTCAATGTATGTAGATTAATTACGCTCGGCGACACTTTATACAGCAAAACCATACATCAAAACCACATCACAAAATATCCTGCACCTAACACCAATACTCCATCTTCATCTATTTGTTGATCCACCATATTTAATCTCATTATGTTTAATCTCATTATGTTTAATCTCATTATATTCAATAAGCCTTATGGCGTAATTAGTCAGTTTAGTCCTAAGCCAGGAAAAAAGAGCCTGGCCGACTATATTGAAACACCAAAATTCTATCCTGCAGGCAGACTCGACCAGGACTCGGAAGGACTTTTGTTATTAACTAACGACGGCAAGTTACAGGCAAGAATCGCAGAACCAAAATTCAAACTACCAAAAACCTACTGGTCGCAGGTTGAGGGAGATATATCACAGCATGCAATCGATCAACTTAAACGCGGCGTTGATCTAAAAGATGGTAAGACTAAACCCGCCAGGGTAAATAAATTAGACGATATGTCGCTTCCAGCGCGTCAGCCACCCATCCGCCAGCGAAAAAATATTCCAACCAGCTGGATCGAACTAACGATTCAGGAAGGGAAAAACCGTCAGGTTCGAAGAATGACAGCAGCCGTGGGTTTTCCGACATTGAGACTATATCGAACCCAGATAGGACCATGGCATATCACTGGGATTGAACCGGGCAAGTTCACCGTGGCAAACGTAAATTTACCAGTCGGCTAACTTTTTTTAACCCAGGCACCGGCAGTGTCGATATCACTTTGACGGGTTTCGAGCCAACGATCGCCTAGCGTTGTGGTTTCTTTTTTCCAGAAAGTTGCACGAGTCTTAAGGTAATCAATAATATATTCGCAGGCGTCAAATGCATCTGCTCTATGTTCCGATGCAACCCCGACATATACTATCTGTTCACCAGGTGTCAATTGCCCAACACGATGAATAACGGTTGCTGTGATGACCTGCCATCGTCCAGATGCCTCCATAATAATTTCATGTATTTGTTTTTCTGTCATGCCTGGATAATGCTCCAGATATAAGCCTGTTATATCATCATCTTCATTAAGGTCTCGTACCAGGCCAACAAAAGTGCACATACCGCCAATGCGCACCGACTGCTGTGACAAAATCTTCGCTTCGATTCCTACATCAAAATCATCTTTCTGCACTATTACACGAATCAAGCTATCCCCCTGTAACCGGTGGATAGAATGCTAATTCATCGTCCGCCGATACGCTATGTTGAGCGTCTACCATGGTATGGTTAATTGCCATCAAAACTTTGCTATTAGTCAAGGTATCATCCCACACGGCCCCTCTACTCACTGCCAATAAGCGAATGACATCCGTAATTCGAAGGCCATCACGGTCACCCTCAGCAATATCCAAATACAGCTCTGATTCGCCCAACTTCTCGCGTAAACTAGCAAACAACAAAACTTTTATTGTATATCCAACTTGATTCAAACTTTACCTCTTAACGACATAAACCAGGCCAATAAATTACCGTTACCCATTTTGGGTAACGTATCTTCTGCCAAACCCACAGCAAGATTATTCAGCAACATAATCACCGGATTGACCGCCGCTTTTTTTCATTAATCGAATACCCGCAATCACCATATTTTTATCCACAGCTTTACACATATCGTAGAGTGTCAGCGCGGCTACAGAGACCGCAGTTAGTGCTTCCATTTCCACGCCTGTTCGGCCGGCTAATTTACAGCTACCGGTAATATTGACACAACCCTGCTCCGCATCCATCGCGAAATCAACCTTGATAGAACTTAATGCCAGAGGGTGACAAAGAGGGATTAGATCGGCACATTTTTTTGCCCCTTGTATGCCGGCTATTCTGGCTACCGCAAATACATCCCCCTTTTTATGACCGCCATCACGGATAAGCTTCAACGTCTCTGGCGCCATGGAAATGGACCCTTCAGCTATCGCTTCACGGGTCGTTATTTGTTTATCTGATACATCAACCATGCTGGCTTTACCTTCAGCATCGATATGCGTCAATTGTTTCACTTGAACCATAAAATTCTATCCGTAAATACAAATTCGCCGTTGGCGACGATCTCCGATTCAATCTAATGAATCATCTATTGGTCAGCATTATCACTCTGCATGGGCAATAACTATATACAGCCTGAGCTACAACGATAAACAGCCTGAGCTAAAACCATAAACAGCCTGAGCTAAAACCATAAACAGCCTGAGCCAAAACCATATGCAGCCAATTATTGACGGTAAAAAGCCCAACCACAGCAATGTTATCATGGCTGAGGTAAATACATTCCCTTGTGAATCGAATCTTATGCCAAGAAGATTGCTCAAAACCAGCGAGTATATTCACAATTTATGTCTGCTTGAGTAAGATGCCTGTCTTTTATCCTGTCCATTCATACCTATGCAGCAAACAACACAAGCACCAATAGTAATCACTGGCATGTCAGGTGGCGTAGATTCCTCTGTCGCGGCAATGATACTCCTCAATCAGGGATATCAGGTGCAGGGCTTATTCATGAAAAACTGGGATGAAGATGACGGCAGCGAATATTGTACAGCCAAAGAAGATCTGGCTGATGCACATGCTGTGTGCAAGCATCTCGGTATCAAATTACATGAAGCAAATTTCAGCGCAGAATATTGGGATAATGTATTTCAGGAATTTTTAGTTGAATATCGCGCAGGAAGAACACCCAATCCAGATATACTTTGTAATCGAGAAATCAAATTTAATGTATTCCGTGAATATGCAGAATTATTGGGCGCAGACTTTATCGCCACCGGTCATTATGTCCGTACAGATTTACAAAATGGAAAAGTCCAACTGCTTAAAGCAGTTGATGAGAACAAAGACCAAAGCTACTTTCTTCAATCTGTATCTGCAGAGCAATTATCGAACTGCATTTTTCCACTGGGCAACTTGAAAAAAACCCAGGTACGAATCATGGCCCAACAAGCTGGATTATCTACCCACAGCAAAAAAGACTCCACTGGAATCTGTTTTATAGGTGAAAGACGCTTTAGTGACTTTTTATCAACGTATATTCCTCATCAACCAGGACTCATTAAAAATTTACAGGAAGAGGAAATGGGTAAACACCAGGGTGTCATGTTCCATACATTGGGACAAAGGCAGGGACTAGGCATTGGCGGTGTTAAGAATGGGTCAGATGAACCATGGTATGTGGTCAGGAAAAACGTCGAGACTAACGTGCTATATGTTGCCCAGGGCAATAATCACCCAGCTTTATTTTCACAGGCAATGAGCATAAAGAAAATCGAGTGGATAGACGGCTCTGGGCCCGAATTTTCAGTCGACGCCAACAACGGCACGGCCCAATTGGACAATATCTCTATCCCGATACAGGTCAAAGTTCGATACCGGCAGGCCGATCAGCAAGCTCGCCTTAGTAAAACAGATGACGGTTACCAGGTAGTATTCGATTCACCACAAAGAGCGGTCACGCCAGGCCAATGGGCCTGCTTTTATGAGGGTGACATCTGCCTGGGTGGCGGCATCATAGAAAACGTGCTGGAGATAACAGCTCAAGAGATATAAAAAATGTCCATTGTCTACGAAAAACGCTTATTAGCCCTTGCTGGTATCTTTCAGTCGATGCACCTGGTGTCAGGTGCCGCTCACAACGGTATGGTGGCACAGGACTCACTAGAAAAAAGCCTCAGCTGCATTTTTGTCCAAAACCCCGAATCTTTTTCAGCAATATACTCCGGCACCAAAGACATTCGCCTGGGGCTATCGCTAGTATCAGAAGTCCTGCATACATTTAACCCACAAAAACATGCCGAGCTCATCAAGTATACTCTCGCTATAATGGCTATAGAACGGGTGCTTGTTCGGCATCCAGAAATGCTAAACATCATCGGCAAAAGAATAAGCGCAATTGATATCCAACGAATAGCTGCAACGGCCGAAAATACCGCAGATGAAGCTGTTATCACCGAGTTAGCCAATCTCTATGAATCAACCGTGAGCCACCTAAAACCCAGACTAAAAATATTTGGCAATCGAAATCATCTTCAAAATCAGAGAAATATTGGTCGTATCCGCGCGCTTTTGTTGTCTGCCATTAGATCAGCCGTACTGTGGCATCAGGTAGGCGGCAGGCGCTGGCAACTGCTCCTGGGGCGCGGAAGCATGAAAAAGTCATTAGAAAATATAATATAATTCAATGTGTTATAGAACAAAGTTAATTTAAAAAGAGAACTATATGGAACTATCCTCACTCACGGCTATTAGCCCAATCGATGGCCGTTACGCGAACAAGGCTGCCTCTCTACGCACATATTTTAGTGAATACGGCCTGATCTACCATCGCGTTCTGGTTGAATTAAGATGGTTTCAATTCCTGGCATCCACCCCCGGCATTGACGAATTACCTCCACTCCCCGCTGAGGCAAATACATACATTGAAAGTTTGCTTAAAAATTTCAGTCAGACTGATGCAAAAATTGTAAAAGATTTCGAGCGCACCACTAACCACGATGTCAAAGCCATTGAATATTATGTCAAACAGAAATTCTCTGAAAGCGGACTATCAGCCCTGCAGAATAAACTTGAGTTTGTCCATTTCGCCTGTACCTCGGAAGATATCAACAACCTTTCGTATTCCCTGATGATTAATTCAGCTCGATCAGAAGTATTACTGCCACTAATGAATGCGCTTTCAGACGAACTTAAGCAACTGGCCAAAACCTACCGCAGCGAAGCTATGTTATCCAAAACTCACGGTCAGGTTGCTAGTCCGACTACCATGGGCAAGGAAATCGCTAATGTCGTCGACCGAATGCAACGCCAGATCAAACAGGTTTCCGAAGTATCGATTTTGGCCAAAATCAATGGTGCTGTGGGCAATTATAATGCCCATATAGCAGCCTATCCGCAGCTCGACTGGGTGCAGCTAAGCGAAGTTTTTATAACCTCTCTTGGCCTAAACTGGAATGCTTATACAACCCAAATTGAGCCGCACGATTATATCGCTGAACTTTTTGATGCGATCTCCCGCTTCAATACCGTAGTACTGGATTTCGATCGCGATATATGGGCCTATATATCCGTCGGCTATTTTAAACAACGACAGATTGCTGGTGAAACTGGCTCGTCCACCATGCCGCATAAAGTGAACCCAATAGATTTTGAAAACTCCGAAGGAAACCTCGGGCTCGCCAACGCAATGCTCGGACATTTAGCCGAAAAACTACCGCTATCTCGCTGGCAGAGAGACCTTACCGATTCTACCGTCCTGCGGAATTTAGGCGTAGGCATTGGTTACTCATTAGTAGCCTATCAGGCGACAATTAAAGGGATTGGTAAATTAGAATTGAATAAACCAGTCATTGCAGCCGAGTTAGATCGTAGCTGGGAAGTCCTTGCAGAGCCCATTCAAACAATTATGCGTCAATATGATATTGAAGAGCCTTACGAAAAACTCAAAACACTCACGCGGGGACAGTCACTCGACAAGACAAAAATCGATAATATAATCTCATCGCTAGCACTACCCGAAGCGGCTAAAAATCGCATTCGGGCGTTAACACCCGCCAACTATATAGGCGTTGCAGAGCTGTTGGTAGACCGCTTACTGGCAGACACTTAACGGCGGCAGGAACTATGTGGTTTTCAAATGCATTCGTGAGTCAGCAACAATTCCAACAGGACTATTGGCGTAAACAAGCTGCCTGGCTAACCAATGATCCTTCTTTGCTAAGCCTGGTTCAAAAAATACATCCAAAGTATTTATTCGAACTTTGTTCAATGGATCTTGTCGAGTCCCGTCTACTAGACAACCAGACGGGGGATTTACGACTGAATTTTGGCCCTTTTGAATTAAATTCCTTACCTGCCATGAATATGCTTATGATCCAGAACCTTGAGTCTGTAGTACCTGAGGTTGCAAAGTTACTGACTGAAAAAATCGATTTCATGCCACGATGGCGGATCGATGATGTAATGGTCAGCTACGCTAACGCAGGGATGAGTTGTGGTGCGCATTTTGATTACTACGACGTGTTTCTTATTCAAATATCTGGCACTAAAAGCTGGCAGCTGGATACAGGCGGACATACAGCCAATGACTTATGTGCAAATGCCGAAGTTAAATTATTGGAAAACTTTGTCGCAACTCAAAAAATTCTACAGAACCCTGGTGATATTCTGTATTTACCGCCAGGCGTTGGACATTTAGGCGTAGCTTCTGATGATAGCATTACACTTTCAGTCGGAGTACGTAATCCTGGTTTACAGGAGATGATTTCTCATCTTGCAGATACCATTCTGGATGAGGTTTCCGGGAACGAAACCCTCGACGATAACTTCCAATGGGCAAACACCGGACAATTGGCAACTAGCCTTAAGCCAGGCTCTGGGGGTATCCCTGTAACGACCACAGACCTACTACAAGGAAAACTGGCAGCTGCTTTTCTTGAACCATCTCTGACGCAGCGTTGGTTCGGAAACTATATGACAGAGCTCCGAGACCCAGATCTCATAATCCCACCTAAAGCAGATTTTTCTGCCCAACAAATAACCGGTTTGCTGAACAATCCGACTAAATTTTACTGCCACCTCGCAACCCGCCTTGCTACCCAATTAACACCTCTGAAATTATGGTTTTTTGTCAATGGTCAACATAGGGAAACAACAGCGACCTGCCTGGACTGGGTAGAAACACTGGAAATTAATCGCGAAGTAGATAGCGAACAAATAGTTTCAACACAGGAAAACATTGATCTACTCCTATGGTTACTCAATTCGGGTGCTATTTACTATTTGTACTAATAACGTAATATCAGGATCAAAATAGTCGTAGCAAATTACTTGTACGCGCACGTTTGCTGACCATACAGGCAACCCACCCTCCCACCTATGACAGGTATTCCATTGACAAAGGGTCTAGAAATTCGCCAATTTCATGTACGAGAGGCCTATTGGGATACACATGGCTCGATATTAGGTCAACTGCGGCAACAGGTTTTTGTCCTTGAACAAAACGTCCCTCCAGGAGAGGAACAGGATGGTCTTGATGAAACTTCCTGGCACTGGTTAGCAACTGATGCCAGCGACAACCCAATTGGTACCGCTCGACTGTTGCATACTGGCCAGATTGGCCGAATGGCAGTATTGTCAAATCATCGTGGCAACCACGTCGGGCTAACATTACTGGAACAGGCCGTTGAAAAAGCCCGCTATTTAGGCTTTCGATCGGTCTTTCTCCACGCGCAAAGTTATGCGGTCGAATTTTATATTAAAGCTGGCTTTTCTTTAGACGGTGAAGAATTTCTTGAAGCTGGGATACAACATATCCAGATGCGACAAGACCTTAAACCGACTTACATTAACTCACCGCCGCTACAAAAAGCAAAACAGAACAATGAGCAAGCCGTCCTCATCTCGACAACACAAACAATGGCTCAATCGAGTACAAAAGTTGATTTGATTTTACTCAGGAAAGAAGAAGAGTTTCACAAGGCATTAATTGCACTATGTCAGCATGCACAACGTAAAATTCGAATTTTTTCTACCGTGCTGGATCACAAAATATTTGATTCAGAAACGCTGAGAGATATTTTTTCCAATCTTGCAAGAAGAAACCGGTATACTTTTATTGAAATACTACTCAAAGATTCCCATCGAATTGTAAAAAACGGTCATATTCTGCTGGAGCTGAGCAAAAAACTACCCTCCTCTATTCGGTTCAAAACGGTTGACCCAGAACTAAACAATACACTCAACGAATATATTCTAATAGATCATACCGGGGTCATCTTTCGCCAGGACAGCAACATTTATTCAGGTTACGCCCGTTCCAACGATAAGACCAGTAACAATCGTCTGGATCGGGAATTCTGTCGCGCCTGGGCTAACGGCTTCGATGACCCCAATCTGCGCCAGCTAAAAATTTAACAGGTTTAAACTGAATACCAGCTTAGGAGACGAGACCAAACATGCTTTTGCACAGCTTATCAGCTTGAATAGACCCCCATTTTAGATAAATAATCGCTTTCAATAGATCTTGACCTTGAATAAGCTACCGCGATGAATAAGCTATCGCCCTAAATAGCGATGTTACTCCTCAACAGTCGCTTTTAGGAGTCGCTTTTAGGCGCTATAATTTTGACGCGTTCCCACTAATAATACCTGACAAAATTGACGCAATTTCAAAACCCACTAAACTTGCATTACATTTATGCATTATTAATTTTTATTATTAGCGTCACTTCTCAACACCAATCATGTCAAATGAACACTAAAACGCCATAACATCAGTACCAGTAACTAGAAACCAAAAACCAGGTGAAACCCAATAAATTTTCGGCAAAATATAAAGACGAATAGGCAACCAGTCGCTTTTTCAGCCTCCCATCTGTGTTTATTATTCCTGATCATCTTTACGATAAACCAGGCAAATGGCGAAATTTATATTTCCCTTGGTGCAGATGGTGAACGCCTTATCAGCGACCGACCGCCCCATAACAGCGAAAACTACCGGCTAATATTACAACGAGACAACATTGAAAATATTGGCCATGGCGTCGCCAACCATCCCGCCAATAACCTCTCCAGCAACTTGTTTGGGTTTTATATCGAAGGAGCGAGCCTACTCTTCAATGTAGACCCAACCTTGATAGAGGCGGTTATACAAATTGAATCTGGGTTTAACCCCAATGCGGTTTCCAGCCAGGGGGCAACTGGGTTAATGCAGCTAATGCAAAAGACTGCCCAACAATACCATGTCGCAGACAGATTTAATCCACGCCAAAACATATATGCTGGGGTTGAACACCTTAGCAAACTGATTGATCGATATAATGGCGAACTGCCATTAGTTCTCGCAGCTTATAACGCAGGTGATACAGCCGTACGGCATTACCAGGGCGTCCCTCCCTATCCAGAAACCAGACGTTATATCAAGAAGGTGATGGATCACATTCGTCAATCAAATTCAAAAATGTGACTGCAATCAGGCCAATAGTACAGATCCAACGAGAAGCCTAATAATACCCAAATAAGAGCAGGGCCTCAAATAAACGCATTGAGACCCGCCTAGTGACGCTTATTATCGTTTGCTAATAGCTGTATAAGGCCTGGAGTCAGGCCCAACATAGTCTGCATTAGGCCGGATCAAACGATTATTGGATCGCTGCTCCATGACATGAGCAGCCCAGCCGGTCAAACGGGACATAACAAATATTGGAGTGAATAACTTGGTCGGGATACCCATATAGTTATAAGCAGAAGCATGGAAAAAATCCGCATTGGGGAATAACTTTTTGCTATCCCACATTTTTTTAGCAACTGCTTCCGAAATATCAAACAGCGACGTATCACCATTCTCTTTAGCCAGTTTTTCTGAATAAGCCTTAATCACATCATTTCTTGGGTCATGGGTTTTATAAATAGCATGACCAAAGCCCATGATGGTATCTTTATTTACCAACATTGCCTCGATACCTGTAATAGCATCAGCAGGCGAACTAAACTTTTCGATCAGCTCCATCGCAGCTTCATTGGCACCACCATGCAACGGACCACGTAATGAACCAATCGCTCCCGTTATGCAAGAATACATATCAGACAGGGTTGCCGCGCAAACACGCGATGTGAAGGTACTGGCGTTAAATTCGTGCTCCGCATAGAGTATCAAAGAGCAATTCATAACTTCACGGTGCATGTCAGAGGGTGAATTGCCCGATAACATTTTTAGAAAGTGTCCGCCAATGGATGACTCACCTGTGTCGGTATCAATGGATACCCCGTTATGACTATATTGGTACCAATAACATATAATCGCAGGTAGTGTTGCTAGCAATCTATCAGCAGCATCCTGCTGATCAGCAAAACTATTTTCCGGCTCAAGGTTACCCAACATAGAACAACCGGTGCGCATAACATCCATTGGATGAGTGTCTTTTGGAATCATTTCTAGTACAGCTTTTAATTCCTTAGGTAAAGAGCGAAGACTAACTAGCCGAGCTTCGTATTCTTCAAGTTGCGTTTGAGTAGGCAACTCACCATAAAGTAGCATATAAGCCACTTCTTCAAATTTGGCATTAGCAGCAAGATCGTCAATGCCATAACCTCGGTAAGTGAGACCTGAGCCTTCTTTGCCCACGGTGCACAACGCTGTTTCGCCAGCCGACTGGCCCCTTAAACCTGCCCCACCCTGTTTCTTTTCTACCATGACTTTTTCCTTTTTTGTTGTTTAGTTTCTATACCAGGTTTCAATACCAGATTAGTTTGCTGCTAAATCAGGCCCAGTCGATTCGCCGTAGGCGTCCAATTTAGTTACTAGAGTCGTCTGAAAACAATGCATCAAGCTTCTTTTCATACTCATGATATCCGAGGTATTCATATAATTCTGCGCGAGTTTGCATAGTATCAATAACGGCTGTTTGAGTGCCTTCCTGGCGTAAAGTTTTGTACACATTCAGCGCTGCTTTATTCATTGCTCTAAAAGCCGACAGCGGATAAAGCGCCATTGAAATGCCCGCCGAAGCCAACTCATCAGTGGTATATCCAGGGGTTGAGCCAAATTCTGTAATATTTGCCAGTACAGGTACGTTAACGGCCTTAACGACTGATTTGTACATATCTAAACTAGTCATGGCCTCGGCAAAGATTGCATTTGCACCGGCTTCTTCGCATAAAACTGCCCGCTCGATCACTTCGTCCATACCAACTACTGCCAGCGCATCGGTTCTTGCCATAATCATAAAATTATCATCTGTCCTGGCATCAACCGCTGCCTTAATACGGTCCGACATTTCTACCCGACTTACAATTTCCTTATTAGGTCGATGGCCGCAGCGTTTCTGTGCAACCTGATCTTCGATATGTACACCCGCGGCGCCCGCTTTGATCATATCCTTGATGCTTCTAGCAATATTAAATGCACCGCCCCAGCCAGTATCAATATCGACTAATAACGGCAGTGAACTCGCACTAGTTATGCGCCGCACGTCTTCCAGAACATCATTCAGAGAAGTCATACCTAAATCAGGCAAGCCATATGAAGCATTCGCCACGCCTGCGCCGGACAGGTAAATTGCCTTATAACCTTCAGCTTCGGCCATTATTGCTGTATAAGCGTTAATTGTACCTACTACCTGAAGAGGTTTTTCTTCTTTTAATGCCTGTTGAAATTTCTGTCCAGCACTCGGCATGCAATTCTCCACCACTCAAAATTTGGGCGATAAGTATACCGAAAAGCTAATAAAAGCGCGTCAAATTTGACTAATAGGAGTAATAAGGCAACCTAATATTCTGGCACGGTTTACTCTTCGCTGGCCTGATCAAAAAAGGCCCGTAACGCGTCATATTCAGACGTCACGGAGTACTGGGGGAATTCTGCAATGACGTTTTGCGGCGCACGAAATAAAAAGCCCTTGTCAGCTGCCGCCAACATAGTAGTATCATTATAAGAGTCGCCGGCGGCAAACACTCTAAAATTTAATTTCTGTAAAGCCTCCACTGCATTTCGTTTCGGATCAACCTGACGCAAATGATAATCAGTCACCATACCTTTATTATCCACCTCGAGTTTATGGCAGAATAAAGTTGGCCAGTTTAGTTGCGCCATAAAAGATTGACCAAATTCATAAAATGTATCTGATAAAATAATCACCTGGTAAGACTCTCTGAGTTGATCCAAAAATGTGAGTGCCCCAGGCATGGGTTCTAATGTTGCAATCACATCCTGTATATCATTAATACTCAGGTTATTGTCAGCTAGAATATTCAACCGCTGCCGCATTAGTACATTATAATCCGGAATATCTCGGGTGGTTGCAGTCAGCGATTCGATACCGGTTTTTTTTGCAAATGCAATCCAGATTTCGGGTATGAGCACCCCTTCCAGGTCCAAACAAACAAGGTCCATTTATACTCCAACTAAAATGAAATTAACTAATAAGCGCTTATGGATAATAAGCTCGGTACTAATTGAAGCGCTAAAGGTTGCTAAAAAGCGTAACCAGAGGCGCCATAATATTTTCCCTTATTAGAAACTATCCAGCCCCTTTTTTAAACAACCTACCCTCAGAATACTCATCTAAATTCATTGAACCAAACACCCATAATGTTTCACGGGAAACGATTTTCGTCGAAATACGCTAATATAGCAGTGTATTTCGACTTATTGATATAAAAATGCCGTTGGTTATTTGTATATTTCTTAAAGAACTTTCTCTATTGATTATGACTTTGTTAGGATGTGCTCTTTTATAATATGTGGCAGTAGTTTGTGAGCACCAATCAACCTCAGGATATCGTTAAATTAGCGCTTGATTCCCACGACAATATCGCCATTTCTTTCAGCGGTGCTGAAGATGTGGTTCTTATCGATATCGCCTGCAATCTGGCCGAAGACGTGCGGGTTTTTTCTCTCGATACTGGTAGATTACATCCCGAAACCTACCAGTATATAGAAAAAGTGAGAGACTATTACGGCATCGAAATTGAACTACTCAGCCCGAACAGCCAGGATCTAAACCAGTTCGTAAAACAAAAGGGTCTTTATAGCTTTTATGCAGACGGCCATCAAGAATGTTGCGCAGTTAGAAAAATTGCGCCGTTGCGACAACACCTCGCTGACCTGGACGCCTGGATAACAGGCCAGAGAAAGGACCAGAGCCCCACACGTAGCGACGTTCCGCAACAACAAAAAGATACTGCCTTTTCTACAACAGCACATACCGTGACTAAATATAATCCTTTGGCAAACTGGAGCGCTGCGCAGGTTTGGCAATACATTAGAGAAAATGACGTACCGTACAATAAATTACATGACCAAGGTTACAACAGTATCGGTTGTGAACCCTGCACACGCGCTATAAGCCCGCATCAGCACGAACGTGCTGGCCGCTGGTGGTGGGAAGAAAGTACAAAAAAAGAATGCGGCTTACATATGATCAACGTAGTTGAGACCTAAAAGGCGACTAAAATATGCATATTACCTTTGTCAAAAAAATACTCGCTAACGGTCAACCTTGTCAAAAATGTGCCGATGTTGCTAAACGTTTACTTGATTCGGGCCAAATGAGTCAGATTTCAGAAACAGTGATCGCTGATGAACGGGATCCAAATTCAGTCGGTATGCAACTAGCGAAGCAACATAACGTAAGCAGGGCACCATTTTTTATCGTATACGAGGACAATAAAAAAGACTCAGCGGCAAAAATTTATACCGTCTATTTCAAATTTGCAAAAGAAATTCTGGGCAGGGAAAGCTCCAAATCGGAGCAAAACAAGGAAATTCTTAACGACAACCCAGACTTAGATTTCATTTGATCTGTTGCTAATCAACCCGAGTATTTCCTGCCCTGAAATTCACTGCCCAATAAAACAACACGCTAGTACCAATGACTTTTCCTGGGACTTTTTCCTGGGACTTTTTATCAAGCTGTTCTTGTGGATCATTCTTGTTGACTAATGTAGCGGGCAACCTTCTGTTTATGACACCAGATATTAGTTTGCTCGCTCTGAATATAGATCATCGGTCGGGCAAAACCACATCTGCAAACAAAGCATCTAATTCCGCTCTATTGTGTCGTTCAAACGCTTCTTCAACCACGGTTTTTGTAAGATGC
Organism: Pseudomonadales bacterium; assembly: GCA_019090615.1. Taxonomy (GTDB): domain Bacteria; phylum Pseudomonadota; class Gammaproteobacteria; order Pseudomonadales; family Azotimanducaceae; genus JAHRVQ01. Next base: position 51,314 of record JAHRVQ010000003.1, on the reverse strand, counting down.
GGCGCAAATAAATTGATAAACTCGAACATATAACCACGTAAAAACGTGCCTCTCCGGCAACCAATCATGGTTGTGCTTTGTTCGAATAAATCACTTGCATCAATTGCAACCAGGTCCTTGTCAGCAACTTCATCAAAGGCCATATGGGCTACAATACCGATGCCCAGACCAAGCCTCACATAGGTTTTAATTACATCCGCATCAGTGGCTGTAAATACTACTTTTGGTGCGAGCCCATGATGCATAAATGCTTCGTCCAGTTTCGATCTGCCAGTAAAACCAAATACGTAAGTCACTATGGGGTATTTCGCAACATCCTCCAGGGAGATTTTACCGATGGCAGCCAAAGGATGATTCTTCTGCACCAATATACAACGATTCCATTTATAACAGGGCATCATCACCAGGTCGCCAAAAAGGTCAAGACCTTCAGTTGCAATGGCAAAATCAACAGCTCCGTCGGCCGCCATTTCAGCAATTTGAATAGGTGTACCCTGGTGCATATGTAAAGAAACATCAGGATACCGACCAATAAACTCTTCTATTACGTCTGGTAAAGCGTAGCGTGCCTGGGTATGGGTCGTGGCAATGGACAGACTACCTTTCTTTTCATTACTAAATTCTTGCGCCACCTGTTTTATGCTTTCTACTTTACGTAATATTTCCCCAGCTTTTTCTATAATCGTCTCGCCTGCCGGAGTCACTCGGGTCAAATGTTTGCCGCTTCGGGAAAAAACCTCAACACCCAACTCATCTTCAAGCAGGCGAATTTGTTTGCTAATACCAGGTTGCGAAGTATATAAACTTTGTGCTGTGGCAGAGACATTGAGATCGTGATGAGCCACTTCCCAGATGTATCTAAGTTGTTGGAGTTTCATAGCAGGTCAATCCATTGTCCGTAAAATGAGTGGGCCGTAAAATGAGTGGGCCGTAAATAAGCGGGCCGTAAATAAGCGGGCCTTAATGGGTGTCCCAGTGTGAGCAGTTAGTCATTATAACCCTGATTAATTGGGCATTAAATCAACTGCCAAACCCGGCTCTCATCCATTATGGACCCGAGGTTATAAATTATTCGTCTAAAAATATTATCAAATATTCTTTTGAAGAATAGTTACTTTCCCTTACATTTACAACCGATTTACAAACAGAAATTAAAGGGCTTGTTCGGTGGATTTACTTTTTTATATAGCAGCTGGTGCGACAGTTGGTCTTGCCATAGGCATCACGGGTGTTGGCGGCGGCTCAATTATGACACCGCTACTGCTGGCGTTTGGTTTTCCACTTAACATAGCCGTCGGAACTGACTTATTATACGCCGCAATTACAAAAAGTGGCGGTGTTATAGTACATGCCAAACAAAAAAATATTCAGTGGAATCTGGTGTATTTAATGGCGTTAGGCAGTATTCCAGCAAGTCTTCTGACGATCTATGCGTTGAAATACTGGTTTGAATCTACCGCTGACTACACGGCAATAATCTCATCGGTACTTGGATTTACTTTAATTCTTACTTCTGCGGCCATTATTTTTAAGTCTCAACTTTCGACCATGGCGACAAAATTCAGTACCAATCATGCAAAACCAATTCTTTGTTTAACGCCGGTGCTGGGATTTATCTTAGGTGTACTTGTCACCTTGTCTTCGGTGGGCGCAGGCGCAATTGCAACAGCAATGCTACTAATATTCTATCCCCATCTTAAAAGCCTGAATATTGTTGGCACCGACATAGCTCACGCGGTCCCATTAACACTTATAGCTGGGTTAGGGCATTTGACCCTCGGCAATGTAGATTTCATGTTACTTGCAGCGCTAATAGCCGGTTCTCTACCGGCTGTCTATGTGGGCGCAAAGTTTGCGCGTTTTATTCCCGAACGAATCATGCGCCCCATTCTTGCAACGACATTATTTGGCACTGGAATCAAGGTCGCGTTTTTCTAAAATTGGATTGCTAATACCATGCAATACATGACCTGTGGCCACAACTTCACTGGCTAACTGGCAATGTTCGGCCTGGTCATCAAAAAATATATCGGCACCATAGGCAGATAAGAAATCACGCTTTTTTAAACCACCCAAAAATAGGGATTCATCAAGCCGAATATCCCAGGCCCTGAGAGTTTTTACGACTCGCTCATGGGTGGGTGCCGCTCTTGCGGTCACCAATGCAGTTCTTATTGGCGAAGGATGATCGCCAAACCCATGTTGCAAATTATGTAAGGCTGCAAGAAAAGGCTTAAAAGGTCCGCCTATTAACGGCTGATTGGCCGCTAATCGCTCATTTTCAGTAAATGCATCCAGACCTTGCGCCTGGTATATTTGCTCTGCTTCATCAGAAAACAAAACAGCATCACCGTCAAAAGCGAAATTAAGCGTATTACTGTCAGTGTTTGCCTGTACCGAGGGCAAAATACTGGCCGCTGCCATGCCCTGGCCAAGGACTTCGCGAACATCCGCCTGATTAGTTGATAAAAACAAATGGCACCCAAAAGGGCGCATATAGCGATAGGGTGCAGCACCGCCAGTAAAAGCCGCCCGCGAGATGGGTAGCTTATGGTGCGCAATTGAATTAAAAACCCTCAGCCCTGTATCTGCAGAATTTCTCGACAACAATAATACTTCAACCTGATCATCGCCTTCTAACAAGTCGTTTAAACGCAGTAATTTATGTACCAGATTAAACGCGTCACCAGGCATTAGCGGTTCATTTTCGTGAGCAATCTGGTATTCGCTATAGGCCTTTAAGCCCTGTTGCTTATAGACGTTGTGGCCGTCCGACAAATTAAATAATGCACTACTAGAAGTTGCAACAACAAGCTTTTTTGCCACTTGATCCTTGCCCATGTTTTAGACCCTTATCGCCGTTGCAGTCACACTAAATAGTGATTCACTAAAATTGAACCATAAGGCATAGGTCAATCCCACGCAAATCTTCAAATTAATTTTATCTATGACGCAAAGTACCACCTAACCTGCCACAGCAACCTATGCCATTGTAGATAATCTGTTACAGTCAAATATAATCTCAACAGACTGATACATTTATGTATGCTAATTTGCATCCAACGCATTCCAATTCGTCGCTATAATATTCAAACAGCGCACTCAATCAGGGGTTTGTTAATTATGAACCATAAAAACGTGTCAACACCAAAGCAGCACCGCTCGAATAAATCAATTTCAACAACGCCTAACGTTAATGCCTTTCTTGATCAAATTACTCAGCTCCCTGCAGCAAAGACAAAGACTGCACCCAAAGACCTTGCGCGGCTACTATTTTGTATGGATGCAACTGCCAGCCGAGCAGCCGTCTGGGACACTGCCTGCCATCAACAGGCGCAGATGTTTAACGCCACCAAAGACATTGCCAAACTCGCAATCCAGCTGTGTTTTTATCGTGGTTATAAAAGTTTCCATTGTGGTAACTGGCACCAACACACCGAAGCGCTGCTTGAAGAAATGTCAGCAGTACGATGTCGTGCCGGACATACTCAGATTGGCAAGATGCTTAGCCATGCACTATCAGAAAACAAGGTGCAAAAGATTCAAGCGTTAATATTTATTGGTGACGCGATGGAAGAAAGTCTCACTGCACTGAATAAACTGGCCGGACAATTGGGTATTATCAATTTGCCTGTTTTTATCTTCCAAGAAGGCCATGATCCTGAAGTTCGCAAGGCCTATACCAACATCGCCCGTTTATCTGGCGGTGCCTATGCCCCTTTTGACATAAATAGCGCCGACCAATTAAGAGAATTACTCACTGCCGTAGCGGTCTTTGCAACTGGCGGCAGAACCGCCCTTCAGCGGCTCGGCAAACGCAGCGGTACCGCAACCCGCCTTCTCGCTCAACAACTAAGAGGCTAAGCACCTGATTCAGCTCGTTACCCTGGCTATTTTTGTTATAGCGATTCTATTTGGCATAAGTCTAGCGCTAAAAAGTCAAGCCAATAAACGTAAACAAATAGTCTTCACTGTTTTTTTGCTATGTGTTGTTTCTGGCTTAGCGCTAATGTTGGTAGCTGTGAAATCCCCCTGGTTGCTGGCACTACTCGGCGGGCTGGTATCGGTGGCAATCGCCCTATTCAAGCACAGCACCTGGCTACTAAGGTCGCCTGCATTGGTTGGGTTATTTGCTAAAGTACTACGTTATGCCATAGGTCGACGTTCTGCCATGGGTCGAGGCCAGCCTCAACAACACCAGGGTCAGGCACAACAATCAGCCATCAAAACTAAGTTTTTTGCAATGAGCCTGGATCATGATTCTGGCGAACTCAATGGATTAATTTTATGTGGTGAACATCAGGGCAGTTACCTAACAGACCTAAACCTGAGTCAACTATTGAATATTCTCGACACCTGTAAAAACGACGCAAATTCTTTGAATGTCCTGACCGCGTATCTGGACCGATATCATGAAGGCTGGCAACCGCAAAAACAACATGCCCAGTACACAGCGGCTGGCGAAGAAATGGATCAGGCAACGGCATTGATGATTTTAGGCCTCGAAGGAGCTGTCACCAAAGATCAAATTATTAGTGCCCACCGACGACTCATGCAAAAAATACATCCTGACCGAGGTGGTTCAAATTATTTAGCAGTACAAATAAACCAGGCCAAGGCCTTCTTACTACAGCAACAATAGTAACAATAGTTACAATAGTTACTATTGAGTTTGGCAAACGGTGCTTAACCCCAGTACTAGCGCAAATGGCCCTCAAGCAGATTGCTTGGTATTTGCACCGATCATATCAGGCAATATTATTTATAAGGACCGTTCATGAGCACTGTTGAAAAAAACCAGAAACCAACAGAGGCAGTTACCTATGTTGGTTTCTGGATACGTTTTATGGCATTTATCGTTGATAATATTGTTGGTGCCATCCTCACGCTACCCATGGTCAAATATATAACCCTAGACCTTACGCAGATAAGTAACCCCGTGTATATGCAGGCACTGCAAACAAAAATGTACCTGAGCCTGGGTTTATTTTTTATTATCATCTTGCTTTGTTGGCGATATTTAAACGCCACACCCGGAAAACTTCTATTTAAGGCGCATATCGTCGATGCCAACAATTTCAAACCAGCATCTAACAGGCAATTATTTGTCAGAGCAATAGCTTATATCCCGAGTTGTATTTTTGCTTTAGGCTTTATCTGCATTGGGCTTGATAAAAAAAAGCAGGGCTGGCATGACAAGTTGGCAAACACAGCCGTTATCATCAGGCAAAAAGGACCGTTAACCAGTGAATAAGAAAATACAACAACTGCGGACCAGCGTAAGCCTAATCGAAAAGACTATTTCTGAATTATCAATACTAAATGAAGCGGGTATTTCGTCCAGTCTGAGCTTTATCAAAATACAACTTGATGCGATGGAATTTCATACCACCGATGGAGTAAGACTGAACACCCAACCAGTAGTGAAAGGCCTACTATTGAAAATATACTTCGAACGTATAAGCCATGACCTTGAAGCCTTAGTGCAAACTGTATATGGGTATTATGCGCTCGTCAATGTCCCTACTGGGTCTAACGAGCCTCCCGTTGGGCCAACGGAATTTCACTCACGTATTACTTTCACTCAACTTCATCGAGATAATCCAGTCAGAATAAAAGACCAGTTGTATCAACAACTGGCACACAATAAAAACGGAAAACCCTCAAGGCAGGACGGATAAGACGTAAACAAAGATTACCAGCCATTAGTTCAGACGACTAACAATTCCTTTACACTTTCAAGTAATTCCTTGGTATTTATGGGTTTAGGCATATAACCCATTATGCCATATTGATTTATATTGGTTTCATCAACCACATCACTGTAACCAGTACATAAAATAATTGGCAAGTCTTCGCGTAATGTAAGCATTTTAGCTGCCAGTTGAACGCCGCTCATACCAGGCATAGTTTGATCGGTTAAAACCAGATGGAATTTATCAGGAGTCGCACTAAAAAGATCCCAGGCTTCATGGCTATCGGAAGCCACGGTCACCACATAACCTTTTTTCTGTAATAGTTCCCGTAAAAAATACACCAGCGACACTTCATCATCAATAACCAAAATATGCTTATTGGTGGTATTTTCTTCCCTCGAAACTTCCACATAGGGCTCGATTGGAGAATTAATGCCATAACTCTCCGACGGCTTTAGGAAAACTCTAATTTCTGTACCGTCATTATGCAACGAATCAACCATGATATGTCCGCCCTGACGATGCATAATGCCATGCACCATAGCTAACCCCATACCGGACCCTTCCTCCTTGGTTGTTGCATAGGGCTCGAATACTTTATTCAACATGGTATCGCTAATACCACAACCCGTGTCTTCAATGGATAACTCAACATAGTCACCAACGAACTCACTGTGGCAAGAGTCACAGCGCCCCCGCCTGACCAAACGCGTTCTGCCACGTATATAAATAGTGCCGCCGTCAGGCATAGCATCTCGAGAATTGATACAAATATTCATAATCATTTGTTGTAAAAAACTCTCATCAATGAAGACTTCTGGCAAACCCTCGTCAATATCGATTCTAATCTCAATGGAGCTTGGCAAAGAAGCGCGTAACATTTTTACGATATCTTTAACCTGTTGCATTAATGCAAAATTTTGCGGCTGAATCTGATCTGTGCGACTAAAGGTCAACATCTTACCCACAAGTTCTCGGGCTCGTCTGCCGCCCTGATAGACTTCCTGTAGGTAGGTACTCATTTTACTGTTGGTTTCCTGCAACGATTCCATTAAGGCTAATTCGGTATAACCCATTATACTGGTGAGAATATTATTGAAATCGTGAGCAATACCGCCTGCAAGTTCGCCTATTGCTTCCATTTTCTGTACCCGCAATATCTTATATTCAAGATCATGGCGATTATTCAATTCCGTTACCCTGGCGGTAATGTCTTCTATTGAGCCATTTAAACCAATAACATGGCCGCTGCTATCTATACTCGATACCTGTCCTCTTACCGACACCCACCTAACCCTGTCTGTAGCATCTTTAAATTGAAACTCCTTGAGAAAAAACTCAGCATCCCGCAAAAACAAGCGCCGACAGCCGTCTCTCAGCATACCCATGGGTATCGGCATGGCGGACCTGGCGGCACTAAAATCTACTGCGGTATCCGTAAAACCGAACACTAAAGAAACCGCTTCGCTCACTGTCAATTGATCAGTGAGCAAATTATAAGCCCAGACCGACGACGGCAAAACCAGGGGAGGAGATTCTGCGACAAGTGCTGAGGCCGTTACGACCGCGCCGGTTAATTGACCATTATCGTCTCGAACGGTTTGAATAACCCAGTTATAGGCATCAGGAACTTCGAAATATATGAATTCATGCCCAATATCAATACGTTGATATTGCTCAATTACTTTGGGGTAAGCAGAAAATACCTGGGCTAGTGATTGGCCACGAACATCACCAAATTTTTGTGCAGCATCGTCATTTACCCAACGACAACTGGACGACAGATCGAATTCAAAAATAAGCTCGGTTGGTTTCGCGTGCTCTTTCATCACTGTTTTTTTCTTATTCGTGTTCGAGAAGTTTCTATCAACTGGAGATTTTGTCTCGCCTGCTGCAAGTTGCGTCATTCCTGCATATATTTCATTCATGGGACTTGAAACCGAAAAACAAGCGTAAAATGATCGCTCGGAATCCTACCACTTGCAACTTCAATTTACTATTTTATGACAAATGCCCGTTATTTGACCAAAACATATTGGATGCAAGCAAATATTACTTTTTTTTAGTTCAATTTGTTTCTTAATTCAGACCTTCCCGTACATGTTGAAATATGCGACGCTGATAAATCGCATAACTGGATAAACGAAATGGATATCAAAGGGAAAATTGCAATCATCACGGGTGCCGCGAGCGGTATAGGATTGGCAATGGCAGAACGATTTATTGCTGAGGGTGCAAAGCAGGTAGTCATTGCAGATTTAGATGCCGATGCCTTGAGCAGGATCGCCGAAAAAATCGGTGCAACTGCTATTAAAACAGATGTTGCGGTTGAATCTGAAGTTATTCGGCTAATCAAACAGGTCGAGTCAGATTACGGTCAAATTGACTTATTATGCAATAACGCAGGTATTGGCGTTGGCGGTGGCCCTGAAACACCCAATGACGACTGGCAACGTATCTGGGAAATAAACGTTATGGCTCACGTTTATTCAACCCGAGCGGCCCTGCCCGCGATGTTACACCGAGGCGAAGGTTATATCCTCAATACAGCATCTGCTGCGGGCCTACTTACCCAGATTGGTAGTGCGCCCTACACCGTCACCAAACATGCCGCAGTTGCTTATGCTGAGTGGTTAGCGGTAACTTACGGCAACAAAGGTATCAAGGTTTCAGCACTATGCCCACAGGCAGTACGCACCGCTATGACGGCAAACACTGAAAACGGCGGCGTTGCCGGCATTGACGGTATGATGGAACCAGAGGTGCTATGTGATTCTGTGATGTTGGCACTTAAATCCGAACAGTTTCTAATTTTACCTCATCCAGAAGTACTCACCTACATGCAGCGAAAAACATCAAATTATGATCGTTGGATCACTGGTATGAGGAAACTCCAGGAACGGTTTAACGAACAGGCATTTTAGCGCGGGCATAGACCGTTAAGGTAAAAAAGCTGAACCTAAGGCGATTAACAGTCTGCAGCGCCTCTGCCTTTTAGCTTTAGACGTTATGATGATTAAGGCTCGACAACATAGCGTTATATCGAAGCCAATTCACCAGGCTTGACCGCTGCATCAATGATTTTATAAGATATGCTGATAGTGCCGATTTGAATTCAGCTTGCGGGCACTTTAAAAATACAGCTAAAGAAAGAAGCGAAAGCCTACTTTAGCCATACCGAGTAGGTTTTTATATGCCTGCGCTCGCCGACTACTATTTCGAGAAATCGCATATGCCGCTCAGGATACCAGATGACTTACCCGCGACCGACGTCTTACAACGCGAAAATATATTTTGCATCTCAGGTTCAGACGCTGAAACTCAGGACATTCGGCCACTTCGAATTTTACTTCTAAATTTGATGCCTAAGAAAATCGAAACAGAAATACATCTGTTGCGCATGTTAGCCAATTCACCCTTGCAGGTAGATGTAGAGCTTATGCGTATCAATGACAAACCTTCAAAAAACACCCCTATTGAGCACCTTGCAACCTTCTATAAATCGTTTGATGAAATCAAAAATAATCGCTACGACGGCATGATTATTACCGGCGCTCCTTTAGGCCAAAAACAATTTGATGAAGTTTCTTTTTGGCCCGCGATGCAGAACATCATGGACTGGAGCATCGATCACGTTACATCTACTATGTTCTTATGTTGGGGCGTTCAAGCGGCCATGTATCATTTGTACGGCATCAAAAAAAGAATATTGGCTAAGAAAATCTCCGGTGTCTATCCTCACTTTCTGAACAAACCTTTAGCGCCAATTGTACGCGGGTTTGACGATGTATTTAATGCCCCACATTCTCGCTATGCTGAAATATCCACTGAAGACATGTCAGCCTGCGATGAACTTGAAATCATTTCAACCTCAGATATTGCCGGCGCTTACATAGTCGCCAGAAAAGACGGTAGACAGTTATTTGTAACCGGCCACTCAGAATACGAACCTCTGTGCTTAAAACAGGAGTACGAGAGAGACATTGAAGCCGGCCTGAAGCCACAAATTCCTGAAAATTATTTCCCGGAAAATGATCCAACTCGTCACCCTCTTGTTACCTGGAAAAGCCACGGCAACTTATTATTCTCAAACTGGCTCAACTATTATGTCTACCAACTGACACCCTTCGACACTAACAAAGTTGGCCTGGAACTTGATGTAAGGCACCGGCTAAATAGATAGGTATTTAGCCGGTTATAGTGACAATTTTTCATTCAGAGCTGCTGAGGGCTCTTTATTAAAACCGCTGAGGGCTCTTTATTAAAACCGCTGAGGGCTCTTTATTAGAGCCGCTGAGGGCTCTTTATTTGAACCGCTGAGGGCTCTTTATTAAAACCGCTGAGGGCTCTTTATTAGAGCCGCTGAGGGCTCTTTATTAGAGCCGCTGAGGGCTCTTTATTAAAACCGCTGAGGGCTCTTTATTTGAACCGCTGAGGGCTCTACAAAGTCAAGTCTACGGCCGTTAGTTGGTAGTGTTTCATCATATCAGATGCATAAGTAATCATACCGGTAAACTCTGTAGACTCACCGTGCACAAGTCGTAAGCAGGCCTCAGCCATATGTTCAACGGGAGTCACACTATCTTCAGGTGTATCTTCTGTAATCAAATTATGATGTACAACACCCGGAGTCGCTACCAGCCCAGGCGCTATAACATTAACGCCAATTCCATCACTATAAACTTCACATGCCAGGCCCGTGGTGAATCGCTCTAAAGAAGCTTTACACATACCATAAACGGTGGAACCCCAGCCGACAGAGTCTTTAGCTGGATGGAGTGCGGCATGTGACGAAACATTAACAATCCGTCCAGAATTGCGCCGTTTCATGCCAGGCAAAACCAGTTGTGAAAGGTGAAACGGGGCGTATACCTGTACTTCTAGCATCAGGTCATAATGTTTTTTCTTGAAGTCTGCAACGGCCACAAAAAAAGTCACTGCTGCATTATTTACCAAAATATCCACTTCACCATATTTTTCTTCGGTGGCTTTAATGAGCTGTTCCCTGTGCTCTGCGACGGAAAGATCACACCGAACCGCATGGGCCTCACCACCTGCATTTTTGATTTTCTCCACCACGCCATTAATACCGCCACCCAATGCATGATCGCCTTCATCAAGGGTCCTTGCAGAAACCACCACTTTGGCTCCTTCCATGGCGTAGCGGATAGCCACTGCTTCGCCAATACCACGGCTTGAACCTGTAATAACCGCAACCTTACCTGCTAATAATCCGTCTTTATTCATTATTCATCCTTCTAGAAATAATCGTTGTTTGATTACCATTGATCAATATTATTCATTTAACCTTTCACAGACGCATAGGATACCAATCTTCTTATAGTGCCGTCACCCCACGCGCAAATACTGCCAACTACCGGTTAAAGAAAACTCAACATAAACGGCATTTTGTTGTTAGGGCAAGACTAATCAATGAGCCATCTTATGTAGGAAGATCACACCCGGCAGCAAGCAATCGCTTACAGCCTTTTCAGCGCTTAGACACTGGCATTCATAATTGCCTGGCATCAGGATAGCTACTCGTCTCCTACTAGAAAAAAATATCGGCTTCGAGGAAATGCGTTATGGCAGAACCAATTTTCACAGAACAATCCCTCGCTCACCGAGCGAGTGCGGACCTGGGTGAACAGCGAATTCTATTACCCCCTGGGTTCATTGTTATTAGCTGTCTATTAACATTTATTATTGTATCCGGCGCGTACTTTCTAACCGCACAACCCTATCTAAGAAAAACCAGCGTCAAAGGGTATATTCATAACGACATCACCCGTATTGCCGCCGAACGGTCTGGTACTTTAACATCTATTTATGTCGACAAGGGCCAGTATGTTAACAAAGGAACGCCTTTAGCCCTTATACACCTACGGGCACTTCGACAAAATCAACAAGCGTTTTCATACGATGCGCAACTGGATGCAACAGAACAGCAATTACTTCGAAGGCAAGAAATTCAGCATAAAGAATTCACTCAACTTAAAGCATCGCAACAGCGGCTGGTCAAATCCATCGACCGTCTACATAGCATCCAAAGACTACAAACCACCAGAAAAAATAATCTCCATAAAGTTTTTAAAGCCAGTGAGACCCTGCTATCCAACGGATATCTCTCGCAACTTGAATGGGGGAAATTTCAGGACCAGTCACTGGCGGCAGAACAACGCCTGGAAGAAATAACCGACAAGCTTGAAGCAGCAAAAGATAAGTTGGCGTCACTATCTATCCAACAACAACATTATGTGTCTAAACATGCACTCGAAATTCTTGAAATCAAACAACGCAAGATAAACCTTGTGCAGGCCAAAGCAAACTGGCTGGCGAATACTCAGCAAATAATTTTGGCGCCGGTAGACGGTAAGGTCTCATCAATTTTCAAGCAGATCGGCGATGTAGTTGTGGTAAAAGAATCACTGCTAACCATCATACCGCAAGATAAACCGCTACAGGCCAGGCTACTCATCCCAAGTCACGCTGTGGGTTTTATGGCAAATGGACAACGGATCAATATTCTTTATGACGCTTTTCCCCATCTAAAATTTGGCAGTTATGAAGGCAAACTTATTGACGTTTCAAGCCACACAATTGCTACTCAGGACTTACCCCTTGAAATACCAGATAACGGAATATATTACCTGGCTACAGTAGCCTTGACTGATCAAGCGGTGAAAGCCTACGGCATTACTACAAATCTAAGGCCAGGCATGACATTAAAAGCGGATATCGTGCTAGATCGACGCACCTTATTTGAATGGCTGTTAGAACCAGTAATGATCGCCAGGGGCAGATATGTTTAGCTCACTAAATTTCACCGGTCGGCAAAAACTACCTTCGATTCTGCAGGCTGAAAACTCCGAGTGCGGGATCACCTGTATCGCCATGATCGCGGCCTTTTTCGGCGACAAGCTCGATTTAGCAAAATATCGAAATGATATGGGGTCGTCCCAACGCGGTTCTGACATTGCTCAACTAATGCGCGCAGTAAAAACTCGGGACTTTAATTGCAGGGCAATTCGTTGCGAAGTTGCCGAGCTTAAATCATTTACCCAGCCTGTGATTCTACACTGGAATTTCAACCATTTTGTTGTTCTCAACAAAGTATCAGGAAAGAACATAACGATTCATGATCCTGCGCTGGGTAGTCGCCGAATTTCGCTTTCAGCAGCTGCTGCTCATTTTACCGGTGTTGTCCTGGAAATTATCCCAGGCCCAGACTATCAACCAGAAACATCTACCACAAAACTGGGTTTCAGGGATTTCATCGTAGGTCTCAAAGGCCTGATCCCGACCATGGCGCAAATTTTATTATTAGCCTTTATTTTACAAATCATTACCCTGCTCAGCCCCTTCTATACCCAACTAGTCATCGATGATGTGCTAGTAAAAAGAGATGCCGACCTACTCATCATACTGGCCCTTGGGTTTGGTTTACTGAGCGTAATTTCAGTATTTACGCAGGCAATACGAAGTTGGGCCAGTATATATTTAACCCATCAATTATCATTTCAAATGGGCAGTAGCCTATTCCGTCATCTAATTCATCTGCCGGTCGCTTTTTTCCATAAACGGCATATGGGCGACATTGTATCCCGCTTCGGTTCGTTGACAGCCATCCAGGAATTTATAACCAGCAGTGCTATCGCCGTTATTCTGGACGGTTTGATGGCTATAACTACGTTGATTGTAGTGTTTATTTACTCTCCAATGCTTGCCAGCCTGGTGCTGCTCACTATAGTCATTGACCTCATTGTCCAGCTGCTGTTCTATCAGCCGGTAAAGTCCAGAGCCAATGAACAGCTAATCGCCGAAGCAAAAATGGAATCCCATTTTATGGAAACCATTCGAGCAATTAGCGCTGTAAAACGTTTTGGTACTGAAGGCCAACGTACCAATGACTGGCTGAATAAATTCACCGAAACAATTAATACCAATATACGAACCGACAAACTTGAGCTTGGCCAATCAATCATCAGCGGTTTGATCGCAGGCCTTTCAGGCATTTTGGTTATCTATTTTGGCGCCCTTCAAGTACTGGAAAACAAAATGAGCATCGGTATGTTATTCGCCTTCATTGCCTACAAAACCCAGCTCCAGTCCGCATTAGGTTCGCTGGTCGGAGAGTTCATTGGCTATTTGATGTTATCGCTACAATTCGAGCGTCTTGCAGACATAAAATCTCAGCAAGCCGATTTCAAACTAACACCGACAAGACCATTGAACGGTGCCATTGAGCTAAATTCAATATCTTTTCGATATGACGAAAACTCACCCTGGCTGCTGAAAAACCTAAATCTTAGTATCAAACCAGGCCAACAAATTGCTGTCTTCGGGCCATCAGGGTGTGGGAAATCCACGCTATTTAACCTAATTCAAGTTAGTCAAAAACCATTACACGGGGAAATAACTTACGATCATCAATCCCTGGCAACCATTGGCCTGCAATCAATTCAATCAAATTTCACCAGCGTCATGCAGGAAGATCTACTACTAGCAGGCAGTATCAGAAGCAATATTACCTTTGGCGAGCCTGTGGTTGATTGGCAACAACTGGAAGCAGCGGCAAAATTGGCAGAGATTCATGACGAGATCACATTATTACCCATGGCTTATGAAACCTTAGTAGGCGAATTAGGCGCCTGTCTGTCAGCTGGGCAAATCCAACGAATCCTCATAGCACGGGCTCTGTATCGTCAACCCCGAGTGATATTCCTGGATGAAGGTACAGCACATTTAGATGAAAAAACTGCCGAAAAAATCATGGATAATATTCGCCATCTGGGCATTACGTGCTTATTTATCACCCATGATCCAAAATTACTAAACCATGTAGACGCAGTATTATGGATGGATAACGGCGAACATCGATTAGAAAACATGCACAATCATCCTTCCTTAACTGTTTAGCCTATCGCTATCGCTTTATAGCGGTGCAATTCTATGAGCGCACTGCACTCTGAGGCTACCCCCTATCCCACCAGACAAGTTCTTTGGGTCGTTGATGTGACTCTTCACCGCTTTAATGAATCACCAATAGATACGACATTTTACCGGCACAAAAACACCGTGAATAAAATATATAGTCAAAATGAAAGTAAATCCTTGGTGCCTCAATGCCCCGTGCGCTAAGGTACGCGATTTTATGCCAGCGCTAAATAAACTCTCAAACTAATGACTAGACCACTCATGAATGAAACGCCTGAAAACAAATCTGCTACAAATACTACTGTTAGCAATAAACCTGAAATAAAACCCCTCAACCCCTGTTTCTCATCTGGCCCCACATCAAAGAGACCGGGCTGGAACATTGCTAACCTGTCAACTGAAAGCCTTGGCCGCTCTCACCGAGCTAAAGCGGAAAAAGCCAAACTCAAACAGGTTATTGATGAAAGTAAGTCAATTCTATCGATTCCTGAGGATTATGTGGTGGGTATCGTACCTGGTTCTGATACTGGTGCCTTTGAAATGGCGATGTGGAGCATGTTGGGCGAACGCGGTGTTGATATATTATCATGGGAAAGCTTTGGTCAGGGCTGGCAATCAGATATTAAAAAACAGCTCAAGCTAGAGGATATAAGAGAGTTATCATCCGACTACGGAGATTTACCTGATCTAAATACGGTGGATTGTAACCGCGATGTTATTTTTACCTGGAACGGTACTACGTCGGGTACCCGAGTACCCAATGCCGACTGGATCTCAGCAAACAGGACAGGCCTAACGTTTTGTGACGCTACCTCGGCTGTTTTTGCAATGGACCTGGAATGGTCAAAACTGGACGTTGTTACCTGGTCCTGGCAAAAAGTACTGGGCGGCGAAGCGGGCCAGGGAATGATCGCACTTTCTCCCCGAGCTGTGGCCAGATTAGAGCACTATACCCCCGCCTGGCCGTTGCCAAAGATCTTTCGCTTAACGAAAGATGGCAAGCTTATAAAAGGTATATTTAGTGGCGCGACCATTAATACACCGTCCATGTTGGCGGTGGAAGATCAATTAGATGCTCTCAAATGGGCAAGGGAAATAGGCGGTTTAACGGCACTGATAAAACGCAGTGAAAACAACCTCAAGGCAATTGATCAATGGATTAAGACCAGCCCCTGGGTAGGCTTCCTGACCAATAACCCGGCGTACATTTCTTCAACCTCTATCTGCTTAAAAATTGTCGACCCCTGGTTTACCGAACTTGAGGGGCAGGCACAAGCTGACGTCATCAAAGAACTGGTGGATTTACTGGCTGCAGAACATATTGGATACGATATTGGCGGCTATAGAGATGCACCGCCAGGGCTCAGAATCTGGGGCGGCGCAACTGTAGAAACTTCAGACATCGAAAAATTATTACCCTGGTTAGATTGGGCATTTGGAACAATTAAAGAAGCTTAAAGAACCACCTATATTAAACATTAATAATAAAAGGTAACAACCAATAGCCGTTGGTTAAACAGCAATGGGCGGCAAAATTAACTCGCTGAGTGAGTTAATTTTGCCTGTCGATCAGCGCCTACGTAGAGTAACTTCTTCCCAACAATGCCCTACCGCTTTATAGTGTCTGGCATAGTGAAATACACAAGCCCTAATAACATGAAACAACTGCTCTTTGCCTTTTTTACATTTTCGATAATGATTTCTGCTCAAGCAGATTTAATGACTAAAACCCACTTTTTGATTCCCGCCGGACCAGGCGGTGGTTGGGATGGTACGGCACGTGGGATTGGTGAAGCACTCACTAAATCAAACCTTGTAGCAACTGTATCCTATGAAAATTTATCCGGTGGCGGAGGTGGACGAGCCATCGCGAAGCTCATCGAAACCGCATCCAGGCAGCAAAATACACTGCTGATTAGCTCGACGCCCATGGTCATACGGTCGCTGCAGAAGATATTTCCACAGTCATTTAGAGATTTGGAACCTATAGCATCGGTTATTGCCGACTATAGTTGTTTTGTTGTTCGATCAGACTCACCTATCAAAAACTTTGATGATGCAGTAAAACAATTTATTAATGACCCTCGCTCGCTCAAGGTGGCGGGAGGTTCGGTGCGCGGCAGTACGGACCATATTATCCTTGCTCGCGCGTTAGAACTGGCAGGTGGCGAGCCCAGGAAAATGGTTTATGTTGCTTACGATGGCGGTGGCAAGGCGCTCGCGGGGCTGCTGACCGGAGAAAGTCAGATTCTTTCAACCGGTCTGAGTGAAACCATTGAAATGGCACGCGCCGGAGAAGTAAGAATTATCGCCGTGACCGCACCACAAACACTGGCTGAAGCCCCTGACATTCCGGTTTTAAAATCACTGGGTTATAATCTGGTATTCGCCAATTGGCGAGGATTCTTTGCCGCCCCTGGATTACCTGAGTCTCATTACGCAGCCATGAAAAAAACAATTTCCAGAGTTCTCAAAACACCAGAGTTTGAACAGGTTAGAGTCCGCAATGGTTGGTCCTTATTGCACCATGAAGGTGATGATTTTTATCGATTTCTGGAACAACAGGAATCGGATATTTCCTCATTAATGATTAAGCTGGGCTTTCTCCGTTTATAGCACTATTTATGACATTATTTGTTGCCTTATCTGCGGCATAAATGTCGCTTTAAGTCTTCTGCACAACTAACTAGCTCGAACCGATAAAATTAATCGTAAAACTTACAACCCTTAGCTCATCACGGTCCGTAAAACGCGGTGTTTTGACAACTTCAACAAATATCATTTTGCCAGTAAAAGACAGCACAAACCTTTCATGCATAAGATTATCAATAACAGCCGTTTAGTTGGCCTTTTATTCCTCACCCTCAGCGGCCTATATCTATATTTCACACCAGATATTCATCTTGATTTCTGGAGTGAAAACGAAGCTTTTAATGCGCGCAGCATGCCTTACCTAATTGGCACCTGCTCTCTATTCTGTTCAGTTTTATTACTCATCACGCCAGCAAATAATAATACCAACTGGCAATTACTGCAGCAGTTACGATGGCGACCCGCATTACTTTTAGCGGTTACCACATCAATCTACGGGATAAGTATCGAATGGTTAGGTTTTTTGGCATCATCCTGTTTATTTTTAATTGTTGGCTTTATTATTCTCGGCAGTCGCAACTGGGCGGTTATGGCAACAACCGCCATCAGCTTGTCTATTGGCTTTTGGTTGCTACTTGATCAACTCGGCATTTTTCTTGCCCCAGGCGAATTGTGGCAGGATTTTTTCGATGTTTGATGGTCTACTACTTGGTCTTTCAACCGTACTAACATTACATAATCTGTTGTTGGTATTTAGCGGCTGCGCTGCAGGCACACTCATTGGCATGCTGCCGGGTTTAGGGCCTATTTCAGCAATAGCACTCATGATACCCATCACCTATGGTTTTGAGCCGGCCAGCGGCATGATTTTACTCGCTGGTGTTTATTACGGCGCGATCTTCGGCGGTTCGACATCATCCATCCTGATCAATGCTCCCGGTGTTGCAGGTACTGTTGCCACCGCTTTTGATGGCTACCCTTTGGCACAACAAGGAAAAGCAGGCAAAGCCCTGGCTGTAGCTGCCTATGCCTCCTTTGCAGGCGGCACCCTGGCAGCCATTATGCTGGTAGTGTTGGCGCCCTATCTTTCACAACTTTCACTGGCATTTCAATCAGCTGACTATTTCGTACTAATGGTGCTAGGACTCAGCCTGGTAACCGCATTTTCCGCCTCGGGAGAATATATAAAGGCACTTGCGATGACCTGTCTGGGGCTAATGTTATCTACTGTGGGTACTGATCTATCAGCTGGCGTGCAGCGATTTACATTCGGCCGTATGGATCTAATCGACGGAATAAGTTTCTTATTACTCGCAATGGCAACATTTGCACTTGCCGAAGCATTTATGATGGTTCTAAAACCAGCACCCAAAGACCAAAGCCTCAATTTGAAAACATCTAACTTAGCCTTATCATTAGATGAAGTTAAACAGATTGCGCCAACAGTGGGTAAGTCTTCTGTCCTCGGTTTCCTGGTAGGCACCCTACCCGGCGCAGGCGCAACAATTGCTTCTTTTCTCGCCTACGGCCTGGCAAGAAATAGCGCTGGCAGAAAAGACACTACCAATAAAGAGCAGGCTGAACCTGATTTTGGCGAAGGCAACCTGAAAGGATTAGCCGCACCTGAATCTGCCAACAATGCAGCCTGTACTGGATCTTTCGTACCGCTATTAACCCTGGGTATCCCTGGCTCTGGAACGACTGCAATTCTCCTCGGCGCGCTCATTGCTTATGGAGTCCAGCCAGGGCCAAGATTATTCATAGATCAACCAGAAATATTCTGGTCCGTCATTGTATCGATGTATTTTGGCAATCTGATTTTACTGGTGCTTAATTTGCCGTTAATCCCTTATATAGCCAAACTACTGACTATTCCAAAGACTTATCTAATACCGCTGATATTTTTCTTTTCCATCATGGGTGTTTACCTTGTTTCCTTTAATACCTTTGACATTCAAATGCTGTTAATCATCGCTATAATTGCGGTATTCCTAAGGCTCATGACTTTCCCTATGGCACCGCTATTACTTGGGTTTATCCTGGGAGGCATGTTGGAAGAAAATCTCCGCCGTGCATTGACCATTAGCGACGGTTCGTTAAGCTTTTTATGGCAAAGACCGATTACACTAGCACTCGTGGTTTTGACCCTTGCGGTATTATTCTCACCCCTGGTGCGTAATATCATTCAAAAATATCGGGATTAACATGGCACTAAAACCTGTACTTGCTAGCCCTGCATTAAACGCTTATTGTTATGCAAGAATAACAGCGTAGGTTGAACCTTTGCTCGGCCATGCGATTAGCTACATATAAAACCACGCTAACAAAATATCTCTAAAAAGTAAGATAAATGCCCCGTATATAAATGCAACTTCAATAAATGCACCTTCAATAAATGCATGAGGAAATAGCACTGAATAATACCCAACCGTATTCTATCGAAAGCACTAGGTGTAGCCGCTGAAAGACTCGTCGAAACCGCTATCATTAGAAGGTTTATCACTGCAACAATTAGGCTGGAAGCCGTTTTTTCAGCAACAACTTGTCGCAAATTCAAATTTATACCCTGCCCGCGTAATCCGACAGGACCTGAATCGATTTCACCTGGTCAATGACGATGGGCTACTGTTTGGCATACTACCGGGTAAAGCTAGACGTTTGGCTAACTCTAAAGCAGACTTGCCTGCAGTGGGTGACTGGGTACTTGTTACACCAGATGATTGCGGCACCGGGCCTGCAATAATCCAAAACACGCTTGAACGTGAAACCAGGTTTAGCAGGAAAGAAGCCGGTGAAGGTTTGGATGAACAGGTTATTGCCGCCAACATCGATACAGTATTTATTGTTACCGGCCTGGATAATAATTTTAATCTAGGACGAATCGAACGCTATTTATTATTAACTTTGTTTAGCGGCGCACAGCCAGTCATTGTGCTTAATAAAGCAGATTTATGCAAAAACCTGCCCCGTAAAGTTAAGCTGGTCAGTGAAATTGCAATGAACGCCCCGATACATACTGTTTCAGCGCTTCACCCTACTGACTCAGATAAAACCCTACTTGAGTTAAAAAAGTACCTGCGAGAAGGATCGACTGCCGCCGTATTAGGCTCATCCGGCGTTGGTAAATCAACGTTAATTAATCACCTGCTTGGTTATGCACATTTCCAGACCGGTGAAGTCCGAGCGCTTGATAGTAAAGGACGACATACCACAACCCATAGGGAATTATGTGTAGTAGACGGTGGCGGTTTAATAATCGACACACCGGGTATGCGAGAGATCCAGTTTTGGGCAGATGAACGCGCGCTATCATCCAGCTTCGATGATATAACGAATTTTGCCAGTGAGTGCCAATTTAATGACTGCCAACACCGAACAGAGCCAAATTGCGCGATCAACCTGGCCATTAAGACCGGCCAGTTAGATGTAAACCGACTCGCAACCTACAAAAAATTTCAAACTGAATTGTCGGAATTCTCTAAAAAAGTCAAAATGAATCACAAGAAAAAACAAGGTAATCGTTCGCCCTTACAATCAGTTTCGAAATCACGAACTAAAAACAAACACAAAAAAAGGCGCAACTAAATTAGTTACGCCTTTTTAATCGAAACGAAATGATCAGTGCACTATCTTAAGCCGATATCATATCTGCCAATGCTTTCAAGCGTTTTTCTTCGCCGTTAATGTACTGTATATATTGTCTCGCTGATTTTTCTCTTTCCTTATCTTTGGCAGCTGCTCTAAAGGCCTTTTTTGCAGAATCCCAGGACTGCAGTTGCATCAAGGATATACCCATCCAAAATTGCACATTCTCACGATCACGCAGGCCTTTTTTATCCAATGCGTCGTTATAGGCCACAACAGCTTCTTTATGTCGGTCTTCATTGGCCAATGCCTGTGCCAGGCGATAATAAATTTCACCATCTTTAGCAAATTCGCTAGCGGCGTTCCAGGCATCGATGGCTTTGGTATATTCCTGAGACATCGTATAAGCAGCAGCGAGCAACCGAATATTCTTTTCGTTTTTCTCGACAATTTTTCGGCTAAACCCATCTTCTAATACGGTGGCCGCTTCAAAAGGGACTTCCGCGTTCAAGAGACGCTGAGACAACATAACAATCTCTGATTCTTTAGCAAACATGCCTTGTAAATATACTGCGTAGTAGGCAGATAATGACTTCTCTGGTAATTCTTTTTCTGCATACATACCAGCCAGGTGCATCCAGTATTGTTTCTTTGGAAACAGCACTATCAAATTTTCCAATACTTTAATTACATTGTCAGTATCTTGTAACTCGTTATAGAGCACTACTTGCAGGTATAACCAGTTTTCCCTGATTTTTTTACCTTCTGCCAGGGCTAACTGTTCTACTTTTAAGGCATTTTTGAGGGCGTTACGAAAATCCTCCAACTGATAATATCCAGAGGCACGTATAAAGGTAACATTCGTATCTGGTTTACCATTAAGTACCTCCCAACGATCCATATACTGTATAGATTTCTTATAACGCTCTTCGGAAAAATGTAACTGGAACAGCGCCCTTAAAGTAGATAACTCCAGCGCAACAGAAATTTTCTCCTGCGGTTGCGTCAATACTTTTTCATAAGAGCGAATAGTATTAGGGATGTCTTCAAGGGTGTAATAAGCGAAAGCTAAAGTATTCCATACCTGAGCAATTTCATAGGGATTAATCCCTCTACGTTCTAATTGCTTATTAAGGATCTTAATCGCAGCCCGTGGATCTGCAGGAGGCAATACAGGTTTCGGTTCATCTTCAGGATAATCTATAGATTCCGGGTCAATCAAAGCGGTTGCTTCGCCCAAAACTTTATAGGTGCTTTCCTTTAACGGTGGCACCCGACGTTTTTCAGGTTTTGTCTCAGCAGCCATCACTCGGCCACCAAAGGATAACTCAGTTGTATCCAATATTACCGGTGCCAGCCAAATAAAACTGGCGATAATCAAATATCTCATCAACATTACCTAGCCCTCCGCCAGTTCAAAGATGATTTTATTCTGCACGCCTGCTGTTTCAACAGGTTCGCCGTCAATCACTTTGGGTTTGTATTTGAATTTTAACGCCGCTTTCATTGCAGCTTTATCAAATACTGTATGTGGGTTATCAATACATTGCCCCTGCGACTTACTTTTGGTCCAGGCACAATTGTCAACAACATTGGCGTCTTTAACAGTGCCTTGTGCTGATACGGTAAACTCGACAATGACCCAACCAGTTTGGCCTCTTGATAAGGCACGTTGGGGATATCGTGGTTGAACCTTAACAATTGGTAAATATTCACCATCACTTATGCCAAAGCCACCGCCAGAGATATCGATATCTGCGCCGCCAGCAATATTAGACATGGTAAAACCAGCGTCATCTATTGATACATTAAGTGTAACCTGGGGTACTTCGGGTGGTGGTTGATCAGGTGGTGGTGGCTTTTTGGCTTTTCTTTGTTTCGTTTGGGCTTCTAATTCTTGCTTAACACGAACAATGTCTACAATTCTGCCCATTTTTTCTTCACTAAGCGCGCTCTTGCCGCCCGAAATCAAAAATTGCATCAAATAGAATAATGCCAGAGTAACACCAATGGCTAATACGCTTGAGAGACTAAATCTAATAACCATATTCCCCCCTAACCCTCTTCAGACGCTATAGCAACCTGGTTAATACCCAGTGTTCTAGCGGCATCCATAATTGCCAATACTTTCTCAATTTTAGATTCGCTATCCGCCTGGATAACTAATCCGCCCTTTGGGTTTTCAGCATGAAGTCGTTCCATCAACGGCCGAACATTGCGCACATCTACCCGTTTTTTATCTATCCAGATAGAACTATCTGCCCCCACACCAACCAACAATGAGACTGTTTTTTTAGCCTCGGCAGTTTTTGTATCAGGTCGGTCAATTTCAACTCCAGCTTCTTTAATAAAAGTAGCTGTCACAATAAAGAATATAAGCATGATAAACACCACATCAAGCATCGGTGTTAAATCAGCGACCTTTTCTTCTTCTTCTTTTCTTAATCGTCTACGCATTGTTATTATCTCGATCTATCACTGCCAATGTTCTGGCCAAAACTTAACGACCAGAACTAGCCAATTACTCGTGCTGCTTAGTGATCCATTGTGAGTGTATCTTCCATATAGTCAGATTCTGACTGTACTTTAGAAGTAATAAAAGTATTGGCGAGCACACCTGATAAGGTGGCTACCATACCTGCCATCGTAGGAATTGTTGCTGCCGAAACACCGGCTGCCATTGAACGTGCATTACCACCTGAGTAGGTCATAGCTTCAAAAACCTGCACCATGCCTGTTACTGTGCCCATCAAACCCAGCAATGGCAATAGTGATATCAGAGTTTTGATAAAGCTAATATTAACGTTTAATCTCATATTCACCTCAGATATAAGCCGATAGCGAATAGCGTGTGCATTCCATGACGTTCGTTCACTGCGTGATTCCCAATAAGAAAGTGCAGAACCGACATCTTTTTTATGTTCACCAGCAAAAAACCAGAAGCGCTCAAAGATCAGCGCCCACATGACGAAAGTCGCAGCGGCAATGTACCAAAGTACAATGCCGCCCGCTTCCATAAAAGTTCTAATAGCAATTACTATGATATCCATGCTAATTAACTACCTGTTTTTTCGGAGTTTTCAGCATGCTCAGCAATTAAACCAGCACTTTGTTCAGTAAGGATATGTAACACTACATCACTTCGAGATTTAACGATGGAGTGCAATAAAACTGTTGGTATAGCAACAACCAAACCTAATACCGTCGTAACCAAAGCCTGAGAAATACCACCGGCCATGGTCTTGGGGTCACCTGTACCAAACAAGGTAATCGCCTGGAAAGTTATGATCATACCAATTACCGTACCTAACAGACCAAGTAGAGGCGCAACCATGGAAATAATCTTAATAAATGATATGCGTGCATTAAGTGCTGGCTGTTCTTTCAAAATGGCTTCATCAAGCTTCAACTGCAAAGTCTCTGGATCTACAGTTTTGTTTTCCTGATATATCTGTAATACCCGCCCAAGAGGGTTACTGGTACTTGGCGTAGTATTTTTAGTCTGAGCGCGAACCCGTCCTGCTACCAGGCTCAGGGTAATAATTCGCTCAAGAGAGAGTAGTAATGCAACAATACCCAGGCCAATAATTACATAACCTGGCGTGCCGCCTTGATGTGCTCTTTCTTCAAGTGTTGGTACAAACTGCTGTAATTCAAGCAATTGACCTTTGGTAGGATCTACTGCAAAAGGGACGTAACCGCTAGTAGCGGCCAACAGATCAGCAGCTGAATCTACAAACCGGTCAGCGGGTTGTGCAGGCAATTCCTTAAGTACTTTATTGTCGATATCATAAACAATATATACACCCTCACTGATCAGGTTATACGCACCAATTCGAACAATTTCCTGCTCACTGACATCGCCATTAAGCTTATTAACTGTACCTGTAAATTTCGAAATACTGCCTGATTCAGTCATTTCACGCTGTAATTCAAACCAGAGGCGTTCGATTTCTTCGATAGTCGCCAGTTTCGAACTCTTACCCATATCCTGAGCAAATTGCGCTAGCCACTCTGTACGGCCAGGAAACTCTGCACTGACGATAGAACCTTCAAAAACACCTTGAGTGTCACCACTAACCTGTTGTAGCACGCCAAACAGTTCACGCAGTGAACCCAGTCTTTTCTTAAGCCTTTCATCCAGATCTGCAATCTTGGTTTCATTACGCTCGAATTCATTTTCCAGACGTTCGCTCAGCGCTTCTTGTTCGCGCTGCTGTCGTTTTGCACTATTTACTTCTGATTGCTGTTTAGATTTGTCAGCAACAAAATCCCTTTCTCGTTTGGCATTGACATCACGTCGTACCACTTTACCTTCACGTACCATCTGTAAAAGATCAGATAGACTTGCTGCATCAATTTCTTCGGCTGCTTGAGTTGACGCAGATAACACCAGGCTCAAAGTGGCAACGAATATAGCTAGTTGTTTCATTTTTATTATTCTCCTGGTGCACTTACGGGTAGACGAACCAGACCGGCCGTCTGTGTCTTACGGGCAATACGTAAACCTTCACGAATACCAGCACTAAA
Organism: Pseudomonadales bacterium; assembly: GCA_019090615.1. Classification (GTDB taxonomy): domain Bacteria; phylum Pseudomonadota; class Gammaproteobacteria; order Pseudomonadales; family Azotimanducaceae; genus JAHRVQ01. The sequence continues at coordinate 25,974 of JAHRVQ010000003.1, read as the reverse complement.
CTCTTCATCTAATACAACCCAATCCTGAGTACTCTTATCCCAGACACCCGTTGTTGCACCATCAGGTGTTTGAAATACTAATGATACTCGGCCCCATTTTAAGATATCAACGGTACGTTCAGCACCATTGAGGTTGATGATGTCTGCATAAGCTTCAATAGTCGAACCATAGGCATTTTCAACCTGGTAAGCTTGCATAACCTGACTGAATTTCTCTGATACAGCGACATCTGATCGGTCCAGTGTATCCTTCAAAAATTCTATTCTCTCCCGTCGCTCGCTCATCAAAAACGGCATATCCAGTTCGATGAATTTCTCGAGATTAGTGATCATTCGTTCGATTAGCGGTGTGATTTGTCGTTCGATAACCGTGACATTATCAATTGACTGATCAAGCTCTTGCATCTCAGTTTTTTGATTTGCAATAAGTCGACGTTGTTGCTGGTTGTATACGCGTAAACCGTCAACAACTTTCATAACTGTTTTAAACTGCGTTAATAGATCTCTGGTATCTTCGGCAAGCGAGTCAATTTTTAACTGCGATTGACGACCATTTTCAGTCGTCGATGCCCTTACACCCAAAACTTCGTCCAGGGTCTGCGCAGAGGCCTGCATAGACATGATGCAAATAGCCAATGCAAACAGCATCCGCCTAATGTGAAATTCTCTCATGTTTGTACCTATTGGGATTTGTTGCTCTTATAAGTTATTGCTCTATCTAATGGGTCGACGGGATTGGGTCACTCAACATCCTAATTTTGTTTCTGGTTTATTCTTATTTTTTAGCACGCTTAGAGATAGAGTTGTCACCCATCAACGGCCACAGAATGTAGAAACCACGCAGTTTTGTCAAGTTAAGCTTCCCATTTTCTACCATTCTCAAGGGTTCTTTATTGGCATGCTAGTCAGGCCTGGTGGTAACGCATTATGGAAGCCAAGTTGACAAGCTTTTTATTGCTTTTTTATGAATCTGCGCTGAGCCCCAAATCAATAGGGCAAACCAACCAAACAGATTAATTTGCTGCGCTGGTTCAGCAGCGCAAACGAATTAACCTGGGCTTAAAATGTATTTCGGCGTGATTACCAAAATAGCGTGGGTAATAATCAACCGATATGCTCTGCAAACAGCGCGTGGGTCCGTTGCAGCGCTAGCTTTGCAGCTGCCTCATCATAACTGGCGCGATGGTCGCAATTGAAACCATGGTCGGCTGCATAAATATATACAGGTACTGAAGGATGCACGGCAATTAATTTCTCAACGTCCGGCAGTGGAATATGTGCATCCTGATCACCGAAATGCAAAATAGTGGGTACTTTTGGTGTGAGCTCAATCTTTGCTGTAACGCCACCACCATAGTATGCCGATACACAGGCAACACCCTCCATCTCAGCCGCACAGAGCCAACTCATCAAGCCGCCAAAACAATATCCGACTACCCCGACTTTACCAAATTGTTGTAAATATTCTATGCCAGCATTGAGATCCAGCATAGTCTGTTCCGGTTTCAGAAGCCCTTTGGCAATTTCAACACCTCGCATCATGTCCTTGCCTTCGTAGCCAAGCTGGACGTTTTTTTCCACCCGATCAAAAATTGCTGGGGCAAGCGCAACATAACCCTGTTCCGCATAACCGTCGCAAACTTCACGAATATGCCCATTGACGCCAAATACTTCCTGAATTACCAGCACCGCACCCCTGATGTCTTTACCTGACTCAGGTTTTTTGCAGTACCCATCAAATGCAAAACCATCCGCTGCCTCTAATCGCATCATTTCTGCCATGTCATTCTCCTTTTTGGTTTTATCGCCTGGATTTTGTTAATGATCTTTAACTTCAGGCCATTTATAACTTCTAATAATTTATAATTTCTTTTTATTACTGCTATTTTTTTTGGATCTTTAAAACGACTCATTTCAAACTTATGCTTGAGACATCATATTTGTTTAACAACAAAATAATCGGGTAAGGCCTGACTTGCGGTTTCGCTCGCCACCACAGCCTGTGCACTCTGGTCGGTCAAATACTTTTCTGCAACCCGCTTAATGTCTGCTACTGAAACTTTAAGAATGCGTTGTCGCATTAACTGCCGGTGCTCCGAGGTACGACCAAATAAATCACTATGATAAGCCTGCTTGGCTTCGCCTGCGGGTGACGCTGGCGCATCAATACTGCTGATTAAGCCTAATATTGACTCTTCAACCAGTGGAAAATCAATATTACCTGTTAGTACCCAGTTTACTGACGCCTCAAAGGCGTCAAAAGTTGCCATCAAATTTGGATCGCGATACGAATAAAACCTGAATATACCATTGGCCATATCATGGCCTGCACCACCGCCATAGGCCCCGCCCTGTTCACGAATAGTTCGATGCAGATGACCATTGCGCAATACACCCGCCAATACCGTTAACGCAACACTATCTACGTGAGACTCTGGCACCGTTTTAAAGGCACTGGCACAGAAATTCACCTGAGTCGTTGTCAGCCATGCCTGGTGCTTCGTCGTCGCTGCAAAAGGACAGTCAATAAGGCTTGCTTCGAAACGCGGCAGGTCTTTTTGCCAACATTGATTAACCGCCTCAAGCGCCTGTTGTTTATAGTCAGCTTCAGTGACTAGCAAAAGCTCTGGAGTCGAGTTAAGTAACGACTGATGAATGGACTCAAAACGCGCTACAAAAGCATCAATCCCTGCTTTTGAATCGAGACTGGTATCCAGCGCTTTGAGTTTCTGCAATCCTTCCAGACCACTCAAATGATGGTTTAATAGCGGTATTGGTCTAAAATAGGCGGCCGCAGCGGTCATAGCCAGATTATGTCCACTACTGGTAATACTCGATTCACGGCGAATTCTTATTTGCTTGACTAGATCCCTGATTCTACTGGTTTCGGTAAAATTTGGGGATTCATAGGTATCTTTCAGCAGTTTCAGCATCTCCTGCGTATTACGTTTTAGGCAACGACTGGAAAAAGTCATATTGGCTATCATTTCAGCTGGATTATCAATCTGACTGCGCACCGCAGAATAGACGTATACACCACCGGTTACACTATGTTGCAAATGTTGTGTGGAGAGATAATCCCGTTGCCCAGAGCCTAATTCTGAGATCAACTGCGTAAAAAGCGGCAACTGCTGGAATTCCTGTACGTTTAGCTGCGGCAAGGGCAAAACCAGTTGATGATAAACCAGACCGTTGGTACCAGCGGGATAATAAGTCGTCGCAACATTTTTCTGTTTACCCAGCCGTTCTGCTTTTGGCAAATTAAGGCTTAGAGGAATATCCTCCAGCCCGACTTTTGGCAACACCTCCAGCGGCTCCTCTCTGTTTTGTCTTTGTTTCAGTTGTTGGCTTAAGCGAATAATTTCAGACTTTTCGGGTTCTGTCAGATTACGTTTAATAGCGGCAAGTTTGGCTTCTTCCTGCTGTCTCTTTTGTTCGTTAAGCTTTGCATCAGGGAACAGGCTCAGTCGCACCCGGTGTTGGTTGTCGAGCAATAATTCCTGGATTAAATTTTTGATAAAATCTGGTTCTTCTATCGCAATTCTAAGCCTTTGCATGACCGGGTCAATATCCAGCAGTTCAATCGGGTCACCACGGTGAACTGCTGCTGACATACAGGAAAACATCAATTGCAAACCAAATGGCTGACCGTCACCGCCAATTTCTCGCTGATGGAGTTCTAGCTGATGTAGACACGCTTCGAGTTTTTCTTTGGCCACCCCCTGTTCTGCAACCTGTGTCAGGGTGGCTAAAATTAATTTCTCAACATCATCTGCATTCTGCCGTTCACATCCTTCCAGGCCGCACATAAAACTCATTTCACGATTGGATTCTTCCAGGCCACAGAGTGGTGATGGAGCACCGCCAAGGTCGGTATTTTCAAGCACCTGACGTAAGGGTGATGCCGATGTATCTAGCAATACATCGGATAACAAATTGCATTTTAACAATAATTCAAGATCCGTATTTTCACCAAGCAACCAGGCCATCACGATATGCGTTTTATTTTCCAGCCCATCAGCTGAATCAACACCATACGCGGTCTCTACGCGCTTTATTGATTCACGCCGTACTTCAGGTGTCACTTCTATGCGGATATCAGAGCGCTCAAATTTAGCTAACGCCTGAGTTTCGAATTCTGTCTGCAGTTCTTGCACCGGTTTATCACCAAAGGTCATAAAAATGGCATTACTCGGATGATAGTGCGAGCGGTAAAAGTCCATTAACTGGTCATATTTCAGCTCAGGGATTACTGCCGGATCACCGCCACTATTATAGTGATAGGTACTGGTGGGAAATAGATGCTTTTTCAATTCGTCGTACAACACGGAGACAACTGAGCTTGTGTCTCCTTTCATTTCATTAAATACCACCCCCTTGTACACCAGGTTACTCTCTGCATCATCAGGTATTTCAAATTCAAGCCGGTGTCCTTCCTGGGCAAAATCAAGCGGATCAAGCCGAGAAAAGAACACCGCATCCAGGTAGATATCCAGTAAATTACTAAAGTCTTTTTGATTTTGGCTAGCAAATGGGTAGGCCGTATAGTCACTGGAGGTAAAAGCATTCATAAAGGTATTAAGTGAACGCCGAATCATCAGGAAAAATGGATCCCTTACGGGATATTTTTCACTGCCACATAATGCCGTATGCTCCAGGATATGGGCCACACCAGTAGAATCCGTAGGCACTGTTCTAAATGCCACCATAAACACGTTTTCCGGGTGCGGCATTGCCAAATGATAATGCAAGGCACCAGTATTTATATGTTCATATTCGGTGACCTGAAGATTCAGGGTTTTCACCGTATGGCTACGTTTGCGTTCAAAAGCTGGGTGATGCTGTACGGTTTTCATATCATTGCTCACATCTATGCTCATATTAAACTCATACTAAACATTGGCCACCATCCAAAATAATATGTTGCCCGGTTATTACCGAATGGCCTTCTATAAAATAGACTATAGACTCAGCTACACTTTCTGGGGTGCAGGTTACTTTTAAAGGCGCACTATTTTCCAGCGAAGCTTTTATCTGATCGTACGCCGGACCCATGCCCTGCGCTAGCCAGTCACCCGCAATAAAGCCGGGACAAACCGCATTGACTCTTATTTGTGGGCCAAGCACCCGTGCCAGAGATTGAGTCATGGTTATAAGCGCACCCTTCGACGCAGCATAAGCGATAGAACTACCAATACCCCGAACGCCCGCCACAGACGCTACATTCACCACCGATGCCGCCGTATTTAACCTCAATGCCTGCTCGCAGGCACGGACCATTTGGTAGGGACCAACAACATTGACCCCATAAATATCAAAAAAATCTGCTTTTTCAAGACCATCCAAATCGTTATGAGGAACAAATTTGGTGGTACCGGCATTATTAACAAGCCCGTTAATAATGCCCCATTTATTCAGCGTGGCCGCAACCATCGATTGACAATCTGCATCATTGGCCACATCCGCTTTATGGACCAGCGTTTGTACACCATAGGCCTCGCATTGGCTGGCAACTTCAAAGGCCGCCTCCTTACTGCGTGCATAATTAATAACTACATGGCAACCTTTGCTCGCCAACAGCTTAACCGTGGCTGCGCCGACACCGGATGACGAGCCTGTAACGATAACGACTTTGTCGGCTAATTCCATGGTTGCATTGTTCCCGCTTCATTCATTTATATTTCTCATCTCGTTAAATTGTTCTTAAGCCAACAGGTCTCTCAAGCCGGTCTCATTCCAGCTTCAGGCGAACAAGGTATTTTATCCGCCCGACTGGACTACCAGGTATTAAGTTTTATATCGGGCAGGTCATTTTGCCACCCTTTACCCAGTGCCTGCGGTAATTAATTCTCAGCTTCAGGTGCTTTTACCTGTTGCCAGTATTGATCCACATCCTGTTTCATTTCTTTATGTAACCAGAGCATCGTTAGCAGATTAGGCAGTGTCATCAACGCGATAGAAATTGCCGACATGAGCCAGATTAGCGATGTATCTGCCACTGCCGCAATAAAAAAACCGCTGACATAGATCACCCGGTAAGGAAGTACTGAAGCGGTGCCAAAAAGGTAAGTCATGGCTCGATCGCCATAATAGGACCAGGCAACAGCGGTTGTAAAAGCAAACAATACCAGGCCAATTGAAACCACATACCGACCATAATCACCAAGGTAACCACGGCTAAATGCCTCCATAGTAAGGTCGACCGAGTGAATCAGGGATTTACCGTGCAACTTGACTTCAGTTTTAATTGCCCCGTCATTAACCATCAGTTGGCCTGTAAACGGTTCTCCCGCTACCGAATATTCCACATCTTCAGCTACCGAGCGGTTGTGAATAATAGTAAATCGATCCGAAACCGCTTTGCCATTAACTACCTCAATTTGGCCACTATAGGGTTTGATCGGATCGCTGGACTGAGTAAAGCTCAAATGTTGATATAAAGCCTGCCTTTGTTCAGGGTTGGTCTCATGGTACACACCAGCAATTACTTCGGTATCAAACTGTTGAAAATCAGTGTGTATTTTCTCTGTCCAGACACCCGAAGCAAGAATAACCAGACCGGTGACGCTACAAATAATTATGGTATCAATAAAAGGTTCAAGGATAGCGATCATCCCTTCTGCAACCGGTTCATCAGTTTTGGCCGCGGCATGGGCAATAGGTGCCGACCCCTGACCTGCTTCATTGGAAAATAAGCCGCGATTAACGCCGCGGTTAAAGGCATAGGCAAAACTGGCCCCGAGGAAACCACCGCTGGCGGCTGAGCCTGTAAATGCATCTCTAAAAACCGCTATGAAAGACGGTATAATCTGGTCAAAGTTATATAGGATAACCGTCAGCGCACCCAACAAATAGAATACGGCCATCAATGGTACAATTTTTTCCGCTACTTTAATGATCCGACTAATACCACCGATGATGACAAAGGCCAGTAATAACGCTAACACCCCGCCGGTAAGCCAGACAGGCACGCCAAAACTTGCTTCAACACCGTTAGCAATACTATTACTTTGCGGCAAACTACCCGTACCAAAGGAGCTAACAACAGTTGCCAGGGCGAAAAAAACCGCCAGCCATTTCATATTGAGGCGTTTTTCCATCACATACATAGGGCCACCCGAAATATGGCCGTCAGCGTCTTTTTCGCGGTATTTATGCGATAAACTGACTTCAACGAACTTACTCGTCATACCCAGAAAAGCTGTCATCCACATCCAGAATAAGGCTGCTGGCCCACCCAAATATATCGCCAGTGCAACACCGCCGATATTACCCGTGCCCACGGTCCCGGATATGGCGGTTGACAGCGCCTGGAAATGGGTTGCATCTCCCTCCGCGCCCGGTTTATCGTATTTTCCCATGAGGACACGCCAGGCATGGCTAAAAAACCGAATCTGCGGAAACCTGAGGTAAATCGTTAAAAAAAGACCGGTACCCAACAAGGCAAAAGGAAAATAGGTGGCCGCGCCTAAATAACCGTCCAACAGATTCAAAAGATCCTTTATTATTTCCAAAGTTATTGGCCCCGATCCTGCACAAAATAAGCCGCTGACCATATCAAATTAAGCACAATCTGGATAGCAACATGGTCGCTAACGGGGGATAAACCGCATCAAAAATAATTCTGCAATTAACGCCAACAATTAACACCAACAAATTTCCTGATAAAGAAAGAAAGCCTTTGCCTAAAATTACCCTTCAATCAGCACTCGTCAAACCAACGCCAAGCCTATTTAATATTTTGGTAGATCGCAGCTACTGATGTACAGTAGACAGCGACTCATTGATACACAATTTCTTAATTTTGATTTATTTATTCCTGGCCAGGGTAAATATTAACGATCACAACCCCTCAACAGGTTAGTCCGATACTTGGGCTTATGTTCTGGCCGCTCATCTAATTGGCGGGTTGGAGGGTCATGGATAGTAATGATCGATATTTATGAACCACAGCAATGATCTAAAAAGAAGATCTAAGAACAAGATCGAAAAAAGCGTCCCCCTTAAAAAATTAGAGGTTATCCATGCTAACAACCAGAGAGCTCGATACAGACAAGGTAAATTCACCGGGGAAATTCGCCCATATTGTAATCAATACCCCACAAATCCTGGCGCTTAAAGACTGGTACGCGCAGGTCTTGGGGATGCGCGTGGTATCCGAAAATGATTTACTCTGTTTCCTGACCTATGACAATGAACATCATCGGCTGGCCCTGGTAAATAACCCGAAACTCAAACAACAGCCAGAAAAAACAGCCGGGATCAACCATTTTGCTTATACTCTGGCCGATCTGGGCAGCCTGTTGTCTAGCTATATGCGATTAAAAAAGGCAGATATCCTGCCCTGGTGGTGTATTAACCACGGCCCAACAACATCCATGTATTATCATGACCCTGACGGTAACGGTGTAGAACTACAGGTAGACAATTTTGATGACGAGGGCGGTATGCAATGGATGTTGTCTGATCGTTTCAAAGAAAACCCTTTGGGCATAGAGTTTGACCCCGAGACCCTGGTCAACAAATATAAATCAGGCGTCGCCATAGAAGAATTACTTAAACAGGGCAGCGCACCAAAACCTATTCAACAGGAAACAACAATAAAATGAAGCAGGAAAACAGTTTTAAATTGGTCAAAGATAACGTCGCCCTTATTACAGGTGCCGCATCAGGTATTGGACGGGCACTGGCCATCGCCTTAGATCAACTAGGCCTGCACCTTATTCTTGTAGACGTAGAACAACAGGCCCTGCAATCTGTCAGCGATACGTTAACAGGTGAGCCTTTAATTTTTTCGATCGACGTGGCTAATGCCGCTGCCATGTCGCAAATGGCGGAAACCGTCTATGATAAACACGCCAATGTTCATCTATTGATCAACAATGCCGGTGTGATGGGTCCTATGGCACCTATATGGGAGCTTGAGGATAGTGATTGGGAATGGGTATTAAACGTCAATGTCAAAGGCATCGCCAATGGCCTGCGCGCTTTTATACCAAAAATGCTCAAGCAACCCGATGCGTCCCATGTGGTTAACACCGCCTCTGAAGCAGGATTTGCTGCACGGGCATTTGTTGGCGTTTATCATTCCAGCAAACATGCTGTACTGGCACTAACAGAAACACTTGCGCAGGAACTCAATCACCTGAAGGCCAACATTGGGGTATCAGTATTATGCCCAGGTGCAGTAAATACGCAGGTACTCAAAGCAGCCCGCAACCGGCCCGAATCACTCAGCAAAACATCTGCTGCCAATGAAATCGGCGAACGATTATCATCAATCTATGAGCATACTATCGCCAAAGGTATGCCCGCCACCGATGTCGCCCAGGTAGTTATCGACGGCCTAACAACGGGTCGATTTTATCTTCTACCCCATCCAGAAATAGCCGACCTGCCCGCAGCCAGGGCCGCCGCCGTTAAACAGGATCTACATCCCCAGTTTGACCCAAATCTGGCAAACTTTTTAACTAATACGCCAGCGGCAAAATAAATAGCCGTATAAAGCACTGCCAACATGCAACTAATAAGTACAAACACCCAATAAAGTCTATTCAAAAGCGCTATTAACGAGAGCAATTATATGACTGAAAAAACTACCGCGGCTGGCGCAGCAACAGCGCCAGAAGAAGAATCCATGATCACCGAGGATATGCTTGAACGCAAAGGCGTATGGGGAACATCCAGAACTTCGCCAGCTATTTCCGAGTCAGATATTCGTAAATGGGCCATCGCTACCTACTGGCCTGAAAAGCCACCCAGCATATACTGGGACGCCGAATATGCCTCAACTACTCGACATAAAGGCATTATAGCCCCACCGGATTTTAATCCTTTTGCCTGGCCAGTTGAACGGCCGGCAAAAAAACCACGGCCCAAAAAGGCTAAACCAGCCAAACGCAGGACCGGCCTCAATGGGGGTCAAACAGAAACCTATGGCGTTGCCATGCGACCCGGCGATGTAATTACTACGCGTTCGAGACTAAAAGAATGGGATGAGCGACAGGGCAAGATGGGTTTGATGTTATATACCTACAATGAGACCGAATGGACCAACCAGGATAATGAACGGGTTAAATCCAGAATATCCATTGGCATCAAATACTAAAAAACTGGGAGTTTATTATGAGTATAAAACTGACCTTTGAAGATGTGAATGTAGGCGACGAAATGCCCACCTGGTCACGCAAAACAGGCTTTATGAACTGGAACCGTTACGCGGCAGTAAACGATGAATTTATCCCGATTCATATGGAAGATAAAGCTGGCCGTGCCGCCAATAATGAACAGGGAGCATTTGGCATGGGTAACCTACGATATGCCTATATCGTTAACGCGCTACACGACTGGATTGGCGATGAAGCCGAAATCAAGGAAATTGGCTGTCAATTTCGGGCCATTAATCAGAATAACGATATCCTCACAGTCACCGCTAAGGTCACGGAAAAAGTAGTCGAAGGAGCGCTCAATATGATTCGCCTCGATACTAACGTCATCAACCAGGACGGTGCCGCCACCTGCCCAGGCCACGCTATCGTAATATTGCCCAATCAGGCATAGCACCTTTTAACCAGCGTATATTAACAGGTACTTTTCAAACTTGAATCGGCCAGATAAGGCCGATTAAGCCCCTAAGATTATTCAATCGCGCTTTGCAAACTGAATAATCTCAAGGGTTCTGCCCGCCGCGTCTTTAATAAATGCAAATTTGGCAAACCCCATGTCGGCAGGTTCAACAACAAATTCTACATCTTTGGCGCGTAACTCTTCTATTGCAGCCTCAAAATCATCCACTGTTAAACCAATATGATCGCCAACACCTGGCTGAATTTGGTCAGAAATAGTTAACGGCAGACCATCCAGTTCAAGCCGAATAATCGGTTTACCCTGATATTCTAATTCCTGAATTTTTTTCGCACCCAGGGTTTGTTCATAAAAAGCAACGGTTTGAGACACATCGTCGACCACGAGGTGCCGATGATTAAAACTATATTGAGGTTTTTTTACAGCATTCATAATTAATATCCCTTTTAACTTGATTGGATTATTTAGTCCGGCAGTTCACTACTGGGCCATATAACCGCCATCTACTGGCATTGGATGGCCATTCATATACGAAGCCCGGTCTGAACATAACCAGGCCACCGCCTCGCCGACTTCCTCGGGCTCACCAATGCGTTTCATAGGATCAGAGCGCTTATAACGTTCCTCAATATCTGGACGTTTTTCAAACGCCTGATTCAACAAGGGGGTGTAGATAGGTGCAGGACAAACAGCATTAACCCGAATGCCCTTGCTACCATATTCAAGCGCAGCTGCCTTCGTCAGGCCAGCGACGCCATGTTTGGCCGCTGTATAAGCAGGTACTCTGATAGCACCAGTCAAACCCATAATGGATGAAGTATTAACGATGGCACCGCCATCACCCTGAGCTAACATTTGCGTGATCTGGGCTTTCATACAAAGCCAAACGCCGGTCAAGTTGATCGATAAAACTCGATTCCAGTCTTCTTCCCGATACTCATGGGTCAATCGACCTGGCCCGCCAATACCGGCGTTATTAAACCCACAATCAAGACGCCCATAGGTTTCTACAGCATGGGCTACCAGTGCATCTACCGCCGCCGCCTGCGAAACATCTGTTATTATAAAAGTCGCCTCAGCACCAAGTTCTGTTGCCATCTTAACCGTCTCAAGGCCGCCCTCTTCGCTAACGTCAGCCAAGGTCAGGCGCGCCCCTTCACGGGCAAAAACCAACGCCGTTGCCCGCCCAATACCTGAACTGGCACCGGTAATAATCGCACTCTTACCCTCTAATAATCCTGTCACAGACCTCTCCCTGGTTGTTTGAAGATTGATTAATCTTCATTTGTTTTTTTATAGGCGTTCCTATCTGTACTGACTTTTAGCCCAACATTAAGAGCCAACTTTTAGCGCCAATTTTAAGCGCTAAGGGTCAGTGCTGAACTAAGGTAGTTAACAGCAATCATCAAAGACAATCATCAAAGACAATCATCAAATATCAAGTACAGGTTCAGGACCTTTACCGCCTACATACTTAACGATTGAATTCTTATTATCAAGCGTGACTTTAAATACCACATCATTGCCGATCTTAAAGTCCAGTGTTTGTTGCTCATTAAGACCCATTAATTGAGCGATCATCACACGCCCTATAATGCCGTGTGAGACTATGCCGATATTGGTCGCAGTACTCAATTTTAAGGCATCAATAAAGGGTTTTGAGCGCTCGATCATATCAGGATAGTTTTCGCAATTAGGGCCACGATAGTTGAACCGGTCGGCTTCAAAAGCTTCCCATTCCTTAACCCACTTGTTGGCAACTTCCGCATATAACTCGCCGCTCCAGTCACCGCAATCCCACTCTTTAAGCCGATCATCGTAGCTAATCGGCAAATCCAGGTATTGGTTAATAATCAAGGCGGTCTGGCGAGTACGGTCGAGCGGTGATGCATAAAACGCATCCAGGTTTTGCGTTGCCAGAAAAACGCCATTGGCATCCGCCTGGGCTTTACCACGGTCGTTCAAATCCGAGTTCCATTGCCCTTGCATACGGGCAATGGCATTCCATTCGGTCTGACCATGGCGGATAAAATAAAAACTCTTCACGTACTACTCCTTCATAGGCTACTTTTTATGGTGCCTTATAATTAATCAGGGTTGGCTATGGCTCAAGCCCGCTTGCTTCAATTTACTACCCGATTACTACCAGGAGGGGCTTAGGACTATGTTCAAAAAGGCGTAAACCTTATCACGGGTACAAAAGAATCGCTGAATCAACCGCCATTTTGTCAAGCCTATACAGCCTCACTAGTCACTTTACCATTTCACTGTCAGTAACAAGCTAAGAAATTGATGTTTGCTGTCGACCGACCAGGCATTCACTACAACCAGGAGACTTTTTAACAGATTCTGCAATCACCTCCTACCTGTCTAAAATGCAATCTTCACAGCTTGTTCAGCGAGCATTTCAGCAAATTGTTTGTCCGTTGAAACCTGGCCTGCACCGCCGTCAATGAGTGCAGTAATTAGCATGGCTTTGTTGCGATAGGTTAATTCCTCCTGACCCGGATTAAGATCTTTAAGTAACGGGATAATTGCTGCGTAAAATCGATTATAAATGTCTGTATAAAGCTGCGCAAAAGTCGGGTTCACCGTTGCAAGAAACGACATCAAGGTGAATATTTTGCAGCCTTCTCCCTGCCATTTCTCTAGCATGGTCAGACAGAGCGACTTGAGCAACATTTCTGGCTGGTGGTGCTTTTTTTCTAATGCGTGGATTCTAACAAGGTCGGTTTGAGCTTCAGCGCATATGACAGCTTCAAGTAAATCATCGCGGGTTGCGAAATAATATTGCAGGTTGCCAAGTCGCATGCCCGCCTGTGCGGCAATATCTCTTATTACGAATTGTTCATAGCCACCTTTTATCAACTGCTCCCTGGCAATCTTCAGTATCTGATTGCGGCGCTTTTCGCCTTTGGTATATTGCTTCGTGGACATATAATTCTCATAATTTATTTGTGCATATTAAGTTTACGCGCATTGACAATAATAGGTAATTGACCTATATAGGTCAATTACCTATTATGTGCTTTTGAGCATTATTGGGAAAGGTATAACATGCTACAAATTGCCGCCAAACTGGCAGCGCAGTATAGGAATTGGGCAGCTGTCGAGGCCACTCAATTAGCTGATTGGCAGATTTACGCTGATTCATTTGCACTGCTGGAAATTGAAAACCCGCTCATAAGGCAGGCAATAAGATGAACTATACCCAGATGTTTAGCAGCTATGATTTAGCGGGAGCAAAGTATGAGTAGCTTGATTTACAAAATCATAAATCCATTAGTAAAAAAACTCCTGAGATCGCCTCTGCATAAACTGCTGAGTGGTAACACTATGATTTTAGGGTTTGTTGGCGCAAAAACTCAAAGGCAACTAGAGACGCCAGTGAGCTACCATATAAAACAGGCAAAGCTGCATTGTTTTACGGCTAAAGATAACCTCTGGTGGAAAAATATCCGCACTAATGGCCAGGTCCATTTATATCTCAAAGGTAAAAATTATACCGGCTATGCGCGAGTGGTCGAGACTGACTATGCATTGATGAGCGCCGCACTGACTGATTTTTTGATATCAACACCCCGGGATGCGGGCCCCTCGGGTGTTCATATGGAAGCTGGTCGTCCTGATCCAGATGATGTAAACGCTGCAATTAAGAAATTAGTGTATATTACAATTGAACCGACATCGGACGACTTTATCACCAGACTCTAGCCATTAGGCCCAGGCGCCAGCTGATTTAACCATTAAAACGTATCAAGGAAAGAAAACCATGCAGCTAAATGGCATTGCTCATATCCAGTTAACGGTGAATAACTTCGCTAGATGCGAACCGTTTTACAGACAACTTTTGCAGTTTTTAGAAATGGATCTGGTTTTCGATGGTGATGATATTTTATACGGCGTAGGCAGCAGGACCGGCATTCTAGTACGCGGGCCGTCAACAGAATATCAAAATGAAACTTTTCAACAACAGCGGATCGGGTTACATCATTTTTGTTTTCGTGCCAGAAGCAAACAGGATATTGATCAGCTGCATGGTTTTCTCAAAGAAATAAACGCAACTATCATCCACGCACCTGAAGACGGGCCCTGGGCGCCAAATTATTACTCGGTCTTATTCGAAGATCCCGATGGCATACGTATTGAAGCTAACTACGTTCCTGGCAAGGGCAACCTGGATCCTGGTGTCAACTTACCTCTGAAGGACATTGGCGATAATTTCTAAAAGGGGGAAGTCGAGAGAATGCAGGATAAAAATGCTGCATGGAAATTGTTAGACAACCAGCATTTCACTTAACTCCTACCGGCCCCACCCATCCCCCATTTTTTTCGGAATAGCCTGCATAGCTTTAATAGGTTCAGACGCATAAACAAAATGCATAAATCCAACCAGGATTAATATTCAAGCGAGCTGTACCTCGGTTCTTTACATTGCCCTCCTGCGCACGCTGGATCTACGGGAAAGTGGCGAACCCCTCAGTTGAATGGTATGTTAAATAGATCTCAGCACTAAACTGAGATTCTTATGCTATGAGGCGTTTAGGCATGTACTTAAATGCGTTATATTTAATCAAAATAATGATCATTTCCTCAAATAGAAAAATAGATGCCTTCAAGTACTTGCTCTTATCACATTCATTCGCCGTCAACCTTTAGCTGTCCATCCTGCCATAGGTATTATGGAAACTGCTGCGTTTATAAAGATCAAAAAAAAATCCTCTGCCCAGTCTGTAATGAGCGGCTAGATTCCCTGGGCGCAACCTATACGGCGGTACCATTTTGGGACAAGCTCGGCAGCTTTTTCCTCTATCCACTCCAACCCGCAAGCCTCGTGGTTCTTCTTTTCAGCGTAATAATTCTCAGTTTCGTGACACCAGACAAAGAAGGTGTAGCGCTATGCATTGTATTTGGCTGCGTCTTTATTAAGTACTACTACAGTATCATAGAGTCCTCAATGAATGGGTTAGCCACGGTACCGACACTTAACACAGCGTTTTCAAGGCAGGGGATGGACATTTTCTTCAAACAATTTTTTGTGATTTGCGCCGCCGCAATGTTATTAATTCCGGCTATTTTGACTGAGAGCAAGGTGTTGATAACAATCGTTAGCCTGACAATTGATCTACTTTTTCCTGCCAGCATTATTTTATTGGCAATGACCAGGCGGATAATTCCTGCGTTAACGCCCTCTTTAATGAAATCGGTAGTCCTAATACTTGGT
This sequence comes from Pseudomonadales bacterium, assembly GCA_019090615.1. GTDB lineage: Bacteria > Pseudomonadota > Gammaproteobacteria > Pseudomonadales > Azotimanducaceae > JAHRVQ01. Next base: position 10,166 of record JAHRVQ010000003.1, on the reverse strand, counting down.
AGCCGATACTTATTACTTTTTGCGTTTTTATTTATCCTTTCGCAAGGACCTACAATCACCCTGGGTTTGCTAAGTAGTTACGAATCAGCCGTGACTATGCCCCTTGTCATCTTACTTTTTTGCTATTTCTGGTTAGTAATGGCCAGATTAATTGGTTATACCGTTTTCCAGCATCAAGGCCGTTTCGGTTTTACCAGTGATGATAAGGAAGATAAGCGAACCTTAACTACAGACGAACTTGTGGATGTGGAATTTAGGCAGGCCCAGGCGGCAGTAGAGATTTTCATCAAAGACGGTGATTTTGATTCAGCATTAGCACTATTACGTTATAAGCTTGAAACCGTACCCAGCGATCTCGTGCTGGAGGAGTATCATCACCGGCTATTGATGGCGATGCGCAATTTTACAGCAGTTCTATCGAATTCCGACAATAGGATACACCGGTTCCAGCAAAGCAAACGACCAGATTTAGCGGCAATAGTCTATGCAGACTGTTTGAAAATCAATCCTGGTTATAGGCCTAAAAAACTCACTGTCGCAATAAAACTTGCTGAACGTATGTATGCTAATTTGGAAATAAATGGCGCATTAAAGTTGCTTGTGGGGGCACATAAAAACTATCCGGCAGACCAAAATATCGCCCTTGCGTATATGTTAGCCGCAGAAATTTATATAAATTCCAAGCAAGACAAAGTGAAGTCTCAGTCCTTGCTCAAATATGTGAAGCGAAATTTCCCGCAATTCCCCTCGAAGAGTCGCATTGAGGCGCTAGAAACAAGCTTAGCGGTCTAACTGCATTCTGCGCTGAAAATCATCTGTAGCCATTTCCGTCTGCGCACTATTTGGATACTCCTCTTTAAGATGCCCAAGTAAAGTTTCTGCTGCTTGGTTGTTTCGAACCTCAAGTAAAAGCATAAAAACAGCAAAAATTGCCTTGGCAATTTGATCATGCCTTTTTGGGTTTTTAATTAATCGACTAGCCAAAATATAGGCAGCATCTGAATGCCGACCATGACACATTTGATTCACCAACTTTAAGCAAGTCGACACATTCAACGCCACCGGTTTAGGCGCCAGGGCCGCATAACACTGAATCGTATCTGCAACAAAATCACTGTTTTTCAGGTTTTGACTATCTTGGGTGAAAATCTGTAGGGCAATTTTATGAAACATCTTATCAGCCGGCTTAGTCTTAGCGATAATAAATAATCGCTTAAGTATCAACGGCTCTTGAGGATTTTCTTTAAGTAATTCAATACCAAGTTTCCAGGCATCTTCAAAGCGAAGGTGGCCCATTAGATCCCACATTTTTTGTAGATCAGCCGCAAAAACATCCTGATCTGAAATTTCTTTTTCAACATAGGCTGTATCGACTTCAAGGACGCGATTTTTAGTCAAAACCACCAACACGAACCCACTGACCAGTCCGCCAAGGTGAGCCAAATAATTGATGTTTTCAGGCCCCAAAAGCATGCCATAGAGCTCTTTGGCAACCCAAATAGGAAATATTACCAGTGCTGGTGCCCGAAAATAGCCGATAAACACCAGAACCCAGTAAAAGAAATTAATTTTCTTGAACCCATAAAGCGCTGCATACATACCCATCAGACCAGATACAGCGCCAGAGGCACCAATTTCTATGATGCTGCTATCAATATTACTTGCATAAGAAAGCAATGAAGCCAGATAACCGCATGACAAGTACAATCCCAGAAGCCATAACCTACCCAAAGCAATTTCCAGAGAGAAACCACAAACAAACAGAAACACCATATTACCAATCAGGTGATCTATATTCTGATGCAAAAAAATACTCACCAGAAAATTGACGAAGTCGAACCTGGCAGGAACAAAACCATATTCCCTGACGCTAACACCTATCAGGTAGGTAAAGCAGCTTATTGTAATAAGCACCAGGGTCGCCCAGGGGGGGCGTCGCCAATCAAGCGTCTGTTCAGCAGGAATTATTAGCATTCAGTGATACTAGCCTATTGCCAGGACGATTAGTTAATACTGCCGATGATTTATCTTAATTCGGGTTCATCAATAGAATAGGCTCTGATAATATATTCATCATTGCCTGTCTCAATAGCTTCCGCTATGGCAATTCTCTTTCTAATTGAGGGAAATAAATCGTCTTTTTGTTTCATGATACGTCGATATTGCCATTCAAGCCCTTTTAGCTGCTCGATATCTGGCGCGTGTGGCCGCTGAGAATCGATAAATTTTTTGAGTTTTTCTTTTCGTTTTTGAGCAGAATATAACGACATATTCCAGGCGTGTTTGACTAAATCAAGATGAGCCTGCATTTCTTCCAGACTTTCCGGAGTTTCTAACAAATCTCCTGCCACTGCCACGACCATTTCTGATATCTTTTTCATACTATTAGTTTTATTCCGAACTGCTACACTTTGGCTCATCGAATGTTACCATAATGGGCTTGGGCAGGTGATTATGTGAGTTCCGGCAGCGCAGATGCGACTCGGTTTTTTTGTTAGCAGGACGTGAATAAACACCAATTATTTCCAACTTTTTCACGGCCCTTATGAAGTAATGCTTATCACCGCCACTACTTAGCCAATGGACCAGCGCGAGCTACAAGAATCCTATATGTAAATCGCAAAAGAATGCAACTTTCATAAATGGTTTCGTATACATACCTTGCGCCATTGCCAGGGTGCGGAAGGTGGATCGCATCATCGCTCGTTGCAGGTTGGATTGGTCGCCTGACGAATACACGGTACGTGTTCAATCACCTCAACATGGCGAAAATATTTCGAGGTCAATTCATCGATGCCATTAAAAATGGCTAATGTACCAGTGCCCTCTGGGTTACCAACAAAATGGGTAACAGAATAAGCTATTTCCCAATGCCGGTAGGTGTCAAGCAAATAAAAGAAATACAAAATGGAACGGCTACCTCATATCCAGCTTCTCTTGTTGTTTTTGAAGCAGATGGTGGAAAAAAGCTTAAACAATAACCTAATTCGCATAGCTTCATCAGTTATTGAAAATAAACAACTATGCAATTGTAGGAAAAAGGTATCGCAGGGGTTTAATTTTATACGGCAAAAGCGCATTGCTTTTACTAAAAACGAATTATTCGAAGAAAAACGCTGTGATACCTTTATTTGCTTAACCTGCTTTCAATCTCCGGCTGGCTACACCGATAAGCCCAAGGACCAGTAAGGCTGTTGAGGTCGGCTCAGGCACAGCTACACTGGTTGCGACATGGATATTGTCAAGCTGAAATCCGTCGCCGGCACTAGCAGTACCGTAGGTAAAAACAACACTCGAAAGACCAGTGAATCCGGCAAAACTTGCAGATTCGAAGCCTAAAATACCGTCGGAGGTTACGTTTTGAGTAATTGAGCCCCCCAGGGCGAAATTACCGACAAAGTCTACTGAGCCAGCCCCGGCCGAAACAAGTAATTCTGCGTAGTCGAACGAATACAAGTCGAAGTTTTGTCCATCAATTCGGGAAAAAGTATGTGTCTCACTGGAAAAGGGGGTAAGCGCCGTTGAGCCTGCAAATTCGCTATGACTCGTTTCAAAAATCAAGTAGTCATTAAAATTAAAGTTTCCGGTAAATCGGTACCCGTCCACATCAAATGGTGAGATATAACTGTTTACACCTGTTCCAGCGGAAACGAATGCTTCAAAATCGATAACGTCCGCTTGAGCAGGTGACACTGTAACCATAAAGAAGCCAGCCACTAAACCCGCTCGTTGATAAACCGAACGAATAGCATTATTGAATTGCATAAAAAACATCCTATGTATATTTTAGAGAATCAAAAAATATATCAACAAGCACAAAACACGCCAATGAATATTTTACTATAAAATTCAATGAGTTACTGGATTGTTTTTATTGAACCCGGTCTAGTCTGTAAAATTTATCGACGCCTACTGAAAATTCCGTGTCTCAGGGTGATCAGCGGGATGTAGAGTTAGCTTTTGGAATGATTTAGGGCCGGAGTAACAATCTACTTTAAGCACAGAAGGTTAAAAATATAGGCAATTCTTGGTCTATGCCCAGGGCAATGTCAAAATCCAACAGTTTTAGTTTGTTTCAGCCTGCATTCCTGGTTGTTTTTGTTTTCAGATCTGTTTATAGGGGCGGTTATCAATCCTTCTTGTCAGTAGTTTTCGAGGATTTTCGACAATATATTACTCACAGTTTTTACTCTGACCCCAAATATCTCTTTTTAATCACTAAAAGTGATTATCTAAATCACTAACGGCACTTCTTGAAACTCACTAAAGGCTTTCACCAAAATAACTAAAGCTTTTTGCCGGCCTGCCGTTACCTGTTCATTAGAAAGGACACCTATTCCTCGATTATTGTCCGTCTTTTATCCGGTAAGGTCTAAAGCACAATGAATTTTGCCAGCTCGTTATTATCGTCCAATAGCCTGGTTAGCCTAAGCAGTTTCAGCCGCGCGCCCAGTTTCGCCTCAAAGCAGAGCAACGATGCAGCCGGCACGGCTAGTCCTGCGAGTCTCGGGGGAAATAATGGCAGGCCACCGTCTGCCAATCTGCTGGCTAACATTAGTCGGCAACTCAGCCAGACTGTACAGCAACTGAACCCAGCCAATAATTCCATCCAAACTTTACCTACCGGTGTATCTAGCTTTACTGCTACAGAATCTTATACGGTGCAGGTTTCCTCGGCCGGTAGTTATCTTTCCTACCAGTCAAGCGCCGAATATTCCTTTCCAAACACCCAGGATTCGGCCATTGAGATCAATTCCACCAATAGCCAGACGCTGCAAATCGATACAGCACCAATAACAAATGCGGTAATACTGAACGAGCCGGCACCCAATACTGACCAGACGGCGCAGCAAGCGGCAGACAGTATCCTGAGCAAGATCGATGTAGCACTTGCTGAACTGAGTGCTAATGGCGAACCAGCAGAAAAATTAGATGCCGCGCTGGATACGGCTTTTAGAGAATATCTCATAGCACGCAACCAAAACTACGCAAGCTTGAAGGCAAGCGGCAACTACACAGACGAAGCCCGCCAACAACTTACAGGCACTTCGAATTTAGTCTTTCAAGGCGTCGCAGAATTAAAAGAGTTATATATTGGCAGTGCTACACCTGCTGCAGCGCAACCTCAAATCATAGATGATGGTGGGATTTTATTAACCCTTAATGAACCGTTCAGCGATTCAACCGCATCACAGACGCCATCGTCTGATACACCAGGGCCTGAGCTACCAGAATCAGATATACTGCCCTCTATTGAAACTACAACAGCCACCCCAGCGGAAACCAACATAGCTGAAACCACCGCAGTTGAAACCACCGCAGTTGAAACCACCGCAGTTGAACCCATAGCCGTAGCACCCAGTACAATTGAACCACCGATATTAGTCGCACAGCAAACAGCAGTTGATTCAGCTGCCACCACGGCTACAACAACTGCAAACAACCAGACCACAAATACCACTGAAGACCCAGATCCAGTACCGGTTCCTAACCAAAATAATAGCAATACAACCACTGTTTCGCTAACTAATAATGTCTCTTATCAAGCTTCATCTAGCGTAGCGGAAAACCCACCCAGCAATGGCGTGCATGCTGATCCCCACAACCGGGTTGCCTCGATTCAAAACAGCATCATCAATGAACAATCGATAAATCTACAAATTAAAACCAATGATGGCGATATCATCACCTTATCACTGAATACCAGCAGTAATTTTGCCAGCCAACAAACCCTGGGCCGCCACAGTTTCGGTTCAAATGACAACTCAAGCCCGGTTTTCAGTCTGGAAAGCAATTCTGCCTTTAATGTCACCATATCGGGTGAACTGGACGAAGGCGAACTGGCAGCGCTCAACCAGCTACTTGACCAGGTATCTAACCTCGCGTCGGTATTCCAGTCAGGCGATATAGCGAACACTTTTGAGCTTGCGCAAAATCTGGACCTGGATTCATCTGAACTGATCAGCTTGTCGCTTAATATTACGCATTCGAAAACAACTACGGCGACCTATGAAAGAGTAGACAGCTATGGGCATGAACGAGGCCACGGGCATCAGCACGGGCATAATAATGGCGGCCAGGAAAATCAACTGGTCAAATTGGGCAATTACCTCAACGGCCTCAGCAGCGCGTTGGAAAATGCCGCCCAGTTTAACCAGCCACAGCAGTTATTAAGCGATCTGTTTTCTGCCTATCTGGCCAACCAGGAGCTGGAATCCACCTCAGCGCAACCCATTGCGGCAGAGTCCCTGTTGAGCACCAATGACCAGATACTCGAAACGCTCATAACATAGTTTCCGACAACTGCAACGTATCGCTAACACAGGCTGTCAGCAAAAAACTACTGGCGACAGCTATTTCGCTCATGTAGGCTCTTGATTAAATGGGGAAGTCTCTGTCTAAGCGGCAATTTTCGTCAAACTCGGTAAAACACGTATTGACGCGAATCGGCTTTGTTCAGAAACCCTGTAACTATCAGGAGACCAAATGGCTGAATATATTCCACCCACTTTAGACTGGGTAAAAAAACAGGTAGACGAATACGAAAGCAGTGGTGGCACCAAAGGTACAACTTTATTAGATACCGGTATGCCTTGTATAATTGTCACCCATACCGGCAATAAAACTGGTGCTATTCGCAAAATCCCCTTGATGCGAGTCAAAGTTGGTAATAATTTTGTCCTTGTTGGTTCTATGGGCGGTCAACCTAAGAATCCAGTTTGGGTATACAACCTTCGCGCTAACCCCAGTGTCGAAATAAGAGATAAAACCGAAGTCTATAATATGCGGGCTAGAGAAGTCACCGATGAACTTGAACGCCAGCAATTATGGGATGCCAGTGCTAAAGCCTTTCCGACTTATAACGATTATCAGGCCAAGACCGATCGAAAAATCCCAGTATTTGTTGCTGAACCCGTATAGATCCGTTGGCCAGCCTATTGATGACCATTGCTATCTGGAATAACGCGAAATAGCTTAACCCAACACCAACAACCGAATAGACATAAAAACCGCTCACCCAAGGACACCCGTATGCAGATTCAAATTCACTACTGCGCTCAATGAGATTATAGACCTCAAGCGGTCAGTCTGGCTGCCGAAATCAAAACCGACTTCGCTCTCAATAGCGAACTCATTGCTGGAGACAAGGGGATATTTGACTTAATAATAGATGGCGAAGTATGTTATTCGAAATTTCAAACAGGGCGCTTCCCTATAGCCGATGAAATAAAGCGGCTTATCGAAACAAAAAGTGCGCTGATCAATAAGCTCTGAAATAGCGCCCTGAAACAATTGCCTTAAAATAGCCGCTCAGAGCTATTCACCCAGAGTTATTAACCCACCCGCCTACGATCATGTTTCTACTGGGCAAGGATTCATCGGTGAGTGGTTCGTTTGGCCCGACCTGTTCAGGTAAGTTCGTGCCGCCGGAGTTATTGCACTAAGCTTTTTTTTCGATTTTGGCCCAGGTATCTCTCAAGCCAACGATTCGATTAAAAACCAGTGCATCAGGGCTAGAATCTTTACTATCCAGACAAAAGTAACCTTCTCTTTCAAATTGAAATCTGTCCTCACTACTAGCGGTTGACAAAGAATGTTCGACAAAACCCTGCTTGATTGTCAGTGCATCAGAATTAATCAACTCATGATAGTCTTCTTCTGCAGTATCAGGAAAGTCCACCTTAAATAACGGTTGATACAAACGGATTTCTGCTGCGTGCGCATAGTCTGCGGATACCCAGTGAATCACGCCTTTAACTTTTCTGTCCACTGGGTTTTTGCCAAGGGTGGCATCATCATAGGTACAATGAACTGTAACGATATTATCATCAGCATCCTTTATCACCTCGTTAGCCCTAATTACATAACCATAACGTAGCCTTACCTCACCGCCGGCAACAAGGCGTTTATACTTCCGATTAGCCGACTCTCTAAAATCTTCTCTATCAATGTACAATTCTCGGGTAAAATGAATAGCGCGTTTGCCCATTGCTTCATTCTTTGGATGATTGGCGACATCCAGCATTTCAACTTGCCCCTGCGGATAATTGTCTATAATAATCTTGATCGGGTCTAGCACCCCCATCACCCTGGGTGCAGTATCCCCAAGCGCATCTCTAATACAACTCTCTAAAGAAGCCAGTTCAACGTTGTTATCGCTCTTGGTTACACCAATACGGCGACAGAAGTCACGAATAGAATCTGGCGTATAACCTTTTCGACGCAGCCCAGCAATGGTTGGTAAGCGCGGATCATCCCAACCATCAACCAGGTTTTCTTCGACAAGTTGTTTTAATTTTCGTTTACTCATCACCGTAAATTGCAAATTCAATCGAGAAAATTCAATTTGCTGGGGATGACAGCTCATCTTTAACTCATCAAGAATCCAGTCATATAATGGTCGATGCGCCTCAAAAGACAAATCACATAAAGAGTGCGTAATACCTTCCAGCGCATCAGATATACAATGGGTGTAGTCGTAGAGTGGATAGATACACCAGGCATCTCCGGTTTGATGATGAGTAACATGCCGAATCCGATAAATAGCAGGATCACGCATATTAATATTTGCTGCAGCCATATCAATTTTCAAGCGCAAAATATGCTCGCCGTCAGCAAACTCCCCAGCTCGCATTTGCCTAAATAATGTAAGGTTTTCATCCACACTACGATTACGATAAGGGCTATCAATACCAGGTTTAGTCAGGGTACCTCGATTAGTGCGCATTTCATCGGCACTACAGGAATCAACATAGGCTTTACCCTGCTCAATGAATTGTTCAGCAAATTGATACAATTGCTCAAAATAATCTGACGCATGTCGAATCTCCAGCCATTCAAAACCCAACCAGGCAATATCCCGTTGAATCGCATGCATAAATTCAGCGTCTTCCTTTATAGGGTTGGTGTCGTCAAAACGTAAATAAGTATTGCCTGCAAATTCTTCTGCCATACCAAAACTCAGACAAATCGCCTTTGCATGACCAATATGCAGAAATCCATTCGGTTCAGGTGGGAAACGTGTGACCACCTGACCAGCATTTTTTCCGTCTGCTACGTCCTGACGAATAATGTTACGAATAAAATTTGATGGGTAATTTTCTTCTGGCATTGTTACTGACTCTGAATCAACTGGGCACATTTGTTAGTGTAGCTAGTACGGTGTAGCTAGTATTTGTAATCGGTAGTGGCAAACGGTATTGGTAAATTTCTTAGCTGGGCATGAGTACACGGGGCTTCAAACTGTATTTTCTAAGTCATAAAAACAGCACCCAGGCAAGATAAACTGACCATTACAAAGAGTAACCATTTTAGCGTAGATTGAGAAACATTGAGCGCAAATTTGACACTGATAGAAGCACCTACCGCAGAACCCACCGCCAGTATAAGACCCGGCACCCACAAAACCTGTCCACGGGGAATAAATACCGCCAGGGCAACAATACTAAATACCGCCGTAGCTACCATTTTCAAAGCATTTGCACGTACCAGGTCATAGCGAAGTATCCCTGCCAGCGCAGCAATCAGGATAAAACCCACCCCAGCCTGGACAAATCCACCATACACCCCCGCCATAAACAGACCGACAAAACCGAGCGGCCTCTCTTTCAGTAAAAATGCTCGAGTCCCGTCTGTCGGCGCTATAACATCCGGCTTCACTAACATAACCAGTGCCATCAAAAACATGCAGCCAAGCAAAGTGGGTTTTAACAATCCTACCGGCAAAAAGGATGCGAGTAATGAGCCAGCTACAGCACCTGCCATGGTTGGCACCAACATGGGCATTATGCTGGACGAATCTAAACGATCATGCTTTTTGAATCCTTTAACCGCAGCCAGTGACTGGAAAAGCACGCCCACCCTATTCGTCGCATTGGCTACATCCGCAGGCAAGCCCAACATCATCAGTGCAGGTAATGTGAGCATCGAACCCCCACCTGCTAGTGTATTGATGAAGCCAGCAATTAAACCCGTCACTAGCAGCAGCATGACGCTTAGAATTGAAATTTCCAAGAAACTAACCATCCATTTAAACTGCGCATGGTAAGCAGCTCCCCGCTGAAGTCAATCACTGAAATGGATAGAGCCCTCAGCGGTTCTAATAAAAAGCCCTCAGCGGTTCTAATAAAAAGCCCTCAGCGGTTCTAATAAAAAGCCCTCAGCGG
>JAHRVQ010000002.1 GCA_019090615.1 Pseudomonadales bacterium | reverse complement strand
CAATGTTGAGAAGATCCAGAGATACGGTAATATTGCATAAAGGCGCCAGAGCGCGCAATGAAGCCTCTACGGCCACATATTCGGCCTGTTAGTCCTGATAATCACCGCTACAGGTGAATTATTGGCGAGGAAATAAATCAGAAAAACCAACGAGCAAGTGGCAGAAAAACAGATTTTGAATCAGATATACACATTGAATCATTATTTAGCCTGGGATCTGTTTGGGTTTAGGGTTTTTCTACAGGCTCGTTATGTTCGTAAGAGTAGGTAGTGATGTCTGATCAAGGCGAAAACAAATGCGATGCTTGTGGCCTCCGAGTGAAGTTCAATCAACGCGACCTGTCAGAATCTACAACGACAGAGGACTTTTTTCGTCGCTTAAGGGCGCTCCAGTCACAGAAAATCGTTCCGAAGGGTTGGCCGAGGGTAATTAATGCGAGTATCGGCACACCTGAACCAGACGACTCCTCAGAAATATGTGCCATAAATCATTCGAGTTGGCGTAAAAACAGGAAGAAATGCCCGCATTGGCAGCCAAGTATTGGCTTATCGCTTGGCGAATACCTTTCGCTTCACGAAGCACGAAAAATGGAAGCATTAACCAAGGACATCCACAAATTAACTGCTATTGCTGTAACTATCCCTATTGGTTACTTGGCGTTAGAACTTTATAAATGGGCATCGTGAAAGAACATAGCAATCACATCAAATTCGCTCCCTACGGTCGCCGGTCGCGCAAAACCCGCGCGCCGTTTATGTAGGCGTTATATTTTTGGATAATTTATGAGTGTAATTCAAGTTGTAGAAAGAACATTTAAAGATGCTAATTCTATCGCGAGAAAAGTAGAAGAACATGAAGTGGTAGACAAAGTTCTTGAGTATTTTAAAGAAAATATTCAAGAGATAGCCCTAGATGACACCGACTGGATAAAAGGGATTTCTTCTGGCAAAGGAATATATTATTTTGAAGTTAAATTCCCTTCGTCAGAAAAGGCCTGGGCTGAGCAAATTGAACTATTCGGTGAAAACTGGAAAAATTGGAAAGAAAATAAAACAGGTATAGTCCCTGACTTCCAGCTAGAAAGGTCAAGAATAATTTCAAACACTACAACAAATGATGATTGGCTGCCTTTTTATATAGGTAAAAGAGATAATGTCTGCTCACGAATTAAAGAGCACATTTTAGGTGTAAAAAACGAGAAAACAGGTGCACTTCGTTTAAATGACCGAAAAAAGGAGTTGGCCGAATTTTCTTTTCGACTTTCTTATATTACATTTGAGTTAAGTAAAGAGGAATACAGACTTATGGCTTATCTTGAAAATGGGCTGCGAAATAATTTAACGCCTATCATAGGGAGACAATAAAATATAACGAATAAGGATATGTGGCGCGCAGCCGCCACATTATCCCGTTGTTGGACAAGCGCGGGTTCAACCTAGCAAACCTATTTATAGCAAATATCTTTTTTTAAACGGGCAGGATTGGATGATTTTTCAGGTGCTGATTTTTGAATGGGCGAGCAGCAGCCTCACCTTGAGCCGATGATTTGAAAATGGGTTGTTGGTGCATATTTGTGGTTGCCCTCCTTATTGATGCATGGCGGTGTTAGCGGTTAAAAACCAGTCATTCTTGCTTAGCCAGAACGCCAACCAGGCAGAATGAACCCTGATATATTCAATGGTGCGCCGCATAATTTACAGGGCATAGCAGGTCGTTTTTTTAGGCTGCTGGCAGTAGCGAGTACTGGGTTGAAGAAGATGCGCAGCGCAATTTGAATGCGCTGCAAGGTCTTTTTGGCATTGCCATGTAAAAATCCGTAATCCCTGACGCGCCGAAATCCTTTTGGCAGCACATGTTGGTAAATCAGCCATAGAAAATGTTCGCCGGTGACGGTGCGGGTTTTCCAGCCTTTGATTTTACTATCAAGATAGCGAAACGTGACTTGCTGGCCATCATCTTTGATGATGTTTTTCTCGCTAATAACGCCGCGATAAAGATAGCGCGACAGGTACTTGATAGCCGATAAACCTCGGCCTACATGCCGACAATCTGCCACCCACTTTTTTGGTAACTCAGCTGGCACGGGCAATTCGGCCTTTTTGATGGCATCTATGAATCGACCTCGAAACACCTTTGCCAGGTTGAAATGATTGAACAAGTATTTGCCCGGTAACTTTGTACATTGTTTTCTACGTTTATTCAGCGCTACAGCTGGCACAACAATATGCACATGCGGGTGATAATCCAGCCGTCGGGTATGGGTATGTAAAACCATCGTCATACCCAGTTCTCCAGCGAGTTTTGGATGATTGCTGGCAAAGGTTAACAACGTGCTACGCGCACATTGCATCAGCAGGTTATAACAGGCCTTTTGGTGATGCCTTGCCAATGACCGCAATTCACTGGGTAGCGTGAAGGTCACCAGAAAATACTCAACTGGCAATAATTTACGCTGCTGCTTTTCTATCCACTGGGTGGTGTCATAGTTCTGGCATTGATGACAGGCGCGATTGCCACAGGCATGATAATTTAAGGTGTGATAATCACACTGGCTGCAATCCAGTGCAGTAGCGCCGTATCGGGCTGATCGGCAATCAAGGACAGCATTGATCGCTTTGGTCTGTTGGCGAGTAATTGATTGTGCATATTCTGCTTCAAAGCCCGCCCGATAAGATTTAAGTATATTGATTAACGCCATTAGCTGATCTCCCCATCCAACGAAATCGTCAGGCGATCAACCATGGAGTTAATGTAAGTCAGGGTGTTTTGCATGGTGACTTCGGTGAGCTGGGTATACAGCGCTGTAGTCTTCGGGCAGGCATGGCCCAGTTCAGTCTGCAACGCGCGAAGATGCAAACCACCCTCTACCAGATGCGCGCCGTAGCAATGGCGCAAGGTATGGATATGGACCCGTTTATGAATATTGCATTCTTTCGCAATTTTCCTGAAGGATTTTTGTAGGCCACCTCGGTCCATTGGTTTGGTGGCCTCAGAGCGTTGCTGAACACTTTTGCCTGCTGGGAAGATTAAACTGGGATTACGATGAATGGCCCAGTAGCGGCGTAGTGCTTTCAGAGCCACGTTCGGCAGGGTGACATAGCGATCTTTGTGTCCTTTTCCACCACGAATATGAATGCGCGGATAATCCGCATCAATATCGCCAATAGTTAAATTGAGGGTTTCACCTAACCGCAAACCCATGCTGTAGGTGGTGAGAAAGAAGGTCTGGTATTTGATCTCTCGGGTTGCATTGATCATTATTGAGATCTCAGCTGGCGAAAGAATATCGGGTAACGTTTTCACTTGCGGGGGTTTAACGATATCAACCCATACCCATTGCTTATCCAGCACGTGCTTATAGAAGAACTGTAAACCATTCCGGTCGATTTTTACCGTACTCCATGAGTGCGACTGAGTTAAACTGGCAAAGAAGGTTTTGAGATCGTCCAGGGATAATTGATCAGGGCATCGATCAAAAAATACCGTGATCCGGCGCACCGCCCGCGAATAGCAGTCAATGGTGACCTTACTCTTGCCTTGTCGAATCAGTGCGTTAACATGCTGTTCGTACAGGCGATCAAAATGCGCTTGTTGTTTGTTGTTCATAACGAAATTCCTCAGTTGTCCGCACT
>JAHRVQ010000001.1 GCA_019090615.1 Pseudomonadales bacterium | reverse complement strand
TTATACATTTAGCACACTACTGTAATAATGTACAGTATTGTGAAAATCTAAAGCTCCGGTCTAGCGATAGCTATGCCGGCAAATTTAACAGCATATTCACCCACCCCTGCGGCATAACACATTTTGATATCGAGCGGGGGTATGTAGAATACTAAAACACCCATTGTTAGCCAAAAAACCCATATAATCAATATGTTATCGACTAAACTAGGAAACACCCTAAAATGTAAACGCCGCCCCTGCGGCGGTAAGTCATTCTAGTTTGCGCGGGGGTATGCAAATCGTAAAATTTAAAAACAGCCGAATTTCAATGACTTACAATATTGGTGCTCTATTACCTCCGCAAAGGCGGGAGAAGTCAGTGGGAAGTCCCCCAAATTACAAATACTGTACATTATTACGGCTATAAATTTTGAACAGGAAGCGCCAACATCAAAGATGACTGACCGTAAGCTATCCCTGGTAGTCCACGATTATGATAAGACCATTAAATCACTACACTTCAAAAGTGAGCTTTGGGCAGCTGGTAGATACCTACATCTCAGGGCAGCACCACAAGCCTTTATTGGCCATCAGATGGGTAGGGTTTTTTTATTTCCTGGCGCCGACTACTTCTGGTGCGATTACCAACTAACGCAAAAAAAAGCTTCAAACTCATTCCTCAACCTGCTGAGCACGACCAGGGTACCGTGGCCGTATTTGAAGACTTAAATGGAACCTATGAGATCTACTGGAATATAAACTAGACCAGCCGTTTGCTCAATTTCACCTTAAGGGATCATCAGCGTAATCTCCCGCTCATGCTAAATAACTCCGGCTAGCGACTTAATATTGATATCCGGAGAATTTCGCATATCCTTTATCTTGCTGGGCACCTAATTGTTGCAGAATAATTTTCTGCAACGCGACAACCATCGCCCAGGCATCATTTATAAAAGGAATATATTCATGAAAACCTGCACCAAACTTCCTCTCCCAGTTAAGCAGTAGGCACTCATCAATGCATGCTGGATGTCGATTTTCGCCTGTTAGTACGCTACTTGCCTGGCTGATGTGTTCCTTTGCATTGACCTTATGTGCCATGCCAGCAACGCATGCTGCTAGTAAAACTAACCGCTCACTGGACTGGATCCAGTTGCCTGAGTCAATAACAACTCACTGGACAATATCAATAGACCCGCATGACCGCGGTAAATGGCATCTAGCATCCAGGTGGCAGACGTCAAAACCAGACAAAAAAATACTCATGCTGCTGCCAAAAAAATCAGGAAGTTATCAGCTCGCGATTATCGAATTTCTCGGCATGATGAAAAGAAATAATATTCCGGCGTCTATTACCCTATACCATTTTAATAACGAACTTCGGCTGGGGCTTGCGGCTCTCAACCAGGCAGAAGCTGACCAGATTGATCTGGTTTTTTCCATGGGCTCTGAAACCGCCAACCTGGTCCATGAAAACTTTAGCAATAGCCAGGTCCCAGTAGTCATCTCAACCAGCAAAGATCCCGTTGAACTGGGCATGATGCCTGACTACGATTCAGGTAGCGGCACCAACATTGCCTACACCTCTTTAAATATTCCCACCGATGTAGCAATTAATTATCTTCTTAGCCTTCGCCCGAAACTTAAGGTCATTGGCCTTTTATATAACCAGAATCATAAACAGGTGATGGCAACAGAAGTTATACCGTTAAAACAAAAAATGCAGGATCTTGGTCATACGGTAGTAGATATTACAGTGACGTCGGCCAAAACAGCCGGCCAGGAGCTGGCCCAGAATATGCCCATCGCGATTCAAAGAATCAACCAGATAGATCCAGGCGCACAAAATAGCCTACTATGGATTACTAGTAGCACTGCAGTATTTAGTGAGATTCCTGTGGTCAACCAGTTCTCTGCCAACATTCCGGTACTAGGCGCAAACCCAAACATTGTTCGAAAGGGCACGGACAGCGCTGTGATTGCCATCGGCATTGATCGGCGCAATAACGCTTACCTTGCAAGTATTTATGCAAAAGACATCCTGAACAACAAAGTTAAGCCAGGGCAGTTGAAAGTGGGCATTGTTACGCCGCCAGACATCGCCATAAATTTTTTGATTGCCAAAAAAATCGGCTTGCGTATCCCCTTTGATTTCTTCGAAAGCGCCTCATTTATATATAATTATGATGGCCTGCCTGCCCGTTCCTTTGGCCAACGAGTACAAACCATTGAATAATCTTATCGGAAGCGTACGCATTAGTTTACCCATCATCCTGGTATGCGCCCTGACCTTATTGTTATTAGCCATGGTGGGTTACTGGGAGGCCAGTCGGCAGAATACAGTTTTCCAAATTTCAAAATTATCCACCCAGGCTGAAATAGTAAAAAACTCTGTTGAATCCTACCTTGATGCTGGTTTGCCTCTAGCGCAATATGGTCGATTCAAACAATTAAGTAATACATTGCTAACCTCAGATGAAGGTATAGAACATCTCACCATCGTGAACCAGGGCGGTAGACAGGTTTTTTTTAATGGCCGCAGTCAGCAACTACAGGATGCGGGCAAAACCGAGGCCAGCAGTCCTGGCCAAACATTAAACAAAACCACAGCTAGTGCCACCACACCAGACAGTCAATACAAACCCAGTGATATCGAAATTTTGAATCTGAATTATAAGGTCGAAGATTCTAATTCAAGTTATAGAATCAGCCTGCCGGTTGATAGCAAATTTGGCCGACAGGGTACATTGATTATTGAAGCCAGCAAAGCTTCAGTTACCGCGCTAGTACAAGACAAATATAAAACCGTTTTTATTGCCTACGGCATACTGCTGGCAGTATTTTCTGTATTTGTCATCCTTTATGAATACGCCGCTAAAACCAGCCTTAAAAATTCACCCACCAGTCCACTGCTATTAAAAACAGCCTACGCCAGTCTTTTTATTATTATGTCGCTGGTTATCCTTTCGGTCATCTACCAGATTTACGAGCAGGGCGCCCAGGCAAAAGCCCGTGCACTCACTGATTCTATGGTCACGCGGCTCAATTCTGTGCTTGAACTACAAATACACATCGAAGATATCACCGGCATTACTGAAGCTTTTAATGATTATAAATTTAGCAATCCAGAAATTAGAGAAATCGCTCTTATCGAGTCAAACACCATTAAATATCATACTGACGCTGATATGGTGGGGCATCAGCATATCCAACCAGAAGATGCCTATGAGTATCGCGTTGACCTTATCGCTGACAAAAGTATGCAGAACCGGCTGTCAGTCTCGGTAGCACTACCCGAGGACATTGTGCATAAGGCGATTAGATCCAGTGCCAATGAGTTTTTCACCCTGGTTATTGCCTGCGGTTTGATTTCATTAATTTTTATTGATGCCACTGCCGGCTTTGCAAGCACGCTGAATACAGGCAAGCGAACGCCAAATCCCGCCTCTACAGATACTGTTGCTGAGCGCAGTGTTGCTGAACAGCCCATTGCTGATAATAGGCTCAGCACCACCAAACAGAGTGAATCTGGAGCGCTTAATATGCGCTTAAGCCTAATCAAACCGGCCTATTTTCTAATTGTATTTATACACGCTTTATCAATTTCATTTTTGCCCGAAATGGTCAACAGTCTGGCCAGTGATAGCAGTCTGTCCTTCGCCAACTTATCGCTACCCTTTACGCTCTACTATCTGATGTTTGCCATTGTATTAATTCCTGCCGGCCAATATGCTGAAAAAGGCTCACTTAGAAACATCATGCTTGCGGGTGGCGTGCTGGAGTTGACCGGACTCATTATTATAGTTAACCAGGAAAACTATCCCATGATGCTGCTGGCAAGGTCCTTTGCTGGCGCTGGGCAAGGTTTATTCTTGATCGGTTTACAATCTTATTTACTGGCCATCACGCCAAAAGAGCTCCGCACCCAAAGTGCTGCCATCAAGGTCATTGGTCGCAATGCCGGTCTAATTTCGGGCACTGCTATCGGCGCGCTAATTTTCTCTTTTACCAGTCATACCACGGTATTCATTATTGGCTCAGCGCTGAGTGTGATCGGTATGGTTTATCTATTTTTGATAACCGCTAGTATAGAAGGCAGCAATGAGGACACCAACAACGGAGAAATTCAGCCAACCACGGGCAACGCTACAACGGCCCAGAGTTTTTACGGTATCCTGCGAAATATTGGCGTTGTTTTTAGAGATACCGAATTTGTAAAATCCCTGTTGCTTATTGCGATGCCCGGTAAAATGGCCATTACCGGTGTGATTATGTTCGCCACACCTTTATTACTGTCAGGTCATGGTTTCGCTGCTGGAGAAATTGGTCAGGCCTTAATGCTTTATTATATTGCTTCAATTGTAGTAACCCACTACGCAGCCAGATGGGTAGATGACCGCAATAATACTCGCAGTATTTTATTTGCCAGTACAATTGTTGGCGGGGCAAGTATTTTCATCCTTGGCTTCTCCGATGTTACCCACAGGCCAGCAGCTTTTTCCACCCCAGGTAGCGAAACGCTAACGACATTGGCAATTACTTTCAACCAACTGCTGGGGTCGTTTGACAACCCGAGCCTGCCAACCCTGGTGATCCTCTTCTGCCTGGTTATGGCAGGTATTTCAAATGGCCTGCTCACCTCGCCGGTGGTCACCCATATCAACAAGACCCGTGTGGCCAACGAATATGGCGTCAAATCAGTAACCGCAACCTATACATTTCTTGAACGTGCCGGCCATATGTTAGGCCCGTTAAGCATAGGGTACGCCCTCAGCCTGGCATTTCAGAGTAATATCGCATTATCTTTCTTTGGCTTATTTACGATAATTTTCGGCCT
Source organism: Pseudomonadales bacterium (assembly GCA_019090615.1). GTDB lineage: Bacteria > Pseudomonadota > Gammaproteobacteria > Pseudomonadales > Azotimanducaceae > JAHRVQ01. The sequence goes on along the minus strand of JAHRVQ010000001.1, from coordinate 45,335 downwards.
ATTGTTTATTGTTACCGCGAAAAAAATATAATCTTCCGACGACGGATATTGGGCATTGATTGCTAACCATTTATAATTGCCATACGTAGTTGGTATTGACGGCAGTCAGTAATAACTGGTACTAGTAGCTGACATTGCTAGTCGAGTATGATTGGTCAGCGCCTAATAAAGCCGAACCATAAACAGCGCTACAACTAAAAACGGATGCTTATGACAAAAAAAAAATCTCTGAACATAACCATCCTGCAATATTTTTCTATTCTGGCACTGGTTACATTGGGCGCAGCAACCGCCAGCTTTTATTTTGGTTCCAGGCAAATTGTGCTTGAGTACCGCGATAGCGTGGCAAACCAGTTAACCAAAAATATTATTGAACAGACCACCAATTACCTGGATGCACCCGCCATCCAGTCCGGCGTTATTAGCCAACTAGTGGGTTCAGCTGACATCATAAAAAACCAGGAAATGCTATTGAAATATATGTGGCAGCAAATAAAGGCTTACCCCCAGGTCCAGTCAATATTTGTCGCAGACACCCAGGGCAACTATGTCCAGGTACGAAGTAGCCCAAGAATGGCTACCCGTGTCATTAATCGCAACTTAGATATACCGATAGAACAATGGATCTATCGAAACCCAGATTACTCAGAGATAGAAATCGACGCCAGGAAATCTAAAAAGCCCAATTTTGACCCCAGAACACGACCCTGGTTTTTAAATACAGGATTAGAAAACAAAGTTTACTGGTCCAACGTATACCCATTTACTACCGCAAAAACACCAGGAATTTCTGCATCCTATCCCGTTAAAGATAAAGCCGGAACACTCATTGCAGTTGTTGGCGTCAACCTGCCACTCGAAAGCCTGTCAAGTTTCCTCGCGATCCAGGAGATAACAACCAATGGCACCGCATTTATCAGTAACGAGTCTCACGAACTAATCGCCTACCCTGACCCTGGCCTGTTGAGCAAATTATTACAAAATACTGGCCTACGGCGCATGGCACTGGTCTACGACTTACCCGAGCAATACATCCGCGATGCCTATGACCATTTTCGACTCAACAAAGAAAGTTCATTTACCACAGTCACCAACAGTAATAAATATGTGACTAAAGTCGACCCATTCTCCGGCGTTTTTCCCTGGCAGGTATTTGTTATTTTCCCTGAAGATGAAATCCTTGGCCGAGTGAACAATGTACTGCTACAAACCCTGGTCATTGTTGCTGTCATCTTCCTGGTTTCACTTTTTTTCATACAACTATTATCCCGTCGTATTACCAAACCAATTCAACAACTGAGTATTGAGACGGCCAAAATAAAAACCCTGGACCTTGATGAAGTCAAACAGGTGCCATCAAACATCCTGGAAATTGACTCTATGAGTCAGGCACTAATATCCACCACTGCTGGGCTACAGTCATTCCGTAAATATGTGCCAGCTGAACTGGTTAAGCAATTAATTGAACTCGGCGAAGAAGCCAGTCAGGGCGGAAAAGAAGCCGAACTAACGTTATTTTTCACTGATATTGAAGGCTTCACAACCATTGCCGAAAGTATGCATCCACAGGATTTGATGATCCACTTGTCACAGTATTTTGATGAGCTGAGCAATGTTGTTATGGCAGGCCATGGCACCATCGATAAATATATTGGCGACGCAATCATGGCTTTTTGGGGCGCACCTGTTGAACAAAAAAACAAAGCCCTTAATGCTTGCACTACCGCTCTGGCATTTCAGAAGAAAAATGATGAACTCAATAAAAACTGGGCCGATCTCGGAAAACCGACGTTAAATACCCGCATTGGTTTACATACAGGGCGATCAATTGTTGGCAATGTCGGCTCGGAGGTGCGAATAAACTACACTGTGCTCGGCGACTCGGTAAATTTAGCTGCGCGTCTCGAAGGTATTAACAAGCTTTATGGCACTCGCATTATTATCAGCGAGACTACCTACTACGAAGTTAAGCAGCACTTTTTTTGTCGCCAGCTAGATGTGGTAGCCGTCAAAGGCAAAACACGCGGCGTCCCTATTTACGAACTAATCTGCGACATCAACCTGACAGATACCGATTTACACAGGCCTATGGATTTCTACGAACAGTATCAGACCGCCTTTGACGCATATCTGAATCGGGAATGGCAAGCAGCGACAAACATTTTAATAAACCTGCAAAAACAATATGCGGATGATAAATCAATCCAGTTATTAGTCAGTCGATGTCAATATTATCAAAACCATGCTGATGAATTACCGGAGGACTGGGATGGTACGACGACATTAACGGCCAAATAAATACTTGAATCACGCACTAAACCTTCACATAACCGGTGGACTGCTAATATTTTCACCGCAGCCAGTCCACAGCTATTAAAAATATGTACTCAAAAGGCAAATTGCAGCCTAAGGGATAAAACATCTGCATCGCTATCGCCATCTGCGGTGCTAGCTAGGTCACGACTATCTACCGCAATATAGTTCAGCATAATTTTCATATTCCGGTTTGGATAATAGTTGGTGCCAATCAGAACGCCACTGACCTCTTCGGTATCAAAGCCATCCTGATCAAATTCAATATAGTCATATTTCAGCACTACTTCCCAGGCACCCCCAGCACCAGGTTTGATACTATCAATATACCCCACCTTGTTCTTATAACCCCGAGATTCACCGGTCAAGGTATAGGCAAGTTGAATATAATAGCCATCAACATCGCCATCTGGTCCACCAGCTGCGCCACCTAAGTGACGATGAAAGTATTCTCCCTGCAGTGATACCTGGCCCCGAATCATGACCGCTTCCAGTTGCCATTGACGATCTTCATCCAATAGTAACTTCCGTGAATCAAGTTTGCCGCCATGTTCAGCAATATCCAGTTTAAAGCCATTAAGCTCCACTGGATCATCTATACCTCGATCTGTAAAAGCCGCACCAAAATGCAAGGTATGTCCAGGTTCGGCAATCGGCGCGTAAAATAACCTGCCAGTAAAGGCAAAATTTTCCTGCCCAGAATCATCTTTGGGGCCACCACTGGGGTTATTAATAGCGGCCGACCAGCCCAGCCCAAAATCACTGAAACCATCAACTCTGATACCATAATTGGGTTGAGAATCTACGTCTGTGGCTTCAACCCAATAAGCGCGCTCGATGCTGGTAATTGATTTTGAACTGGTTAATTCTTCAAGTCCAAAAGGTTCCTTGGTCCGCCCGACAAATACAGATCCCCAGTCCCAGCCATGATATGAAATACCAACAGAACTAAAATTGGTTTTGCCGGAGCTATTCGCCTGACCCAGATTAACTGTAAACACATAACGCCAATCAGTATAAAAGGTACCCCCTAGCTCTATCCGTGCCCGTCTCAGGTCACCGCCCGAGCGGCGGTCATTATCTGCTGTAAGCGCCCCGTCATAAACATCAAAATCCCATTGAACGCGGCCTCCCAATTTAAAGCTAAAGGCCTTGTCTGCGGTATATATTTTCAGCCCACCGGTGGTTTTTATGACTATCTCTGGTTTATCTACAGCAGGCGGCTTTACAGCCTTCTCATTGGCAAAAACCTGACCTGTCAATAACGGGCTCAGGCTACTCGCCAGCAAGACGAGAGTGGTAGGAATTACTGACTTCATGTCTGATATTCTCCTTGTGAATCACACAACCCATGTAGGTCTATGTACGTCAACCTATGGGCAATACTTACTATCCTAAAACGAAACGCAACCTTGCCATTTTCTGCTCTAATTTTAGTATAACCTCACAGCTATGCAACCCACTACCTATGACCAATTTAGCCAACAAACGTCAACATGAGTTACAACAAACATTGGCCAGCCTATACCAGCATAGGACTTCAAGGCCGAATCAGGTATATTTGCCATGCTATAAATAATAAGAGAACCACATGCATACACTAATCGACCCGCTAAAACGCGCATTACAAATAGGTCCTGAAAGGATCGCCCTAATAAATGACGACATCGAAATCAGCTACCAGCAACTTTATGATCGCTGTTCGGCGCTGATTGGCGGCTTACAGGGACTAGGCGCTGTTATTGGTGATCGAATCGCCATTCTTGCCAACAACTCACATCAGTATGTTGAAACCTATCTTGCCGTGCCAGCAGCAAAAATGGTTGTGGTGCCATTAAATACCCGCCATGCACTACCCGAGCTGGAATATGCCCTCAAAGATTCTGGTGCAAAAATCCTTCTCACTGACAGGACCGACCTGGGTAATCTCGAGCAACTTGTAGATCACGTTATTTCACTGCCAGATGACTACGAAAGCTTATTAGAAAAATCAACACCCGCACCTTTAGGACTAGATCCAGACGAAAATGCACTGGCCGGCCTGTTTTATACCGGCGGCACCACAGGTGCCAGCAAAGGGGTCATGTTGAGCCATAGAAATTTAATCGCCAATACCCATAACTGGCTAGCAACGGTACCCCAGTCTGATCAGGATCGAACGCTGGTCATGGCGCCTATGTTCCATGCCGCCGGTTCCAACGGCATTCTGGCAGCAATATGGATGGGCTCCTGCCAGATCGCGCTGGGTACCTTTGATCCAGCCGCAGCTTTAGAGCTAATAGAAAAACATCAAGTTAATCTCACCCTTGGCGTACCCACAATGTTGGCTGCCATGGCCGAGGAGCAGCATAGTCGACCACGTAATACTCAGTCTTTACAGGTTGTTGCCCATGGCGGCTCCCCTATTGCCACTGAAGTCATTCGCCGCACCAGCACGGCTTTTCCTACCGCTCAAATGGTTGAAGTTTATGGCGCAACAGAACTCTCGCCACTCACCACGGTGTTATGTAATGAAGAAAAACTGATTGGTGATCCGCGCGCAAAATCCTGCGGCCGATCAGTAATCGGCGCGTCCATCGCTATATTAAGCGAGCAGGGACAAAACCTGCCGACAGGTGAAATCGGCGAAGTTGTGGTTAGCGGCACTAATGTAATGCAAGGCTACTGGAATAAACCGGAACAAACTGAACAAGTATTAAAAAATGGCCAGTACTGGACCGGTGACCTTGGCTATCTGGACCAAGCAGGCTATTTATTCCTGGTGGACCGCTCGAAAGATATGATCGTCTCTGGCGGCGAAAACGTTTATTGCACCGAAGTTGAAGAAGTTCTATACCAGCATCCAGCCGTATTAGAAGCCGCCGCATTTGGCGTCCCAGACGAGAAATGGGGCGAAGCTGTACACGCCGTAGTAGTCCCAAGAGAAGAACATCATAACGTTGACCCGACTGAAATTATAGAATTTTGCCGGCAACATATTGGTGGTTACAAGGTACCAAAGATTATCGACATAATGCATGAACCATTACCAAAATCCGGCCCAGGTAAAGTCCTGAAAAGAGCGTTACGGGCGCCGTTTTGGGAAAACAAAGACCGCTCGGTTAACTAATGATTTTCTGATCAAGTGACAATTGTCACCAACTACCATACCGCAAGTCTATCTTGCGAATAGCCAGGCCTAACATATTATCTATGTACGGCCTGGCTTCTTTAATTAGTCGGTTACCGAACCTTTGATTAAGTGAATATCTTCGTTACGGCAAAGAAGAGATAAATAGAAAAAACAGGCCTTCTGCGTACCAAAAATCCCATTTAACACTTTTCCAAAAAACCCGTAAAAACCCTACAGCCTGTTTTTTTACCATCAATATGCTATCCACTGGTAGCTCAAAAGCACCACTCATCGGTTTCCCCTGTGAGGCCGATCACACTTCTGGCTAATTTTCGTACATAGCACGGCTCTGATCACTAGACTTGTTTTAACGTCACCCTCAACTGATTTTTAAAAAAAAAGTAAATGAGGTCAGCGGCAGCGCAGGCTACCGCAGAACCAAAAAAACGAGTATTAGTATGTTTAAAATCACACTTCGTATTTCTGTTAGCATTTTGATGCTATTCATGTTGAATTTTTCCTACGCAGCACCGCCGAGTTCGTTGCCAGAAGGTAGTCGCGTAGAAATAGGCGGCAAGTTGGAGATTTTTATTCGTGAAGACCTTGAAGCAAGAACGGCGCAACATGAGTTTTTCCTTGTTCAGGCACCCGATGCCGCGCCTATAAAATTATTGTTTGTTGACGGTCCACCATCAATCATGCGCTCCGGCATAGGTATCAAGATTCGAGGAACAGTACGAAAAGGTAACGTTGAAGTACAGGCCGCAATTTTTGAAGCATCATCGTCGGAGCCTCAGCCAACCCAAGAGCCTCAGCCAACTAAAGAGCCTCAGCTTTCAGAGCCGTCTTCAGCCCAGGGCGGGTCACAGATTGAACGCACTGCAGTAGTTATTTTAGTGAACGCATCAGATGTCAGTCATAGCGCCACTGAAATTGCGAATACACCCGGTTACTATTTCGGTGACCAGCAAAACATGAAGGATATGTACGCTAAAATCAGCTTTGGTCAACTTACCATCAAGAGCGATGTTGACAACGCTGATGGCGACGGGGTTGCAGAGCCGGACGGTTTGCCTGATGTCTTCGGCCCTGTTCAAAGCACTCGCACAGCGGCAGAAATTTGCAGCAACCCTTTTTCTTATGTTAGTGAATTTCTGGCTGCCGCCAAACAAATAGGCGTCGACCCGCTATTTTACCAACATCGAATTTTCGCAGTGCCAAAAAACCTGGGCTGCAACTGGACTGGTTATGCCAACGTAGGTTGCGGCGGGTCGTGCAGCGCCTTTAACCGCTGGAGCCATGATGTCAATACAACGTCTCATGAAATGGGACACAACCTGTCTATGGCGCACGCTGGTTCTGGCACCGATCAATACGCTGATATGTCAAGCTTTCTGGGCTACTCAACCTCTAAAGGTGTACGCGCCCTGGATGCTGCTCATCATTGGCAAATGGGCTGGTATCAAGGTTATGACAGCGCCAGCACTGCATCAGTTACAACCTCTGGGACCTACCATATTGCACCGCTCCAGGAAGCCCAGGATGCAAGCAACGGCCCTTCTGTTTTAGCGCCTTCCATATTGAGGATTGACGTCAATGATGGCGACCCTTACTTCATCTCAGCACGCCAGGCCACAGGTTACGACACAGGCCTAACAACCCTTAATTCCGCAGCACTGAAAGGCATTAATATTCATCGCTACGCAGGAACTGGGTATGCTCGTACCTTGAGGGTCGCCCAGCTTGGCGCAGGCGATATATATACTGATACTACAAACAATCTCACCATTACCCAGGTAGGCGGCAAGGACGTGGACGGCATCGTTGAACTAAATATCAATCTCGGAGGCATGGAATGCATCGAAAATAACCCTGACCTGGCGCTTAACCCGTCTTTTGCCACAGTTAGCCCCAACACAGATTACACCTACTCTGTGACGCTAGGTAATAATAACAGCACTATTTGTGGTGACAGCGTATTTACATTAACCGTAGTCCCATCGACCGCAGGTTATTTTGAAACCAACAACCTCACCGTAGGCGCCGGCGGTCAAAAAGATTTTAGCCTGGTTATTCATGGCAGCCCAGCATCAGAGGACATAAACTTTACCGTTAGCACGGCGGCAGAGCTAGTGACTGTTGACGGCACGTTAACGGTGGATGCCACAACACCAATGGATATTACTAATCTGGCAGCAAGCCATAGCAAAAAAGGCAAACGACATCGCGTCAGCCTAAGCTGGACTGATAGTACCTCAACCGATGCGGCGGGATACGAAATTTACGAGCAAACTGCAGGCTTGCTTGCCACTACCACGCAAAACACCTATACCGACAACCTCAGTGGCACTATCGCTTCGAACTACACCTATACGGTAAAAACCATCGATAATGCTGGCAATACTAGTATCGGCGTAGCTGTCATCGTAAGTACCGCTGATGATGGTGGTGGCGGCAAAGGTGGCGGCAAAGGTGGCAGCAAAAAGCCAAATTAGGAACAACGCCGTTAAAAACTTTATGACTGAGCCCTTTTTTATTACATGGACCAGGATTCAAAAACCCTGAATTCTAAAAAAGGGCATCAGCTACTCGAGATAAATTCCGACACAGACCTGTGTCATCGACACAGGTGGTAATTCTCACCTGGCCATATATACGATTCCGATTCGAGGCGTCTATTTACAGCCAGCTATTTTAAAAACCACTTCTACCATTTTGCCGCTAATGACTGAATATGCCACTTGCTATTTAAGGCTAATAAGACATGATGTCTGACTAGCTCGCAAATATTGCCCAAACCAGAACATCTGCGGAACAATTTAAGGGGCATCTTCTGCGCTCATAAATCGTCAACTTGTTCAAGCGCACAAATAAAGCCAAAGGAAAGGCGGAAATAAATATGTCAGAAACTATCTCGCAAACAATTTCAGGCCAAACAACTTGTCTCTGCGGCAGTATAAAAATTACCGCCACAAAGATTGAGCCTAACTTCAGCGCCTGCCATTGTGATACTTGTAGAAAGTGGGGCGGCGCGCCTTATTTCTCTTTACGCTGCGGTGTAGATGTAAACATTGAAGGCGCTGAAAACATTACTCGCTATGAGTCTTCAGCCTGGGCATTCAGGGGTTTTTGTTCAAGCTGCGGCACCCATCTTTTTTATCAAATAAAAGAAACAGGAGAATACAATATGCCTGTAGGCCTGTTTCTAAAATTGGAAGGCCTAAAAATGGACGTGCAATATTATGCGGACCAACGGCCCGATTATTATTGTTTTTCAAATGCAACCAGAGAAATGACCAAGGCAGAAGTTGAACGGTATTTTTCATAACGGTTTTTCAAATCTGCTTTAATTCGTCAACTCAAGCAGCCTGATTCTTTGCCGATGAAGAATCGGTCATCCTAAGAAACACCTTCCCTGTAGTTTATAGGTATCAAAGATGTCAAATGCTGAAATATTTTCTTTGCAGGTGATGAGGAAAAATGAGCCAGACAGCTAACACGGGTATAACGTTGTCGTTATGATACTGACCTTTTAGATTAGATATCCCCATCCAAATAACCTAATTTCATTTCTGGCACCACCGCAAAAATCTTCCTCAAAGCCAGCTTTGCTGTTTCGGTTAATCGTTTGCTGGTGATATTTTTTGACACCTGATTTTTGGTGTGTAGGAATGAAACCGAAAAATCATGTAATTCTATTGCCTTATAATCGGTTTTTGTTAAATAGCTATTAAGTGCCTTTAAAACTACGGCGCGTAATTCGGCCAGCTGCAACTCAGTAACTTCAATTAAATTTTCCTCTATATTTACTGGGCTCTTATACATCAACAGGGTGACCTTGCCATCTTCATGAAGATTAAGTGATGCCGTACCCGACAACCCTTTGGATGGTTTTAGACTCACCGTTATCGAATCTGCTGATGCAATGCTTGCACAGGCTAGTATTACTAGCGCTACTAATAAATTATTCATCAACCAGATCCTTCTATCTGAAGCTTACATTTGACACTATAAATGCCTCAAAACGTATTGAAAATGAATTTTGATCAAAGGTCGCCTGACACCTTCCACAGACCACCCATATTACCCGCCACTCCTATATAATGATTAAATCAGTAGTTACAGGTTTAACCCTTTGGAGATTTAATTGACTTCAGCAGCATCCAAAAATGCAGACAGCCAACAGCCAGCAGCACTTGACGCTATCATCATTGGCGCCGGTTTTAATGGCGTTTATCAATTACATAGACTCCGCCAGGAAGGATTCTCCGTAAAACTTATGGAGGCAGCCTCTGGCCTGGGTGGCATCTGGCACTGGAACCGCTACCCAGGTGCCAGAGTCGACTCACATATTCCAAATTATGAGTTTTCAATGCCTGAAATATGGGAAGACTGGAACTGGACAGAACGATTTCCTGGCTGGGAAGAGTTATGCCGCTATTTCGAACACGTTGATAAAAAGCTCGATCTGAGTCGTGATATTCAGTTCAACACCCGCGTCACTGCCGCAGAGTTTGATAATGACCGCAATGAGTGGCAAGTAAGCACCGAAAGTGGCGAAACGAGTCGTGCCAGGTTCGTCATTCCCTGTATCGGTTTTGCCGCCAAAGCGCATATACCGCAAATCAAAGGTCTGGAATCTTTTAAAGGTATAAGCCATCACACCGCACACTGGCCTAAGGAACAATGTTCCCTGGCTGGCAAACGGGTGGGCGTGATCGGCACCGGCGCCAGCGGCGTACAGGTTATCCAGGAAACTGCCAAGGTTGCAGGGCATTTAACGATATTTCAGCGTACACCTAATCTTGCACTACCTATGGAACAAAGACAGCTCGATGTGGCGGGTCAGCAGGAAGCAAAAAAAGAATACCCAGAGCTGTTTCGCCGCAGAACTGAAACCGAATCAACTTTTTTTGATATTACAGCAGATAGACGAGCCGCTCACGAAGTAGACGAAGCAGAACGACTGGCCACCTATGAAGCTGCCTGGAAAAAAGGCGGGTTTAATTTCTGGGCAGGTACATTTACCGATACCTTGACGAATGCCCAGTCAAATCGGTTGTCCTACGATTTCTGGCGCGACAAAACCCGCGCCCGGATTAATAATCCGGAGTTATTCGAATCTCTAGCACCTACAGAGCCGCCCCATCCATTTGGCTGTAAACGCCCTTCACTGGAGCAGACTTATTACGAAGTATATAATCAGGATAACGTTGATCTAGTGAATACTAAAACCACGCCTATTCTGGAAATAACACCGACCGGCATTCGCACCGAAGCCGGCGAAGTTGAGCTGGATATTATTATCCTCGCAACAGGCTTCGACACCAGCACCGGCGGATTAAGCCAAATCGATCTACGCGGTACCGATGGCAAATCAATGCAGGAAGGCTGGACCGATGGTATCCGCACCCATCTGGGTATCGGCGTACCGCATTTCCCTAATTTATTGATGTTATACGGCGCCCAGAGCCCTACTGCCTTTTGTAACGGCCCAACTTGTGCTGAATTACAGGGCGAATGGGTCGTTAATTGCCTCTCCGCGATGCGCGACAAACAACAGATGCGCATCGAAACCACCGCAGAAGCAGCGGAAATATGGGGCCAGGAACTCGAAAATATTGCTAATATGACTCTGCTACCAGAGGCTGACTCCTGGTATATGGGGGCTAACATCCCTGGCAAACGTCGCGAGCTTTTATACTACCCCATGGTGCAGCATTATCTTTCTCGGTGTCGAGAAAATGAAGCACAGGGCTATCCTGGGTTTATCTTAAGCTGACCCCTGGTTGCCATTTCAGCTGGCCCAATCAACATAACAGCTGAAATAATAGCTAACATAACAGCTGAAATGGCACCTCAATGACAACAAGCTCAAAATAATGCAGCAATACGTGATACGGAATAAACCGGTAATTTAGGCAACAACTAAAAAGCTTAGAAAGATTAAAAGACCTAAAAAGTATCACCGTTAAGGAGAACATATTGACCGCAACAGAAAGCAATCTCATCGCAGGGCGTACTGCCTTTCTTTCACTGTTGCGCAGTGAGGGTGTCACAACCATGTTTGGCAACCCGGGCACCACCGAATTACCCATCATGCACGCACTCACAGAACAGGAAGAGATGGGCTATGTTATGGCCTTGCAGGAATCCATTGTGGTTGCTATGGCAGATGGCTATGCCCGCGCATCGGGCCAACTGGGTGTTTGCAATGTCCATGTTGCACCAGGGCTTGGTAACGCTATTGGGGCGTTATATACAGCTTTCGTATCCGGTTCACCGATTATAATTACCGCTGGCCAGCAGGAACAGGGCCACGGTTTAACCGAACCATTACTCTATGCGCCGCTGCTGCCAATTGCTGAGCCGGTGGTTAAATGGGCTGTGGAAGTAACCCGCATTGAAGATTTGCCGCGCATTATGCATCGCGCTGCTACCATTGCCATGACACCGCCTACCGGCCCGGTTTTTATATCTTTACCCGGGGATATTCTCAATACCAAAGCCGCCCTTGATCTCGGTGCCCCAACCCGCATTGAAACCGCAACTCGCCCCGCTGCGGCCATTACTACCGCCCTGGCCAAACGTCTGTTAGCTGCCAAATCTCCGATGATTATTGCCGGCCATGAAATTGTTGCCAGTGACGCCCTCGACCAGGCAGCAGAACTGGCCGAGATATTAGGCGCACCGGTTTATCAACAGACGGTACAGGCGGGCGGTTATTTTCGTTCCGAACACCCGGCATATCTTGGCGGACTGAACCGCGACCAATCGGCGGTGCGCAAAATACTCAGCAATTACGATTTATTACTCAGCCTGGGTTCAGATTTATTAAAAATGTCGGTCTATAGTGAAATAGAGCCGTTACCGGCAGATATCTCTGTAGTTCAGATAGGTCTGCGGGATGCAGAACTCGGCAAAAACTACCCGGCAGCGATGGCAATCAAAGCGGATGTTAAACAAACTTTAATTGATCTCAATGCCACCTTAAAAGCACTCATCAGCTCTGAGCGTGCCCAACAGGCAAAAGATACCCTGGCCACTATCAAGCAACGTAACTGGAGCACCAGGCGTGACCAACTACGCAAGGCCGCAGAACAGGAAGACCAAACCGCCAGCCCAATCGCGCCAGTTCGGCTGATTCTGTCGTTGGTGGATAATCTGCCCGACAACGCCGTCATCGTTGACGAAGGTATAACCACCTCACAAACCCTGCTTAGCCTACTGCCAATCCGCGATCGCCACGATTTTTTTGGTAATATGAGCGGCGGTATTGGCTGGGGTATTGCAGCGGCAGTAGGTGTACAGCTAGCTCAACCCGAACGGCGAGTTATTGCATTAATTGGTGATGGCAGTGCCATGTATAGTATCCAGGCGTTATGGACGGCAGCGAAACAGAAATTGCCGATTATCTTTGTCCTGGCAAACAACGGCGGTTATCGGATCATCAAACAACGGCTCAAGTCTTTCCATGATAATGAGCAATATATTGGCATGGACTTTGAGGACCCCGCAATTGACCCTGCCGGCCTGGCCCAATCTTTTGGCATGCAGGCTATTAAAGCCACCACAGATTTAGAATTTAACGCCGCCATGAAAAAAGCCCTGGCCAATGTCGAACCGGTTTTAATCGATGCGCTGGTACAGGGGCAAGTGTAGTGCTGATTTTGCATTGCCGATAAAAGCTCAAGCTGAATAACTAACTACAAAATAATCGCAAATAATAATAGATGAAGTAAAAGTGACTAAAGATAAAATTTCACCGGAGTCCCACAGCGAGGCCTTAAAAATCGCCAATGGTACAAAAAAGCCCGGCCAAACCAAAAATCAAACCCGTTTAATTGCCCAGGGTATTGAAAAGGGAATAGCGGATTATAAGAAGCAACATAAATCTAAAGCCCGCGCACAGGATAAACGACGCAAAAAGCAAAGCCGCAATACCGCTGAACACCTCACATCAGCCGATATCAACCCCGACTCAGGTAATCGCCATAGTCCTTCGAATCTCGCCCTTATGGGCTTACCCTGGCTGTTATTAGCCGCAAGCTGGATAGGTTTTGCGGTTTATTGGCAACAGCAATAAAATAAATAACCTAAGGATTAAGCTTACGCATTAAATCAATGCTGAATACGTGTTTCATCGCAATATCCATACTGGGATTTCGGCTTAATAATTTATGTAATTCATCCGCCGACCAGTCAACATAACGGCATTTATTAGTCGTCAGAACAGTTGCATTCGCCGCCCCGCCCTGCAAAAAAGACACCTCACCAATCATCGCCCCATCACGCGCTCGACCAACTTCGACACCATCACGCTGAATAATTACTTCGCCATTATAAATCAATTTCAGGCCCTCAACCTCAGCACCCTGGACGACTAATTTTTCATCTGCAGCCGAAGTGCACCAATCGCCAATGCGCATTAGCTTTCTAAATTCAACCGGCGAAAAATTTTGGAACAATGTTTCATGTAGCTCGGCTTCTTCTTCATTAAAGTCAATACTACGGCGATCGAGAAAAATTCCGATAATACGAATACTATTAATGGCCAGGAACACAGACAACCAAAAGATCGCTAACCACATCGGTCCCACGGGTATAAAAAAATTATAGGCGATACCGACTACCCCAGAAACAACGGCCAGCACCCGCAGCAGCAGCATATCGCGCACATAAAAAGATAACGCAGTAAGAAAAAATGACGTATGCCCAACCATATCCAGGAAGTTCATTAAATAGATCCTTATATCAGTCTGGGAGCACCACAACCTGGACCAGGCGCAGAACCCGGCTCTAATAGCTCGCTAACAGGTATACCCGAACAAAATTTATCGAGCATCACTGCCGGGTCAAAATTTGTCCCAAGGCCATTGGCTGGAAACCCGCCACGCTTATACCAATTTTCGAGCAACGCCTGTGTTGCATGATTATCAACCTGTAATTCGATATGATTACCATCCGGGTCTGCATAGTACATCGACGTTGACATGCCATGGTTCACACACCAGAAGGGCGTAATATCAAGCGCCATTAAACGCTGAAAATTCCCCAATAATTCACCCAGGGCGGCAAAGGTAAAAGTCACATGCTCAATACCAATACTTTTACGCTGAGCGGGTTCAAGGCCTGGCAACTGTAACAAAGCAATACGATGATCTTCAGCATCAAAATTAATAAAGCAGGCAGCGTCGTTATCAATACGCGCCTTGCCATTAAAAACCAATAGATACCAGTCACGCATTGCCTTGATATTGCTGGTCTTAATAGCAACATGCGACATATGTTTTGGACTGGCCTGTTGCACCAGACCCTGCGCAGCTGCGTTTTTAGTCAACTTTTCAGAAACAATGGACATCTCTATCTCCTCTTACCACAAATGATTTATCGAAACGTTCTAGTTGCAGCGAATGTCTTGTACTTAGTATCTTATATTAGGGGGCTGTATTAAAAGCTGGTGTTCGCCAAGAACTAACGCTCACAGCTCAGCAGCAAAAGCACTTAATAATGATATCAATATCACAAATAACCCTCTGTTGCTAATCCTAATCCAGCACAGGCGGCACCAGGTTTCTGTCTAGATAAGTCCTGTTATTCTGTGTAGTATTTGTCGTCACTTCAGCTGGGCTTATTTTCAAACATAGTCGGCGACTTCAAACATGCCAACTAATGAAAGCCAATCACTGAAAAATATCAAGTTACCGGCAATACCAAACACTGGTTTAAAACCCATCAATTCGAATAATTAGAAAACTACAGGAATTAACCATAGTGGAAGCAACAACGAACACCTCAGACAAACCAGATAAGGCTGTTGATAAGACTTTAGGTAAGAGCTTTGATAAGAGCTTCGATAAGACTTTTGATAAGAGCAAAGCCAAACGCTTTATGGGGAAATTTCAGCAAGATTTGGCTGCCTCTATGGCAGCACGGATGTGCGCCATAGGTGACCGGTTAGATCTGTTTAAGGCGCTGGTTGAGAACGATCATCTCACCAGCGAGCAATTAGCCGACACGGCAAAAATTGACGAACGCTACGCAAGAGAATGGCTGCAAGGCATGACCGCCGCAGGCTACCTTGAGGTTAACTCGGACAGCATGGCATATACCTTGCCCGCAGAACACCGGATGCCCCTGGCCGACGAGAACAGTCCACTTTTCCAGGGCGGCATATTGGAACTTATGGTGCATTCGATGACACCCTTCGAGGAGCTGGTTGAAGCTTTCCAGAACGGTGGTGGTGTGGCCCAATCCAGTTTTCACCCCAAGCTTTATGATGGCATGAGCCGATCCAG
The DNA here is from genome assembly GCA_019090615.1 of Pseudomonadales bacterium. Classification (GTDB taxonomy): domain Bacteria; phylum Pseudomonadota; class Gammaproteobacteria; order Pseudomonadales; family Azotimanducaceae; genus JAHRVQ01. Next base: position 29,612 of record JAHRVQ010000001.1, on the reverse strand, counting down.
CGGTGTACGTTATCGAAACCTGCTCTTACAACAATGGATTCCTTCCTTACCAGAGGTTCAGGCAAAACTCGAAGCTGGCGTTAATGTCGCTGATATCGGTTGCGGCAAAGGCACGGCCCTTATGATATTGGCAGAGGCTTTTCCAAACTCCAAATTTGTCGGCTTTGATGCATTTTTACCGCAGGTAGATGGCGCCAATGCCCGCGCCAGGGATGCCGGCCTGGCAGATCGGTTACATTTCGAAGTCGCTGACGGTGCTGAACCATTACCTGAAAAATATGACCTTATATTTACCTTCGACGTCATCCACGACATGCCAAAACCGAGACAGGCGCTGAAGAATATCCACTCCCACCTGAAGCCAAATGGCATTTATGTCATGCAGGAGATTACCGCGGAAGATAAGTTACACGAAAATATAGGCCCCATGGCCACCTTAAAATACGGCATGAGTTTGCACTACTGCATGACCACATCGCTGGCCAATGACGGCGAGGGCCTGGGCACCTGCGGCATGCCTGAAAAGGTTGTCCGCGACCTATCCCTTGAGGCAGGGTTTAGCCGTATTAACAAGGCCGACTGCTGCAATGACTTTATTTCACTATTTGAGATTTGGCCATAGGCTAACTATTTAAATTAGAGCGTATGCTAGCGCTTAAGCTGGAATACCCTGGTTGGGTTGCATACCACACCAGGGGCAACTTTATATTGGCACTACATAAGCGCCTTGGCGCAAGTATACGCTAAGGCGAAAACATGCAGGATAATAGCTACTACCGCTAAATATCAGGCTGCTTCAAGCACCGGTAAATCAAGCGCCAGCTGGTCGGAAACCTCATCCATTGATCCTACTTCAACAGATTTCGCTTTATAGCCCTCGCCAATCAACCCTTTTATATATAACTTGTTGTAAATGAACATGAATACCAGGCAGCTAAGTCCGCCAGTAAATACAGCAAGTACCAATAAAATAATGCCCCACTTCAAGTCACCGCGTAACAGTGGCGGGAAAAAGTTGAAAAACAATACCGTCCAGGAAAAACCAACCGGTGCTTCCTTAACCGTTCCAGTCTGCGGGTTTTCAAATACAATCTGGGTATAGGCCATATTAATTTCCTTTATTTATGTGTTGTATGAGCAACCTATAATAACCATGACTTAGAATAAAAATCGACCGATAATTGCTCAATAAAAGATATTTAGGATGCTATTACAGGTCAATTAATTTAGTTGGCTATTCGTTCTGCTGGTATCCGGATTTGCCTGTTCAGGTACCTCTTGAAGTCTTCTTCCCAGGGCTGTTTTGCGATAGCTTTTTGCATACAAATTAACCATGCATCTCGCTCAGACGTACCTATAGATAAATGCTGATGTGCTGCAGGAATATCAATCGGGCCGTAGTTTTCTAAATATAACTTAGGGCCCCCTAACCAGCCAGACAAAAAGTATTTCAGCTTTTGGCTGGATTCACCAAGGTCTGCTGGGTGCATCGCGCGGATTTTTTTACACTCAGGGATTACTGCCATATTTAGATAGAAATCATCTACCAAACTGGAAATACCAAACAATTCTCCAGCCGATTTATAAGAATTATCCCCTGTACCATATTCAGTGGTTTTCATATTCATTAGTTTATCCACCCAGGCATCTATATTTTCGGGCTATATTTTCGAGCGTTTTTTCCTGGAAAGAAGCCCGACAACTAACAATGCTATGGCCGCAACTGCGATAATCGGATAAGAATATTCATCCCATAAATCAACAAATTGTTGGCCTAGAAAGACGATTGCAATGGTAGCAGGCAAAATACCAATGAAGGTCCCGGCCAGGAAGGTCAGCAACTTGACACTGGATGCCGCCAACGCCCAATGAACCAACGGATGCAGAAAGGTTGTCAGGCGTATTACAATTACAGCGCGCAATGGTGCTGCATTGATACGTTGGTTCAGGGCCTTTAATCTAGTGGGTAGTTTTTCGTGGAACTTTGCGCCTAAAAAATATCGCGCAACAACAAATGCCACCGTGGCCGCAGACATGGCCGATAACAGCGATATGGGCACGGCCAACCACCAGGGCCAGATCAGGCCAGCAAAAAGTATCCATAACACCGATGGTAACTGCAATAATTCACCAACCACAAAGGCCAACAAAAAAACCAGCGGCGCCCAGCCACCCAGCTGGTCTTTATAACCCTGCATTGCTTCAACCGTCAAATAACTTACCAGGTCATAATAAAAAACACCCGCTACAGCTAATGCGATACTGACCAATAACAGATAACGCAACCAACGAAGCCACCCGATCTGTGGCTGCTCACTTACTTGCTGTTTATTCATTTTATTCGCTAGTCACTACTTATTCAGCCGCTATTCTACTGTCAAAATCAGCTAACATCATCCATAGAAACTCAATGGGCCTCGGCACAAGCCCAACGTTCGGGCTATTCAAACTTAATCGAAGCATCGCTTTAGAGTATGTTAGTATGGACACTGCCAACGATTAAAATATGTCGGCGCAGATTTATTATGGCGCATACTACCTTTGCACTTAAACCAGACCCTGGGTCAGCATTTTAGTTCCCACCGAGGCCAACCGATGAACAACAATAATGACATCCTTGGCCACCCAAAGGGTCTATTCGTACTATTTTTTACCGAAATGTGGGAACGCTTTAGCTATTATGGCATGCGTGCGCTGCTCATGCTGTATCTTACAAAACACCTTTTATTCGGCGATAAAGAGGCTGCGCTGATTTTTGGCACCTACGGCTCACTGGTCTACGCCATGCCGGTTTTAGGTGGCCTGATTGCTGATCGATATTTAGGCTATCGCAAAGCAATCACCTTTGGCGCAATTCTGCTGGTCTGTGGCCATTTCGGCATGGCATTTGAAGGTCAGGCGGCAATCAGGAACGGCGCTGAAGTGGTTCGAGATGGATTTTATACACAGATATTCTACCTGTCCCTGGCATTCATCATTGTTGGGGTCGGATTCCTTAAAGCCAATATTTCAACCATCGTTGGCCAACTGTACCCAGATAATGACCCACGTCGAGATGCTGGGTTTACTATTTTTTATATGGGCATCAATCTCGGTGCTTTTGCCGCGACTATTGCCTGCGCCTATCTGGGTGAGACCTATGGCTGGCGGTACGGTTTTGGACTGGCGGGGTTCGGGATGTTATTAGGGCTGGCGGTATTTCAGGTCTTTCAACGCCACTTACAGGGTTATGGCGAGCCACCTGAAACCGCCCATATCAATGCTGCGCTTTTCACCGCAGGCGTTGCCAGCCAATCCAATTGGCTTAGCCTGTTCACCCGAGAACGACTTATTTATCTGCTTGGTTTGATGGCCGTACTCGGGATCTGGCTGCTCATTCAACAATCGGGCGAAATGAAATACGTACTGCTGCTCATCGGCATGCTGGTTGTCGGCTGGTCAATCTGGTTTTGCCTGACGCAATGTGAGCCAGTTGAGCGAGACCGAATGCTGGTCATGCTTATTCTTATTACTGTGTCAGTATTGTTCTGGGCATTATTTGAACAGGCTGGTTCCTCGCTGACACTATTTACCGATCGAAACATCAATATGGGGCAATACTTTACTGCCGGGATGTTCTTATCCCTCAACCCGCTGTACATTATTTTACTCGCGCCGTTATTTGCCTGGATCTGGGTAAAGCTTGCCGCAAGAGGCCTGGAGCCGTCAACGCCGGCGAAATTTGGCCTGGCCGTACTTCAGGCTGGTTTGGGCTTTGCGGTGTTAATCTTCGGCATTTCTCAGGCAGGACCAGACGGCAAGGTATCCATGATCTGGCTGGCACTTATGTATTTATTGCATACCACTGGCGAGCTTTGCCTGTCACCAGTGGGTTTGTCCATGGTGACCAAATTAAGCGTTCAAAAAGTAGCGGCTATGATGATGGGCGTATGGTTTTTATCCAGTTCCTTCGCCCACTATGTGGCCGGAATGATTGCTGGCGCTATGGCCATTGAAGACACTAGCGGTGCAGCAACCGACGCTATAACGTCGCTTGCAATCTATGCCAATGTATTTGAAAAACTGGCCTGGGTGGGTATTGGTTTAGGAATATTAGTGTTAATAATCTCGCCATTTCTGCATAAACGTATGCATGGTGTTAGCTAAACGATAAGCAATAAACGATAAATAGTGCTTTCTAATCTTTAATCAGTTTATCCAGCGCCAAATTATCGACCCAGTTTTGATACTGGGTTAGGTCGGCAGGCAGAATAATCTTACTGTTTTCGAGGCTTTTTAATACATTGATATAACGCTCATTCAGTTGCAACTTAAGGGCCTCTGATCCAGCAGGCTGCACCACCACGGTCGCAATTTTACGAATAGATTCAGCGGTGGCCCCGGCGATAGCAAGAATTTCTTCTGCCTGGCCTTCAGCCTCATTAATGCGGCGCTGCATTTCACCTTCAGAACGGTTTATAAGCTCAGTTTTTAGGCCCTCGGATCGATTAATCCGGCTCTGCTTATCACCCTCGCTAGAGGCCAGAATCGCACGTCGTTCGCGCTCCGCATTAACCTCTTTTTCCATCGCATTACGCACGGTATCAGGCGGGGTAATATTTTTTATTTCATAGCGGTGAACCCGAATGCCCCAGGCAGCCCCCGCAAGATCTAACACTTCAACAACCTTCGCGCTCATCACATCACGCTCTTCAAAAGTTCGATCCAGGTCGAGGGTGCCAATCACTGAACGGGTGGTTGTTTGCGCCAGTTGCACAGCCGCATAGCGATAATCCACAATGCCATAACTCGCCTTGACCGGATCAACAATCGACATATAGATCACGCCATCAACCACCACCTTAACTTCATCACCTGTAAAACAGTCCTGTGGCGGCACATCAATCGCTTCCTCACGTAAATCCTGGACGAAGGTGACCTTATCAAAAAAGGGAATCAAGGCATGAAAGCCGGCCTCCAGGGTCTTATGATATTGGCCTAAACGCTCCACTATATGCGCGGTCTTAGTGGACACCAGTCGAATAGACTGGAAAAACTTAACAATAACCACCAGAAACAACAGTCCCCAGATCGCCAGCACAAATAAATCCATTTTAGTTTCCTCTTCGCTGCGATGAACTGGACTGCCCTGCCATAGACGGCCCTGCCAGAGACGATTCGGCCATAGCTTCAGAAGCCTGTTCTATGCCTGCAAATACACCCTGAATCTTCGCCAGCTCATTGGGCACGATGCTCACATCAGCGGCTGCATATAACTCAGTAATACGTTCAATATAGGTTTCAACAAGGCGTAAATTCATCGCCGAACGGCCGCCCGGTTGCTGCATTGCGCTTGCTACTGCCTGGGTACCATCGGCAGTAGCTGTAGCTAGAATAGAAATTTCTCTGGCGCGACCCAGGGCTTCATTAATACGTTTCTGGCGCTCGCCCTCGGACAGGTTAATCGCTTCCTGGCGTTCGCCTTCGGACAGGGCGATGGTCGAGTCACGTTCAGCATTGGCCAGGGTAATCTCAGCCCGTTTCTGTCGCTCAGCTTCCATTTGTTTTTCAAGCGTATCGATCACATTGGGGGAAGGTGTGATATTCATAACTTCGTACCGCAGGACTTTAATTCCCCAGGGCGCCGACGCATGATCTATTTCTCGGACGATGGTTTCATTAAGCGAATCTCGTTCTGAAAATGTGCCACCCAGAGTCAATTTACCGATCTCAGAACGCATGGTTGTTTGCGCCAGATTAACCGCTGCAACCAGATAATCTTCAATACCGTAACTCGCCTTGTAGGCGTCCATCACTTTGATATACAACAGTCCATCAACATCGATCTGGATATTATCCCGCGAGATGCAGCTTTGATGGGGTATATTCAGGCACTGCTCTCTGGTTTCATGACGATAGGCAATACGATCAACAAAGGGGATCAGAAAATGTAAACCTGGTTCATATATCGCGCGAAACTTACCTAACCGTTCGATCACACACATCTGTCGCATTGGCACCACTAGAACCAGTTGATACAGCAACCCAACCAACAGCAATAATAAAATCGTAAAATAAAATACCAGTTGTTCCAATTTAGAAGTCCTTTTATTTATTACGCAAGCAAAGAAAACACTTTAGTTATGATATCCGCTCAATGATATAACGCACATTTTCCTGGGCAACAATTTTTGCTTCATCACCCGGCGTAAATACTTCGCCATTGCCTAACGCCTCCCATTGGGTGCCACGATACAGGATACGGCCCACTTTATTACCTGGGCCTACCCTTTCCACGATAGACACTGTTTCGCCGATATCATCCAGTATTTCGACCGTATTGGCTTTAGATGAATCCCCTTCCACTAGTCGCACGGTAAAGGTTCTAAGGCCAACAATCAGAACCAGTGAACTAACAAAAAATAACGTCATCGCACCCATCCAGGTGCTTACCCAACCGATCCAGATCGCACCCGCCACAAGCAGACAGCCAGCTCCCAAAAAAAACACAATGCCACCAGGAATAATGACTTCGGCTATCGCCAGCACAAAACCGACAACTAACCAATAAACTGGGTTAAGCATACTATCCATAATTTAACCTGGCCCGTTCGACATAATATGTCAAGCAATAACTGACAACTCAGCTCGGCCAAAGGCCAAGCCGATCAATCATAACTTGTTCCGCGTTAAACTCCGCCTAACAACCGACCAATAGCGACGGCAAATATCAATCTTGTTTAAACTCTGGCATCACGTAGCGTGCAAAGCGTTCAAGCGACGGGATGACCTTATCTGGCGACATGCCACCCTGGGCGATCTCAAAAATCAGATAATTAGTGCCATAATATTCACGGGCCCATTTTATCCGTTCAATCAGGTTATCTGGGTCACCAATCATCACCAGGTTCTGGCGATCCATATCATCATAACCGGCCATTCTGTCGACACTGCCAGAGCCGCGCTGATGGGCAGAAAAATCACTGGTGGTAAAATTACTCCGTGCCGCCAAATGGCGGAAATATTCTAAATAGTTGAGTACATATTCACCGCCGTTACGCCTGGCCTCTGCATTGGTTTCACCACAATACATCTGGAATACTCCCGCTACATCACGCGTCTCGGGGTCATGGCCATATTCCACCAGCGTTTTTCGATACAGGGCAATACCATCACGGACCCGCTCTCTTGCCGGCAGGAAAAACCCAGTACTGAGATGAAAGCCCTTCTTTCCCGCCCAGGCGAAACTCTCAGGGGTTATCACCCCAGAGGCATAAATAGGTGGATGGGGTGCCTGAATGGGCTTTGGGAAAAAACTATAATCTTTTAATGACCAATGCTGGCCGGCAAAATCAAATGGCTCATTCGCTGTCCAGGCCTTCAGAATCAGCTCCGCGCCTTCTTCATAACGGGACCGATTTTCTTCCTCGCTGACACCCATCACTTCATGGGCATACTTTAAAAAACCACGACCAATACCGTATTCCAGCCGTCCGCCGGAGAGCACATCCAGCATGGCATATTCCTCAGCAAACCGAATCGGCTGACTTAAAGGAACTAACGATACGCCAGTACCCAGCCGGATACGTTTGGTTCTTGCCGCCGCCGCCATCGCGATAACGGGCGGCGAACCAAAAGCATAACCATTATAATGGTGCTCGCCAAACCAGACTGAATCAAAACCTAGCTGCTCTTCTACCTCTATCTGATCCAGCAACATGGCGTAATACTCGCTGGGCGTACCATGTACCTGTTTGCGATAATCAACGTTATATAAAATACCAAACTTCATCTTTACCCCCATGATTGCGTTTTAATTTTCGAACAATATTCAGGGTACCACCGATTAAGCGAATACTTCTTATGGCAATTTGCAGCTGACGCTGCCACGGCTGAAATTCAAACAAAGTATCTAACCTACATTAGATATACGTTATTAGAAGTTCAGCCTATCGAAACCCAACCCGTCGAAACCCAACAATTATCTGGCCCAAGCCTACAATAAATCACGTTTTCTACGATACGGCAATTCTTATTGCCCATTAATAGAAGCGCCAATGCACCGTGAACTCGCTTGATCAATGTTGGGTTATGATATTTAGATTGATCAACTACCTAAAATACCAGGATCGCGCGGCCACTAATTTCACCATTTTCGAGCGCCGTTGTAGCTTCATTTAATTGATCCAGGCCAAACCGCTCAGTGACCATCACATCCAGATCAAGCTTGCCCTGCTGATACCAGGAAAGGTATTTATCAAAGTCTCTATCAGGGCAGCAACTACCACCGATACTACCCATAAATTTCTTCTCGTTATGTAATATGTCCGCAGCATTTAATTCCACGCTGGTTTGTGGCACGCCGACTAGCACCGCTGTTCCACCTTGTTCAGCACCAAAATAACCAGTCTTAACTGCCGCCACAATTTGTTCCATCGTCTGTTTCCGGCCAATACAGTCAAATGCAAAATCTGCCCCTGAAACCGGCTTGCCCATGATGCCACGTTTATCCATCTGTACAGTCAGGGCATGTATTTTTTCAACGGGATCACCTTCAGCTGCATTAATGGTATGCGTCGCGCCAAATTGTTTGGCAAATTCCAGCTTCTGGTCGTCCAGGTCAACCGCTATAATCGGATGCGCACCCAACGCTTTTGCTGCCACAACAGCAGATAAGCCTACGCCACCTACACCTACAATGGCGACACTATCGCCCGCTTTAACCTGTGCGGTATTTTCTACCGCACCAGCGCCGGTCATTACTGCACAACCAATAATCGCCGAAACTTCTCGATTAATATCCGGGCTCACCTTAACAACGTATTGCTCGTCCACCAGGGCCGTATCCGCCCAGGTAAAAACATTAAAGGTCGATGCAGACGAACCATCTGGCAATTCAAGTGTGACCCCTTTGGCGGCGCGTTTTGCATTAATTGCATCTCTTGGTACCCAGGTCACAAGCACTGTATCTGACACTTGCACGTGATCAACCTCAGCCCCCACTTCTACCACCACACCGGTTGATTCGTGCCCTAGAATTAGCTTCGACCGACGCGGATTATGCATATTATGTAATTGGCTATGGCATACGCCGCTGGCGTATTGTTTAACGATTACCTGATTCGGCCCAGGCGCAGGCAGATCAAGGCTAACAATTTCCAGGGGTCCAGTTTGCTGAGGTAATACGGCGACACGTGCGGGTACTGGCATGTTTAATTCCTATTAACGGAGTAAATATAATTGCTGTTAGCAGCAAGATATCATAGAAATAGAACATGTTTTGGCACCAGGTACAATCTTCCTGGCAATTTATGGGCTACAACAGTTTTTCAACGCTGGCAGCTATCCTCGGCAACTAGAGTACAGGTTATTAAAGACTTTCAGCCGCCAGATTGCGCTGGTTAACTCTATGCGGGCTTGCATCCTGGTATTGAGCTACGCTCATACGCATTTTTTTGAAATCAGCACGCTGCAACTCTGCGGGAATTTCCTCGCCGAGACTAAAATGCAGATAATCCAGGGAAAAAGGCACCAACTGGCCCGCCATTTCACCCTTCTGACTCAACATAGCATCACACATAGGAACAAATACTTTCATCAGCTTAATCCGTTTTTTATACACTACTAGTTAAACCGTAAACATTGAAACTGTTGCGTAGGGAAAATGAAAGTCCCATGAATAATGGTGGAAATACAATGAATGGACTAATGATTAGTGCAATGAATAGTGCAATGAATAGTGCAAGCAAAAACTTGCGACTTTGTCCTATCGCTTAAAAACCAAATTACTTCTATGTCAGGTTGTCATACACTAGCAGCCACACCAGTAACTATTGATTGGTAATTATTGCTAATCCAACAATTCACCAGGGAGAAAAAATGGCCAAGCGTATAGCCATTGTCGAAGACGATCCGGATCAGCGCAGTAACTATATCGATGCAATTACGAAAAAGGGTTACGACGTTACGGCTTATAGCAACCGCTCACAGGCTTTAGCAGGGTTTGACAAGGAACTACCCGATCTAGCTATCCTTGATATCATCCTGGGCGACGAAGTTGACGCAGGGTTTGAAATTTGTCGCGATCTATTATCCCGCTCCGCCTCATTGCCAGTCATTTTTCTTACTGAAAGAATCGCCGAAATCGATAAAATCAGCGGCCTACGACTTGGCGCCTGGGATTATCTACCAAAACCAATTTCATTGGACTATCTGGCTGAAAGGATAAGCTCTCTGCTACGCATTAATGAAGCCCGTGGCCAATCTGCCAACAACGGCACCAACACGGCCAAACTTGTCGGCGATATGTCTATCGACCAGGAGGCACTACTGGTTTCATGGCGGGGCGAGGCCATTAATCTTTCAGGTACTGAATTTAGAATGCTGGCCAAGCTGGTGCGGGTTCCTGGGCATGCTGTATCCTATGACACGTTGATGAATGCCACCATGCAAAGCCTGGTGACTAACAATACTATCAATACGCATATGAGGAATATTCGCAAAAAATTTGAATCTATTGACGCAGACTTTAACTGCATTAAAAGCGAATACGGATTCGGCTACCGCTGGTCAGCCAAATAAGCGAACCTTGCGTTCACCCCAACTGTCCCGACTTAGATACCAATAATGACTGCCACCATCAGAGGCCCAAGGCTTGCTACTAAATTAATTATTTTAATGAGCCTTGCGCTAGTTGTTATCCCCTGGTTCAGCTATCTCTACCTCAAGGAAATGGAGGATTTCCTGGTTGACGCTCAGGCTAACGTCCAACTGCTAACAGCAGAAGGGATTTCGACTCTATTTAATGGCCGCTCAGATCTTTTTATAGAATTACCTTTGTCTCCAGAAGGTTATGAACAACTATATGCCCACCCACTTAAAACACCTATCAGAATCGACGGTAAAAGTAACGATTGGGAAGACATCCTTAATTACAATGTTAGTTTCGGCTCTGAAAGTACCCAGCCTGAAGAACTGGATTCCGTACCTAATCAATTTTATCTGGTACTCGGCGAGCATAATGACCAGGTATACGCACTCATTCAAATTAACGACGACAAGGTGGTCTTTCGAGACAGCAATATCTTACGCCTGGATTTATCAGACCATATTCGTATCACCTTTACCGGCAAAGACGGCCAAATAAAAAAACTTGTGGTCACCATGACTGAGCCAGGAATAACCACCGCCTACTCCATCGAAAACAACGATAGTGAATGGCGCTATGCCATCCAGGGTGAAGCTGAGAATCGCGTCCAGGGCTTTATGACCCTCACAGAAGACGGTTATGCGATTGAATTTCGCGTTCCTTTGGCACTCCTTGGCTCAACCAAACATTTTGGTCTGGCCGTGGTTGACGTAGACAATCAGGAATCCAGAGCTATTGAGTCCATTACCGGCACCCTGCCCTCTGCAGGCCGAGAAGCTTTTGGATTAGTTTTATTGAAGTCGCCGGAAGTCTTACGCATCGTAGAAGGCCTGGGTTATTCTGGCGCAAACATTCAGGTAATTGATGCCCAACGACGGGTCAGAGCCGAAGTGGGCAGCTATCGTTCGTCGCAAATTCAACCCCAGATACCAGAGCAAACATTGGGTCTGATAGACTCCGGGCTGGCACTTATGGGACGCGCAATGGACTTTGTTTATGCCGTAATAGACGTACGTCTGCGGCTAAATAATCCCATACCTGAAGACCAGGTTATTATCGCCAGTCTCGCTGGCACGCCAAATTACCAACAACGTTACTCTCCCTCTGAAGGCGAAATCATCATTGCCGCCCATCCTATAATTGCTGAAGATGAAATTATCGGCACCGTCGTCATAAAACAAAATACTAATCGAATACTACAGCTGAGGCGCGATGCACTACAGCGATTAATCAGCTTTTCGGTACTATCTCTATTTATTTTTGTGGTGCTGATCCTCACCTTTTCGATGCGGCTGGCGCGACGGATCAGGAAGCTGGGCGCTGAGGCTACCAATGCAATCGATATTTATGGCCGATTACAGACCAACCACCTAAAGAGCGAAATCAAGTCAGGCGATGAAATTGGCGATCTGGCACGAAGTGTTTCCGGCATGCTTGCCAAATTGCATCAGCATAATCAGTTTTTGGAAAATATGCCCAGAACCTTACGTCATGAAATAAATAACCCGCTCAATACCCTTAGCACCTCGCTACAACATTTGGAAAATGAGTCCTCAGAGAGCGCGAGGAAAAAATATCTTGCCAGCGCACTGCGTGGGGTTAACCGCATCGGCATGATCGTTCAAAACCTGGCCGACGCAGCCAACCTTGAAGATGCGCTACAAGCCGAAGAGTTCGAAATAATTGACCTGCAGATGTTAGTTGAAAATTATCTATCGAATTGCCAGAGCAGCCATAGCACAAGGAAATTCGAGTATAAAGGCAGCCAACAGGCATTATATTGTCGCGCATCGGATTATAGGATTGAGCAACTGCTGGACAAGCTCATTGACAACGCGATAGATTTTTCCACACCCAACAGCACCATCACGGCGGGTCTAAACAGCGATGCAACCAAATTAACACTATTTGTTACCAACCAGGGGCCTGCCATCCCAGCCGATATAATAGAAAATATATTCGACTCTATGGTTTCTGTGCGCGCCTCTAATCCCGATAACAGACTGCATTTTGGGATGGGATTATATGTTGTGCGGGTCATCACTGAGCATCATGGCGGCACTGTGGCTGCAAGTAATTTGAGCGATGCACAGGGCGTCACAGTACGCGTTACTTTGCCCCGCTTTTTCAAGCCAGAGGTTCTGTGACAATCTACAGGTCTGACCGGATAAAACAGGCTTGACCCACAGGCTAATTGATCGTTGGCTGCTGGCCTGCCATTTGATTCTTCTCAAGTGATTGCGCCACATTCCACTGGCCTTTGTCAGCCGCAGCTAACAACAATTTGACCAGCGAAGTGTTGATTTGACGATTAATCACCATATTAATACCCTGGCCCTCTTTCGGCTGAATACCAAGATGTAGATTTTTCGCCTGTAGATTAAAAGTCAAACGATAAGCCAGCAGTACCTCATTCCCCAGCGGTAATTCGCTCGGCTGCGCCGCAAATGGTTTGGAAAAATTTGCTTCACTGATGGCCTTTTCCTGTTTAAAATTTTTCACCGCCCGCTTAGCCTCAACCGTGTCCTGGGTTGATATATCAGGATCCGCATTCACATGATCGGCCAATACCTTCAACAACAAATTGGTATAGCGCTGGGTTAACCAGAATCTAAATTCCTGGCTATCAGTAGAGCTAACCCTGAACAAAATACGATCCTCTTCGGCCACATAAACAACCTGCATCTGATTAATCGTGCCACTCATGCCTATCTATTCCTTTCAAATTTCTGCTTTAACTTTACCATTGCCTATACTCCACTTTACTGTTTTCCAACATCGTCACTAACCTGACATTGTGAACCTGACATTTTTTGGCTGCGATATATTAAATATTATTGATATATATTTGCACAATGCACAACCACTGTTAATATATTAATAATAATTGATATAGCAGCTAGCACCATCTGTGAACACATCACTCGATCCTGACCATCAATCCGCTCAACTACTGGCTTTTTGCAAAGCCACAGCCGATGCGCGACGTCTTGATATCTTACGTGTGCTGTGTATGGAGTCCTTCGGTGTGCTTGAGCTTTGTGGCATTTTTAACATGCCACAACCAGGTTTGAGCCATCATCTTAAAATTCTCACCAGCGCCAACCTGCTATCCACTCGCAGGGAGGGCACGTCTATTTTTTATCGTCGCGCGCTAATCTCAGCCAACAATCCACTAGAGCCAATCATCAGCGACCTGTTCGCACTGCTTGACCAGGGCCAACTGTCCCAATGCTTCGAAAAAAACCTCCAGCAAATTCATAAAGAACGAGCCGAGAAGTCAGAACAATTCTTTGCCAAACACGCCCATCGTCTTAAAGACAATCAGGACTATATTGTTAACTTCGATCACTATACAAGCTGCGTTGAAGATATTCTCCACAATGAACAAATACCCAGCTCAGCTAACGTCATAGAAATCGGCCCAGGTCAGTCACCACTACTTAATTTATTGGCTGCATCGTTTGCCGAAATCTACGCGCTGGATAATTCCAGACAAATGCTACAGGTCGCAGAATCCACCTTACTACCGAAATATCGTAAAAAAGTGCATTTTATATTTACCGACCTTAAAACCTACAGGACAAAAGTCGATCTCATTGTATTAAACATGGTGCTGCACCATATCGCCTCACCAAACCGATTTTTTAACAGCGCTGCTGAGCTACTCAAACCCAACGGCCGCTTACTCATTATCGATTTATGCCCCCACGATCAGGATTGGACACGGGATTCCTGCGGCGACCTGTGGCTTGGGTTTGACCCAGAAGAACTGGATACCTGGGCCAGAGAATCAAAATTCGACATTGGCCAAAGCGCATATCTCGGCCTAAAAAATGGCTTCCAGGTACAGCTTAGGCTTTTTAAGGCGGCTTAATTTATAGGCACAATATTTATAGGCGCATTTACATTCACATCCACATTTTCGCCCAAAGATTAATAAATTTATGCGCTGTTAAAACCTATAGTAGCGCCGGTCAACTACAGTCAAGTTAAACGTAATAAATCATCAACAAATATCAGTAATCACCCATCATTTAATCGAAACAAGTAATCACAATAAGCGAGCATCTATGAGTACAGAAGATTATAAAGTAGCCGACATCAGCCAGGCCAATTTTGGCCGAGCGGAAGTCGAATTAGCTGAAGCTGAAATGCCAGCCCTTATGGCCTTACGGGATAAATACAAAGCCAGCCAACCCTTAGCAGGGGCTAAGATTATTGGTTGCATCCACATGACCATCCAAACTGCCGTATTGATGGAAACCCTTATCGATCTTGGCGCTGACATACGCTGGTCTTCGTGCAATATTTTTTCAACCCAGGATCATGCCGCAGCAGCAATGGCCGCCAGGGGAATCCCCACCTTTGCCTGGAAAGGCGAAACAGAAGAAGAATTCTTTTGGTGCATTGAACAGACTATCCTCAAGGATGGCAAACCATGGGACGCCAATATGATATTAGATGATGGCGGCGATCTGACAGAAATGATTCACGAAAAATACCCAGCAATGCTCGATACCATTCACGGCATTACCGAAGAAACCACCACAGGTGTGCATCGACTGATTGAAATGATGCAGACCGGGGAATTAAAAGTACCTGCGATTAATGTCAATGACTCGGTCACCAAGTCAAAGAACGACAACAAATATGGCTGTCGTCATAGCCTCAACGATGCCATCAAACGGGGTACAGATATGCTAATGGCCGGTAAGCGCGCCCTGGTTATTGGTTACGGTGATGTCGGCAAGGGTTCTGCCGCTAGCCTACGCCAGGAAGGCATGATCGTTCGAATCGTTGAAATCGACCCTATCTGCGCCATGCAGGCCTGCATGGATGGATTCGAAGTAGTATCACCTTATAACAACGGCATTAATACCGGAAAATTGGCCGATATTAATACCCAGCTGATGAATAATATCGATTTAATCTGCACCTGCACCGGCAACGTTAATGTCTGTGATGAAAACCTGCTGCAGACCGTTTCAAGTAATGCCGTAATCTGTAACATTGGCCACTTCGACACTGAAATTGATACAAAATTTATGCGTGATAACTGGCGCTGGGAAGAAGTCAAACCACAGGTCGATAAAATTTATCGGTCAGACGACAAAAAGGATTATGTTATCTTATTGTCTGAAGGACGACTGGTTAATCTCGGCAATGCTACCGGCCACCCGTCGCGTATCATGGACGGATCTTTTGCTAATCAGGTACTAGCACAAATGCATCTGTTTGAACGCAAATGGGCCGACCATGACGCCAGTCAACGCCAACCCATCACTGTCGAAGTCTTACCAAAAGCACTGGATGAAGAAGTTGCCAGTTATATGGTGGCAGGTTTTGGCGGCCAGGTAACCCAATTAACCGATCAACAGGCTAAGTATATTAGCGTCCCGCAGGAAGGACCTTTTAAACCAGAAACTTATAAATACTAGTTTGCCCACGCTATTTACTTGTTACTTGCCGCGTAAAAAAATGGCGCGCTAAAAAAGTCGCCTTGTAAAATAGCAATGTGGTAATAAATTGTTTTGTAACTGCGCCGGCGGTCTACTTAAAGTACACCACTGGCACAGTTCAGCAATCCGCCCACAGAGTTTTGCTCACCGGTGCCATTAACTGTGCTGCTTTTGTTAATCGGAAATTAACCTTTAGATGGCGTCGAGGCCTTACTCGTAACGGCGACCACTGCTTAATCTTTCAGGCCGAGGCAAGCCCTTCTCTGATGCAAAGGTCTGATGTAAAGGTCTGATATAGAAACGAGGCATAAAAGTCTGAAGCAAAATTTCACGGATAAGCTGGCGTTATTCGCAACAATACCTCTTCATGATAAACCGCTTGGGTCTGTACAAATGGCCCATAGATTTACATAATGTCAGATTCACGTCCATGGCCAAAGTAATTAGCGATTCGCGGCCCAATCATGTAAAGGAAATTCAGTGTCCGCCAAGAATGAAAAAAAACTGGCCAGCGTAGAGGTCATCCAGCAAAACTTCGAAGAACTTAATTATATCTGCAATCTTCAAATCGCCACCGCGGTTTTTCTTGCTTATCATCTCGACAAACCCATCCTGATCGAAGGCCCACCTGGGGTTGGTAAAACCGAACTAGCAAAAACAGCCGCTGAAATGCTCAATCTTGAATGTATTCGATTGCAGTGTTACGAAGGGCTGGATGAATCCAAGGCCATCTACGAATGGAAATATGGCAAACAGTTGCTTTATACCCAGGTCTTAAAAGAAACTTTAGGCGAGATACTAGACGGCGCCAAAGGTCTTACTGAATCCGTCACCAAACTGCACGAATTTGGCGACATATTCTTCTCTGATGAATTTCTTGAACCACGACCTCTGCTGAAAGCACTGCGCAAAGAAGAAGGTTGTGTCCTGCTGATTGACGAAGTTGATAAGTCGGATCATGAATTTGAATCACTGTTACTGGAAATGTTATCTGATTTTCAGGTTTCAATACCGGAAATCGGCACAATTAAAGCCAATGAAAAGCGTAAACCACTGGTGTTCTTAACCAGTAACAATACCAGAGAGATATCGGACGCCTTAAAACGCCGTTGTCTGCACCTGTATATCCCCTTCCCTGATGCTGCCCTTGAAAGACGGATTGTGCAGGCACGGGTACCTGAGATCAGTGAGAAGTTGCGTAACCAGATGGTTGCCTTCATTCAGGAACTGCGGGATATGGACCTTAAGAAGGTACCGGCGATCAGTGAAACCATTGACTGGGCCAGGACTTTAATCCTGCTGCATACCGAGTCTCTGGATGCCGACCTGGTACGACAAACGCTAAACGTTATTTTGAAATTCCAGGAAGATATCGAAACCGCTGAAGCAGAACTGCAAAATGTAACCAATAAAGCCATCAAAGAGGCTTAATATAATGGATCGCACCCTCGTAGACTTCGTCAAGGTTCTAAGAACCGCAGAACTTAAAGTTTCACCGGCCGAAACATTGGACGCTATGCAATGTATGGACCTGGTTGGCTACGAGGATCGCCTCTATCTGAAAAATTCGCTGGCCCTCGTGCTAGCAAAAAACCCAGAAGAAAAAGACACCTTCGAAATTTGTTTTGAAAAGTTTTTCACGGCCGAAAAACACAAGGCCATTCGCAATACCAGCGCAGAAGATCAGTCAAATGATGACCTTTTTGATGACGAGGCCGACTTCCAGCCTGACGGCAAAGGAGAACAGTCTGGCAGCGGTGGCGGCCAGGGTGGCGGTCAGGGCACTTGCCCGCAGGAAGGCGGGGTACTAGATACAAGTCTGGAGGCGACTTCCGAACTTGGCATTTTACTTACCCAGGGTAGTCGAACCGAACAAACCATTTCCATGATGGAAGCGGGCCGCGAAGTAGAAGTTAACCAGATTGTAGTTTTCACTCAGAAAGGCCTTTTTACCCGCAAAATAATGGACGCAATGGGCCTGAAGGGGCTCCAGGAAGAAATATCCGAATTACAGAAAAAGGGCCCAGCGGAAGAAAAAGCCCTCGCCAATCAGCTTAAAAAGGCCCGCGATGAATTACGCGAAAGGGTTCGAGATTATGTTGAAAAACAATTTTTCCTGCATGCCGATGAAACCGGCAAACAATTACGGGAAGAATTATTAAAGAAGGTAAAACTGTCCAACCTTGAAAAACGTAATTTCAAGGACGTCCAGCAAGTGGTCTATAAGATGGCCAAAAAGCTTATTGCGATCCATTCCAAACGACGCAAAACGTATAAACGCGGCCAGCTAGACATACGTAAGACACTGCGCAATAACATGCAGTACGATGGCATGTTCTTTGACCTACGCTGGAAGTCGAAAAAAGTCGATCGCCCCAAGGTTATGTGTGTTTGTGATGTTAGTGGTTCTGTGAGCAACTATTCTAGATTCCTGCTGATGTTTCTTTATAGTCTGTCCGACATTCTGCCTAAAGTACGATCTTTTGCCTTTTCATCAGACCTTGGTGAAGTAACAAAATTATTTGAACAAAGCGAACTGGAAGACGCCATCAGCCGTACCATGCGTGATTATGGTAATGGCTCAACCGACTATGGCCGCATGTTGCAGGACTTTAAAAGCCATTGCATGGATGACGTTAATAATAAAACTACAATCATTATCCTCGGCGACGCAAGAAATAACTATGGCGAACCGCAGGACCATATACTTCGAGAAATGTATGATAAAGCCAAGCGGGTTATCTGGCTGAACCCAGAACCACGCTCCAGCTGGACCGTGGGCGATGCGGAAATGAAAAAATATGCCCCCGCCTGCCATCAAACCGAAGTTTGTCATTCCCTGGCGCATCTTGAAAGAGTAGTTGCGAACCTGTTAAAAACAGTCTCCTAGCAAGTCGCAGGGCTGGCATCGCTAGCCCTGACGACTGGAAACAGCCTTGAGCGATTAACAGCCCTGAGCCAATAAACAGCCTTGAGCTTATTAACAGCCCTGAGCGATTAACAGCCTTGAGCGGATAAACAGCCCTGAGCGATTAACAGCCACGCATTAAAAATCGATACGAATACCCGCATAATAACGCCGACCGGTCACATCATAAGCTTCCGGCGCAGTATTGACCCCTGCCCTGCTGCCATATTGCGTACCCTGAGCCAGAATCGGCGGCGCTTCATCAAACACATTACGCGCCCCAAAATAAAGATTAACCTGCTCAGTTAACGCATAGCTCAGTGCAAGATCATGATAGAAAACATCATCAATTTCATTCCTTGCGCCAAGCCCTAAAAAATCTAAACCTGAATTTTCACAGCGGCATTCAGGCGTATTCGAGTCTTTAACATCATCCCAGTACCTGGCCCGCCAGGTGATCTGCAGATCATTAATCGAGTAACGGGTAGTCAACAGGAATCGATGCGCAGGGAACAAAACCTCGCCCAGATTATCATCTGTAATGCCGTCTACAATACCCGTGATTTCCCATTCATCTATATAGGTATAAAGAAAGTTAATATTTAGCTCGCCATCTAATGCACTGGTCAAATCCGTAAGCGCCAGGGCATATTTTATATCCAGGTCCAGCCCAGCCGTCTCAATCTGGTTCTCATTCGACGCGAACGAATTGACCGCTACCAAAGCACCAACACTATTACGCAAGGCTGCACCGCCGCAAGTTGAATCAAAATTTGACGTAACATTATAACAACGCTCAATCACTGTGCTCCGACCAGTTATCGCTATGGCATCGTCAATTTCAATATCATACCAATCCAGGGTCATGGTAAGACCCCGCAGATACGGGATACTTATGCTAGCACCCAGCGTATAGGAATCCGCAACTTCCTCATTAACCCGAGGATCACCGCCTTCTACCCCACCCGTTGCCTGACGCTCTATCTGACTTAAGGTAAAACTGCCGGCAGCTTCAATTCTTGTTGCAATTGAGGCCACAGATCGACAATTATCTGCTGTTACCCCTTGCGTTGCGGCAGTAGTACCGTCACAGGCATCGGCGACATTTTCAAAGGTATCACTCAAACCCGCAAACAGATCAGTGATATTTGGCGCCCGTACCGCTTCTGACAGGGTGCCACGGAATTTAAGCCAATCAAACAGCTGGGCTTCAAAGCCTACTTTCCAGGTACTGATATCACCTACGGTAGAATAACGTCCCAACCTGAAGGCTGCCTCTATACTTAACTTTTCAAATACCGGTAATCGCGCTTCAACATAATACTCGGTTACATCAAACTCGCCCTGGGTAGCGGCTATTTGATTAGTTGATAAAATGCCTGCCTGAGCGAAGCCACTTGGCTGTTCTGAGCCCTGTTCTTTTCGAAATTCAAAACCACTGGCCAATCTAATTTGACCACCCGGCAGACCCATTGAAGTTACACCTGCAAAAGTGGCGCCGATAACAAATTGCTCTACCTCCGACGATAAATTGGTCAACGCGCTTAAATAAGCCACTTGTGCGGTATCGATGGTTCCTTCGCCAAAGGGATTAAAAGGTACACAACCCGCCTGCCTGGCCGCCGCATCAACACATTGGATAACATCGTCAACCAGCTCAACATCCAACGCCAGTCGCGCTCGCTCGATATTGATATTGCCATTGGAGTCCAGGTCAGTGCGGGTCCTGCCCCAGGTTGTATAAGCCGACAGGTTCCACTGCTCACTTAACTGATAATCGATATCCACTGCCAGGTGCACGGTAGACCGCGCTGCACGACTACCCTGGCGACCAAATTCAACCAGCCTTCGGGTGGCATTATTGTCACCCAGCTCAGTTAGATTGACAAAACCTGCGGCCAATAAACTGGACTTCAATAATTCTGGCATTACCAGCGAACTGGCAATATCCAAACCACCCGTGGCACCCACATCGGTATTAAATATGGCGGTATTAATATTTAACGCAACCGGCTCAAAATCGCCGGCGGTTTTTGTCTGGTTATAACCTAACATCAGGTCTAATGTAAGGTCGTCTGTTAGATCATAGTTGATCCCAGAAGTAAAATATTGCCTTTGTATTGGCATCAATAATGATCTTAAACTGGCTCTATTATACCTGTCAGTATTGGTTCTGTCCGAGGCAAATTCGCCACCTGGCACCTGCTGAGTAATTACGTTCGCCCCGTTTAAAGTAACCCCACCCTTAAAAAGGCTACCATCACCGTTATAACCAGTAGGCGCGCCCTGAAAAAAACCTAGAATATCATTAGTGCCACCAAATCGACCAGCTGGTGTAAAGGAGGACCCTAGAAAAATCAAACCGTCTGAAAACCCGTTGCCATTAGTATCAGCGCCAATGAGATCTGCTGCTGAAAACTTTCTATCGCGAGAACGAACACCGTCAGATTCAGAGTAACCAACCGTCAGCCAGGCATTTCCTTTCGACAATTTGGTACCCATCGCCAGGTCAATTTTAGTTTCCTGTCGATCACCCTCAGCTGATAGTCCAGTTTGGACATCAAAACTAACACCGTCGAAATCATCTTTTAAAATAACATTAACAACCCCTGCAATAGCGTCCGACCCATAAACCGCCGATGCACCGCCGGTAATTACTTCTATGCGATCAACCATAGCGGATGGCAAAGTACTTAAGTCCACCGCATAACCACTACCCGGGTTAAACCCTGAAACGAACCGTTTACCATTAACCAACGTTAATGTCCGGCTTTGACCAAGATTGCGCAGGGCATTGGTTACCAGCCCAGGGGCAGTAGCGCTAAAAACACTATTTGACAGCCCAGACGTCTGATAGGAAGAGGGCAATTTTGCCAACAGCTCGCCAATGTTGGTGACGCCCACACCGTCGATATCCGCACGACCCAATACGGTCATGGGCGTAGGAGAATCAATATTGGCACGCTGAATCCTCGACCCTGTGACAACAATTTCTTCCACCAGGTCAACGTCTAATGTAGCGGCGCCACACAACGATGGCATCACCAGATTTACAGCCACAAATAACAACCACGTCTTCAACCGCACAGAGGTCTTTCTGGTCGTTCTGAACCATCTCGTTCTAAACACAATTGCGCTCAACATTATTTTCCTGTTTTCGAGAGGTTATAAAATTAATTAACAAATTAATAAACAATGCACGAAATGCGCCAACTCTCCAAATTTGTTCGCCACCCACCAGGAACCTAACGTTGTATCATTGTCGAACAAACGTACGCCTTCCTTTGTTCCAGGAATATTCCTCATAGTATTAATTTGCCAGGCAGGTTTTCCAGATAGACTTTTCTATATATAGACGGGAATTGACCGCAATCACTCCTTTTGCATATCAATAACAACTAGCCACGATAAACATCACTTCTGCTATTATTTTCGCCTTATACCAACGACTTTATATTCGTTTATTATCTGCGCCGCAGTGTACATAGATCTATCAAAATTTCTAATAAAAACTAAAAGAAAGTAAAACTGCCAATAATTAGTAGTGGATTCATTCAAATGCGGTTCAGTGCCAAGTATCAGCTTCTCACCTTAAGGATTGCGTTACTGCTTCAACCTATTAGACTTAGGAAAGTTCTGACTAAGGTCTATAGATAAAAGTCATATTGGCAATAAGCCATAGTTGGAGTACAAAACATGTTACAAAACCTTATTACAAAATATAGACCCGCCTAAATAAAGGGACCGGCCCTCGAATGAAACTATTGTTAGTAACTCTCTATACGGTTTTCTGTACGGTTTTCACCGCCCTGATTGCCGCGCCAGTTGCCGCAGAAACTGCTGAAGCCACTAACTTCGAAACCCAATCCATCACCATTGCACTCTCCCAGGAACCACCACAACTCAACAGCATGAAGGCAACAGATACGGTCAGCAACTTTATCCTGCCGCATGTTATGGAGGGCCTACTTCGATACGATCGACGCGGTAAGGTTGTCGCGGGGGTAGCATCGCGTTGGGAAGTCACGGAACATAGCGCCACATTCTGGTTGCGTAAAAATGCCCTGTGGTCCGACGGCAAACCAGTCACCGCCCACGATTTCGTATTTGCATGGCGCAATGCCCTAAAACCTGTCACAGCATCAGAATATTCTTTTATCCTTTATCCCATTAAAAACGCAGAGGAAATTAATCAGGGCAAAATGGACCATACAATGCTTGGGGTTACCGCAGTGGATGACTACACCCTGTCCATTCAGTTTGCCCGTCCTATTGGCTATTTCACAAAACTTGCCGCATTTACTACCTACTTCCCCGTACGCGAAGATTATTTTACAAGCAAAGGTGATCAATATGCCGCCGAAGCCACTGACCTGCTATACAACGGCGCATTTAGACTAACAGAATGGGTGCATGGCGCTCGGCTAAAGATGGTCAAAAATGAAACCTACTGGGATAAGGCGCATGTTACCCTTAACCAGATTAATATCTCTTATATTACTGCAGATACCCGCGCTCGACTGAATCTCTTTATTGACGACAAGATCATCACCACTGCACTCAACGGCGAAACCTATAAAGATGCGCTAAACGAACGCCTACGGATCAGAAGTTTTGCCACCGGATCGGTTTTTTTCCTGGAATACAACCACCGCGACAACCGGCCAACCCGCAACGTAAATCTGCGCCGCGCTATCCAACATGTTTTTGATGCTGACGAATTCGTCAACAAGGTATTGGCCACGCCCGGTAATTTGCCCGGCGAAAGCCTGTTTCCTGTTTGGGTTCAGGGCGTTGATAGCAAATTTCGCAAGGAATATCCACCCACAATCATTGATGTTAACCTCGACAAAGCACGCCACTATTTAGAGCTGGCAAAGCAACAACTCGGCGTGGCCAGGATACCGCCACTGGTATTGTTGGTGGGCACCGCACCAACATCAGCAAAACAGGCAGAATACCTGCAAGGTTTATTAAAAGAAAAACTCGATCTTGATATTAAAATTGATGTTCAGATATTCAAACAACGGCTGGCAAAGATGACATCAGGAGATTTTGATATTGTTTCAGCCGGCTGGAGCCCTGATTTTGATGACATCATGACCTTTGGTGACCTGCTGGCCTCCTGGAACCTGAATAACCGTGGCCGATACAACAACCCTGAATATGATCGCCAGGTTAAAATCGCGATGAACAGCCTGGACCCAAAAACCCGAATGGACGCCATGGCTATCATTCAAAAAATCATCCATGATCAGGCCGTTGTTCTGCCTCAGTATGAACAGGGTATAATTTACCTGATGCACCCTAAGGTGCGTGGTGTCGTGCGCCGCGTGGTGGGGGCCGATCCTGATTTCACCTATGCCAGAATTATTCAATAGGCGACAACAGGCATTTCATGTTGACCTACTTACCCATAGCTTACCCACAACTTATCCACTACGGACTTTTAAATGCTGCTTTATAGCATCAAAAGATTATTCGCAGGTATCGTCACTGTCTGGTTTATTGCCACAGCAACTTTTATTGCCATGCATCAGGTACCTGGCGACCCGCTTATGAACGATAAGGCGGTGGTGCCAGAAATAAGAAAAAATCTGCAACAGAAATACGGCCTCGATAAATCAACCACAGAACAGTACTTCATATTTATGGGCAATATGTTAAAGGGTGATTTTGGCATTTCATTTACCCAACAAAATCGTCAGGTCAACGATATCATTCGAGATCACTTTCCGGTTTCAGCGGCACTGGGCCTGCTGGCAATATTTTTTGCCGCGTTGGGTGGTATTTTATTTGGCGCATTAACCGCGCTATACCGCAACCGTCTACCGGATATCATCATCATGTTCCTGGTCATCCTGGGTATTTCTGTACCCAGTTTTGTTTTTGCGGCGCTGGGACAACTACTCATTGTTAACCTCAACAGTTTTATGGGGCAAAGTATTATTCCTGTTGCTGGCTGGGGCAGCTTTTCCCATATGATCATGCCGGCATTGGTATTGGGGCTTGGCTCGATGGCATTACTGACGCGGTTAATGCGCTCTTCCATGCTCGAAGTCATCAACGAAGAGTATATCAAGACAGCCAAAGCCAAGGGCCTGTCGCCGCTGCGGATTTTTTATCGGCATCAGCTACGCAACGCCATTTTACCTGTCATTACCGTTCTTGGGCCACAAATTGCTGCCATTACCACTGGCGGTTTTGTGGTGGAACTGGTGTTTGCCATTCCTGGATTAGGGCGCTATTTTGTCCAGGCAGTACAACAACTGGACTATACCGTTATTATGGGCACCACTGTATTCTATGGCGCGTTCCTGGTGTTGATGGTGATTTTAGTAGATATCGTTTATGGGTTTATCGATCCAAGAGTACGAATCAATTAACACCCTCTTAACCAGACCAATGCGTTTTAAACCCAAGTTTAACAATATCTCAGGTCAGTGAATTTTTATATAGAAGAGTAAATGGACGCCAAACCCTATAACCCTGTTAAAAGTGACTTCGAACCGCTGCAGTCAACCACCCAGGTTGAGCAAATTAGTCGCCCATCGCTGTCCTACTGGCAGGATGCCTGGCTACGCCTTAAGAAAAATACCCGCGCGCTGATCTCTCTTTATATCATCATTGCGTTGGCATTTTTCACTCTCATCGGCCCCAGCCTCTGGACTATTGATCCGGCTTTACAGGATCTTAATCAGATTTCCCAGCCGCCTTCACTCCCTAAATCAGCCCGGCTTGTTGCGCCCTACCAAAAATGGCCAGGTATTGTGCGCGCCGATTTTCCTGCCGAGCCGACAGAATATATGGATCTGTTGCCAGCACCGCAAAACCTTCGGGACTTTGACCAGGCAACCACCCAGAGAGTACGTATCGTATGGGACCCGGTAGTGGGCGCAGGCGGCTATAACGTTTATAGGAATCACCGGCCGCCAGAAGGCATCAACGATCTGGGCTTACCACTGGGAAATAACCTTGCGGGCAATGAAGTCAGCTTTGAAGATCGACTCAATGTCGAAGCACGAGACTATTATTATTCAATTGTGCCCACTGATGGCTTCGATGAATCAGATACCTTTGTTACCCTGTTGGTGCTACCGCAACTGGTCACCACATTATCTGCGGCTAAAAGCAGGCACCTGATCACTGACCCAGCGACCAAAGTAGGCGACAGCATACGCCTTGAGTTTCATCCCTTTGGCACTGATTATCTTGGCCGAGATATGATGGCGAGAATTATGCAAGGCGCTAGAGTATCACTTTTTATCGGCATACTAGCCCCCGTTTTATATGTCATGTTTGGCATTACCTATGGCGGCTTTGCAGGATATTATGGCGGCAAGGTGGATGCACTGTTAATGCGCTTTGCAGATTTTGTGGTTGCCCTGCCGTTTTTACTGTTTATGATCCTGTTCAAAATTGGCTTTGGCATTGGCCCGGGCGAGAGCGGTATTTTACCTATGTTATTTGCCCTGGTACTGCTGGGCTGGCCTTCGGCTGCCAGACTCGTACGTGGCCAGGTATTACAAATACGAGAGCAGGCATTTATTCAGGCGGCGCAATTATTAGGCGGCAAAAACCACTATCTTATACTGCGTCATATTTTGCCCAATACCATGGGTGTTATACTGGTTACGCTCACTTTTGCCGTACCCGCAGCCATATTCACCGAAGCCTTCCTGTCATTTATTGGAATGGGCGTAGCACCGCCAACACCCTCCTGGGGCTCCATGTGTAATGAAGGCGTTAAGACCATGTTAAGCCACCCGCATGAACTGATATTTCCGGCTTGTTTTATAAGCATTACCGTACTGGCTTTTAATCTGCTAGGGGATGGTTTAACCGAAGCTCTGGACTCTAAAATGAGAGCTCGAGAGTAAAATGAGAGCCCGTTAATAAAATGCAACCAGCCATTCTTCAGGTCAAAAACCTCCACGTTGAGTTCGCCACTTATGGCGGCATCGTGCAGGCCGTACGCGGCGTCAATTTTGACATCCATCAGGGTGAAACGCTGGCCATCGTGGGAGAATCTGGCTGCGGCAAATCTGTCTCAGTGCAGGCAATTATGGGCCTTATCCCCATTCCACCGGGTAATATCACTCAGGGCGCAGCACTGCTGAATGGCAAAAACATCCTCGGCCTGCCGTCTCGTGAAGCCAATAAGTTTCGCGGCGTGGAGATCGCGATGATCTTTCAGGACCCAATGACGTCCCTCAACCCCACCATGACAATTGGCAATCAGATTTCAGAAACGCTGATGGTTCATCGCGGCCTCACCCATAAGCAGGCCCTTAAAAAAGCCATCCAATTGCTTGATCAAACGCATATACCAGAGGCAGCAAAACGCGCCAGACAATATCCGTTCGAATTTTCCGGCGGTATGTTGCAACGCGCCATGATAGCTCAGAGCCTTGCCTGCAATCCTACAATTTTAATTGCTGACGAGCCAACCACAGCACTAGATGTGACTATTCAGGCTCAGATCCTGGCGCTAATGAAGGAACTACAACGCACTGAAAATATGTCTATTATCCTAATCACTCACGACCTGGCCGTGGTAGCAAAAATGGCCGACCGAGTGGCCGTTATGTACGCCGGAAAAATTGTTGAGACAGGCAAGGTTAATGATATATTTTATCGCTCATCACACCCTTATACGTTAGGCCTGAAAAATGCCATGCCGTCCAATCAACAGCAGAAAAAGAAACAATTAACCCCTATCGAAGGCAGCCCACCAGACCTTTTTTCACCGCCACCAGGCTGCGGCTATTTTAGCCGTTGTCCCTATTCGATGCGGATATGCGAATCAAAACCACCCCCAGATAACATCGTCAACACCACATCTAACCAACAGGCTAGCTGCTGGCTACAACATGCCGACGCGCCAAGAATTGACGCCCTCAATCAAACGAGCCAATCAGATGCTGATTGAAACCAGGCACTTAAAAAAATACTTTGCTGTTGGCCGCAACCAACAATTACATGCTGTGGATGATGTTTCTCTTAGTATAAAGGCCAATGAAATTCTTGGTCTGGTGGGCGAAAGCGGTTCAGGAAAATCTACTTTTGGCAAAACGCTGGCCGGGCTTTTGCCGCGCACCAGTGGCGAAACTTTTTATCAGGGCCAGCCCCTACCCGAAAAATTTAGCGCCCGAGACCATTTAAAGTACTCCCGTGAACTACAAATGATATTTCAGGACCCTTATTCATCTTTAAATCCTCGCATGACGGTGCTGGATATTGTTGGCGAAGGGTTACATATTCAAGGCCAACATAGTCGCCAACAAATCCGCGACGAGGTGGCTAGCTGGCTTACTCAGGTTGGACTTAACGCCGATCATATGTCGCGCTATCCGCATGAGTTTTCCGGCGGCCAACGCCAACGCATTGGTATAGCACGGGCGATGATTATTAGACCAAAATTCGTTGTTTGTGACGAGCCCATTTCAGCCCTTGATGTCTCTGTGCAGGCACAGGTAATAAATCTGCTCGATCAATTAAAACAATCACTGGGTTTAACCTTGTTATTTATTGCCCATGATTTATCCATGGTACGTTATGTCTCTGACCGAATGGCGGTAATGTATCTTGGCACTGTGGTTGAGACTGGGCCCGCAGATGAGGTTTTTTTCAATCCGTTACACCCCTACACCCAGCTGTTAATTGAATCCAATCCCGAACCCGATCCTGATTTTGAGCGCGCCAGGCAACATCAACCCATCCGCGGTGAAATCACCTCACCCATCAATATTCAGCCCGGCTGTCGGTTTGCTGATCGCTGCCCCAAAGCCCTGCCAGTATGCAAGCACGAAAACCCGCCGACTATTGAACCTGCAGCAAATCATATTGTTACCTGTCATTTATTCAGTTAGAGGAGCCTGATTAAGAAGTAACTTTCAACAAAGCTCTGGATACTCTATGCAGCAGATCAATAGAGCACATCAATAGAGAGCAATTTAACAAATAAGCAAAACCAGAAAGGTTAAGCATGACCCTAAAAAATTCATTAGGCTACAGGTGAAAATCACCTTTGTTCTGCCTAGTATTCGCCTATATGGCGGTATCAAATCAACTATTACCATGGCTGATGAATTATCAAAATTAGGCCATGATGTGAGTCTTGTCTATCCTTTGCTGCCTGGTCGTGATGGCTTGCCCTGGTGGAACCTCCGAAGATATGCGGTCCAGACTATTAGATTCTTTCAAAACTGGTTATTGCCAAACCTCTGGTTTCAATTCAGCGGCCATTTAATCGCTGCACCCTGGCTGTCGGCTCGATTTCTTCCGCCGGCTGATTTTCTTATTCTTACCTGGTGGTCCGATGTCATTGAACTGCACAATATCGCAAGCGACCGGGGTTACCCGATTCATTTTGTCAGGAGTTATGAAACCTGGGGCGGGCCAGACACCCAGGTCAAGAAAACTTATACGCTACCACTCACAAAAATAGCGACGTCCCAGACGCTAGCCAATCGACTGCCGATAAAACCAGCCGCCATCATCGCCAATGGCCTTGATCACAACTTTTTTAGTTTGGCCCCAGCTGCAGACACACAACTGCCAATTTGCAGGATCGGCGTGTTATATCGACAACAGGACTGGAAGCGCATGGATG
>JAHRVQ010000092.1 GCA_019090615.1 Pseudomonadales bacterium | reverse complement strand
TATAAGAACCGCTGAGGGCTCTTTATAAGAACCGCTGAGGGCTCTTTATAAGAACCGCTGAGGGCTCTTTATAAGAACCGCTGAGGGCGCTTAATGCCGGAGTACTCCGACCATCAAACCTTCAACTGTGAATGCCTGCTTGCGCAGGTCAACTTCGATAGGGGCAAAATCTTTATTTTCAGGTAATAGGGAAATTTGATATTTGCTGCGGGTTTTTTTAAGGCGTTTTACCGTTACTTCATCGTCGATGCGGGCGACAATGATATCTCCGTTATTTGCTATAGGCGTTTTATGAACAGCGATGAGGTCTCCGTCCAGGATGCCAATTTCAATCATGCTGTCGCCTTTTACGGTGAGTAGGTAATCAGCCGCCGGGTGGAAAAAATTAGCCGGGATCTGGCAATGGTTTTCGATATTTTCCTGGGCCAGAATCGGATTGCCCGCAGCAACCTGTCCAACAATCGGTAAACCTTCATCTTCAGGCAGCCTGATGCCCCGCGAGGTGCCTGGGATAACTTCGATGGCGCCTTTTTTGGCCAGTGCTTTTAGATGTTCTTCGGCAGCATTTGCACTTTTAAAACCCAGTTCTTTAGCGATATCTGCGCGGGTTGGTGGATAACCCGTTTCACGCATGTATCTTTTTATAAATTCCAGTACTTCTGTTTGCCTTAATGTTAGTTTTATCATTTGATAATTCCTGAAGAGTATTATTTGGCGCCCTGGAAACAAAATGCCTGTTTTATTTGTCTGTTGTTTTAATTTGTCAAATTCTGTTTATATATACAGGTACTGTTATTGTATACAGCTTAGGCGCAATAGCAATAGCTGTTGTTATTGCACCCAGTATCCAGCAGAGCTTGCATCGGAACAAAGCTGGCGGCTTATTTTGCTTTTATACTCTCGAATGGCTGGGTTTGTGAATGTACAAAAAAGTACCTTTAGCAGCAGATATCCTTCGGCAGGGCACATAGGGCGTTATACTATTG
Organism: Pseudomonadales bacterium; assembly: GCA_019090615.1. Lineage (GTDB taxonomy): Bacteria > Pseudomonadota > Gammaproteobacteria > Pseudomonadales > Azotimanducaceae > JAHRVQ01. The sequence goes on along the minus strand of JAHRVQ010000092.1, from coordinate 11,642 downwards.
AGGCAATGGTAGCGGGTGATGTTCCGCTGTTGTGATTAACCAATTCTTACTGAGAATGGATACCTGATCCATGAAAAATTTTTTTTGTCTTGTTTTAAATTGTCGCTATCTATTCTGTCTGGTCTGGATGGTTAGTCTGCAAGTCCATGCTGATAACCTTTGGGTGCTGGGCAGCATAAAAAATGAGGCGTTTGCAGAAGCACAAGCGAAACGTTTGTCTACGCTGATCGGCGCTGAGGTTAATATTTCGCCAATCGAACATAAGGGTGCCCGCTATTTTCGATTGTTGATAGTGGCACTGGACGCAACTCAACAACAGTTGCTTGCGGCAGAGGAAATTTCTCCCTGGGCCTTAGCGGCAGATCGGGTGCTTGCAACAAATATAGTGTCTGAAAAAACTACTGCTGAGTCTCTGCGCACATCCGCGGCTGGTGCAGAAGCTTCTTTGATAAGAGCACCCATGGCTACAGTGCCCATGGATACAGTGCCAATAACCAGAGCGGTGGGAGGTACTTATGAGCTCGTTGCGGCGAGTTACCGAGATGTAGAAACCGCCCTTGATGCGGAAACAAAAATCGCATCATTTACCGACCGCGTTCATGGTAAGACTGTACTGGTAAATGGCGAAGTATTTTACCGTATTGTAGTGGGGCCGTTGGTACAAGGTGAAATAGTGAGTCGACAAAAGCTGTTAGTAATAAATGGCTTCAATAATTCCTGGTTGGTCAATGCCGCGCCAACAACTGAATTGAAACGACCAGTGCCGAGCATGGAGCTAGGTGGCAAGCGAAAGGCCGTATCTGGTCTGCAAAATACTACCGAGCTGATGCGTGTGCGCGGTGAAACTAAAAGTATGATTGGTCGCGTTAGTAGCGCAGACGCTCAGCTTACTAAAGTAGATCAGACGCAGGGCGCTGCCAAGGTGTCAGTTGTTGACGGTTTTAACCTGGCCCGATTGCCAGAGACTAAGCAATATTTCCTGAATCAATAGATGGTTGGCTGGCTGCGTAGAGTAAGCAGACCAGGTTTGTGAAATGGACCGGCAAAGGTGCGGGGGTTAAACAAGATGGTTAAGTGGATGAATTATTCCTTATTATTACAAGTTGGCTGCATATTGTTGTCGACGTTGGTAGTTTATTACTTATGTAAGCGGTTGCTGGTTCAATTTACTGCCCACTCCACTTCAACTAACACCCTTTGGGATGATGCTCTGGTCAATTCAATCCGGTCGCCCTTGTGTCTTCTGATTTGGGTTCTTGGCCTTAGTTGGGTGGCAGAAATAGTAGCTGAAGTATCAAGTTCGGCCTTCCTGGGCCTTATCCATTCGTTTCGTTATCTCTCGGTCATCGCGCTGTTGGCACTTTTTTTAATTCAATTTTTGCGCCTGAGCGAGCGCGGCCTGATCGCTGAGGGGTTTGACCGTACAACAACTTTTGCAGTGGCAAAGATCGCTCGATTGTGTGTCCTGATATCCGCGTTGTTAATGGTTTTACAGACTACCGGTGTTAGCATTTCTGGTTTGCTGGCATTTGGTGGTGTCAGTGGTATAGCGGTGGGTTTTGCAGCTAAGGACTTGTTGGCAAACTTTTTTGGCGGTTTAATGATATATCTTGACCGGCCTTTCTCACCAGGTGACTGGATTCGAAGCCCTGATCGTGAGATTGAAGGCACGGTGGAAAAAATTGGTTGGCGTTTAACTATGATCCGCACATTTGATGCGAGGCCTCTTTATGTGCCAAATTCGATATTTTCGACCATAGCGGTAGAAAATCCATCCAGAATGTCTCATCGACGAATTTACGAGACTATTGGCGTTAGATATTGTGATGTCAACAAAGTTAAATCCATCGTCGATGAGGTGCGTAGTATGTTGGTCCAGCATGAAGCTATTGACGTAGATAAGACATTGATTGTTAATCTCAATAGTTTTGCGCCGTCGTCGCTAGATTTTTTTGTTTATGCTTTTACTAAAACCACTAGTTGGGTGGAATTCCATGGCATTAAGCAGGCTATTTTGTTACGCATAAATGACGTTGTGGCAGCGCACGGTGCGGAGATTGCCTTTCCGACGGCTACACTACATCTGTCGCCTATAGAAGCCAATGGCCGATAAACAGGAAATTGGCTTCATTGTTTGCGCACGCTGCCAGGCAATCAGTTTTGTCTGGTGACAGTAGCGGTTTAGGCCGTTAGTTCTAAATAATAAATGTCGTGAGGGCTAATTAGAGGTAAATTAGTTGAATGTTCTTAGCTGGATATTATTGGATGAATAATATCCAGCTAAGAACATGATAAGAAACTGCTATTGTTAGACCGTTCGTCGGCGTTAAGTGCCATAAAGTTATGATGCTGCTCACCATATCTTAAAAGTTGCTACTTTATTACTATAAAAATCAAAGAATTAGTAACATATAGCCTGTTGGGCGGAAAAATAGTTTTTACTTTTCCGCTTGGCTTAATGAGTAAATTGTCCTATTGTTCGAAGGCGCTGATCTGCGCTTCATGCCACGGGATGAGTGATCAGGGCGTGGGAGGGACCCTAGATCAAGAACAACATTGCTGTTTCTGAATATCCCCTCTTTATTACTAACCGCGCGCAGCTAATATTTGCCCAAATGCGAGGGGAAAAGGAATGTTTGAAAAAAACAATAGATGGAAGCTACTAACAGGTTCCCTTTTGTGGCTAGGATATGCTTCAGGTGGGTTCGCCAGTGAAGCAAATGATGTGTTGGCGGCCAAAGGGGCGGTATTGAACCCAGGGGTAACCAAGAACGGTGTAGAGGCTAATCGTCCGCGGGCAAGCGCCCGGACAATGCGGCAAATCGACCTGCCAACCCGAGCGCCAATGAATGCGCCAGTTGGTTCAATGCAGTTAGAACTGCAGCGATTTGAAATTTCTGGTAATACGATATTCAGTGATCAGTCGCTACATCATCTAGTTGGGGAGTTCGTTGATACTCGAATCAGCTTTGCTGACCTTTTGCGAGCAGCGAATAAAATCACCAATTACTATCGTGACGCCGGTTATCTGGTTGCTCGGGCTTATATACCCGAACAGGAAATCCAGGGTGGGGTTGTGGAAATTTCGGTTCTTGAAGGATTAGTAGGCTCAGTAGCGGTCAACAATGATGCGCCGGTTTCCAGTGGGCTTGTTGATCGCTATTTGCAACGAATAAAAAGCGGTACGGTAGTTAGCCGAAAAAATGTTGAGCGAACTATGCTGCTGTTAAACGACTTGCCCGGTGTTGATGCGACCGCAAAGTTCAAAGTAGGTAAAACTGAAGGCAGCACCGACCTTGAAGTTAGTCTGAAAAAAGGTCGTCGAATATCCGGCAGCGTCGATGCCAATAATTTTGGCAGTGAGTTTACTGGCAAGGGCCGGTTTAGCGGCACAGTGGTTGTTAACGGGCTGGTCAAGCAAGGCGATTCACTGGGTGTGACCCTATTAAGCTCAGAGGATAGCGATACGGTATACGGTAATATTGACTACAGCATGGCTGTTACCGGGTTTGGTACGCGGGTTGGTTTACGTTATTCGAACCTTGATTCCGACGTCAGCGACGAATTTGTCGCACTCGATCTTGAAAGTGAGGCAGAGACCTTTGGTCTTTATGTTACCCATCCCGTTGTTCGATCGCGCCATGCCAATATGTATCTACAGGCAAATTATGAAAGCCGTGATGTGAAACAGATTTTCGGCGTTGATTTTAGCGACCTGAGTACCGAGGATGAAACGGATGTAATTACTCTGGCGGTTTCCGGAGATTATCGTCATTCAGCCTTTGGCGGCGGTGTATCAAGTTATGGTGTGGCCATTCAAAAGGGCGTTACAGACACTGATCAACTTGAAACGATAAGGCCTGCCGAAAGTAAGTTTCTAAAAGCCGATGTTAGTTATCGACGGCTGCAATACTTGCCAAGAGACATTAGTCTTTTGCTTAAGTTTAGCGGTCAGTTCTCCGAGGATGCGCTATTTGCCTCAGAACAGTTTTCATTGGGTGGCCCTGGAAGAGTGCGCGCTTTTATCAACGGCGAGCGACTGGTTGATTCTGGGCTGGTTTTAACCGCTGAAATCAGTGGTAAGTTACCGTTACAAAACAAATATATCACTAGTACTCGTGCCTATGGATTTTATGACTATGGGCATGGCGAGCTAAATGAAATTTCAGGCGATGATAATTTTGATCTGGACGGTATAGGTATCGGTATAAAAATTGGCATGGTTGGGAACTACCAGGTGGATTTAAGTTATGCGCATTCTCTTTCTGGAGAGGCAGTAGCTGATGACGATGATGGTCAGTTTTTGATTCAAGCGGTTAAATGGTTCGATTAAATATCCATGATAGCGCGAGTTAAGAAGCTAGAACAAAAGTTGTATGCATACATCAGTATACAAATCGAGCAAGGAAGGTAGTCAAATGAAAATGAATTTCGAAAGCAATCAAACCACTCATTCAAACGCGATTTCGAGGGGCAAAAGGATGGACGATAAGGCATTTTTTACCAGGACGCCACTGGCGGCGGCTATTTCCAGTATAGTTTTGGGTAGTATTGCGTTACAGGTTTCTGCATTGCCCTCGAACCCGGAAGTGGTTGCAGGTGTCGCCAGTGTCAGCATGCCGGCTGCCACTACGATGCAGATAAATCAGTCCTCGAATAAGGTGGTTTTGAACTTCGAGGATTTTTCTATCGCTGCCAATGAAGCAGTCAAATTTGTGCAGCCTGGTACCAGTTCGGTTGCCCTCAATCGTGTCTCAGGGGGTAATCCGTCCCTCATTCTTGGTCAGTTGAGTGCTAACGGGCAGGTTTTTTTATTGAATGAAAGCGGCGTGGTTTTTGGTGCAGGTTCACAGGTGAATGTAGCTGGCCTGGTTGCAGGGACAATGCGTTTGTCAGACAGTAATTTCCTCGAAGGGGATTATCATTTTACGGCTGATGGAGCAGTTGGTAGCGTTTTAAATCAGGGTGATATAACGGTTGCTGACGAGGGTTATGTTGTTTTGTTAGGTGGTGATGTACAAAATACCGGCGTCATAACAGCAAATATGGGTAGTGTGGCTTTACTCAGCGGTAATGCGGTTGATCTCGATTTTAGCGGTGATGGGCTGTTAACCTATTCGGTTGAGGGTGGTGTTGTAGATGCCCTGGTGAGTAATAAAGGGCTTATTCAAGCTGATGGCGGGCTGGTGGTGATGGCCGGCCAAACAGCCGGTGACCTGATGGCGACAGTGGTGAATAACGAAGGGGTAATAGAAGCCCGGGGCCTTGTTGAGAGAGACGGTAAAATTATACTTACGTCTAACGCCACAGTTATCAATGATGGGGTTGTAAGTACTAATGCTGTCAGTGGCGGCGGCGGTAACATTGAGTTGCATGGTGCGCGGGTTGGTCAATTGGGCGCGGTAACAGCAGATGGTAATAGTGATGGGGGGTCGATATCTATAACAGCAGAAGAGACGATTGACCTCGGTGCTACCAGCTTTACAACTGCGAATGCGGGTGTTGCGGGCGATGGTGGTGAAATCATTACTTTTACGGTAGGTAAAGCCTTGTTTCGACGTGGTGCCAGTATTGAAGCTAAAGGCGGTTCCGGTTCGGGCGACGGCGGTTTTGTTGAAGTATCAGGTTTGCAATACGTTCAGGTCGAAGGGCAGGTGAACACCAGTGCTGGCAATGGTATTACAGGGACGTTTTTAATTGACCCAACAGATATTGATATTACTGCAGGCGCTACAACCGGTGTTTCAAATAATGCCAGTACTTTCCAGTCTGATGGTGCAACAGGGTCTTCGATTCTTAATGTAACAGATTTGGTGAATGCTCTTACAACCAATAATGTTATCGTAACAACACAAACAGGGGCAGAAGCGCTCACTGCACCGAAGGGTGCTGATATTACCGTCCTCGCAGCCATTACTTCTGCATCAGGTAATGATCTTACCTTGCAAGGCGGTGAGGATATACAGATTTTCGCCAACGTTGATCTGGGTACTGGCGATTTGAACCTACAGGCTGGGGTAAGAACCGATATCGATTCGGGCAGCATCCTGGCAACCGCAAAGATTACTGCCGCAAATGTTACTGCTTCTGCGGACACCTCTATTATATTGACCGATTTGTCTACGGATACTTTTAGTGGAACGGTCAATCGAACAGGGCCTATTCAGGTAACCAATGACAAAACAATCGCTATAACGGCTGATACTTCGGTAGGTACCGGTGCTGTATCGGTAACCACAACAGCCGGCTCGATTAATGTCACATCAATTGTTGCAGGTACGGAGACGGTTACCTTGACGGCGGCAGTGGGTATTGATGCGTCAGTGGATAATACGGATACCGAAATAAGCGGCGGGACGATTAATCTTATTGCCAATGGCGGTAGTATTGGCGGCACGAATGTTTTAGATATACAGGCAAGCACAGCGATCGTTAGTGAAGCGACCACTGCAAGTATGACCACTACAGCGATTAACATAGACGGCATTGGTGATACAGGGTCCGTTTCTCTAAATGCCGAAGTCAATGGTGATGGTAATGTACTCTTTGACCATGAAGGCGCCCAGACTACAGTGCTGAATACTGTAACTGCAGGCACCGGTAATGTTGCAGTGACAGGTTCGACTATTGAAGTTGACACTGTTTCAGGAACAACGGTTGAAATTACCGCAACAGGTGCCATAGAAGAAAGTGGTGGCGGTGATACGGCGGTAGATATATCCGCCACTAACGCGGAATTGATTGCTGGGTCTGGTATAGGTTCAACCGCGACCATTGAAACCGATATTGATACCCTGGCAGCAAGTGCCGCAGGAACCATTGATCTTGCTAATACGGGTGCTGTGGATATTAATACCGTTGACGCGACCTCGGGTATTACGACCACTGGCGGGGATATTAGTATCACTGCTACCGGCGCAATCACTCTGACGCAAAATGTCATTGCAGCAGGTGCTGCAACACTCGACGCTAATACTGTTGGATCAATTTTAGTCTCTGCTGAAGATGCTGGCGCAGATGTTAGTGGTACAACAGTCACTTTAAATTCCGCGGCAGGAGACGTTGGTGCTGCGGCAGGTGGCGGTGCAATTGATGTGACGGCAACCACCGCGGTAAATGCGGATGTAACGGGTTCGAACGGCAATATTTTTGTTGACGCAGTTGATGATATTCCATTAGGTCATTTGAATGCGGGTACGGGTACTGTAATTGTAAATGCAGTGGGTGGCACAGGCCAGATAACTGACGGCAATGGTACGACCATCAATATTACTGCAGCTACAGCAACGCTCACTGCCGATGAGGTAGTTGGCGAGACAGCAATATTTTTATCTGAATCTGCGTTAGAAACTGCTATTTCAGGCACCCTGACGGCTACTGCTAGTAATATTGGCGGCCAGGTAGCTATAGCTGATACCGGCAGCCCGACACTTATTGTTGACGCAGGAACCGGCAGCGCTGGATCGATCTATATTTCTGTTGTTGGCGCGCTTAATGTCGCTACCGGAGGTGGCAATACGGTCCAATATAACGAAAATACTGAAAACGACTCGGCGACCTTAATTTCAACCGGTATCCTCACCGTTGACAATATTATAGCTACCACGGGTAACCTTTCATTGACAGGTGATTCAGTGGTCGATGTTAGTGGCGGGGCTACGCTGGACAATATTAGTGCTGCTGGCTTGTTTGTTGCTACCAATACCACCACCACCCTGACATCTGGTACGTTAACGACGCTTGATATTACAACAACCGGTGCTGCAGCTTTTACGGCAACAGATACAAACGCACTTGTGCTAGCTGACTTGGATGGCGATGGAGCGGCAGTGAATGCACAAGGAAATATAGTTGTCACATCCAATGGTAATCTGACGATTAACAATGCTGTGACCTCAACCGCAGCAATTACTTTGGACGCGAGTGGTAATACAACAAACAATATTGATGTTAATGCCGATATTTCGGGTGGTGCTGCAGTTACCTTCGCCAACGCTGTGAATCTTCTGATAGCGGGTGGCTCAACCATCAGTTCTACTGGTGGCGCAATCGATGCCGCGACCAGCATTGGCGCTACTGGGATCACGCTTGACGGCTCAGGCATTATATCTTTTCAAACCTTGACTGCTGACAATGCGATAACCCTGGATAATATAACCAGTGATGGCAGCGCTACCGGCCAAAGTTTAGTCGTTTCGTCTACAGATGCGGCTAACCTTGGTACAATTGATCTAAATGGTACGACTACTAATGGCGATTTAACTGTCGCGGTGGATTCAAATAGTGGCGGTGTTGCGACCCTGGTAGTGAACAACGTGTCAAATGTTCGTGACGTTACCCTGTCAGCCGGTGGTGCGGCGGATGGCGATACCATTGATATTGATCAGAATATAACTGCAGCTGGCGCCATTAATGTTTCTAATGCGCAAACAGTATTGTTTAATAATGCTGGTAATCAAACCATTGACGCGCAAGGCGGCGAACTAAATATTGTTACCGGCATAGGTATTATAGACTTGGGCGGTGCTGCCACTGATTTGGTGACCTTCAGTACCACTGTTGCTGATAACGCTGTTAACCTGGGGCAGGTGGATGGTGACGGTCAGGATCTGACAATATCTTCCAGTGAAGGTGTGTCGCTAAATGCCATTGATCTAAATGGTGAAGACCTGATTGTCAATATTGATACTGTCTCTGGGTCAGTGGTAACTCTGGATGTGAATAATATTACCAATGTTGGTTCAGTGACCTTCTCTGGAGATGGTACGAATCAAAATGATATTGTTGATATTAATCAAAATATAACCGCAGGCGGTTCAATTTTAATTCAGGACGTAGCAAGTATATTGATAGCGGCGGATATTGACATTGAAGCTCAGGGGGGGAATGTAGATCTTTCGGATACCAGCATTACCAGTATTTCGCTTGAAGGTGGTGCTGGAACCGAAAATATCATAAGTAGCACAACGGCTGCGGCAGGAAACGACGTGCTGTTGTCTGCTATTCAAGGCGCCGGCGGTAATCTTACCATTAGATCGGAAGGCACAGCTGTTTTGTCGACGATTGATCTTGGCGATGGGACGACTAATGGTGATCTGGAAATTACTATCGATGCAGATGGTGGCGCGATTGAGACATTACAAATTACTGCGGCTATTACCGACAGCAAAGCAATTACCGTACAGGGTGTAGGAAATGATGATTTAATTGATATCAACCAATCTATAACTGCAACCGGGCAGTTACAGATTACCACCGCAGATAATGTTGATATCGCGGCGAATTTAACGTTACAGGGTGCTGGGGTCGATATAACAGGTACTGGATTAGATATTGATTTAAGTGGAGCGTCTGGGAGCGCGGTGACAATTATATCGACGGGCAATGGTAATTCCGTTACGCTGGCCACTACAGACTCTGACGATAATTCCGGTTTGACCTTGAGATCAGATGATGATTTGACGATTTCGGGTGTTGTAAACCTGGGTGTCGGAGCATTTGTTGCTACCATTGATAATAATGACGATGGAGCAAATACGTTGCTTGTTAGTGCAGCACCTACTGCAGGCGCTATCAGTCTTTCTGGTGGAGGCACAGGTGCTAATGATTTGATTGATATTAATGCAGCTATCATGGCTACCTCGGGTGCTTTGACGCTAACGAATTCTACTACCGTTGATGTTGCAGCGGGTTTGACTTTACAAGGCGTAAGTCTTGCCGCCAACTCAAATATAGGGGTGATCAACCTTTCTGGTGCGGGTAATAATACATTTATTGCGACCGCTGGTGATCTTAATATTGGGCCTGTCACTGATTCGGCAGACGCAGGCCTTGTGGCTACTGCTACCGGTAATACAACGATCTCGGCTATCGTTCTGGATGATGCCGCGTCTGTTAATGGCAATATTGCTGTTACGGCGGATAGTGATAATAATACAGCTTCACAGAGCCTAAATGTGACCGGTGCAGTGAGCACTAATAATGGTACGATAATGTTATCTGGTGGTACGGATACCAATGATACGATCGACATCGATGCCGATGTTTCTGCCGGGGGCGCACTAACCATTCAAAATGCAGCGGTTGTTGATTTGGCCGGCGGCGTTAATTTACAAGGCGCGGGTGTTGCGGCTTCGACGGCAGTCACAGATATTTTATTAAGTGGTGCTGATGCGACAACAGTCACCATTACCTCGACAGGAGATGGGAACACGATTACCACCGCAGCTGTAACGGCAACCAACAACCCAAATCTCACCCTGATTTCAGATGGCAACTTGACTATCGGTGCATCCCTTAATATTGGCACGGGCACCCTGGCTGCAACTGTAGATAATGATAATACCTCTGCCAATACGTTATCGGTTTCAGGCTCCCCTACAGCAGGAGTGATTACCTTATCAGGTGGTGGTACAGGATCGGCCGATACCATTGATATTGACGCCAGTATTACCGCAACCACGGGTGCACTGACCCTTGCAAATGCCAACAGTGTTGATATCGCTGCCGGGCTGACCCTACAGGGCGTAAGTCTTGCGGCCAATTCCAGTATCGGTACCATTAACCTCTCTGGCGCAGGTACTAATACGTTTACTGCCACAGGTGGCAATGCAAATGTAGGCGCGATTACAGATTCTGCTGACGCGAGCCTTACGATTTCAGCCACTGGTGATGCTGCTATTGCCGCCGTCACGCTGGCTGATGGCGGTACAACAAACGGTAATGTGTTGGTGACTGCAGACAGCGATAACAATTCAGCAGCGTCTACTTTAACGGTCGCAGGTGTCGTCACCACGAACAATGGTAACGTAACGTTGGGTGCAGGTACTGATGGTGATGATACCTTAGATATCAATAACAACGTCAACGCAGGCGGTGTTTTAACCATTCAAAATGCGCTGGTGGCAGACCTGGCTGCTGGCCTGACATTGACTGGACAAAGTGTGGCGGCTGCCACAGGCATTGGTACTATTAACCTGTCTGGTGTGGGTTTGAATACGATTACTGGTACAGGCGGGAATGTGAATATTGCTGCAGTAACTGACTCTGCAGATGCTTCTCTGGCCGTATCAGGCACCGCCGATGTAACGCTCGCTGGCGTGGTGCTGGATGATGCTGCTGCGGTTAATGGTACTTTAGTAGTCAATGCCGATAGTGATAATAATACAGCGACAGCAACCCTGGCAGTGAATGGTGTTATTACTACGGATGGGCTGGTAACACTTGGCGGCGGCACAGACAATGATGATACGCTCGACTTAAATGCCTCCGTAACTTCTGCAGCAGCCTTGTCGCTACAAAATGCTGCAACTGCTGATCTTGCGGCTAACGTTAATCTCACTGGCCTCTCTGTAACTGCTAATGCTACGAATAATCTTGCTGCTATTAATCTAAGCGGTACAGGTACCAATACAATTTCATCAACCGGCGGTAATGTTGATGTGTCTGCGATTACTGATAGCGGCGATGCGAGTCTGGTGATTAGCGCTTCAAACAACGTTGTGCTGGCTGCGATTACATTAGATGATGCCGGTACGACCAACGGTTCTGTAGCAATAACTGCAGACGATAACGATGACACGGTAGCGGCCAGTATAATGGCTGTCTCTTATACACATCTGACGCTGCCGACGAACTCTAGG
>JAHRVQ010000091.1 GCA_019090615.1 Pseudomonadales bacterium | reverse complement strand
CTTGAGCGAATTAACAGCCCTGAGCGAATTAACAGCCTTGAGCGAATTAACAGCCCTGAGCGAATTAACAGCCTTGAGCGAATTAACAGCCTTGAGCGAATTAACAGCCCTGAGCGAAATCATAATGTTGTGCAGATAGAAGTTGACAAGGACCTGGATTTACAATAACTTTCCGCCTCCTGAATTTATCTATGACTCAATACAGCTAATGTTTAATTCACATTTCGCCAAGTGTTTTCTAATTAGGCGCCGATTCGCGGCAGTAAATTCCATGCCGTTGAGTTTGCTTGATGGTGCTCGGCGTGCGGCGGCAGAAGCTATATATTGGAGACTTGATCAGGTTTAACGGATAAAAAATAATTCAGAAAAACCTCTAGAGTCTCAGGCTCTAGAGGTTTTTTTTTGCCTATAAAAAAGTGGCTGAAAATTCAAGCAGTAGCAAAGGACCAGGTAGATGAGTAACACTCAGCAGCTAGAAGATGAATATGGTATTGGTTTTTTTCAAAAGCAGCCTGTGGTTGTGGATCGGGGTGAGGGCGTTTGGGCTTATACCGAAGCGAATGAAAAATACCTGGATTTTACCTCCGGCTGGGCTGTTACCTGTCTGGGGCATGCACATCCGGTAATAACAGAGGCAATAATCAGGCAAAGCCAGAAGATAATCCAAAATCCCAATTCGGGTTTAACCTACTCGCCAAGCAGGGCGCAATTGTTGAAATGTCTGGTGCCACTGTTACCGGCTAATTTAACGGCGCTGTTTTTTACCAATAGCGGCGCGGAGGCCAATGATGCGGCGTTAAAGCTGGCCAGGAAAATAACCGGCAGGCGAAAAGTCATCAGTACCCGACAGTCCTTTCATGGTCGAACCTTGAGCGCATTGGCTGTTACTGGCGAGCGCGAAAAACACCTTGTTTTTGGTACTGGTGATCATGCGGTGAGTTTCGTTGACTTTAATGACTTGGAAGTACTAGCAGATGTGCTGGATGCAGATACAGCAGCGTTGATCATAGAGCCAATACAGGGTGAGGGTGGGATTAATATACCGGCCGAAGATTATCTGCCTGCGGTGTCGAAAATGTGCAAAGCGAATGGGACGTTGCTAATTGTGGATGAAGTTCAAACAGGGTTCTGTCGTACTGGCGAATTTTTTGCCACTACATCAATGGATATTAATATCGATTTTCTGACCATCGCCAAGGGTATGGGTGGTGGCTTTCCCATCGGTGCCTTTGCGGTCAATCCGGCTACGGCGGCAAAAATAGAAATTGGTGATCATGGTGGCACCTACTGTGGTAATCCGTTGGCCTGTGCGGTGGCTAACGCGGTCATTGATTATCTGGACAAAAATGATATTGCCGCCAGGGTGCAACAACTGGGAAAAATTGCGCTTCAGCAACTGAATTTATTGAAATCCGAAAATGTGATTATAAAAGCCGTTAGAGGTAAAGGTTTACTGCTGGTGGTAGAGTTTGAAAATACCATGCAGGCAACCCAGGTGGTTGAAAATTGCCTGGCTAATGCACTATTTGTTACTCAAACCCAGGGCCGTATGATCAGGCTACTGCCTGCGCTAACCATCACTGAAGCGGAGTGGCAGGAAGGCTTCAGACGCTTTTCCGATTCAGTAAAGGCATTGGCAGTTGATAGTTGACCTTTAACCTTTAATAGGGGTTTTAGCAGGCGCTTACCAGGCAATTAAAAAGTTTCTGCCGCGAGCACCGCTGATTGTTCCAGAGCATTGACCTGATCAGCGGAATAACCCAGCACGTCGGCTAATATTTCTCTATTATGTTCGCCACGAAATGGTGCCGTTAGTGGCAGCAGGTCTGGAAACTCAGAAAACCGCAGTGGCATACCGGGAATAGAAAACTTGCCCAGGGCTCGGTCGTCAATCTCGCGTACAATACCCCGCTCTATCAGGTGCGGGTGTTGCATTGCTTCGGGTACCGTTAATACCGGTGCAATCGGTAAATGCGCCTCTGCAAAAGCGCCAAGCACTTCTTCATCTGAATGTTGCCCCAGCCAGCCTTCGATGGCATCGATAACGCCCTGTAAATTTTCTAGGCGGGCGGGTGTGGTGGCAAACAGTGGGTCCTTAATGAGTTCTGGGCGTTCGATGACAACACAAACCTTGGCCCAGTCTGCCATGATGAAATAATAGTGATCGCGGCCTTTATAGACACCCAGTGGACATAATAAATAATGGTGAGAGCCAGCGCGTTTGGGTAACATGGCGCCGCCACTGGCACTATAAGACTGAACGGATATTTCCTGTTTATTAAAGTAGGCATCCAGTAATGAAATGTCGATATGTTGTCCGCGGCCAGTACGCTCCTTATGTAACAAAGCGCCGTTGATGGCAGCTAACGCATGTATGGCGGTACTGGCGTCGCCGATCGCAAGCATGGGAAATACCGGTGGTTTGTCGGGTTCACCGATGAGATCAATCACACCAGCATAAGAGGCGGCGATAAAATCGTAACCTGGCAGTTCTGCTAGCGGCCCAGTTTGGCCAAAGCCGGAAATAGAGCACATCACAATTTCAGGGTTTAATTTTTTAACCTCGTCATAGTCAAAGCCCATACGTTTCATTGCGCCAGGGGCAAAATTTTCTACTAGCACATCGCATTTGGGAATGAGCTCGCGTAACACGGCTTTGCCTTCGTCGGTCTTGGCGTCGATACAGAGACTCTTTTTGCCACGATTTTGCTGAACAAAATATGCACTGCGTCCGTCGCGGCGGTAAGGCAAATTACGCGATGAATCGCCACTGGGCTGGAGTTCAACTTTGATGATCTCAGCGCCTAACTCTGCCATCAGGCGGGTGGCCATTGGCCCAGCTATGACCTGGGAAAAATCCAGAACGCGGTAACCGTCTAATATATGTTCTGGTTCCATATGTGTCTCCATGCTTGATCAGTAGAGCCTAAGATATAACACACTTGGCGGGCTGTTGGTGAAAAAGTTATTTACTAGATGAGTAATGCCGGCTGAACCCAGCCCGCAGATTGAGGTGAAGTGGCTTATTTGTGGCTTAGCTTTGGTATCCTCGGCCGGGGGCCCTGGGCAAAGTTATATGGCTGATAATTGGAGCTTTTTTGATGCTGCTGGTCTATCCTTGCGTCCTCAAAAAATAGTCAAGAGAAGTAGCAAAAGCAGTGAACTCATTGCTAGCAAACTTCCTGTTTAAAAGGTGAGCATTGAAAACTGAAGCAGATAAATTACTCGAAAAAAATGAACAGCTAAACCATCTGGAATTAAAAAAAGTTGTATCTCATGTGCAGCGAAATAAGGATGGCTGGTCGCTGAATACGGTTATGTTAGAAGGTTACAAAGTGCCGTTTAAATATAGGCGTAAACAGCAATATAAGAGTCTTAAGGGCGCGCGGGTGAATGTTACCTATTATCCGCAGGTAGAAATCGTGGCTGGCCTTGAATTTGAAGTGATGAAGGTTGTGCGCATTCGGGTTGGGTGAATTTATTCGGCTATCCTGTCTGGTGCCATCTTGTCTAGTGTTATGTGCTGCTACCTTTTTTTATCAGGTAAGTATTTAGCAAGTAAGTGCTAAGTAGGTGCCAAAATTTTACAAGTACGGTTTTATAGTTAAGGTTTATAGGTAAGCAGGTTTTATAATGTTACGTCTGTAACATAAGGATTAGCGTTGAAATTATTACAGCAAATGCCGCTGCATAAGCAACTGAAGAAGGCCCTTGCAGCATTGGGTTTTAATGATGCAACGGAGGTACAGCAGCAGGCCATTCCAGAGGCCCTGGCAGGTAAAGACCTGATGGTTTCTGCAAAAACTGGTAGCGGTAAAACCGCAGCTTTTATGCTGCCTATGCTGGATATTCTGTTACGCGACCAGGCAGCTGATACCAGTACACGGGTGTTGATTCTATTGCCTACCAGGGAGCTTGCGTTACAAACCCAGAAAACTTTTCAGCACCTGGCGCGTTTCACACAGATCCGAGCTGGTTTGATTATTGGCGGCGAAGCTTATAAATTCCAGGTTGCTACTATACGCAAAAACCCTGAAGTCCTTATTGCCACACCAGGGCGATTGGTTGAGCATATTGAAAAGGGTTCGACAGACTTTTCTGATCTTGAAATCTTAATTTTGGATGAAGCTGATCGGATGCTTGATATGGGTTTTGCCGATGATATGAACACCATTGCTGGGGCGTGCCGCAAACAGCGTCAAAGCCTGTTATTTTCGGCGACCCTAAAGCATCGTGGTATAGACAAGATACTGTCGATTTTAACCGACCCCTTATCCATTGAAGTGGATAGCCATCGGCAGCCTCATAGCCAGATCACGCAACAAATTGTATTGGCGGATGACCTTAAACATAAAGAAAAACTGGTTTTAGCGCTGATAAAAGAACAGCAGGCTAAAAAGGTGATGGTCTTTTGTAAGACCCGCCAACAATGCGAACAACTTGGTAATACACTCAAATTTCAGCAAGTGAGCGTAGGTTTTATCCATGGGGAAATAGCCCAAAGTGATCGTAAACAGGTTATGAGCCGTTTTAGGGATAATAAATTGCAGGTGTTGGTGGCCACTGATGTAGCAGCCAGGGGTCTGGATATTGAAGCAGTGGACCTGGTGATTAATTTTACGGTGGCGCATTCTGGTGATGATCATGTACATCGGGTGGGTCGTACTGGCAGGGCCGGCGAAAAAGGTCTGGCGGTCACTTTAATTAGCTCGCTGGAATGGAATTTAATGTCCAGTATTGAGCGGTATCTAAAAATACGCTTTGAACATCGAAAAATTAAGGGCCTGGTTGCGCGTTATACCGGGCCTAAAAAATTGAAAAAATCGGGTAAGGCTGCGGGCAGCAAAAAGAAAAAGATCCCCAGCAATGCAAAATCGAGTAAAACAGCCACCAAAGCCAAACATCAGAAGCGCAAAGGTGCGGCAAAAAAAGGCTCGTCGGGGGCAAAGAAATCCTCTACTCAGAGAGATGGTTTTGCGGTGCTGAAGAAGCGAGAATCAAAAAAAGTCTGATTTAATAGGTGGGCAAGTTACTTGCCTGCCTATTGCTGCTTTTAAAAAGTGACCCTGAGGTGATAGTTTCAATGGAGCTAAAGAGACGCTGATAAATGTAGCCTGATCCATGCATCGCCAGTTTATGAAGTAAAATTTATGCAGAACAGCTGATGAGGAAAATCACTACTCAGAAGTTTTGCCCAGAGCAGGTTTAGACCCACTGCCCAATTGATAACGGTTGTAAAAGGTTGGGTGTTATGACGTACTGCAATACCGTATATTTTGTATTTAGGCAGGTTCGAATTAGTGATACCTATTAATGATGATGGTAACCAACCGGTGTTAAACGTAAATTCAGGTGGCAGTCCGGTACAAAAGCCGCAAAGACTACCAGACCTTGAACTAGTGGGTTATTTACAACGTTGGTGTGTCACTGAGCGAAGCCGGCGGGGTAATCAATATTTACATCATATTATGGCCGCTGATGAGCCGGTAATGCATGATCATCCGTGGGATTTTAAATCAACTATTCTGGCCGGTGGCTATACCGAAATGACTCCCGCAGGAGAAGTTATTTATCGCCAGGGTGATGTTGTCGAGAAGTCTGCGACGGATCTACACTACATTGCGGCGGTATTACCAAATACCTGGAGCATGATTTTGACGGGTGAAAGTGTACGCGATTGGGGTTTTCTACTGGACGATGAGTGGGTTTCACATAATGATTACCAGGGTGCTCGAATGGATGCGATATTTCGTAATGGTTATGGTGAATACAATTAAATTAGTAGTTACTAAAAGCAGCAGTGCATATTCAGTGCCTGGCTACCTAATGGGCCGAGTGTCTTTAGCAGGCATGTTGGTACTGTTGGTACTGTTGGTACTAACAGTTAGCTGTCAATCTATCAAGGATACCGAGTCTAATTTGCCTGCTGACGTGTTGGGCGCAGATGTTCAGCAGAGTGCAGAGTATTTGCTGGCTGAGATAGAACAATTGACCACTGAGCGTAATTATTATGCGGTGGCACAGAAGGCCTCCAGCATGATTAAGCTGCTACAACATGATAATGATCTGGCCCGTGGTTATTATCTCAGGGGGCTGGCACAGAAAAAACGTCGTAACTATAGTCAGGCCTTTGCGGATTTTGAAGTAGCTTCTAGCCTGGATTCCGATTCAACAGATATTATGCGTGAATATGGCAATGCCCTGGCTACCGGTTACTCGGGTGAATCTGCCTGGGAAGAGGGTCGACAGTTATTGCTAAAAGCTGCCATGGGCGAGGATGTGGAAGCCCAGTATCAACTGGGTGTGCATTATCTGATGCGCGAGCAAAGTAAATTTAAGACGGCGATTGGGTTATTACAACAGGCAGCAGATTCCCGTCATATTAGAGCCTGTTTACTACTGGCAAAATTTTTTCAGCAGGGCCGGTATGTTAAAAGAAATTGGCCCCAGGCACTGGAATATTATCAAATTCTGGCCGCTGCTAGTCACCCAGAAGGTCTTTATTATCTGGCGTTGGCCTATCGTTCGGGCCGTGGGCTAGAACAGAATGTTAACGAATATCAACGTTTGATGTCTCTTGCAGCTGCAGAAGGGCATCTTACGGCAATGGCTGCAACGGCGGTCCAGCTGTCCGGCAAAGATGATTTTAAAGCCACCAAGCTATTTTTTAGAGCCGCTGATTTTGGGCATATTCCAGCCCAGATCAACCTTGGCCTGGCTTATCTGCGTGGTTTTGGTATCCGGCAAAATTTCTCTGCCGCCCGATATTGGCTAAATTCAGCCGGTGATGTAAGTGAGGCAGAAAAATTATTGGGTGTTATGGCGATGGCAGGGCTGGGTGGTGAGCAGCAATTGCAAACTGCCTATCAATATTTTCAGCGTTCAAGCACCTCAGAGCGGGGCAGAGCCCCCCAGGCGCAGAGTAGCATTGCTTATATGGCAGTGCTTGCGCAGCAGGGGTTGGGCGATATGCCGGCGGATTTTTATCCGCAATGGCAGCAACAATTGTCCGAGCTGCAGAGTGAGGCTGATTTAAACGAGGTTGTATGGGCGCTGTCTACCAATTCGGTGGCGGCATTGAATCGACCAGAAATTGCCTTGCAGCTGGCGACCAGGCTACAACAACTTACGCAGGAACCCGCTTACCTTGATTCCGTCGCTGCCGCGCTGGCGCGTAATGGTGATTTTGATCAAGCTAAAAAATTGCAAAAAACCGTGGTTCGCGCGCTAAAAGGTACGCGAGAATATAAACAGGCCGTCAGCCGTTATAAGGGCTATAAACGCAATCAACCCTGGGCGGAAGATTATACGCAGGGTTTGACCCGACCGCCGGCATCACAACGTCGTATGCTAGCTGTTTTTTCTGGTGAAGCTATTCGTTATAGCGGCGATCAGCCAATGCCCATGATGAGCATTGGCAATGCAGAGTCAAATGGGGCTTCGCTTGTCGGTGCATCAGCAACAACAAAATTATCCATTCTGGTACAACAGGTTCATGAAGGTCAGTTGCCCTATGTGATGCGAGAATATGCAAATTTTAGCGGCGTAAATGTTGAGCTGCTGAGGCAGTTTTGTGATCGTGGTCAGGTGCGTAATGAGGTGGCTAATAAGGCCCAAAATGACGCTGGAAAATTCTCGGGTATCAGGACTTACCGGTTATTTGAGACGCTGGGTGATACCGGTTGGCAATATGACTTACAACTACAGTGCTCCCCCAATACCAGCGTCTAGACTTAAGTGTAGAAAATAAAATGCCGCAGCATGTAAAATTTTTTTAAATTGTTTGTAACAATCGACCTGTTTGAAGGCTCTAATCGTATATAGCTAAAAGATTGGAAGAGGTGTTTATGTTTAAAGATATCAATCACTACTTAACCTGGGTAAATATCGCGGGGCCAAATGTAGTTCTGATGAAAATAGGGGGTTTGTGGCGCGATTCTCCGTTTACTCTGGCAGCTTTGGTTTTGTTAATGACCGCCGTGGGCCTACTGCCAATAGCCAATGCGGATGATGGGAAGATGGCAGAGCAGGATATTAACTATCAAAAGTTATCTGAGCCTGAGCTAAAACAAAAACTTAGCCGGTTGCAGTATGATGTTACACAAAAAGAAGCGACCGAGCGGCCGTATAATAATGAGTTTTGGGATAATAAAAAGCCGGGTATCTATGTAGATGTGGTCAGTGGCGAACCACTTTTTACGTCCTTAGACAAATACGATTCGAAAACCGGCTGGCCGAGTTTCACCCGGCCCATTGATAACCGATATATAGTTGAGAAGAAAGATTATCGATTAATATTTCCTCGGGTAGAAGTGCGTAGCAAATTTGCTGACTCTCATTTAGGCCACCTGTTTACTGATGGTCCTGCACCAACCGGTCTGCGATATTGCATTAATTCGGCATCATTAAGGTTTATAGCCAAGCAAGACCTGGCCCGAGAGGGTTATAAGCAGTATATGGATCTTTTTATTTAGGCCGGCTCTGATTTAAGGTTAACTTTGTGGGCAGATACAAACCGCCACATTGACGTAAGTGGACCTTCAGGGATTGCCTTATTTTTATTAACGAATTTTTAGCCTTTAGCAAATGCCTGGGTAAGCAGGCTGGTATTGGCTAATATCGACAGGGCAAAGAATATGCTTCCTGATAACGTAGTAGTGGTAGGCAATACTTCTGATGATCCGTTTGCTATTGATGTTGCCTACTCAATGGGGCAGGCAACCGACATTGCTGACTTAATTAGTATGAAGACCTTCGCTAACTCCGAGTTCTGTCCGCGATTTATTGCTGGCAGAACCGGCGAAGAGCTTATTGGCAAACAGCTTGACGGTAAGACAGTTATTATTATTAGTACCTCCAATAAAGCCGTTAGTCGACAAAATTTGGCCATGCGAAATATTCTCATTGCCCGCGCGGCCAAAGAAAATGGCGCGGCTCATGTGGTATTGGTAGAGCCTGATCTTTACTATAGTGCGCAGGATAGAGGTCCGCATGCTTATCTTGGTGATACTCTAACCGAGCGTGATAAAAAGGATTTGCAAAAGTTTGATGGTCAGGCGTTTTCGGTAAAGTTATACGCAGAGATGCTGAAGCTTGCGGGTGTGGACCGTGTTGTGACTGTGCATAATCATTCGTATGCGGTGCAGTCGATGTTTTCCGAAATTTTTGAAGGTCAGTATCATCAGCTTATCCCTTATGAAATTTACCTCGATTACCTGCGCAATTCCAATATTGTTAACTTCACTAACGAAGGTGATGGATTGGCACTATGTGCCCCCGATCAGGGCGCCAGAGCGTTCGTCCTGGAGATGATGGCAAGGCTGGATTTGCCAAAAGCAAAATGCCTGTTGTTAGATAAGCAACGTAGCGGTGAGCGCGAAGTTGATCTCAGTTTATATAGTGGTAGTGAGGCAACTTTTGAAGATGTGAATGGTCATGATATTGTCCTTTTTGATGACATGGTGCGCACCGGCTCTACCGTGGTCAAAACTTGTCAGGCACTGAAGAAGGTAAATCCTGGCAGGCTTATTTTTGTGGTGACGCATTTTTATGCCAGTGAAGAAGGACGCCAAAAAATGGCCGATACCGCCATTGATGAAATCCTCACGCTGAATACCTTGCCGGCCATTCTTAACCGTGATGAACAAGGCCGGTTAAGGCGTAAACTTGTGGTTCTAAAAATAGAAAAATGGTTAGCACGTAACCTGAAGCAGATACTCGGGCTGCCTGAAGATAAGCAAAGCGGTTTTTATCAAGTCGATATGTCATCAAAAAATCCACGCTTCACCCGTAAGATATGGTCCAACGAGCAATTGCCCGAACTGCGCGCTGAACGCCGCAGAGCAGATGATTGAATTCCGTCTACTGCTTTAGGATGACGTTGGTTGCTCAATCCAGGTATTGAGTATCTGGCGCTAGCATCAGGTTGTGAGAAAGTGGTTGGGATAAGAATAAGCCGCAGGTTTAGTAGCTATTGGTTATACTGCGGCCTTCTCCTTTAGAAACTTAATTGATGTTACGTCTTGTTATATTGACTGTATTAACCTTATTTGCCTTTGCCTGCAATTCCTTATTGGCCAGGGCTGCGCTGGGTCATTCGCAAATTGATGCGGCGGGTTTTACCTTGTTGAGGATTGGCTCAGGGGCTATTTTTTTATTGCTGTTAGTGCTTTTTCAAGGTCGAAAACCTGCCGGAAGTTGGCTTGGTGGCCTGTGGCTATCGGTATACGCATTGACCTTTTCTGCAGCTTATTTGATGCTGGAAACTGGGATAGGCGCGTTATTATTATTTGGTGCAGTACAAATTACCATGATTGCTATTGGCCTGAAACGGGGTGAAGTAACCCCGTTATTATCTTATGTGGGTGTGGTAATAGCTTTTTTCGGATTGATGCTGCTGGTGCAAGCAGGTTTTGGTCAGAACTTATCCCTGTTGGGGGTTGGTTTGATGCTATTAGCCGGCGTTGCGTGGGGTGCTTATACGTTGCATCGAAATGACATTGTTGACCCTACTGCTGTTACCGCGGGGAACTTTTTGTGTGCCTTGCCTATTGTTTGCATTGTTGCCCTGCCATTTCTTGATGTTAACAAGATTACTCCGTCAGGTGTGGGTCTGGCAGTCACATCCGGCGCTCTAACCTCAGGTTTGGGTTATGTACTATGGTCCAGAATTTCACCCCTGCTTGGTACAGTTAGAGCCGCTGCGCTGCAATTGACGGTGCCATTAATTGCCGCATGTTGTGGGTTAATATTATTAGCCGAGCCAATCACCTTACGTTTTGGTATTAGTGCCGGGTTGATTATTGGTGGTATAAGCCTGACGTTGATGAAATATAAACGTGCTTGAATGGTAAGCAAATTTATAAAGCTATAATTTATAGCGGACTACTTATTAAGGCTTGCTTCGTTTCCGGGCCTTGTTCAATTTTTGGTTCGGTATAATCGCGGGATCGTATAGTATTTTGGGGCGTTAATTTATTTTGACTACTATGCCAGCTTTAATGAATGGGTAGCATGGATTCAAAAAAATTCTTTAGCGCGTCGCCGTAGCAATTCTTGTCGAGCGATGCGTCAAAGCCAAAATCGCTAAAGCGACACATTTCTACACATTCGGTATTACCACTACTTACGATAATTATCTGGTCTTGTTTCCGCTGTCGTAGTTGTTGTGCAACTTCTACTCCGCCGACATCGTTTGAAATGTTTAGATCAAGAATGATTATGTCAAATTCGTCGGCGCCATTGAGTGTAGCTTCAAAGCTGGCCACTGCTTCAGTACTATTGTGAGTGGTAACCGAGCGATGGCCCATTTGGCTGAGTCGAATTTCAAATAGATGACAATAATCCACATCGTCATCCATGAGTAAAATATTTAGGCCGGTTTTTCTGCCAAAGTTTTCATCATCGAATAGTTTGCGTACCTGGGTTAACAATCGGTTTGAGGTGTACGGTTTGTAAATAATGTTTTCTCGCAATTTCGGATGGCTTCTAGTGATATATCGATCATCCTCAAAGCCGCTGACTATCTGAATCTTTACTTTTGGGTGTCGCTTTATTACTTCGGTGGCGAGTTCATAGCCATTCATATTAGGCATCACAACGTCAGTTATAACCAGATCAAATTTGCTTGCTTCAAGGTTGTACAGTGCCTGCACTGCATTGTAAGCCGGGGTCACATAATATCCTTTTCGCTGCAGTATTTCGCAGGCCAAATCTGCCATAGCTCTCTCGTCATCGACTACCAAGATTGATTCGCTGCCTGATAGGTTTGGCTGCTCATTGTCGGCCACAAGCAGGGGGCTAGTAGGTTGTTTGATTGCTGGGAAGTAGAGAGCAACCCGCGTACCGAGATCTAATTGCGAGAATACTCTTATCGCACCTCCTGTGCGTTGTAAAAACCCATGAACCTGACTCATGCCCAAGCCTGTGCCCTGGTCGCCCTTTGTGGTGAAGAATGGGTCGAATATTTTATCCACGGTCTCCTTGTCCATACCGCAGCCTGTATCTGCAAAACTTAGTTGCACATATTCGCCCGCTGTTATGCCGAGTGGTTTTCCGTCAACTTCATCGACAATGACGTTTTCTGTATAAATAGCTAGCTGGCCGCCGGACTCCATTGCATGCATCGCATTGATGCAGATATTTATAATGCTATCCTCAAGGTCATACTCATCTAGTTCAACTGACCATATATTTTTTTCGAGGTGATAGATAAGCGCGACTTTAGAAGTTAAGGTTGTTTCTAACATCAGTTGAAGTTCATCGAGCTTGTGGTTGATTGAGCAAATCGACGGTTCTGAGATTTTTTGTCGCGTAAAAGATAGTAATTTACGTGCCAGACTCGCGCCTCTGTCTGCGGCAGATTGTATATCGTTCACATACTTGGACATTTTCTGGTCTTGTTTCGATCTTAAGCTGATCAATTCGGTATAGCCGCTTATGATGCCAAGGATATTGTTATAATCGTGGGCAATACCTGCTGTTAGTTTCCCCAGTGCATCCATTTTCATGCTGCGCCGAAGTATTTCTTCCTGCTTTTTCCGGTCAGTAACATCTCGACCTTCTGGCACCAAAAAATCAACAGTACCATTGTCATTAAAAATTGGGTGCATGCTGTATTCAATCCAGATGAGTGAACCATCTTCAGTCAGTACCTGAATTTCGTGGATGACATTTTCACCTGCTGCACAAATGGCCACATCTGCACGAATACTTTCGATGGCGTTGTCTGAATACGACCACCAATATGCGTTCCAGAGTTTTGTACCCTCTACCTCTTCTAATGTGATGCCGGCTAACTTAAGGGAGGTATTGTTAACAAATAGGATATTACCGTCGGGATCTAACACGGCAACAAAGGTAATCATGTCGTCTAGCAAGGATTTATAAAATTCGGAATTTTGATGGTCCAAAACCTCTACCGCCACATCGCTATCGGACATACTAATATACTCCATTAGTCGAGGCATGGACTGATCTCTTCTTGATCGAATCCCGCTGTACAAGAGGGCAATTGAGTACTAAAACCGGTCTTGTTTTTTTATATCGTAGGCGCTTGCCTTCCGCATTTCAATACCGCCATCGCTACCGGCCACCTCAAAGCAGTTATGAGATTTTGTACCATTTTCGAACGCTCGATGTAAAATATTTTTTTGGAATAATTGTACATGTCCTAAACGTCTATGGTTTTTCTGGTTTTATAACAAGTTAAAATTACCTCCGGCTGAGCCGGAGGCTTATTGGGTTACGCCCTCTAAGGGCTCAAGTCAGCGCCCAAGGCGCTCTCACAAACCAAGCCGCAACTGGTCCCGGTGTTCATCCTCTCGTTCTTGATTCCTGATATATGCTCGAACCATTTCTTCATCTAGCCCCACTGTCGAAACATAGTAACCTCTCGCCCAGAAGTGCTCCCCATTAAAATTTCGTTGCCGACCGCGAAATTTTCGTGCTATGGCAATGGCACTCTTTCCCTTTAGATACCCAACAATATTTGAAACCGCATATTTTGGAGGAATACTTATACATATATGAATATGGTCTCCCATCAGATGACCTTCTTCTATTTTCGCACCTTTCCTTCCCGCTAAATCGTGAAATATCTCTCCTAAATAACTCCTTATCTTGCCGTAAATCACTTTCTGCCGTTTCTTAGGAATGAATACAACATGGTATTTACAATCCCAACGGGTATGAGACAAACTCTTAAAGTCTCGCATAGGGTAATCCTCTTTACTTTTGGTTGAGAAAAGAAGTTACATGCACCGATGCCTCGGTCAAACCTATGCGAGTCACCCCAGCTTAGCTGGGGGTTTACCGTTGATTAATTAAAATTTTGATCGCTGTAAAGCGCATGGTAGGTTGGGGTTCATCAAATAGGGGGATTTTTTTACTGGCCTGAAAAAATTGCGCGGCAGTTGGGTTTGTTCTGATGCTGGAGGTATTGCCTGCAATGGGTTTTGGCGTAGATGACAGGTGGCGTTGCCACAGGCATGATAATTTAAGGTGTGATAATCACCACTGGCTATAATCCATGGAACTAGCGACGTATCGAGCCGAGCGACAATCGACTCCAGGATTGATCGCTTTGGTTTGTTGGCGGGTAATTGGTTGTGTATATTTTGCTTCAAAGTCTGCCGCCTCGGTCCATTGGCTTGCTGGACACTTTTACCTGCGGGGAAGATCAAAATGGAATTGCGATGAATTACCCGTAGCGGCTATGTTTAACAATGCGCCTGAACTAAGCTCATTGCAGTTAAAACTTAGCGCCAAACAATGTTGTCACCGACGCTCGGGGCGGTTTGCCTCGTTTCTAAGTTTTTTGGCGTTACTTCTATCTGTTTTTTCCGATCGCTTTTTCTTCTTTCGCTCATTTTTCTCAGTTACGATTTTGATTGCCTCAAGTTTCGTTAGGCCAGGATGTTTAGCGAGTAACTTTTCAACCTTTTCGTCAATCTTGGTCATTGTGAACCTCTAAATTTGTAAGGTGAGATATTACAAATGTTTGCTTGCTAGCGGAATGGAGCGACGCATAACATTTTGCTCAGGGGCCGACGCTTTTGGCTGTCCGATGCAGTTACTTGTTATGTTTTTGATCTTTTGCTAGGGTGTGTATTCTAATCTATATTATACACATAGGTGGGTCATGAGAACAAACATTGTAATCGATGACAAGCTCATGTCTGATGCTTTGAAAGCTACAGGCTTAAACACAAAAAAGGAAGCAGTAGAGCAAGGGTTGATACTGCTTATACAGAAAAACAAACAGCAGGCGATACGAAAATTAAGAGGCAAGCTTAAATGGGAAGGTGATTTAGATAAAATCCGAGGATAAAAGTGATACTAGTCGATACCAGTGTTTGGGTTGATTATTTTAATGGCAAAGGCAACAGGTATACAGATGCCCTCGATACTGCGCTTATTGAAGGGGCTGTGGTTATTGGTGATATTATTCTGATTGAGATTCTGCAAGGGTTCAGGAATGACAAAGATTACAATAGTGCAAAAAGTACCTTAAGCACTCTTGAGCAGTTTGAACTGCTGGGTAACAGCATGGTGACAAAATGTGCGGCTAATTTTCGAGGGCTACGAAAAAAAGGGATCACTATTAGACGCACCACAGATGTAATTATCGCCACATTCTGCATTGAACATAAAATGCCTTTGCTATTCCAGGACCGTGACTTTGCTCCTTTCGTAGAAACGCTTGGGCTTATTTCAGCTCAACGCTAGAAATAGTAATCAAGCTCTTTTGATAGAAGAAGTTACCCGTGAAGATATAACGAAATATCACCTACTATTCCTGCGATGAACTTGATCTTATGTAAGGTGACCGCCAGGCAAGTGCTCGTGGCTCAAGCACGTTTTATCAAAAGACCCGCAATGGCCGACATAATAGATAATAGATAATAGATAATAGATAATAGATATCAGAGTATTTTTCGGTATAGATAAGACTAGTACTTGATGACTGTAAAATAGGCCCTGATTATCTCATTAGCAAATATGGACGGGTTTTAGGTGGCGTATACAAAAGTTGCATCCCCTATTCTGAACAATGATGCACGGTCTGGAATTCTCTGTTGAAATAGGAAAATACCAGGGCGGTTTTTTGTTGTGTATGACGGGATTTTTGCCATGTTTGTATCGCACTCTGTAACGCACCAATATAATTTTGAGCGGGCCTAGTATCAATGTGAATATTTGGGCGGCTATTGTGCGCTGATAAATGGTGAAGGGTATTACGTAATTGGTCGATAATTGTACAGGCCCCTTGGTTTGTCTGGCTTGTAGCGGAACGGTGTTCGTATTAGGATGGCGTCACTAACTGAAAGGGACCCCTAATGATTTTGTTGCGCTTCTGTGTTTTCGTATGTGTCATCGCCACATCAACTAGTGTATTTGCCGATAAAAATGTTAAACATAAAAAGCATAACCATGGCGGCCCCTTAAAAGAGTTGGTGGTCCTCATAGAAAGCACCCTTGAAGAAGTGTATGAAAATTTCTATACGCAGGACGAGGTTTATTCCAAAGCTGAGGTTGATGCGCTCATCGCGAACGCTACGGCAGACACAGATGGCGATGGTGTGTTAAATATTAATGATGTCTTCCCGTTAGACGCGACTGAATGGATGGATACCGACGGAGATGGTATTGGTAATAATGCTGACCCTGATGATGACGAGGATGGCACTCCAGATGTAGACGATGCTTTTCCAGAAGATGACTCGGAGAACGTGGATACTGACGGGGATGGAATAGGTAATAACGCTGACCCTGACGATGACAATGATGGAATCCTTGACGAGGATGATGACTTCCCACTTTCCGCATTGAACGGACATCGAATGTTAATAGCATCATCGACAGGTAGTGATCATGTCTGTGCAATAACTACGACGGGAACCCAATGTTGGGGCGGTGATAACGCCAACATCTACAATAACTATGGGCAACTAACGGTGCCGTCACTTTTAAACCCTTCCCAGATATCAACCAAGGGTTATCACAATTGTGCACTGGATGAGACCGGTGTTGTTTGTTGGGGTTTGGATTCAAATGGAGAAAATAGAGTGCCCTCATTGATTGATCCTATGTTCGTTGACGCTGCCCACGGCCACACCTGCGCTATTGATCGAACCGGCACTGGAAAAGAGGTCGTATGTTGGGGTGCAAACTATGCCAACCAAACCGTGGTGCCCAGTTTAACTAACCCTCGTTGGGTTTCTGGTGGCCAAGGATTTGGATGTGCCATAGATGATAATGGAATCATCTGTTGGGGTGGCAATGCGCACGGCCAAACGGATGTGCCAGCGCTTCAGAATCCCAGTGAGTTATCAGTAGGTATTTTTCATGCGTGTGCCATAGATGACACCGGATCAGGAGGCGAGGTCGTTTGTTGGGGGTCGTCCACATGCCAGAATCCAGGCGAGGCGAACTACTGTGCTGATAACCTTGGCGTAATCCCATTTACAGATGTACCATTTGACGTGGTGAACCCTACGCAAGTATCTGCGGGAATTTGGCATACTTGCGCAATTCATGATGGTGGAGTTTCCTGTTGGGGTAAAAATGGATATATAAACGTACCAAACGGCTTGAATGACCCATTGTATGTGTCTGCTGGTGAGACAGGTACGTGTGTTATTGATCGTGAGACCAACGGAGATGAAGTCTTAAAGTGTGAAACTTATGTTCAACCACCAGCAGGAATAAAGTTTGCTTTCACTGAGTAACTGAATCGATCATTGAGAAAGTGAAATTATGCTTATAGATAACATGCTCATAGCGCTAATGAGAATAGTACCCCTAGCCTATTGATTTTGTGTTAATACTGTATTTTTGATTATCGACGTATTACTTTCTGTATTACAAAGGCCCTTCAATATGTTGGGTTGGCAGCATTTATGTCTTTGAGCTGATAGACGAAACTATGGAAGCCATAGCCTGGATACAAACTCTTAGTGTCTTCTGAGGTGGGGCGTTGTAGGGTGTCTGCGGTTTATTTTTCAGCAGGGGCTTCTTTATCAGTTACTGTGGACGTTAGCATGAGCTGACGATCGGAATTGTCCTTGTCATTCGTGTCAGAGTGTTTGATCGTATAGCCCATGGCCTTATAGCCTTTTTCCCGTTTGCGGAACATGCGCTGGAGCATGGGCAGTGATACGTCAACATAATCGAATATTGTAACTTTGTCTTTACCTGCTGATTCTCGGTGAATTCGGCCAGCATACTGGGCGAGCGAACCCCTCCATGCTATGGGCATAGCAAGAAAAAGGGTGTCGAGTCTCGGCAGGTCAAAACCTTCGCCTACATATTTACCTGTGGCCACTACCACCTGGGCAGTGGGTAGATGCCCGTTTACGGCTTTACGTTCGGCTACTCGCATGGCACCTTTTAAAATAACTGAATCAACGCCCTGTTCGATAAGCATTACATTGATTTGCTCGGCATGCTGCCTTCGCTCTGTTAAAACGAGTGGGTGTTTCGACTCGGTGATGCTCTGGCGCACATCGTTGATGATTCGTTGTGTGCGATTTTTATTCTCCATAAGCCAACTGTACACATCACTTATTTTGGGGCGTTCTGACGAGCTTACTATTCTTTGAGG
Organism: Pseudomonadales bacterium; assembly: GCA_019090615.1. GTDB lineage: Bacteria > Pseudomonadota > Gammaproteobacteria > Pseudomonadales > Azotimanducaceae > JAHRVQ01. The sequence goes on along the minus strand of JAHRVQ010000091.1, from coordinate 62,452 downwards.
CGGTTGATCAGCTATTTTGGTAATAATGACTTCTTGCTCAAACTTTTCTCCGTGAGCTGGTTTCACCCTGTGGCGAATTGGGCCTATTGTCATAAATATGATTTTTTGGTGTCCGTCTTGACGCTCCGGTGTGGCCGTAAGCCCCAAAGACAAATTTTACTCTGACTTCATTGGGCATCATTTCAAAGCGTGAAGCGGAAACATGATGACATTCATCGACGATCACTTGTCCATAATCTTGAACAATAGAGTCGACAGTATTGGTCTTTTTGTTAATCAGGCTCTGGTAGGTGGCGACATCAATTTGTCCCGTAGGTTTTTTCTTGCCGCCACCAATGACGCCTATTTCAGTATCAGGCAAAAAAGATCTTAATCGCTCCTGCCACTGTTCCAGTAACTGCCGACTGTGAGTCAAGATGAGGGTGTTGGTTTTCCTTTTGGCAATAATACCGATAGCCGTAACCGTTTTGCCAAACGCAGTCGGGGCATGTAGAACACCTGATTCATGACGGGTCATTGTTTTGACAGCGGCAGGTTGGTTTTTTCTTAGATCAAGCAACAGGTTGGGCTTTTTTAATTTGATGCCACGTTCACGCTTGTCGTCGATTTCTACTGAGATATTTTGTTCGTTGAATAAAGCAAAGGCTTCATCCAGGCAGCCCCTTGGTAGTGCCAGATACCCATTTTCAATGCTTGCACAGGAAATAAACCGAGGGATGCCATGTGTTGAAAACCTCAAAGCCTGTGTCTTAAAAAATACTGGATTGGAAAAGCTGGCTAATCTTCTATGTTGGGCGATTAATACAGGTGGCACCTCACTTAACTTAAAGTAGGCGTGATTGGCTAGTGTTAATGTCACCTGGTCAGGGGGGTTGTCTACGGATAATGGTTTGGCTTTTGCTGTTTGCTCCCATGGCGGGCGACTATCTATGACTTCTTGCTTATTGAAGTGAGGTGAGTCGGGGGCTAGTTGAAAGATAAGATCGTTTAGCCTTTTTCTCGAAACTGTTTTTAACTGCGATAAATGACTCCATTGGTTGGTATAAGCTTCTAAATCATGGTCAACCAAAGCGCTGTTTCCTGATAGCCTGGCCTCCCTTTGTAGTGGTAGTGCTATGAGATTGCCAAAGCCGCCCTCCGGCATAATGTCTTGATTGGGAAACAAGCGATCATAGGAATCAAATGATAAATTGGGATGAATTTCCATCGCTTTATCGATCAAGCCGAAACCTAGCAGGCGGGCATCCCTGGCCTGGACTTGTTCAGAGAAAAATATCCAAAGATGTGCTCCGTTTCCTGAGCGCGAAATTTCGATAGCATGAGGAACTTCAAACTGCTCACATGCCTGCGCCATAGCTAGAACAGCATCTTGCCAACCATCTTTGTCAAAATCAGCGGCAAGTAAGTTGCAGGCATTGTCGGCAAGCAGAGGGTAAGGTCCAATGACTTGCTTCCCTGCAAGGTGGTCGTAAAGGGCTTCTTCATTGAGTGCTTTAAAATCACGATTAGGGCATTCGTTGCACTTGATCTTAGGTTTATTGCAAATACCTTGAGCCCACTCATTGTGACAGGCAACGGAATATCCACTTCTGCCCTGCTTATTTTGCCATCGAGTAGCATAAATATCTGACCGACCTCTAAACAGCTTTTTGAAGACAGATATTTTCTGTTCTGTGGTCAGTGGGGTTTGAGTTTGGTTATTATTTTGTAGATTCAGTAGCTGCTGCTTGCGTTGCAGCAACTGCTCTTTTTTCGAGTCTAACTCAGTAAGGCGCAGATCAATGCTTCTAATCTCATCAAGGTATTTGGCGCTAATTTCAGGGCTGTGCATTTGTTGTTCGGGTTTTAAGCTTGAGTATGAGGCTGCTTAATGAGGGATTCAGCTGGTATACCAAGGCCCTCATGAAGCTTCCAGGTCATTTTAAGTGTCAATGATCGCTTATGCTTGAATATTTCATAGACGCGATTGCTTTTACCGATCATTGGTTCAAGATCTTTTATCGTTAGACCTTTGCGCTCCATTTCAAATTTGATGGCCTCAACGGGGTCTGGAAGATCCAGTGGAAAGTGTTTGGCTTCGTAGGCTTCAACAAGTGTGACTAACACATCGAGCTTGTCACTTTCAGGTGAGTCCGGTTTAGATATCATTAAAGTTTCAATGTCTTTCAGTACCGCTCGATAGTCAGCATCTGTTTTAATTGGTTTGATGTTCATGGCTTTACCTCCATGTGCTTTCTATTCATTTAAATGGTTTGTGCGTCAATCTTGTCATGCTGGGTACGACTGCCAATTTCTAGAATATTACTTCCTGTATTACAAAAGCCCTTCAATATGTAGGGTAGTTAGTATCAAGGTCATCGGGTCAACGGGAGAAACCTGGAACCCATAGCCGAGATAAAATCGTTTAGCATCTTCTGATATGGCATGTACCAGGATCGCCCGAATACCGACATTCTTTGAGACGGAAAGAGTGCGCAGCAGAGCATCTTTCAACAATGCGGCCCCTAATTTTTGTCCTTGCATTCGAGTGTCTATAGCCAACCGCCCTAGCACCATCACAGGGATCGGCTCCGGCATATTTCGTGAGATCATGCGTTCCACAGCGCCGCTAGCGAGCGCATAGTAACCAACCACCTGGTTATTCTGGCAGATAACAAATGTACGACTAGCACCACTCCTTTGGTTTTTTAGACTGCGTTTTATGAGCCAGTCATTAAGGCTGTCATTGCCGCAGTTAAACTCCGAGACCCCGTGGTTGCCAGTTAAGGTAACCGGAGGGGTAGTTATTCCCATGGGGAGGGTTTGGCCAGCAGTGATTTCAGTTTGGCGTTATTGGGCAAAGGTGCTTTCAGCGCTGTGTCAAAGGCAGCAAATGCATCGTCGCCCAGTTGGAAAAAACGCTGGTCGAGCAACACATTCTGGGCTTCCCGGCAGGCAACATCCAGAATAAATACGCTTCTGTCCTTATGTAGTACCTGAGCTGCTTTGGTCAGCAGGGCATGTTGGCTGGGTTCGACGCGCATATTGATGGGGGCGGTTTTAGCCATAGCGATCAGCCTCTTTGTGTATTTAACGGATATACATTTTAGTGTAGCTGTTAAATATACGCAAGTATGTATGCTATGCGTTATGAAAGCAAAACTAGCCAGTAAGGATAAAGCTGGATTGGCTTGGGTCTAAGTATTCGTCAAAGTCCCTGTTTTCTTAAACGAATATGAAGACTACTTGCCGGACGTGGTGTTTTTTCCGTATGAAAACCTCGTCACTAGCGAGCGCAGCGGAGTCCAGAACCACTACCTCTCGTGGAAGTATTAAAGAGTTCAATGGGAGTTCGGTCTAACTATACTGGCTATACCGATGCAAAAAACTTTGGCGAGGGTCAGTGCGGGGTATTCGCCGAGAGTGTCGGCAACGCGCTTTTTAGTGAATGGTTCTTGGCAATTGAATATCCAGACTTTGTAGCCACTGGGTTTGGTTTTGAGATACAGGCCTTTACCATCAGCCAGGTTATAAACCTTGTCTTTTAGCTTGGCGTTTTTGATCTCGGTGTCACTGAGTGGTTGGGTGATTCTTGCCATTTTAGTAATACGCTCTACGGGTGTCTGGCTCCGTATTACATAGAGTATTACTAAAAGTGCTGGATTTTGTAAAAACTTACCAGATGGTCTAAATCCCTATTATGGGGTTTAGACCAGTAATTCCGGCAGGCTCAGGACTTTATCGGATGCCCTGAGACCTTCTGTTGGTGGAGGCGGCGGGAATTGAACCCGCGTCCGTCAGTTCTCTGCCTTTGGCTCTACATGCGTAGTTCGTCTATTATTTAACCTTTCACTGGCCCGGCGAACAGGGATTAAAAGGCGAGCTTGCTTTAAGTTTCACTGCTTCCGTCACAAGCGGGGCTAGGCAGCTATCCCATGAGTCGTGCACCCGAATTGAATACATGGGTATATTCGCCTCGGGTCAAGCTTTAACTTAAACCGTTGTTACAAGAACTTGGGTTTAAGCGGCTAGTGCGTAGTTTTCGTCGTTGGCAACTAAAAGAAGTTACAGCAATTGATTTACGAGAGTTACTACCCTCTCGGCATGCACCTCAGGTTTTGTAACCGGCGTCGAATCCAAATCGCCCCCAATTACAACCGAATGGTCGTGGTCTAAGTTTAACCTAGATAATGTGGAAAGTAGAAGTAAATTGTCTGGGCAGATAAATGTATTTCGAAAGCGTTAAGCTTGTAGGGGTTTGATTAGTGCTATTGAACAGTACTTTTGAACAGTATTTATTATCACGGCTAAAAGGGAATAGAAGATGAAGCAACTTATAATGATTTTGACAATGCTGGTATATCTAACTGGATGCGGCGGCAATGAGGAGGCGCCAGCTGCGGATATTACAACAGCGGCGGATACTACGGCTGAAGAAAATGCGGCTAAAACTGCTAATAACCCGCTGGCTAAACAACAGCAATTTTTGCAGGAGGCGAAAATGGTTCAAAAATTGTTTGACGAGGATGCGGAACGGAAAAAGAAAGCCCTGGAATCTATTGACTAGATATAAAGCTTTATAAGCTTCTGCTATACATTCGGTGATTGAGCAGTAGGTCATAATTATTGATTGTGGCTTTTCATGACTCGGCTTTTATCGCGGTTCCAGTCGCGTTCTTTAATAGAGGCGCGTTTGTCATGTTCTTTTTTACCGGTACCAAGCGCAATTTCTACTTTCACTAAATGACCTTTCCAGTACATCGATGTAGCAACACAAGTTTGTCCTTTCGCCTGGATTGCAGCTGTCAGGCGGGCTATTTCTTTACTGTGGAGTAATAATTTGCGCATTCTTAATGGTTCTGGGACCACGTGAGTGGAGGCTGTTTTCAGAGGTGTAATCGTGCAGCCAAGGAGATAGGCTTCGCCACGATGAATCTGCACATAACTATCCACCAGCTGGCACAGGCCCTCACGGACTGCTTTAACTTCCCAGCCGTTAAGCACAATGCCTGCTTCAAATTTATCGTGTAGATGGTATTCGAATTTGGCGCGTTTGTTGCGGGCGATATTCCCTGGTGATTTTTTCGGCTTTTTTGCCATTTGTCCTCCCTTAGGCGTCGTTATTATAGGCGCGAGGTAAGCAAAGTACAGGACTTAAGCAGTTGTGACTGGTTCGAATTTCTATGACAATGCGCGTCATCGCTCTTTAATTGATTGTGTTCATGCGTAAAGTTAATCGAACTGCTCTGGTTCCCTATTCAGCTAGCCAAATGTATGAAATTGTTAATGATGTGTTGGCTTATCCGGCCTTTTTGCCCTGGTGTGTGGCCAGTGAAATTTTAAACCAGGATGATTCTTCAATGTTGGTGAAGCTCAGTTTGGCGAAAGGCCGTATCAAACAGGATTTTACAACCTGCAATCAGTTGTCCGCGCCGCACGGTATCCAGATGGAATTACAACAGGGCCCGTTTTCAAAATTGAGTGGTGCATGGCAGTTTGTGCCGCTGGGTGACGATGGCTGCAGGGTTACTATGAATCTGGAGTTTGATTTTAATAGTCGGGTATTTAATATGACCCTGGCGAAAGTCTTCCATGTGGCAGCAGATCGTATGGTGGATGCATTTTGTGAACGTGCAGATAAGTTATATGGCTAAAAATTGCGAACAGATAACTGATGAAGCAGACCGTCAAGTGCCCGCTAGTTCGCCAGTCAGCATCACTGTGGAAGTTGTCTATATTAGTGAAACTCGGCAATTTCTGAAATCGCTGCAGGTGCCGCTGGATAGCACGGTTATGGAGGTTATTGAATTGTCGGGGCTAATGCTTGAATTTCCCCACCTAAATCTCTCAAGCGTTGGTGTTTATGGCAAGCTGGTTAGCCTTGAAGCTCCGCTTCAGGCATTTGACCGAGTGGAGATTTACCGGCCATTGTTAGTAAACCCGAAAGAAGCGCGTCGGCAACGGGCCAAAAAAAATGGCTGAGGGATCGCCGACCAAACATTGCCATTTGATCAGGGTTTGCCTAACTATCTAATTCGGGCTTGCTTTCAGTAGGCGCATAGTCGCCTTCAAAGTAGCTGAGCCGATCCTCAACAAAGTAAATCTGTAACTTTTTTTGTACCAGTTCATTGCCGGGTACCTGAATGCTATAGATATAATCCCAGCGATTGCGAACCAGGGAATCATCAACAACTGCATTGCCGAGAACATACCGAACCTGGCTTTTGGTCATGCCTGGTTTTAATTTGTCGATCATGCTTTGAGTGATGACATTGCCCTGTTGAATAGTTAGCCGATGGACAAAAGGGAAGTCAGTAGTGGAGCAGGCAGCTAAAAAAAACTGCACAAAAAATAGGGGTATAAGGGTTCTCATAAAAATCATCTTAAGTTCTACAAATTCAATGGATTGTGCTTTCAATTGCAGGTGGAAATCTGGATACTCCACCTAGTTTAACTACCTTGACCACGTAAACCAATGGCTGCTGAATCTCAAGAATTAAAAAAGGCTGGACTTAAGATTACCCTGCCACGAATTAAGATCCTACAGATTCTTGAAAGTTCCATTGAGCGGCATCTTAGTGCCGAAGATGTTTATAAGGTACTGCTTGCCAAAGGCGAAGAAGTGGGTCTGGCGACGGTATACCGCGTCTTAACCCAGTTTGAAGATGCGGGCCTGGTGGTACGGCATAATTTTGAAGGCGGACATTCGGTGTTCGAAATTGCCTCAGAAAACCATCATGACCATATTGTCTGCATCAAGTGCGGCCAGGTTGAAGAGTTTCAGGACGTAAAGATTGAAGAACGACAAAAGCAGGTGGCAAAAAAACTTGGTTTTGTGCTGACCGATCATGACCTCAATTTGTTCGGTTACTGTCCTGCCTGTAAATCGAAGTAACTAAATCGAAGTAACTAAATCGAAGTAACTAAATCGAACTAATTAAAGCGATTGCCAGTTTTGGTATAAGCTATTGTTGGTATTAATAACTTTGGTATAAACAGCTTTGGAATAAATAGCAGCGTTTTAAACCTGTGCTAATTCGTACATTTTTTTTGCATGTGCCAGTGATTGTGCGGTCATTTCCAGGCCGCCCAACATTCTGGCTAATTCTTCAACTTTGGCCTGCTGATCCAGGATTATGATTTCAGTTTGGGCGCCCTTTTTATTTGGAGATTTTTTCACCTGATAATGTTGATGTCCCTGAGCCGCTACCTGTGGCAGGTGAGTTACGCAGACTATTTGCGCCTGGTTGCCTAGTTTTCGTAACAGGGTGCCCACCACCTCGGCTATTCCGCCGCCTATCCCGACATCTATTTCATCAAAAATTAATGTCGGGACATCTGATGTATCTGCAGCAACGACCTGTATGGCTAAACTAATTCGCGATAGTTCTCCTCCGGAGGCGATCTTATGGAGCGCTTTGGCAGTCTGGCCAGCGTTGGTGCTAATCAGGAATTCTATATTTTCCATGCCGCGTAGGGCGGGTTTATCTGCATCCAGATGAGTCAGTGCAATTTCAAACCTGGCGCCTGACATGCCAAGTGTTTTAAGTTGTTTGGTGACCAGTTTGTTGAGTTTCCGAGCAGCCATTGTGCGAGATTTGGTTAATTTGGCCGCATGGGAAAAATAGCTGACCTCAAGTTTTTTAATGGTTGACTCAAGTTGCAGAATTTCATCGTCAATATTATTGAGTGAATCCAGTTCTTTTTGGACCTCAAGGTAAAGCTGAGGAATATCAGCCGGTTTAATCTGGTGTTTGCGGCACAGGTCATAAATAATTGTTAAACGTTCTTCGACCGTCTGTAATCTAGTTGGGTTTAGTTCGATCTGGCTGGTAAAACGTTCCAGATCCAGTAGACCTTCTTCAAGTTGGATTTTTGCAGAACTAAACAATTCGCTGATTGAGCCTGTGTCTTGCTGGTCGGCTTCGGTCTCAAGGGTGGCCAGAAGTTGCAGGCTGCGAGCAAGCTGATCAATGATGCCGCTGGTATCGTTAGGTAAGCAAAGTGTAGAAATTGCATTGCAGGTGGTTAATATTGATTCAGCGTTGGCGAGGCGTTTTTGTTCAGTTTCAAGGGCGATATCTTCGTCTTCAATGAAAGCCAGCTGTTGTAGTTCTTCAGCCTGATAGGTGAGTAGCTGGAGCCTGGCTGTCTGGGCTTGGTTATTGTCGATCAGCTGATTGAGTTGTTCGATACTTAATTGGTATTTAAGGAATGTATCGGCCACCTCGACTGATAGTGAATGGCAATTGGCGTAGTCATCGAGTAGTCGCCGCTGGGTGGGTTTTTTTAGTAATGACTGATGTTGATGCTGCGAATGAATATCGATTAATATCCCGCCGAGAGTTTTCATATCGTTGATGATGCTGGGTTTGCCGTTGATATAGCCTCGGCTTTTGCCGTCTTTGGTGATAACGCGGCGTAAAATACATTCTTTTTGTTCGGTTAATAGGTCACGATCTTCTAACCAGGAGATAGCTGCCTGATTAGCCCTAATTTCAAAACTTGAATGTATCTCCGCCTGGTTGCTATGCGGGCCGATGAGGCCAGTATCAGATCTATCGCCCAGGGTTAGACCAAGTGCATCTAACATGATCGATTTTCCCGCACCGGTTTCACCCGTTATTGCTGTCATGCCCTGATGGAAGGCTAACTCCAGGTTGTCGACCAGGGCAAAATTATTAACGCTGAGATGGGTTAACATAAGAAAATTCTATCCTTTAGTTCTATCTTTTAGATCAGGCAGCTATTAAACAAACTAAGTTAGCAGGGTGCAATCTCAATGAGCAAACTCAATCAACAGTAGGTATTAAACTCGAATATCAGTGAAAAATGGACTAGAGTACCGGTTAAATATGCAAAATGATTGGCTAGCCTGATGCGATTCAATAGTCTGTCTGGGCATAGTGGCATGGCCGTCATCGCATTTTAATGGCCTTCATAGTAAAAGGTTTACTGTAGTCCCATGTCGAATGACAACATGTCGAATGGAAAGATAAAAACTGAGGTTAACTCGAAAGGCCAGATATTGCTTAAGGCCCTTATCGAGCATTATATTGCCGAAGGGCAGCCGATAGGTTCCAAAACCCTGTCGAAAAATAGTGAGTTGGAGATCAGTCCAGCGACAATCCGCAGTGTGATGGCAGAATTGGAAGAAAAAGGGTTTGTTTCTTCGCCGCATATCTCAGCTGGACGAATTCCTACCTCTCAGGGGTATCGATTTTTTGTTGATAGTCTGTTGACCGTTGCGCCTCTGGCATCAGTTGAATTGCAGCACCTTACTCGGCAACTAGACCCGGATATGACTTCGCAAGAATTAGTTGAATCAGCCTCTGGGGTGCTTTCCGAGGTAACGCAATTAGCCGGTATGGTGACAATACCCAGGCGAAACTTAAATACCCTGCGGCATGTTGAGTTTCTTTTGCTAGACAATAAGCGCGTATTGGTGATCTTGGTGCTGGGCGATCATGATGTACAAAATAGAGTGATATATACCGAACAATGCTATTCAGAAGTGCAATTGAAAGAAGCTGCGAATTTTATTAATCAGTCTTTTATTGGTCAAAGCTTAAGTGTGATTCGGCAGCGATTAATATCTTCCATGCAAATTGATCGTGAAAGCATGAATAGCCTTATGCAGGCAACGCTTGAAGTAGCGCAGAAGGCCTTTCAACCCGAAGAAGAAAGTGATTATGTGCTTACCGGACAGGAAAACCTGTTTGATATTTCAGAGGCAAATGCGCTCGAGGATATACGCGAGTTATTTAAGGCATTTTCTCTCAAGGGGGATATTTTGCATTTGCTAGATAGATGTATGAAGTCAGAAGGTATTCAGCTATTTATCGGTCATGAATCTGGTTACCAGGTTCTTGATGAATGTAGCGTGGTGACATCCCCATATCACGTCGAAAGTGAACCAGTGGGGGTTTTGGGTGTGATCGGTCCGACCCGCATGGCCTATGAAAGAATAATCCCCATTGTAGATGCAACGGCGCGAGTCCTCAGCGCTGCGTTAAATAGCTCGCGCGCAAAACCCAGCTGATCTTCAGCTATCTAATACTATGCCCTTGAATGATGTGGGGGTAATCCCCATATATTCCTCCACCTATGTTGTAAAGGTCTGAATACGGCCTGGAGCTGGATTAAATGCCAAAATCGGAAGACCAGAATTCGACGGAGAATGGTGCTGAAAAAACAACTTCAGATGCAGAATCACCACTCGAAGGAGAGCTTCTTGATGCTGAGCAGGAAGCTAGCGACGCGGAAGTTCTTGAATCAGCAAAAGTAGATAGCGAAGTAGATGCTGAAAGCGTTGCACAAGCCGGAGATACGCCTATAGATGGGTCAGCCAATATTGCTGAGCTTCAGGCAGCGTTGGAGAAAGCGTCAGTGGACGTGGCTAATTACAAGGATATGGCTTTAAGGGCAGAAGCAGAGATGCAGAATGTTCGGCGCCGAGCTTCCAAAGACCTGGAAAAAGCCCATAAATTTGGCATTGAAAAGCTGCTACAAAATATTTTGCCAGTGGTTGATAGCCTTGAAAAAGCCGTTGAGTCCGCCCAGCAGTCGGCTGATGAGAACAATAAAGCTATTGTTGAAGGGGTCGGCTTATGTCAGAAAATGCTGGTAGATATCTTAATTAAAGAAGGTGTTGAAGTGATTGATCCGATGGGTGAACCTTTTGACCCTAATGTACATCAGGCGATGTCCATGGTTGAGAATCCTGAAGTCGAACCCAATTCTGTGATTGCGGTCATTCAGAAGGGTTATTCTTTAAAAGGCAGGCTGATTCGCCCGGCAATGGTAATGGTGAGTAAGAGTTCACCCAAAATTGATGAAACTGCCTGAGAAAATGGCAATATTTTAATGGCACTTTACGCTTGAATTGACATTTATTGAGCCTATATAAGGCACGAATTAACGCATAATTACCAGCAGCTAAAGCTGGTTTAGTAGAAGCATTGGAGACGAGAAAAATGGGTAAAATAATCGGCATCGATCTGGGCACAACAAACTCTTGTGTGGCATTTTTAGAAGGCAATGCACCAAAAATCATTGAAAACGCTGAGGGTGATAGAACTACACCTTCCATAGTAGGTTATGCTGAAGACGACGAAATTCTGGTAGGCCAGGCGGCGAAACGCCAGGCTGTTACTAACCCAGAAAATACGCTGTTTGCAGTTAAGCGACTGATCGGCCGCCGATTTGAAGATGATGTTGTTCAGCGCGATATTAAAATGGTGCCTTATAAAATTGCTAAAGCAAGTAATGGTGATGCCTGGGTTGAAGTGAAAGGCGAAAACATGGCGCCGCCTCAGGTTTCGGCGCAAATTCTTGCAAAAATGAAAAAAACTGCTGAAGATTATCTTGGTGAAGAAGTGACCGAAGCAGTTATTACAGTACCTGCCTATTTTAATGATTCTCAACGTCAGGCAACCAAAGATGCGGGTAAAATTGCCGGTCTTGATGTCAAACGTATTATTAATGAGCCCACCGCTGCTGCACTGGCTTATGGCATGGACAAGGCAAAAGGCGATTCCACTATTGCTGTTTATGACCTTGGCGGTGGTACTTTTGATATTTCCGTTATTGAAATTGCCGATGTAGATGGTGAGACGCAATTTGAAGTGCTGTCCACTAACGGTGATACATTTCTTGGCGGTGAAGATTTCGATCTACGGCTTATTGACTATCTTGCTGAAGAGTTTAAATCTCAGGAAGGCATGGACCTGCATAATGACCCGCTGGCCTTGCAACGATTAAAAGAAGCGGCTGAAAAAGCCAAGATTGAGCTTTCTACCAGCCAGCAAACTGAAGTTAACCTGCCCTATATTACAGCAGACGCGTCTGGCCCTAAGCACCTGGTTATCAAGGTGACTCAGGCTAAACTTGAGTCTTTGGTTGAAGACCTGGTAGATCGTACTCTTGAGCCACTACGTATTGCGATGAAAGATGCAGATGTAGGCGTGTCTGAAATAGATGATATTATTTTGGTTGGCGGTCAAACCCGAATGCCACTGGTGCAGAAAAAGGTCAGTGAGTTTTTTGGTAAAGATTCTCGCAAAGATGTTAATCCAGACGAAGCAGTTGCACTGGGTGCGTCCATTCAGGCTGCCGTGTTATCTGGTGATGTAAAAGATGTGTTGTTGCTTGATGTTACACCACTATCTCTGGGTATTGAGACTATGGGGGGTGTGATGAGTAATTTGATTGATAAAAATACCACGATACCCACTAAAAAATCGCAGACATTTTCTACCGCAGAAGATAGCCAGCCAGCGGTTACCATTCATGTAATGCAGGGCGAGCGTAAACAGGCGACGCAGAATAAGTCTCTGGGACGGTTTGATCTATCAAATATTCCGCCTGCGCCACGCGGCACACCACAGATTGAAGTCAGTTTTGATTTAGATGCTAACGGTATCCTTAATGTTTCTGCGAAGGATAAGGCAACGGGCAAAGAACAATCTATCGTTATCAAGGCGTCCTCAGGGTTATCCGATGAAGAGATCGAAACAATGGTAAAGGATGCCGAGGCGAATGCTGAGGAAGATCAAAAATTCGAAGAGCTAATCACTGTTCGTAATCAGGCTGATGGCATGATTCACGCGACCCGTAAGACTCTCGAAGAAGCATCCGAGGTGAGTGATGAAGAAAAACAAAGCATTGAGTCTGCAATAACAGAACTCGAAGAAGCGTTAAAGGGTAGTGACAAAGAAGAAATTGAAGCCAAGACCCTGGCATTAACTACCGCATCTGCTGGTTTGGCAGAGCGTATGTATGCCGAGCAGGCGGCACAGGCTGAAGCTGCTGGTGGTGCTGGTGCGGCTGGCGAGGAGCAGGCTGGGCAGAATGTCGACCCAGATGCTGTTGACGCTGAGTTTGAAGAAGTGAAGGACGATAAATAAAGGCAAGGCCTACAGTTAGGTGCTAACAGAAGGGCAAATGTGTCCTTCTATTAGCCTTAGCTAAAAAACAGATAAGCTGGCAGCGGGTCAGTTTGACGATTAACTACCGGGATATTTCCGGTTTTTGTGTATTTGAGACCATGGCTAAAAAAGATTACTACGAGGTATTGGGTGTTTCTCGGAGTTCTACCGAGAAAGAAATCAAAAAGGCATATCGACGCCTGGCGATGAAATATCATCCGGATCGTAATCCAGATGATGCTAATGCAGAGGAAATGTTTAAGGAAGCCAGTGAGGCCGCTGAAATATTAACCGATAAAGAAAAGCGCGGTACCTATGATCAATTTGGTCATGCGGCGTTTGAAGGTGGTGGCGGTGGTGGTTTCCAGTCTGGGGGCAATTTTGGGTCGATATTCGAAGATGTATTCGGCGATATTTTTACCGGTGGCAGAGGCGGTGGTCGTCAGGTACAGCGTGGTTCTGATTTAAAATATGTACTTGATCTGGACCTGGAAGAGGCCGTTAGGGGAACCAATCCGAAGATTAAAATTCCGACCCTGGTTGAATGTATGGAATGCCTCGGTTCTGGGGCAAAAAAGGGTACTGCGCCCATCGATTGTGTCCAGTGTGCAGGGGTAGGTCAGGTAACAGCTCGACAGGGGTTTTTCTCAATTCAGCAAACCTGTCCCAGATGTCGCGGCAATGGCAAGATGATTTCTGATCCCTGTGGTAAATGTAGAGGCCAGGGTCGAACCGAGGAACGTAAAACATTGTCGGTGAAAATTCCGCCGGGTGTGGATACTGGCGATCGGATTCGGTTGAACGGTCAGGGCGAAGCGGGTGCAAATGGTGGCCCAGCAGGCGACTTATATGTGCAGGTGAATGTGCGTGATCATAAAATCTTCACTCGTGAAGGCGAACATCTGTATTGTGAAGTGCCCATTAGTTTTGTTGACGCGGCATTGGGTGGCGAGCTTGAAGTACCTACGCTTGATGGTCGGGTGAATCTTAAAATTCCATCTGAAACCCAGACGGGTAAGTTGTTTCGTCTACGTGGTAAAGGCGTTAACGTTACGCAAATTCGTGGCGGTGGTATCGGCGATCTATATTGTCGAGTGGCGGTGGAAACACCTGTTGGATTGAGCAAAAAACAAAAAGAATTATTAAAAGAATTTGATGGCCAGTCGGACGACAAACAATCTCCAAAACGAACCAACTGGTTTGGTAGCGTCAAAAGTTTTTTTGATACAATGTCTAATTAATACAATGTCTAATTGATACCGTGTCTAAATAATACGATGTCTAATTAGGGCTTAAGTTGAGGGCAACTTGCATTTGCTCTGGGTGCTCAGTAATTTTGCGCCCTGTTATTCTGCTATGTAAGCCAAAACGTAAGCCAAAAACGCAAACCAAAAACAGGCTGATTGATTATGACCAATATTGCCATTACTGGCGCAGCGGGCCGAATGGGAAAAACCCTGGTGACCACTATAAGTGAGACCGAGGGTCTAAAAATAACCGCTGCTATTGAACGCCCAGAAAGCTCGCTTATTGGCGCTGATGTGGGAGAGGTTGCGGGTATTGGTGCATTGGGTGTTCCTATTTCGGCGGACCTTAATGAGGTGACGGATGAGTTTGATGTGCTTATTGACTTTTCTGTTGCGGAAGCCACAGTTCAAAATATAGAAATCTGTGCTGCCAAAAACAAAAAGATGGTGATTGGAACAACTGGGCTAGATAACCAGCAGGTCAATCGTCTGCAGGAACTATCTACATCAATGGCAGTGGTCTTTGCGCCTAATTATAGTGTGGGTGTTAATGCGACGTTTAAACTACTGGAAATTGCTGCGCAAATATTTGGTGATGATGTGGATATCGAAATTACTGAAGCACATCATCGAAATAAAGTTGATGCGCCATCGGGTACGGCATTGAAAATGGGCCAAATCTTGGCCAGTACATTGGATCGAGACCTTGATAGCGTGGCGATCTACGGTCGAGAAGGTGTCACTGGTGTGCGTGATCAGAAAACTATTGGTTTTTCCACCATTCGTGGCGGAGATATTATTGGTGAACATACTGTTATGTTTGCCGCTACTGGCGAGCGGGTTGAAATAACCCACCGTGCCCAGAGCCGGTCAAACTTTTCTCAAGGGGCGGTTAGGTCAGCGCTATGGGTAGCTAATCAGAGTGCTGGCTTATTCGATATGCAGGACGTGTTACAGCTGAAAAAAATTAGCCTGTAATTAATTATTAGGTCTGACTATTTTCTGCGTAATGGCTATAGCACTTCGACGCAGCTTCCACTAGAATGTCGCGCCAATGACAACCAGCGGAACCAGTCAGTTGAAAGCGAGATAGGAGCAATTCCATCTCGCTTTTTTTCGATCTGACTTTGTCAGCCTGAAACTGGGCCGCGTTATATTAATGTTCGATTTCTAATGGAGATAAATCTTGACCAGTAGAGCAGTACTTGCACTTGAGAACGGTGAGTTGTTCGAGGGTGCATCTATTGGTGCCATTGGTAGTTCTGTTGGTGAAGTGGTATTCAATACAGCGATGACAGGTTATCAGGAAATATTGACTGATCCTTCCTACGCTAAGCAAATTATCACCCTGACTCATCCACATATTGGCAACACCGGTGTAAACACAGAAGATGAAGAGTCGTCTGGTATTTGGGCCGCAGGCCTGGTTATCAGGGATTTGCCGTTGCTGGCAAATAATTGGCGTCAGCAGGAAACACTGCCAGACTATTTGGTGCGTCGTGGTATCGTTGCCATTGCTGATATTAACACCCGTAAGTTGACTCGTTTATTACGTCAGCAAGGTGCACTCAAGGGTTGCATTGTCGCTGCAGAAAATCTATCCGCAGCTGAGATTAAAAACGCAGTTCAGCTAGCGCGAGACTCAACTGGCCTGAAAGGCATGGATTTGGCCAGGGAGGTTACAACCGGTAAAAACTATCAATGGCGCGAAGGTAGTTGGCGAATAGGTGAAGGATATAGCGCCCTTGATGATTCAGAGTTTCATGTGGTGGCCTATGATTTTGGTGTAAAGCGCAATATCCTGAGAATGCTAGTGGACCGTGGCTGTCGGATCACGGTAGTGCCGGCAGAGACGCCAGCGGCGGACGTGTTAGAGTTAAACCCAGATGGCGTTTTTCTTTCTAATGGTCCAGGTGACCCAGAGCCCTGTGATTATGCGATTAGTGCAATAGCGCAAATATTGCAGACCCAGGTGCCCATTTTTGGGATCTGTTTAGGTCTACAGTTGTTGGGCCTGGCAGCTGGCATGAAGACAAAAAAAATGGGTCATGGTCATCACGGCGCGAACCACCCGGTTAAGAACCTGAAGGATGAGACTGTCTTGATTACCAGTCAGAATCATGGGTTTTGTTTAGACGATAGTATGTTGCCTGCTAGTATTGAGGTGACACATAGGTCGTTATTTGATGATTCATTACAAGGTATTCGACTGCTGGACAAGCCAGCGTTTGGTTTTCAGGGCCACCCTGAGGCTAGTCCTGGACCGCACGATGCAGCCCCATTGTTTGATCATTTTACTGACTTGATGCGCCAGTCCATGGCGAGTAAGAACAAGACGGGCAGCAACTAAATATGCCAAAAAGAACGGATATAAATAGCGTACTGATTATCGGTGCAGGACCAATTATTATCGGTCAGGCCTGTGAATTTGATTATTCGGGTGCGCAAGCCTGTAAGGCTTTAAAAGAAGAAGGTTATCGAGTTATTTTAGTTAATTCGAATCCAGCGACAATCATGACAGACCCGTCAATGGCAGATTCGACATATATTGAACCGGTCACCTGGCAAACTGTTGAGAAAATAATTCGCATCGAGCGCCCAGACGCAATATTACCCACCATGGGGGGGCAAACGGCGCTTAATTGTACGCTTGATCTGGCGCGGGAAGGGGTGCTTGAAAAATATTCGGTTGAGTTGATAGGTGCCAGTCAGGAGGCCATCGACAAAGCTGAAGATCGACAAAAATTTGATAAGGCCATTAAAGAAATTGGTCTGGAAACGCCGAAAGCAGCTTTTGCCCATTCTTTGGAAGAAGCAAAACAGGTGCAATCAGCGCTCGGTTATCCCTGTGTGATTCGGCCATCGTTTACTATGGGGGGATCAGGCGGAGGTATTGCTTATAACCATGAAGATTTTGTTGAAATCTGTACCCGTGGGCTCGACCTTTCGCCAACCACTGAGTTATTGATAGACGAATCCTTATTGGGCTGGAAAGAATTTGAAATGGAAGTTGTCAGGGATAAAAATGACAACTGTATTATCGTCTGCGCTATTGAAAATTTTGATCCAATGGGCATTCATACTGGCGATTCAATCACTATTGCGCCGGCGCAAACTCTGACGGATAAGGAATATCAAATCATGCGTAATGCATCGATTGATATTTTACGCGTTATTGGTGTTGAAACGGGTGGGTCGAATGTGCAGTTTGCGGTTAATCCCGCAGATGGTCGGTTAGTGGTGATTGAAATGAATCCCAGAGTCTCTCGCTCATCTGCCTTAGCTTCTAAGGCAACGGGTTTTCCTATTGCTAAAGTTGCCG
This sequence comes from Pseudomonadales bacterium, assembly GCA_019090615.1. Taxonomy (GTDB): domain Bacteria; phylum Pseudomonadota; class Gammaproteobacteria; order Pseudomonadales; family Azotimanducaceae; genus JAHRVQ01. The sequence continues at coordinate 44,975 of JAHRVQ010000091.1, read as the reverse complement.
CAAAACTAGCGATCGGTTATACGCTGGATGAATTGTCTAATGATATTACCGGCGGCGTAACCCCAGCGTCATTTGAGCCCTCTATCGATTATGTGGTCACTAAAATTCCTCGTTTTACTTTTGAAAAGTTTCCTCAGGCAGATAATTCACTAACAACTCAAATGAAGTCTGTTGGTGAAGTCATGGCGATTGGTCGAACCTTTCAAGAATCGTTGCAAAAGGCCTTACGAGGGTTAGAAGTAGATATTAACGGTTTTTCGTCAATCATCGATAAATCGAATTCTGATTGGGAGAATATTCTTCGCAAGGAACTTAGAGTTGCTGGTGCCGAACGTATTCGATATTTAGCTGATGCATTCAGGCTCGGCTTAGAATTTGATGAAATCTATGAATTAACCTGTATTGACCCGTGGTTTTTAGCGCAGGTAGAAGACATTATTAGTGAAGAAAGTCGATTGTTAGCGACTTCTTTGGCAAGCCTGGAGGCGAACAGAGTATTTAAGCTGAAGCAAAAAGGGTTTTCAGATTCCAGACTGTCAGAGCTGTTGTCTGTCAGTGAATCAGAATTTCGTGCTCGGCGACTTGAAATGAATATCCGGCCGGTATATAGGCGAGTTGATACTTGCGCCGCTGAATTCGCTTCCGCTACTGCCTATATGTACTCAACCTACGATACTGAATGTGAGGCTGAGCCAACAGATCGAGACAAAATTATTGTCCTCGGCGGTGGACCTAATCGCATTGGACAAGGTATTGAATTTGATTATTGCTGTGTGCATGCAGCATTGGCGTTACGTGAAGATGGCTATGAAACCATCATGGTTAATTGTAATCCGGAGACCGTATCGACCGATTACGATACCTCAGACCGATTGTTTTTCGAGCCGCTGACCCTCGAAGATGTGTTATCCATTGTTGAGCTTGAGAAGCCGAAAGGCGTCATTGTTCAGTTTGGTGGTCAAACACCTCTGAAACTTGCGCAGGCGCTGGCTGCTGAAGGTGTACCAATTATTGGCACTTCCCCGGATGCCATCGATCGGGCTGAAGACCGTGAGCGTTTTCAACAAATGATCGATGGATTGGGTTTGCGTCAACCGCCTAATCGTACCGTTAAAACAATTGAAGCCGGTATCGAAGCTTCTGCAGGTATTGGATTTCCGATTATTGTCAGGCCGTCTTATGTCTTGGGCGGGCGGGCGATGGAAATTGTCTATGATGAGTCCGAACTTAATACCTACTTGCATGAAGCGGTGCAGGTTTCCGATAAGTCGCCAGTATTACTGGATCGGTTTCTGGATCAGGCGATTGAGGTTGATGTTGATGTCGTCTCTGATGGCGAGCAGGTTGTTATTGGTGCGGTGATGCAACATATTGAGCAGGCTGGAGTTCACTCTGGTGATTCGGCATGCTCGCTACCGCCCTATAATCTGGCGCCTCATGTAGTCGAGGAAGTAAAAAGGCAAGTCACTGCTATGGCCCTTGAGTTAGGGGTTGTGGGTTTAATGAATGTGCAGCTGGCGATTCAAGGCGAGCAGATTTATGTAATCGAAGTAAACCCAAGGGCCTCTCGAACCGTGCCCTTTGTCTCCAAGTGCATTGGTACTTCATTGGCAAAAATAGCTGCCCGTTGTATGGCTGGGTTAAGCCTTGCAACGCAGGGTTTTACGCAGGAGGTGGTGCCTAAATATTTTAGCGTAAAAGAAGCGGTTTTCCCCTTTGGCAAGTTCCCCGGCGTCGATCCTATCCTTGGGCCTGAAATGAAATCTACAGGTGAAGTGATGGGTGTTGCTGATTCATTCAGTGAAGCTTATAGAAAGTCTCAGATTGCAGCGGGAGATATCTTGCCAAGCGGTGGTACAGCATTCCTTAGTGTACGTGAAGTTGATAAGGTTGAATTGATCCAGGTGGCGCGTGATTTAATTGAAATAGGCTTTAAGTTGTTGGCGACGCGAGGTACTGCGGCAGCAATTAGAGCGCACGGTCTTGAAGTTGAAACCGTTAATAAGGTCTTAGAAGGTCAGCCACATATAGTCGATAAACTCAAAAACCAGGAAGTTGATCTCATTGTAAATACTACTGAGGGCAAGCAGGCTATTAGAGATTCGGCGGCAATTCGCCGCACTGCCTTACAGTATAAGGTTTATAATGCGACTACTATGGCGGGCGCTAGTGCCTGTGTTAAAGCAGTAAAGTATGGCGAGGATTATTCTGTGTATAGGCTTCAGGATCTCCATAAACAAGTGTAATCTACACTGACTCAGGCATATTTAAATTACCCGGTAAGGAACTATGGATAAAATTCCAATGACAGCTGGCGGCGAAGCAGCATTGCGTAGCGAGTTGGATAATCTCAAATTGGTTGAGCGCCCACGGATCGTGCAGGCAATTGCTGAAGCGCGTGCGCAAGGCGACCTTAGAGAGAATGCTGAGTATCAATATGCTAAGGATGAGCAGGGCTTTATAGAAGGCCGAATTGTTGAAATAGGGAGTAAGTTATCCAATGCACGGGTGATCGATGTTACCACCATCACGCCCACCGGAAAGGTTATTTTTGGTACTACCGTGAAGTTAATGAACCTGGACACGGAGCAAGAGGTTACCTATCAAATCGTCGGTGATGACGAGGCAGATATTAAAAGTAATAAAATCTCGATTTATTCGCCCATTGCCAGAGCGCTAGTGGGTAAGTCTGTCGATGATGTGGTTGTAGTTAATGCGCCTAGTGGTGATATTGAATATGAAATATTTTCAGTGGAACATTTATAACTTCAGCTATAACTTGAGAAAATGCAGCATCTATAATTTCGCTAAAGCACATCAGCGCGCAAAATATTAGACAATTTTGGGTTGGGCTGCACGGCAGGTTTATAGAGTAGTGCAATGTTGCCGATGGTCTGAACGATTTCGGTAGCAGATAGCTGGCTGACTTTTGCAATGAGATTGCTGCGGTCCTGCCTGTTTTCGGCATTGACTCGAATTTTAATTAATTCATGATCATCGATCGCACGATTAATTTCTTTCATCACTGCATCGCTGACACCGTTGCCTGCCAATGTAACGATCGGCTTTAATTTATGGCCAATGGCACGAAATCGTTTAAGCTGGGATTTAGTGGCTATTTTTGTTGGCATGATTTCTATACTGAATGGTCATCGTGGGGCGGCGATTCTACCGGAGACCATAAAAATTCGATACTCTAAGAATGAAAAAATCTAAATCTAGTCAACAGTGGCTGAAAAATCATATTGATGATGAGTATGTTAAACGGGCTCAGGCGGCGGGTTTTCGTTCACGGGCAAGTTTTAAATTGCTGGAAATAGACTCAAAGTTTAGTCTATTAGCCAGAGGCAGTTGTGTGGTCGATCTCGGTGCAGCCCCGGGGGGCTGGTGTCAGGTAGCAACGCAGAAGCTGGGTAATCAGGGCAAGGTAATAGCGCTGGATATATTGGCAATGGACCCTTTGCAAGGCGTACACTTTATTCAGGGTGATTTTACCCTGGATGAACCATTTGAAACCTTGTTGGCCGAGACCAGCAACTTAGACGTAGACCTTGTTATTTCTGACATGGCCCCAAACTTAAGTGGTATGAGTCAGATTGATCAGCCGAAATCGGCTTATTTAGTCGAACTGGCATTGCATTTTTCTGAGCAAGTACTGAAGAAAAATGGCAATTTGGTGACAAAGTGTTTTGAAGGGGCTGGCATTAATGATATCCGTCGTGAATTTGGCCAGCGATTTAGCAAGGTTTTGCAGTTCAAACCGAAGGCATCGCGAAGTAAGTCCAAAGAATTTTATTTAATTGGGCTCGGGCATAAACATCAGCCTGCGCGGAATATACATGTTTGTTGAAGTTTTTGATCTATAGTAAGGTTGGTATTCTGCGCGGCTAGAAGCCTATCGTGCAGACAGTGAGGAGGGCGATCCGTTGAACGATATGGGAAAAAATTTACTGCTTTGGTTAATTATTGCTGCAGTACTTATTACATTGTTTCGTAATTTTGATACTAGTTCAGGCAATGAAGAAATCGAATATTCGACCTTTCTTAAAATGGTCAAAAATGGCCAGGTAAAAGAGGTGAATGTGAATGGACTTGTAATCTCTGGGCGTCGATTTGACGGCTCAATTTTCGAGACCATCCAGCCGCAGATTGAAGACAAGGCTTTGATCGATGATATGCAGGACCACAATGTGGAATTCCGCGCTAATCGACCTGAAGAGCAATCGATCTGGACGCAATTGTTGGTGGCAAGTTTTCCTATCCTGGTAATTATTGCCGTGTTTATGTTCTTTATGCGACAAATGCAAGGCGGCAGTGGCGGCCGTGGCGGTCCCTTAACCTTTGGTAAGAGCAAGGCCAAACTACTGGGTGAAGACCAGATTAAGACCACATTTGCAGATGTGGCAGGGGTTGACGAAGCTAAGGAAGATGTCCAGGAGCTGGTGGAGTTTTTGCAGGACCCTGGCAAATTTCAGAAGTTAGGCGGCAAGATTCCTCGTGGTATTCTGATGGTCGGCCAACCTGGAACGGGTAAAACGTTGTTGGCCAAGGCAATCGCTGGTGAGGCCAAGGTACCATTTTTCTCGATTTCCGGATCAGATTTTGTCGAAATGTTTGTTGGCGTTGGTGCGTCCCGGGTGAGGGATATGTTTGAACAGGCCAAGAAACAGTCTCCATGTATCATTTTTATCGATGAAATTGATGCTGTTGGTCGTCATCGTGGTGCTGGGCTTGGTGGCGGGCATGATGAAAGGGAACAAACGTTAAATCAATTGCTGGTCGAAATGGATGGCTTTGAGGGTAATGATGGTGTGATTGTTATTGCAGCCACCAATAGACCTGATGTACTTGATCCCGCACTGTTAAGGCCCGGTAGATTTGATCGGCAGGTGGTTGTGAGTTTACCGGATATCCGTGGTCGGGAAATGATTTTAAAAGTGCATATGCGCAAAGTGCCTTTGGGCGCTGATGTTGAACCTTCCTTTATTGCCCGGGGTACGCCCGGTTTTTCTGGTGCTGACCTGGCTAACCTGGTTAACGAAGCGGCATTGTTTGCTGCACGGCAAAGTCTCAGAACTGTAAATATGGAGCAATTTGAGCAGGCTAAAGACAAAATAATGATGGGCGCTGAACGAAAAAGTATGGTGATGTCCGATGCCGAAAAGCGTAACACCGCCTACCATGAGGCGGGCCATTGTATCGTCGCCTATCTTATGCCGGATCATGATCCGACCTATAAAGTAACAATTATTCCTCGTGGTCAGGCGTTGGGTGTGACTATGTTTCTGCCTGAGGAAGACCGATATTCCATTAGTAAAAATGCTATTTATTCAAAAATATGTTCGGCATTTGGGGGGCGTATTGCTGAAGAAATAACACTCGGTGCAGATGGCGTTACAACGGGTGCCTCCAATGATATCCAACATGCCACAACCATGGCAAAGAACCTGGTTACAAAATGGGGCCTTTCAAAAAAGCTTGGTCCGTTGATGTATGCAGAAGACAACCAGGAAGTTTTTCTTGGTATGTCCGCTGGTTCACCGAAATTTCAGGTGTCAGGTGAAACAGCACGTTTAATCGATGAAGAAGTGCGAGCCATAGTTGATGAATGTTATACAAGAGCAAAACTTGTTCTTGAAGAGCATCGTGAAAAGCTGGATAGCATGGCAAATGCACTTCTGGATTATGAAACTATTGATAAGGACCAGATCGACGATATTATGGCGGGCCGTGTGCCAAATCCGCCAAAAAGCTGGAATGATGATGATAGCGCGCCAGGTGCAAGCTCAGAAGCTGAGTCAGAACCGAAGTCAAGACCGAGTGGATCTGTTGGTGGGCCTGCCGGAGAGCATTGATATTAAAATTCCAAAGGCGCGGAGGAGATACTTGTCTGCTAGTGGCGATAGTGAAAGATACCGGCTGAGCCGTTGGTAGTATGTATCTTCCCGTTACACGATGTTTTTGCACTATCTTTAATGATTTATCAGTTGGGGCAACGCTTTGTCACACCGCTTTGGGTCTAGTATGCTAGATAACTTGCCCAAACCTGCCGTGATGGGCGTTCTTAATGTGACCCCAGATTCATTTTCTGACGGTGGAAGATATATAAAAGCTGTAAAAGCAGTACAGCATGCCGAACGGATGGTGCAAGCCGGAGTAGACATAATCGATGTCGGTGGAGAGTCCACTCGGCCAGGTGCAACACCTTTAGCCGTTAATGAAGAGCTTGAACGAGTGATACCTGTTTTAGAGCAGCTTCGACGCCGATTCGACATTCCATTGTCAATTGACACCAGTAAACCTGAAGTGATGCTAGCCGCTGCTGAGCTAGGTGTAGACCTGATAAATGATGTTCGCGCTTTGCAAAACCCAGGTGCCCTGGCCGTTGTGGCCGAATCGAATTTGCCAGTGTGTTTGATGCATATGTCCGGTTTGCCGGAGAACATGCAACAAAAACCTACCTATAAAGATGTTGTTGCTGAAATCATTACTTTTTTTCGAGAGCGCTTACAGGCTTGTACTGAGGCAGGTATTTCGCTCGACAAAGTTGTTCTTGATCCAGGGTTTGGGTTTGGGAAAACGCCGCAGCATAATTTGCAAATTGTTAATCGATTGCAAGAGTTTGAATGTCTGCACAGACCTTTGTTGGTTGGTTTATCGAGAAAGCGTACTATTGGTGAAATTGTAGCAGGTGGGCAAACTAAAGATTCTTCGGAGCTTCTAATCCTTGGTAGTGTTGTTGGTGCATTGGTTTGTGTTAGAAATGGCGCGTCTATTATCAGGGTGCACGATGTCGCAGAAACAAAGGCCGCGTTGATGGTTGAAGCGGCTATCGTGGCCGAAAAAGTACGCTAGCAACTGGGTATAGAGTTAAATACACATGGATTGGGACAGAAGATATTGAAGAAAGCATATTTTGGAACCGATGGCATACGAGGCAAAGTGGGTGAACACCCGATCACTGCAGATTTTATGTTACGTCTCGGCTGGGCGGCCGGGAAAGTTTTTGCTGCCGAAGGGGTGGGCAGAATATTAATTGGTAAAGACACACGTATATCTGGATATATGTTTGAGTCAGCTTTAGAGGCTGGCCTGGTTTCGGCGGGTATGGATGTGCTTTTATTGGGGCCGATGCCAACGCCGGCGATTGCTTATTTGACGCGAACTTTTAGCGCGCAGGCAGGAATTGTCATCAGTGCTTCGCATAATGCTTACTATGATAACGGCATTAAATTCTTTTCCGGGCAAGGAGAGAAATTGCCAGATGCAGTGGAGTTGGCTATTGAGGAGCGTATTCAAGAGGCAAGTACGCTCATGCAAATGGTCGATTCGAATAAGCTTGGCAAGGTGACACGGGTTGATGATGCGGCTGGCAGGTATATAGAATTTTGTAAAAGTTGCTTTGCCGCAAAGCAAAACCTTAAGGGGCACCGGATTGTAATAGATTGCGCCAACGGTGCTACTTATCATATTGCACCTAATGTGTTTCGTGAACTAGGTGCAGAGGTGATTGAACTGGGTGTTTCTCCAGATGGAATTAATATTAACCACAATATTGGCTCTACTTATCCGGAGACGTTGAGGGCTAAGGTCCTGGAGGTTAAGGCAGATTATGGCGTCGCTTTTGATGGCGACGGAGATCGTTTAATAATGGTGGACGCCGAAGGTGAAATAGTAGACGGCGATGAGTTGTTGTTTATTATTGCCAAATTCCGTCAGGAGCAGGGTGTTCTGCGCGGCGGGGTGGTTGGCACATTAATGAGCAATTTTGGGCTTGAGAAGGCCATGGCAGATTCAAATATTGATTTTATTCGGGCCGATGTGGGAGATCGTTATGTGCTTGCTGAGTTGCAACAACAGCAATGGCAATTGGGGGGAGAGTCTTCTGGGCATATTCTATGTTTGGATACTACAAGTACGGGTGATGGGATTGTGTCGGCTTTACAGGTGATCGCTGCTTTAGTTGATACGGGTGAATCCCTTGGCCAACTTAAAAAGGGCATGAGCAAATACCCGCAAAAGATGATAAATGTCGCCTGTAATAAGGAAGTAGTAAATAGCGCGGTGGTAATTGATGCTGTAAAACAGGCCGAACAGGCCCTTAACGGTACGGGTCGAGTGTTATTACGACCCTCTGGTACCGAGCCATTAGTGCGGGTTATGGTTGAAGGTAGAGATCAAAAATTGGTTAACGAGTTATCGGCAACACTAGCCCGTGTGGTAGAAAAATCGTCAGTCTAGAACTTACAGGTGAACTAAGAATTGGGTCGTTTTATGGTGTGGTTTATATTAGGCAACGTATTGCCTATTAAGTCGACTAATTGCGCTGGCGGTGAAAGGCCCGCCGGTGTTGACTCGTTGAAACTTAATATTAAACGGTTTAATATGCGCAGCCGTTTGAGAGTAAAGCCATGAGACAATCGATTATTGTCGCAAACTGGAAAATGAACGGTACCAGAGATAGTGTAAATAGGCTGTCGGGTGTATTGGCAAAAGCTGATTATGATTGTTTAAGTGTACTGTGCTCACCAGCTGTGTTTTTGGAGAGTGTGGGGCATGTATTGGCGAATTGTTCGATTAAGCTGGGGGCGCAAAACCTGGATTGGCGTGAAGCTGGCGCATATACCGGTGAGGTATCAGCGGAGATGTTGCGCGAATATGGTTGCGAATATGCCATAGTGGGGCATAGTGAGCGGCGTAGCTTGTATGCAGAAACCGATGCGCAGGTGGCGTTAAAGTTTGCAGCCTGTTTGAGAGCAGGTATAACGCCCATATTATGTGTTGGCGAATCACTGGAACAACGCCAGGCTGGTGCAACAGAAGGTGTAGTTGAGTCGCAAATATTAGCAGTGCTGGAAAAAAACGGTATTGATAGTTTCGCCCATGCAATAATTGCCTATGAGCCGATTTGGGCGATAGGTACTGGCGAGACGGCGACACCAGAGCAGGCAGAGGCGGTACATAAGAAGTTGAGAGATATCTTGTGTGGCTTTGATGAAAATATTTCTGAGCTTATTAAAATTATTTATGGCGGTAGTGTGAACGAGAAAAATTCCGCGGAATTGTTTTCACAGAAAAATATAGATGGTGCGTTAGTGGGTGGGGCGTCGTTAGACGCAGATGCATTCCTCGCGATTTGTGCATCAACACAGAAAAAATATCAGTAGACCGAGTGACATATGGAACCACAAATTCTTGAAACATTAATATTGATTCTTCATGTCTTAGCAGGCCTGGCAATTATTGGTCTGGTGCTTATACAACATGGGAAAGGAGCCGATGCCGGCTCAGGGTTCGGTGGTGGGTCTGCTAGTACGGTATTTGGTAGTTCCGGCGCTGGAAACTTTTTAACCAAAATGACGACGTCTTTAGCCATTGCATTTTTTATTACTAGCTTTGCGCTTGCCTATTTTGCCAAAGAAAAATCAGTTGCTATGCGAGATTTAGGTGTGCCCCAGGTTATTGAACAAGATATATCGGATTATCCGGCGGATGTGCTCTCTGTTGAGGTGCCGCAGATTAATGAAGCGAGGTCCAATAGTGAGGTGCCGGCGACTTTACCCAATGAAGCAGAAATCCCTGAATGATTTCTGGCCAGGGTTGGTCGAGGGTCGTATAATCGAGCTCTGATCAAAGATATTAGTTCTAGCCGCCGAAGTGGTGAAATTGGTAGACACGCCATCTTGAGGGGGTGGTGAGCTTATGCTCGTGGAGGTTCAAGTCCTCTCTTCGGCACCAGATATTTTAGCCGTGTTTTGGCAATGTTGTTATTTTCAGTAAAACTACAGAGAGTTATGGATATTAATTGCAAAGATGGTTGACCAGGCCTGAAAGCATCCATATAATTCGCTCCCTTGTTGTTGCGGGGTGGAGCAGTCTGGTAGCTCGACGGGCTCATAACCCGTAGGTCGTAGGTTCAAATCCTGCCCCCGCTACCAATCACAACGACAGGTACCTCTAGGTTAACAAAGTAAGTTGGATGTTGAATAAGAGGTTGTAGCGCCTTAAACAGGGCGTTTGTATGACAAAGAAGCCCCTTTTCAGGGGCTTTTTGTTAGGTTAGGTGGCAGTTGTATTAATTGCTGTCCCAATTGATAAGAGTTTGAGTAGCGCGACTACTCTATTGTGAAAATGGGCTTAATGCCCATTTTTTGTTTAGCCAGCCTGAATTTGGTATAGCGGTACTCGGGTCTGGTAGGTAAAGAGCCAGGAATTTGGTTTAGAACAGAATTTGGTGTAGAAAACGTGAAGGAGCAGCTTACATCGCTAATTGAGCCAGTAGTTGTAGGACTGGGCTGTGATCTTTGGGGCGTTGAGTATTTGACTCAGGGACGTTACTCCGTTCTAAAAGTCTATATTGATGCGAAAGATGGCGTGGATGCAGATGATTGTGCGAGGATAAGTAGACAGATCAGTAGCCTGTTTGACGTTGAAGACCCTATCAAGAGTAAATATACTCTTGAAGTATCGTCCCCAGGTATTGACCGGCGGTTGTTCACAGAGGCTCAATATAAGCTGTATAAGGGTGCTGAGATAAAGATGAGCTTGTATGCTCCCTATGAAGGTAAGAGGAAGTATATCGGTATAAATTGTGGCATAGAGGATGGTGATGTCGTTTTAAGAATAGGAGATGATGAATACTTGTTTCCGCTTGAAGACATTGATAGAGCGAACGTTGTTCCGACTTTTGAATAGAGTTACGACTTTTAAATTAAAGTTCCGACTTTGTAATCGAAAAGGCGAAGCACGGACGGCCTGGTTGTTAAATCAAGGTTAAGCCTGACGCGTCATTTAGCTATATTGTCAGGTAGAGGCAATGTAATGAGTAAAGAAATATTATTGGTTGTAGATTCCGTCTCTAACGAGAAGGGCGTGCCTCAAGAGGTGATTTTTGATGCCCTGGAAACGGCCCTGGCGATTGCGACCAAGAAGCGGTATAGCGAAGATGTTGAACTGCGAGTAAAAATTAATCCCGAAGACGGCGAATATATAACTTTTCGCCGATGGATTGTGATTGACGACGATCAGGACATGGACTTACCGGCGTCTCAAACGGCTTTGGCTGCAGCACGGTTAGATGATCCAGATATCCAGATTGGTGACTATGTAGAGGATGAGGTTGAGTCAGTAGGATTTGGCCGAATTGCTGCCCAGACTGCCAAACAGGTAATTGTACAAAAGGTTCGAGAAGCAGAAAGAGCAATGGTGGTTGATGCTTATCGGTCACGGGTTGGTGAGTTAGTTAGTGGACAGGTTAAAAAAGTAAGTCGTGAAGCTGTGATTATCGACCTTGGAAATAATGCAGAAGCCTTGTTACCAAGGGATGAATGGATTCCACGTGAGACTTTCCGTACTGGTGATCGCTTAAGAGCTTTATTGAAAGAAGTCCGACCAGAAGTGAGAGGGCCTCAATTGGCTTTATCTCGCACAGAACCTGACATGTTAATAGAGCTGTTTAAGATTGAGGTGCCAGAAATTTCAGACGGTGTGATTGAAATTCTTGGTGCCGCGCGAGATCCAGGGTCGCGGGCAAAAATTGCTGTAAAGACAAATGATGGGCGTATTGACCCTGTTGGTGCTTGCGTAGGTATGCGAGGTTCAAGAGTTCAGGCGGTATCCGGTGAACTGGGAAATGAAAGAATTGATATTGTTCTTTGGGACGATAATGTGGCGCAGCTGGCAATCAATGCTATGTCGCCTGCAGAGGTAGTATCAATTGTTGTCGAAGAAGAATCGGGTAGCATGGATATTGCTGTTAGTGAGGATAACCTTGCTCAGGCAATAGGTCGTGGTGGTCAAAATGTCAGACTAGCGAGTGAACTTACTGGCTGGGTTTTGAATATTATGACCGAAGAACAAGCCTCTGAAAAACATGAGAGTGAGTCGGGATCAATTATTGAAAATTTCATGCAACAGCTCGATGTTGATGAAGACGTTGCAATGGTATTGGCTGAAGAGGGTTTTACAACACTTGAAGAAGTCGCCTATGTACCTGTTGAAGAAATGGTGGCGATTGAAGGATTTGATGCGGAGATTGTTGATGAGCTTCGTAATCGCGCCAAGAGTGCTATAACAACACTTGAACTGACTAGTGAAGAAGAACTTGAAAATAATGAGCCAGCAAAGGATTTGTTGGAAATGGAAGGCATGGATACAAGGTTGGCCTTTCAATTGGCCAAGCAGGGTATCGTTACCATGGAAGATTTAGCAGAGCAGGCTGTTGACGATCTACTAGATTTTGATGGTTTGGATGAGGAGCGGGCTGGGCAGTTGATTATGACAGCGCGGGCTCCTTGGTTTGAAGAGGATTCAGCCGACGAGGCGTGAATCCCAAGAGTAGGTGATTGAATGGCAGATGTAACTGTATCGCAATTGGCCGATACCATTGGTACTCCGGTTGATCGTTTATTGCAGCAATTGCAAGCAGCTGGCCTGCACCAAACAAAGCCAGGAGATCCTGTCTCGGAAGGCGAGAAGCAGACGCTGCTCGTGAATATCAAAAAACACCACGGTGAATCAGAATCTTCGCCAAAAAAGATAACGCTTAAACGACGTACCTTGAGTACGCTAAAGACCGGTGGTAGCGCCGGTCGTGGTCGTACTGTTAACGTTGAGGTTCGGAAAAAACGTACTTATGTACGTAAGACTGATGCTAATGGCGTGTCTGATGTCAATAGCCCAGCTGATGCAGATGCTCGTCCGGCTGAAAAATTGAAAAAAATCCAGCTAGATGGTTCAGCAGAGGCAACGGCTGAACCTGAATATGAGGCGGTTGACTCCGGCGCAGCTGAAGCTATTGAGGTAGCTGTGGAAAAAGAGCAGCCAGAACCTCCTGTGCTTGATGAAGCTGCACGACGAAAAGCTGCCCTTGCGGAAATGGAAGCGGAAGCCAGTCGGCGCCGGCAGGAAACTGTTAAGAGAAGTGCCGAGGCTGAAGCAAAGTTAAAGGCAGTGGAAGAAGAAAAAGAAGCTTTAGTTAAAAAGCAGGCAGCAGACGTTGCTGCAAAGAAAAAGAAAGAGCTTGAAGTTACCAAAATTAGTGATCGTAAAGATAAACGAGATCGGCATGATCTGGATGAAAAAGATTCCAGAGAAAAGCGTTCTAAACATGGCAGTAAACGGCGTCGTAGTGAAGAATTAAAAGGCTCCGATGATTCTGGTGTTTCCAGACGTGCTGGAAAGCCGTTAGGGCTTTCCAGAACAAGAGCGCGGCGTCCCTCAAGAAGTCGTGGGCACCAACATCAATTTAAAGCGCCGACGGAAGTTGCGGTACGGGAAATTGAACTTCCTGAGTCCATTAGTGTTTCTCAATTGTCACAGAAAATATCTGTTAAAGCCTCTGAGGTTATTAAGTCATTGATGGGCCTGGGTGTTATGGCCAATATTAATCAGACTGTTGAGCAGGATGTTGCCGCGATGATAGTCGAAGAGTTTGGTCATACAGCTAAATATATTAGCGCCGATGCGCTGGAAGAATCGCTTATCTCAGAAGAGATGACGCTTGATGGTGATGCGGAAGTTAGGGCCCCAGTAGTTACGGTAATGGGTCATGTTGACCATGGTAAAACTTCATTACTGGATTTTATTCGCAAAGCCGACGTGGTATCTGGTGAAGCCGGTGGAATTACCCAGCATATTGGTGCTTATCGGGTGGCTACGGGACATGGCGAAATATGCTTTATTGACACTCCTGGCCATGCTGCCTTTTCTGCTATGCGATCGCGCGGTGCTAATTCAACCGACATCGTGATTTTGGTCGTGGCAGCAGACGATGGTGTAATGCCGCAGACCGAAGAAGCAGTAAAACATGCTAAAGCAGCAGGTGTGCCAATGGTTGTGGCAGTGAATAAAATTGACAAAGAAGGCGCAGACCCGGAACGGGTGAAGAATGAACTCGCAGCAAGAGACGTGATCCCCGACGGTTGGGGTGGTGATACTCAGTTTGTATCAGTCTCAGCATTGACTGGAGCAGGTGTTGACGAACTACTGGAGGCAGTGTTGCTCCAGGCTGAATTGTTAGAGCTGTCAGCTGTCGTAGATGGCCCTGCCCATGGTGTAGTAGTCGAGTCAGAATTGAGTAAAGGCCGCGGTTCGGTGGCTACCTTATTAATTCAAAATGGCACCTTGAAAAAAGGCGATGTTATTGTCGCTGGTGAAAAATATGGTCGTGTTCGAGCCATTAATAACGATCGAGAACAGGTGGTTAAAACAGCTGGCCCAGCAACCCCAGTGACTATCCTGGGGCTTAATGGTCCGCCAGCTGCTGGCGAATCGTTTGTGGTTGTGAAAGATGAAAAGCGGGCCCGTGAAGTTGCTGATTTCCGTCAGCAAAAAGCTGATGATGAGCGCTTGGCAACACCTGCCGCCAGCCTGGACAATTTGTTGGAAAGCTTCGGTTCACAGAATATTTCATGCCTTAACGTCGTCGTAAAGGCAGATGTTAGAGGAACTCTGGAAGCTATTGTTAGCGCACTGAATGATCTAGGTAACGACGAGGTCAAAGTGAACATTGTCTACTCAGGCGTCGGTGCTATTGCAGAGCATGATGCTAATTTTGCAGTGACTGCCGGTGCGGTGGTGTTTGGTTTTAATGTCCGCGCAGATTCAGCGGCGAGAAAGAAGATAGAAGCGGAGTCTATAGACCTACGGTATTATAAGGTTATTTACGATCTGGTGGACGATGTACGTGCTGCTCTGTCGGGTATGTTATCGCCAGAAATACGTGAGGAAATTGTTGGTATTGCTGAAGTACGAGACGTATTTGAATCAAAGCAACTTGGCACGATTGCCGGTTGTATGGTGATTGAAGGCACAGTTTATAAACAGAAAAAAATACGGGTACTGCGAGATAATATCGTGATATATGAAGGCGAACTTGAGTCATTGCGGCATTATAAGGCTGAAGTTGAAAGCGCTCGTAATGGCACCGAATGCGGGATTGGTGTGAAGAACTACAATGATGTGAAGGTGGGTGACCAGATAGAGGTTTTTGAACCTCGTGAAGTTGCCAGAGAGTTATAGAAAAACGTGAAGTTCATCGGTAGCGAGGGCTAAGGTATGCCCAGAGAATTTAGCAGAGGACGACGGGTAGCAGACCTAATTCAGCGTGAATTGGCTATTCTTATTCAGATGGAAATTAAAGACCCACGGGTAGGCATGGTTACCGTTAATGAGGTCAAGGTAAGCCGTGATCTGGCTTATGCAGAGGTCTATATAACGCTGTTGCCTGAGGACAACTACCAGCAGGCAATAGACGTTCTTAATCATGCGAGTGGTTTTCTGCGCACTAGATTGTCCAAAATCCTGGTTACTCGGACTACCCCCAAATTAAGATTTCATTATGATGACACGATTGAAAATGGTGCGCGTATATCCAAAGCTATAAACCTTGCGATTAAGAAAGATCTTGCGAATCATCCTGACCAGCTTGAGTCTGGCGGATCCAGCTCAGAAAAAAACGAAGGATAAATCACCCGGTAATGGCAAGGCGAAATAATAGAGGCCGCAAGGTGAACGGTATTTTGCTGTTGGATAAACCTATTGGTTTAACTTCCAACGCTGCCTTGCAAAAAGTTAAGCGGTTATATGATGCGCAAAAAGCGGGTCATACGGGCAGCCTTGATCCTTTGGCCACAGGCGTACTACCGCTGTGCTTTGGTGAGGCAACCAAGTTTTCCCAATTTCTTCTCGATGCTAATAAACGCTATGTGACTGCGATAACGCTCGGCATAAGCACAACTACGGGTGACGCTGAGGGCGAAGTACTGCAAACACAGACAGTAACGGGTTTTGAGAGTGAGTTTCTGGAACAGACTTTAAACCAGTTCAGGGGCGAGATTGAACAAATCCCTTCTATGTATTCGGCTATTAAGGTTAATGGTCAGCCGTTGTATAAGCTGGCACGCCAGGGGATTGAAATTGAACGTAAATCGCGCACCGTAAACATACTTGAACTGAACGTGGTAGAAAACGTTGGGCCGCGTTTAGTGCTGGATATACATTGTACCAAAGGCACTTATATTCGCTCGCTGGCAGAAGACCTCGGAAAAATATTAGGCTGTGGTGCTCATGTCAGTGAGCTGAGGCGGGTCGCCTCTGGACCCTTTGAACTTAACAGCACATTAAGTATTGAAAGCCTGGAAAAACTGTTAGAGTCAGATGGCTTGGCAGGACTGGATGCGTTGCTTCTTTCGCCTGCGTTGGCCGTTCAGGCATGGCCAAAAGTAGAACTTTCAGACATCGGCGCGTCTTATCTTAAACAAGGCCAACCGGTACAAATAGCGCAGGCGCCGGCATCAGGTTGGGTACGGTTGTTTTCTGAGTCCAGCGGTGAAGGCGATGCAGGCTTCATTGGTGTGGGCGAAATTATTGAAGATGGTAGAGTTGCGCCTAGAAGACTGGTGGCAACACAATAGGTCGGAAGCATTTTTTAAAATCTTCTTTTAAAAAACTTCCGGGCGGTGACTATCAATATGCATGGTCATACGCCTATTTAATAAGTGAAGTATGAATTCACTTTATTCGCATATTAACCGGAGCAAGGCAAATGGCACTATCCGCAGAAAGTAAAGCTGAAATCGTGAAAGAGTTCGGCGCCTCAGACAATGACACGGGATCTCCAGAGGTCCAGGTAGCATTACTAACGGCAAATATTGAAAAGCTTCAATCTCATTTTAATGAACATAAACATGACCACCATTCTAGAGTGGGACTGTTACGTATGGTTAGTCAACGACGTAAATTGTTGAATTACCTCAAGGATAAAAGTACTAATAGATATTCTCAATTAATTAAGAAGTTAGGGCTAAGAAGGTAATATTTGTTCAGTCGGTGAAAATGCATTAATCACATAGCTATATGAGTAAGCTTATATCGCAGCGCCGGCAACTACATATAATTGGAGACAAAATTGAATCCTATCAAGAAAAAATTTAAATACGGCGATCACGAAGTGGTCCTGGAAACTGGAAAAATAGCACGACAAACATCTGCCACAGTTATAGTTACTATGGCCGAAACAACTGTATTGGTTGCGGTGGTAGGGCGAAAATCGCCTAAACCGGGTCAAGATTTTTTCCCTTTAACGGTAAATTACGAAGAAAAAACCTATGCTGCAGGCAAAATACCTGGTGGTTTTTTTAAACGTGAGGGGCGCGCCTCAGAACGAGAACAACTTACCGCAAGATTAATAGACAGGCCCATTAGACCACTGTTTCCAAAGGGTTTCATGAACGAAGTGCAGGTCCAATGCCAGGTTATTTCAGCAGATAAAGAGGTTCAACCAGATATCGTTGCGATGATTGGCGCATCAGCAGCGTTGTCGCTCTCCGGTATACCATTTGCTGGTCCAGTCGGCTGTGCCAGAGTAGGTTTTACTAAAGATGGTTATACCCTCAATCCGGGATTTTCTGCATTGGAAAGTTCTGAATTAGATATGGTTGTTGCGGGCACTGATGAGGCTGTTTTGATGGTTGAATCAGAGGCTAAAGAGCTAACTGAAGATCAGATGTTGGGTGCTGTACTTTATGCTCATCAAGAGATGCAGGTCGTAGTTCAAGCAATTAAAGAGTTAAAGGAGGAAGCCTCTAAGCCAGCATGGGATTGGCAGCCTGAAGCCGAAAATGTAACGCTGGCAACGGCAATAGCAGATAAGTTTTCTGCAGGTATCGCCGAGGCTTACCAGATCGTTGATAAGATGGCGCGTCAGGATCAGTTGAAGGTATTACGCGATGAAGCTGTTGGATCGCTGGTGGATGAAACTACCGATACCACTAAAGATGCTGTGTCTGGTAGTTTTGGTAAACTGGAAAAGAAAATTGTTCGGCGCAGAATCATCGATGGCGAACCGCGAATAGATGGTCGAGATACTAAAACTGTCAGGCCTATTGACGTCGAAGTAGGTATATTGGCCAAGACTCATGGTTCGGCTTTGTTCACCCGAGGTGAAACCCAGGCAATTGTTACAACTACTTTGGGTTCGATGCGGGATGCAGCAATTATAGATGCATTACAGGGCACTTTTCGCGACCATTTCTTATTGCATTATAACTTTCCCCCTTATAGTGTGGGTGAAACTGGATTTTCCGGTGGGCCTAAACGGCGCGAAATTGGTCATGGGCGGTTGGCTCGACGTGGTGTTGCAGCAGTTTTGCCAAGTCAGGAAGACTGGCCATATACTGTACGAGTGGTTTCTGAAATTACCGAATCAAATGGTTCATCTTCTATGGCTAGTGTTTGTGGTGCTAGCCTTGCGTTGATGGATGCGGGTGTACCTTTGAAAGCACCGGTCGCAGGAATTGCGATGGGCCTGGTTAAGGAAGAAGATGGTTTTGCAGTACTGACAGATATACTGGGTGACGAAGACCACCTGGGTGATATGGACTTTAAAGTTGCCGGTTCGGCAACAGGCATCACTGCGTTGCAAATGGATATCAAAATCCAGGGTATTACCGAAGAAATTATGAGTACTGCCCTGGCGCAAGCAAAAGATGCGCGTCTGCATATTCTTGATGAAATGGGTAAAGTTATTGGGCGCTCCAGAGAAAGCGTATCTGAAAATGCGCCAGCAATGGTCACCATGAAAATCGAATCAGACAAAATACGTGATGTTATCGGTAAAGGCGGGGCAACAATTCGCAGTATTACCGAAGAAACGGGCGCGACTGTTGATATTGATGATGACGGTACAATTACCATATTTGGTGAGGGTGCAGAGTCTCGAGACGCTGCAGTAGCCATGATCGAAGGTATTACCGCTGAGGCCGAGGTAGGGAAGATATATCAGGGTAAAGTTGTAAAAATTGCTGATTTCGGCGCTTTTGTTAACATCATTCCTGGTAAAGATGGCCTGGTACATATTTCTCAAATTGCCAAAGAACGGGTCGAAAAGGTCACCGATTATCTAAAAGAAGGCCAGGATGTAGAAGTGATTTGTCTTGATGTTGATCGTGGACGAATTAAGCTCTCGATCAAAGAACTACTTAAAGATGAAGAACCTGCAGCAGACGATGCTGGTTAGGGTTTGCATAAAGTGAGCCGTTAGCTGTTTTTTGGCTAAAGGTTCCTAGGTTAAATAAAAAGGGTTGCCGAATTAATAGGCTACCCTTTTTTTTGTGTTTTTTTTAGTTTCAGAAGCGGCTTTAGGGCGAATATGATCTGATGGAAGGCGTTAAACTTTAAGCGTGGAAGAGCGCAGAGTGATTTGAAAATCAACACCAACGCTCAGTGCCGATAATGCCTTGGTTTCTTTTATGCGTGTCGACTGCGCTTTCCAGATATAGGGGGTCATATCTATTAGCGACGTTATAGCCGGTTTCGTAAGATTCATTGTGAATCCTAAGTGCTGTTGGGAAATGATGCGCCAGCCTGGATAGTCTACTTGTTTATCAATTTCCTTAGTTTGGTCAAATAGTTTATGCCGTAATTCGATGAGATGTTGACTACCTGGCGTAACATTGATCCAGTAACCCTGGGTTTTAAGTACGCGATGTAGCTGATCTTGCTGGGTCGGGGCAAATATACTGATGATGCGATCAAAGCTTTTACTGGACACTGGCAGTCGCCAATTTGAAGCAACTATAAACGTCCCATTGGGAATTCTTTTTGCGGCTGACTTGATGGCATTTTGCGAAATATCTACACCGTAATAGGTAATGCCTGGCTCAGAATCGAGCAGCCATTGGCTGTAACTTCCTTCGCCACAACCAAGGTCTAGGACATTGGCCTGGTCAGACAGGTGAGCGCTTAGTGCGTCTGCTAGTGGTTTATACAGCCTTGTTTTGTGGAAATCTCGGCGTGATGCCACCATTTCTTTCGAGTCGCCGGGGTGTTTACTTTGCTTATGTTGAGGCAATAATAGGTTGATATATCCTTCGCGGGATATGTCGTAAGAGTGTCTATTATCACACTGAAGGGTTTGTCCGGTTTTGCTTAATCCGCCCGAGCAAATCGGGCAGATTAAGTATTTGATCATTGTTGTCACAGACATAGGAGCTATAGCCGAATTTTTTCAATTCGGCTTGATAAGCACTGCCAATAACTGGACACCTTAAGGGCGGTTCTTAATAAGGTCGTCAACAACACTGGGGTCTGCCAGGGTACTAATGTCGCCTAAATTATCCAGCTCATTTTCGGCGATTTTCCGCAGGATGCGCCGCATAATTTTGCCTGACCGAGTTTTAGGTAGGCTGGGTGCCCACTGGATAATATCGGGTTTGGCGATAGCACCAATTTCAGTGCGTACCATATTGTTCAATTCAGCGAGCAGTTCCGTGCTACCGGTTATACCTGACATTAACGTCACGTAGGCATATATACCCTGGCCTTTAATATCATGGGGGAATCCGACCACAGCGGCTTCCGCGACAGCTTCATGTAAGACCAGCGCGCTTTCTACTTCTGCTGTGCCCATCCTGTGGCCGGAAATATTTAGTACATCATCAACTCTACCTGTTATCCAGTAGTATCCGTCTGCATCGCGACGGGCACCGTCGCCGGTGAAATAATAACCTGCATAAGTAGAATAATAGGTCTCAATACAACGTTGGTGATCGCCAAATACTGACCTTATTTGTCCTGGCCATGATTGGCTAATAGCAAGGTTGCCTGATCCAGTGCCTTCGATTTCGTTCCCGTCTGGGTCCAATAAAACAGCTTTGACGCCGAAGAATGGCCGAGTAGCTGAACCGGGTTTTAGTGCTGTAGCGCCGGGTAGTGGGGTGATCATAATGCCGCCGGTTTCTGTCTGCCACCAGGTATCAACGATGGGGCATTTTGATTCTCCGATAACCTGGTAATACCATTCCCAGGCTTCAGGGTTAATTGGTTCTCCAACGGACCCGAGTAGACGTAAAGACTGGCGTGAGGTTTTAGTTACAAATTCATCGCCCTGGCCCATTAATGCCCGTAGGGCAGTGGGAGCTGTATAGAAAATATTTACCTTATGTTTATCAACAACCTGCCAGCATCGGGACGCATCCGGGTAGGTTGGTACACCTTCAAACATCAGTGTTGTTGCACCATTTGTCAGGGGCCCGTAGACGATATAAGAATGTCCAGTTACCCAGCCTACATCTGCGGTACACCAGTATATGTCGCCGGCATGATAGTCAAAGACATATTTATGGGTCATAGCGGCCTGAAGTAGATATCCCCCGGTGGTATGTAGTACACCTTTGGGTTTGCCTGTGGAACCTGAGGTATACAGGATGAAAAGCGGGTCTTCACTATCCATCGGGGTAGGTTCGCAGTTGGTAGAAACCTCGCGGGTTGCGTCGCTATACCAAATATCCCGTTCTTCATTCCAGTTCACGCTCGCCCCAGTGCGCTTGACGACCAGTACAGTATGAACGTTCGGGCATTTTTCCAGTGCCTTGTCGGCATTAAGTTTGAGAGGAACTGGTTTTCCGCCGCGTAAGCCTTCGTCAGCCGTGATTAGGCTTTGGCAGTCAGAATCGAGTATACGATCCTGTAGCGCCTGTGGTGAAAATCCACCGAAAACCACGCTATGTACGGCGCCAATGCGGGCACAGGCAAGCATGGCATAGGCAGCCTCGGGTATCATGGGCATATAGATGCAGACTCGGTCGCCTTTTTTTATGCCCCGTGCTTTGAGTACGTTGGCAAGCCTGCAGACTTCCTCATGAAGCTGTTGGTAGGTAATGCTGGCTTGTTCTGCTGGGTTATCGCCTTCCCAGATAATGGCAACTTGATCGGCATTTTTTTCAAGATGGCGATCAATACAATTTACTGAGGCATTTAACTCGCCACCAATAAACCAGGCTGCTTTACCCTGGCTGAAGTCGGAGTTAGTGAGCTGATTCCAGGGTTTGGACCAGGTTAAAAATTCATTTGCCTGCACGGGCCAAAATGATTCTGGGTCGTTGATCGAAGCATCATACATTGATAGATACTTGTCGTTATCAATAAAAGTTGTGCTTTGTGCGGCTGGAATAATCGAGTAAACCTTGTCCCGAGACATATGCGGTCCCCTATGTTTAGCGTTAGTTGGGAAAAGTTTTCCGATAACGCGCTGTCAGTGAGTTGGTAGAGGCATCAAGTCCTGCCTCCCCAGTTTGAATAGATGAATAGACTGCCTGGCTTAATTCTTTGCCGAGCTCCACGCCCCATTGATCAAATGGGTTTATTTGTAGAATAACTGCCTGACAAAATACCTTGTGTTCGTAAAGGGCAGTTAAAGCGCCCAGGGAATGGGGTGTGACCTGATTCAGGAGAAGTGTATTCGAAGGCCGATTACCGGGCATTGATTTATGCTGTTGCCGCGTTAGTTCCTGAGCCACAGAGGCGTCATTATTATTTTGCTCAATTTGTTCAAATTGTCGGCCCAACATCAAAGCCTGGCTTTGGCTAAAGCAACTAGCAACTAACCAGTCATGGTGTTCTTTTAAATGATGATGTGGTTTGAGTGGCAGAATGAAATCGAGGCTGACAAAATGGGTGCCCTGATGTAGTAGTTGGTGGTAGGCGTGTTGTCCGTTGCTACCTTCGCCGCCCCAGACGATGGGCCCCGTCGGGTAGTCAACGGCAGCGCCGTTGAGTTTGACCGATTTGCCATTACTTTCCATATCGAGTTGTTGTAGATGGTCAGCAAAATAGCGCAACCCATGGTCATAGGTTAATACAGCGTGGGAATTCGCGTTAAAAAAATGCTGATACCATAAGCCGAGACAAGCCAGTATCATCGGCATGTTGGCAGATAATTCTGTTTGACTGAAATGTTCATCCATTGCCGCGGCACCTTGCAGGAGTTGTTCAAATGCGTCAAAGCCATATCGGATAGCGATGGGTAGACTGACTGCAGACCATAGGCTATATCTTCCCCCTACCCAGTCCCAAAGGGGTAATACATTCTTTGCTGCTATACCGAATTGGGTGGCTGCGCTGGTGTTAGCGGTAATCCCTATGAGGTGTTTTGACAGGTCCTTTAGTTCCATGTCGGTAAGCAGCCATTGTTTGGCTGTTGCTGCATTTATTTTTGTTTCAAGGGTAGTGAAACTTTTAGATACGATAATAATCACAGTGTTCGCGGGTTCAAGCTGTTGCAGCAATTGAGTTATATGATGAGCATCAATATTGGCCACATAGTGGCAGCAAATGTCGCGCTCTTTGCCTTTGGTGCGATAGGGTTCGAGTGCTTCGTCAAGCATGTAGGGGCCGAGATATGAGCCACCAATACCAATATGCACAATATCCTTAATCGTATTACCGCTATAACCTTTCCAGCTGCCTAGTCGAATTGCCTGACTGGTTTCTTTAATTTGTTTGCAGGCATTGGCGACCAGATTGGCGTGGGTGTTCAGGTTATCTTTAGCCTTTGTTGGGTCAGCCCGTAGCAGAGTATGTAAAGCTGCTCGGTTTTCCGTTGAATTGACGATGCCGCCATCGAGCATGTTTGTAATTGCTTGTTTTAGTTCTGCTTCTCTAGCTAACTGCTGGAATAACTCTATGGTTGTATCGTTGATCAGATTTTTGGAGTAATCAAGAAAAAGCCCTGCTGCCTCCAGGCTATAGATTTCAGCTCGATGGCGGTTTGCAGCGAATAACTGGCGCAGCGTGAATTTGCTGGCTGTTTGCGCATGCTGACGCAGCTTTTCCCAGCTGGGATATTCAAGAGCAGTCATGCGATTGCCGATCATTTGTCATAAAGCGAAAGATTACCTGGATTTTATCCATAAAATACATTGAGTAAATATGCAATGCAGGCTGAGTAGCCTTATTTTGACACGAAGGTTTTGGCGCCAAATTTGTTTTATTTGAGAGAGGTTTATTGTTGCCTTTCATCAGCTCTGGGATTTGTGTAAGCGGTAGTAGGTCATAATAATAGTGAAAAAATACTTTATTAGCACTAATTTGCTGGGTTAAATACGATTGCGAAGGCAATCGTCGTCGGCGTTATTTATTCGCCAGGGCTTTGACGTTTGGGGCGCCTCTTGCGTTTCCGTTTCCTTTTTGGTTTGGCAATTTCTCGGGTCATTTTTAATCGTTCATCTGGGTTGCATTCCTGGTATGACGTCCACCATTGCCCTACACCATCCAATTGTTCCCCAGAAGCTTCTCTAAGAACGAAAAAATCATATGCCGCGCGAAATCGTTTATGTGCCAGCAGGATCTCTGCTTTTTTTCCAAAGCGAACTGGCAGACGAGATTGTAAATGCCAGATTTCGCGTATTGTTACAGAAAATCGTCTTGGAATCGCCGTATGACTCTGCTGTTTAGTTATTACGTGGGTCGCTGCTTGATGTGAGGCGCTGGTCTCAGTATGGCCGTCGAGTTGTTCAAGGCGGCGCTTTTCCTTGATATAAGGTTGCCATAGCAGGGCGGCATAAACGAATGCTGGTGTTACTGGTTTGGCATTTCTAATGCGGGTATCTGTACTAACAAGTGCAAGCTGAATAAGTTTTGCTGAATATTCTGTTTCTGAGCTTTTAATCTCTGAGCTATTAATTTCCGAGCTCTGAATATCTGGGCTGTCAATTTGAGCGTTAGTTTCGATGTTACTTTTGCCTTGCAGGCTATGATGTGTGGCTGGAAACAACCAGCCAAACAGGTCATATTCGTTAAGTGTGGTTAAGGATTGCTCGCCATGTCCAGACATGAAAAGTTTGAGAACTTCATCAAATAACCTTGCTGCGGGTATAGCGTGCAGTAGATGGCCAAACTGTCTTAATAATTGTGCTGTTTGTGGCTCAAGATCAAACCCTAGTTTGGCCTTGAATCGCAAAGCCCTTAGCATCCTGACAGGGTCTTCGCGGTATCTCTCTTCTGGGTTGCCTATCAGCTGGATTTGTTGGTTTTTAATATCATCTAATCCGCCAACCAGATCTTTTATGGCGTTAGAATTAGCATCGTAATACAAGGCGTTCATGGTGAAGTCGCGGCGAAAGACGTCTTCTTCAAAGGTGCCGTAGATATTATCCGACAATATCATGCCGGTTTCTGAAAAATTGGCCTGTGTCTCAGCGCTATTATGTGGGGCTCGAAATGTGGCTACTTCGATAATCTCGCGGCCAAACCTGATATGCACAATTTTAAATCGTCTGCCTATGGGGCGGGCATTTCTGAATATACCCAGGACTTCATCTGGGTGCGCGCTGGTGGCCACATCAAAATCTTTGGGTGATTTTCCGAGCAGTAAATCACGTACACAACCGCCAACCAAATAGGCCTCGTGGCCTTCTTTGGTGAGTCGTTTAACAACTTTTAACGCATTTGCGCTGACTGGGTTGTTGGAGAGTTCCGTTTCTATATCTAACATTTAGGATTTCGAATGTCTTACTATGTCTAATACTAACAGACACAACGAATTGCGGCGACGGCAACTAGCAATGATTCGCAGGAGTTGTTGTGAAGAGATTCTTAAAGAAGGAATTAATATACGTAAGGAATGAAGAAAAATGGAGAAAGCGAACTTTCCCCATTTCAGCGAGCCAGTTTATTATTTTTATTATTTTTATTATTTTTATTATTTTTTGTGCCTGTTATTTTAATTTTTGGCACATTTTGTTTTCATTGTTTTCATTAATAATAAATGCACCTTCCATGCCAATATAAATAATGCATAAAAAACAGCGGTTTAGGAGCTATCGTTATATTCGCTCGGAATATGTGTAACCATTGGTTACAAGTTAGTGGGGTATAAGGTAACAATTCGCGCTGCGGGTAACACTTTTGAGTAACTTTGTGCGTTTGTATTCCAATGTGGCCTATTACTTCTTTTTGGACCTTTCCCGTGGCAGGTTGAGCTTTTGACGTTTTTGCCATAGTGACTTTCGACTAATGCCAAGTCGCTGAGCAAGTTCTGTTTCTGTCATGCCATCCTGGTTTTGCATAACAAATTTTTGGAAATAGTCCTCCAGAGACAAATCCTCAGGTCTCGTATTTTCTGCTTCCTGGGGATCCTGTGGCGGCGAGTGTTCGATTTCAATGGCGAGCAGGTCGGGTGAAATAACCGCGTGCTCGCATAATATGACTGCGCGTTCGATGGCATTTTTAAGTTCACGTATGTTACCGGGCCAGCGATAGCTGACAATTAGGCGGCGAGTCTCTTCAGAGAAGTTAAGGTAGGGCTTTTGGAGTTTTTCACAATGGGTTTTTAAATAGTGATCAGCTAATTCTTCCAGGTCGCCCTGGCGTTCTCGGAGGGGCGGGAGAGTGAGTTTGACAACATTGAGTCGATAGTAGAGGTCTTCTCTAAAGTGGCCACTTTGAGTAAGACTTTTAAGGTCGCGGTGGGTTGCCGCGATTAATCTTATATTTACATTGATGGTTTCAATGGAACCTACTCGACGAACTTCGCCTTCCTGAAGTACCCTGAGCAATCTGGCCTGAGCCTCAAGAGGCAACTCGCCAATTTCGTCGAGGAACAATGTGCTGCCATCGGCTGCTTCAACAAGCCCTACTCGGCGATTGGTGGCGCCCGTGAATGCGCCTTTTTCGTGACCAAATAATTCAGATTCAATGAGGCTCTCAGGAATCGCCGCACAGTTTAGAGAAATCATTTCTTTTTGAGATTGTTTACTACCAGCATGAATGGCCTTGGCAACTAGTTCTTTACCTGTGCCGGATTCTCCTAAAACAAGTACGTTGGTACTAGTTGGTGCAACCTTATTGATGCGCCCGTAAAGCTGTTGCATAGGCTCGCATTGGCCAACCATACCTTCAATTGGTTTGCTGAGACTGTCTTCGGTATTTTTTATCAATGCTTTAACGGCGCTTAGCAGGTCGTCATAGTCGAATGGCTTGGCGATATAATCTGCAGCGCCCAATTTCATCGATTCTACCGCGGAGCTGACACTGGCATAACTTGTCATCACCAGAACAGGGACGTTTGGGGCTAACTTTATGACATCTGTGCCTATAGGCCCAGGCAGACGAAGATCAGTAATAATAAGACTGAATTGATTGAGTGGGAAATCTTTTGCTTCATTCAGAGAGCCAGCCTCTGATACATCGAAGCCTTGCTTTGAAAGGAATTTATACAATGATTTGCGAATGACGACTTCGTCTTCGATGATAAGAATATTTGATCTGGCCATTGTATTAACAAAGCTTTTAGCGCGGAATTCACGCACTAAACAATGAATCAGGCCCTGAAGTCAAATGGTTCTCGTCATGTTGATAGGAGGGTAATTTAATTCGAATTCGAGTTCCCCTGGGATCGCTCGTTTTAGCTGATATTGAGCCGTGATGTTCGCCAATAATGGAATTGACAATGGCTAGTCCCAGGCCGGTTCCCTGGCCTGGGTCTTTGGTGGTATAAAAAGGCTCGAATATCTGCTGCATATCTTTTAGTGCGATGCCGTGGCCAAGGTCGACTATGTCAATTCGCACTAGTCGATCGACGATAGCGCCAATTATTACCACTTCATCATTGGTATTGGAGGCATCCCTTGCGTTGGCGAGGATGTTGACAAATACCTGTAATAAACGCTGACCGTCTCCCAGTACAAAGATTCCTGTCGGACAGTTGTTCACATAATTGATGTGGATACTGTCTGTTGCCAGGGAGAGCAGATTAATTGCTTCATTGATACATTGGCATATATCAATGGGCACACTGGGGCGTTTATTGTCGGTTTTACCGCCGTGGGCGAAGTTTACTAATGATTCAAGGATGCCGGATACTCGTTCTGTCTGTTCGAGAATTTCAGAAGAAATTTCCAGCAGTTCAGGATGGTCAGTTTCAATTTTTATATTTTGCGCAAGGCAGGCAATGCCTGTAATCGGATTGCCAATTTCATGGGCAACACCTGCGGCTAATTGACCAATAGATGCAAGTCGTTGGTTGTGAACTAGTTGATTTTCCAGTTTTTGCTCATCTGTTATGTCTTCTATTACCAATACTACGTCGTCTTCGTTGGTGTCAATCAGGGATTTATGTAGATAAAGTAATCTTGGTTGGCTGCGTACATCAAACTCCATTTTTAATCGATTGATAGTTTCCGTATTGATGAAATCGAATAATAGGCCGTACCAGTCGGTGGGTAAATTGGCGAGTTTGTGATCTACGATGATGGCTGCCGGGATGCCGGTTAATTCCTGCATTGCCCTGTTCCAGGTAAGTACTTTAAATGTTTTGTCGACGGAGCAAACTGGGGTGGGTAAATTCTGTAACATTTGTCGATGATAGCGCCGCAAGTTGTCCAGTTCTGCTGCTAGTCCAGTGAGGAGTTGTTGCTTATCTTCAAACCGATTTTCCATATTTTGAACACTTTCAACCACTGCCTGGCCCGTTGAGTTTTCTCGAAACGGTAGCGAATTGGTGATGATGCGATGGGCGATGGTCTGACCGAGCATGCTGGATAAGTTTGACTCTAGTAGATTGCGGATACGCACTAGTGCAAATGGGCGACGTTCACTGCGGCTAAAGGGTAACTCGTCCAATACCAGTTTAACCTCTCTGGCTGAGGCGGTTTCGCCAATTGCGGTGATAAGATTGGCTTCCATTTCTAGAACTGACACAACCTGGAGTTCGCCCTGGTAGGGTAAAATAGGAGAATCACTCATGCATTCGTCGGCTGCTTTAATTTCATCCAAATTTGGTTTCGCCCAGAGTGAGCAGACAATAAATACTATGATGTTAACGGATAACGAGGCAATCGTAGCGATATGCCAGACGCTAGAGGCTGGTTCGAAGATGAGCTCAGAATTAGACAGTGTGGATTGTAGAATGTTGCTCATTAATGGAAAAAACAACATCGCAAACCAGATAATGAAACCGCTCAATAATCCGGCGATTAAACCGACGCGGTTAGCCTGGCGCCAATAAAATGCACCCACCAAACCGGGTAAAAATTGTAAAACCGCAATAAATGTCACCAGACCTAGACTTAATAAGCTTTGTTGCTCACCAAATAGCTGGTATAGACCGTAGGCCGCAAGAATAATGCCGCCAATCAGTAAGCGCCGCACGCGGACCAGGAAAACAAATATATCCTGACCTTCTCGGCGTCGATAAAAAGGTAGAAAAATATGATGCAGAGACATGGATGCTAGTGCCAGCGTTATAACGATGATTACCCCGCTGGCAGCCGCAAACCCAGCCAGTGAAGCCAGAATGGTTATTTCCATCTGGCCAGAGGAAAGGCCGAGGCTGATGGCGTAAAATTCAGCTGAAGAGTGGATGCCGAGTTTGTTCGCGGCCCAGAGAATGGGTGGTATGCATAGGCTTAGGATCAGCATATAAAGTGGAAAACCCCAGCGGGAGGCGGCAACCAGGCTGACGTCTTCATTTTCTGTGAACAGAATATGGAACATATGCGGCATGGCAATGGCCGCAGTGAAAAACATCAGTAACATTGAACGCGAAGGGCCGCTTGCTAAATTTTCGCTGTTCTGGGTTGTCAGGATGTGATTTGAATTGAGCCAATTACCCAGTTCGCTAAATCCACCAAATATGCCGTAAATGGCGTAGGCTGCGACAATGACAAAAGCCAGAAGTTTGAAAATGGATCCAAACCCCATTGCGACGATTAGACCCTCATGTTTATCTCTGGTGGTTGCATGAGTGGCGCCGAATAAAATGGCAAAAACCGTCATAGTTATACAGGATATTACCGCTAGTGAGTCTTCACTAATCTCCTGGTTAAGTAAATGTACAGTATTTGAGATGGCATGAATCTGGAGCGCTATCAGGGGCAGTGCGCCTATTAACATCAGGATACTAATTAGGCCGCCTACCCAGGGTGAAGGATATCTAAATACGAAAACGTCAGCTAAGGATCCTAGTTTGTGCGCCAGCGCTATTCTGCCTAAAGGAGTGAATAGTATTGGCGCGATAAGGAATGCTGCACTGGCGCCAAAAAAATAGAGTAAATAGCTCGACCCAAATTGGGCGGCCATACCTATGCTGCCGTAAAATGCAATGGCACCAGCAAATACGCCGAGGGATATTACGCGTAGAAAAGGATGGTGGGTGAGCGTCCGAGGGAACCAGCCTTGTTCAGTGGCAAAGGCGATGCCAATCAGGCTGGTTAGATAAAAAATGCCAGCTGCAAATATTTGCGGCAAGGAAAAAGTCATTGATCATGGCCTATGCGGCCGGGTTGCTCTCCTGGCCGGCGGCAAGCGATGATGGTGATCATGATTAGGCCCAACCAGGGAATATAGCCGCTATACCAGCCGGCAGGATATTGGCTATTCCAAAAGTAGTCAACATCAGCCACGAATACGAAATAACCTAAAACGCTAAATGTAATTAGTCGTTCTATAAACATTTGTGAGCCGTTTATTAAGTAGTTATCTGCATTCTAACTAAACCTAATAGCCATTTAAGCTATTTTTGTCGATTAGAACTTTTTAGGCTGGCTAGCGGGATATCGAGTACCTTCGGAATTTTTTCTAATTGCCAGCTCTGGATGGCCTGGTTGAGCATTTTTGCCAGCCCGGACCTTTCGTGAAGCGGTTGTCCCAGAGCACTTAAGGCCAGATTCAACAGTGTTATTGGGTCTTCATTTGTTATGCTCCTGGCGTGTGCTTGCTTACTTAGTTTGTGCCCGTCAGAACCAAGGATTACGGGGAAATGCGCGTATTCCACCTGTTTGATGCCGAGGCAGGCTGCGACCTGGATTTGGCGTGGTGTGGAATACAGTAGGTCGCTGCCCCTTAGTATCTGTGTAACCTGCTGAAAATGATCGTCGATAACAACCGCAAGTTGATAGGCAAACCGACCGTCCTTACGCTTAATGATGAAATCGCCAACGTCATGTTCAAGATTCCAGGATTGTTTGCCAAGAATTCTGTCGTTGGTGTGAATTGTTTTATCGCCTGCTCGTAGGCGAATGGCGGCGGGTCTGATTGTGGACTGCTTTAGCCGGCAGGTGCCGCCATAGACGGGCGTTACTGAGCGTCTGGTGCAATGGCAGTGATAGACGTAATCTGCAGTCGCGAGTTGCTTAAGTGCGGCCTGGTATGCGTCTAAACGTTGGCTCTGAAATAGCGGTTGCGCATCCCATTCCAGTTGGAAGGTTTGCAATTGTTTGATAATTTCAGCCGCCGCAGTGCTGGATTCTCTAGGCGGGTCCAGATCTTCGATGCGAAGTAACCAGCGACCATTATTGGCGCGAGCATCTATATAACCGGCAATTGCGGCTACCAGGGAGCCAAAATGCAACGGGCCTGTAGGCGAAGGCGCGAACCGTCCAATATAGCCATTTATGGTCAACATACAAAAACCAGTGTTAACAGCCTTGAGCGCACAGACAGCCCTGAGCGCACAGACAGCCCTGAGCGCACAGACAGCCCTGAGCGTATAAACAGCCATGAGCGAGGACCGAACACGAAGCTCATTTAAATGCCCGTAGTGGCCTTGATCGCTACTAGCAAGCTGTTGGTGGTGCGAACCAGCTTGCCTGGTATGCGATTCGAATTAGCCAGTAATTTGCTTTTCTCTTATTTCGTCAAGGGTTTTGCAATCAATGCATTGCGTTGCCGTTGGCCGTGCTTCAAGTCTGTGGATGCCAATTTCAATCCCGCAGGAGACGCAATAACCGTAGTCATCCTGATCGATTAGTTCGATGGTCTTATCGATTTTTTTAATTAATTTGCGTTCGCGATCACGGGTTTTTAATTCGAGGCTAAATTCTTCTTCCTGTGTTGCTCTATCAGCAGGGTCTGGATCATTGGCGGCCTGGTCTTTCATGTGAGTAACAGTGCGGTCGACCTCCTCCATTAGTTGGTGTTTCCAGTCGAGAAGAATGCCGCGGAATCGTTCGCGTTGTTCTTCATTCATATAATCATCGAGGTTTTCTACTTTTTGATTTTTAACGGGGGTAACCTTCTCTAGCTTTGGTTCTTTGGCTGTTTTTGCGACGGGTTTTTGCTTGGTTTTGGCTTGAATTTTTGGTTTGACGGGGGCCGAAGTGTTTGCCGTGGTTTTAGCTTTGGCCTTTGCTTTGGTTTTTGCCGGGCTAGACTTTTCGCTGGACATTTTATCCGGACTGGCATCAGTTTCTGTTGTGGCTTTAGCCGCAACTTTTGTTGTTGCCTTCTTTGTGCCGTTAGTCGCTGGCGTCTTTTTTCTTTTCGCTGCCATAGTGTCTTCCAATTTAGCTTGTAATAATAAGCCTGATCAAAATTCAGCAGCGAACGTTACCAGAACAATTAGGCTGCGCCAAGGGACAATTTGAATTAAATGTTTGAATGGTATTGGGCGTTCATTAGTTGTCGTTAAAGTAACAGATGAAAGTATAATTATCGTTGTTATATTGGCACTTTTTTATCGGGTGTTTAATTTGGCGTTTAAATTAATCAGACATTTATCAGACTAGGCGATGAGCGTGAGACAAAAATACGCAAAACGGTTGGCTAATATTCAGCCATTCAAGGTTATGAAGCTACTGGCGCGAGCAAACGAACTGGAAGCTATGGGTCGGCCCATTGTACATATGGAAGTGGGTGAGCCTGATTTTGTGACACCGCAGCCTGTATTGGAGGCCGGTATTCGAGCAATCAGAGAGGGTAGAACAAAATATACCCCAGCTGCTGGTCTTTATGAATTACGGCAGAAAATATCCACATTCTATCTGTCTGATTATGGTGTTGAAGTCGCTCCTGAGCGAATTTTTATTACCGCGGGCGGATCCGGCGCATTGTTGTTGGCCGCTGCTTTGACAATTAATAGTGGAGAAGGGTTATTGATGTCAGACCCTGGGTATCCCTGTAATCGTCATTTCCTTTCGAGTTTTGGTGCTGAGGCCCAATTGGTGCCGGTATCTTCTACGGATGGATATCAACTGACAGCTGACCTGATTAGACAAAATTGGTGCCAAACGACTCGGGGGGTGATGCTTGCTTCACCTGCGAACCCAACGGGTGCGATACTGTTGCCTGATGCGTTAACAGAAATTATTGATTATGTTGGGCAGCAGAACGGACATGTGATCGTCGATGAAATTTATCATGGACTGTTTTATTCCAATGCGGCTTCGACCTCGGCACTTGAAATTTCTGATCAAGTGGTGGTGGTGAATAGTTTTTCAAAATATTTCGGTATGACAGGCTGGCGGCTGGGTTGGCTAGTGGTGCCAGAAGATGCGGCTGATTCTGTCGACAAGCTTGCTCAGAACCTGTTTATCTGTGCCTCAAGTATTGCACAGTATGCAGCGCTAGAGGCTTTTACAGAGACCGCACGGCAAGAAATGGAGACTAATCGATTTGAATTTGAAGTTCGACGGGATTTTTTAGTAAAAAATTTACGTGAGCTTGGTTTTGAAATACCGCTTGAGCCACAGGGGGCATTTTATGTGTACGCTAAGTTGCCCGCGAATATAATCAATAGCGAGGATTTTTGCTCAAGATTACTGGAAGAATTTAATGTGGCGATTACACCAGGGACTGATTTTGGTTATTTCGAAGCTGACCGGCATGTGCGGTTTAGTTACGCACGTAATTTGCAAGTTCTGCGTAGTGGTATTGATAATATCAGGCAGGCGTTGAAAGTCCTTGTCTGAAGTTGTGCTCTGGTTTTGGGTTTAATTTGCATCAAGTAAATTCACAAATATTGGAAAAAAATTGAAATATAGTCCCCCGCTGGGTAAAGCAGTGTTAATCAGGCGTTATAAACAGTTTTTGGCGGATGTTGAATTGGCCTCTGGCGAGGTAAGGACAATTCATTGTCCAAATACAGGTTCGATGAAACATTGTACGGCACCAGGTTCTGAGATCTGGTTTTCAACCTCAGATAATCCCAGTAGAAAATATCCTGATACCTGGGAACTGATCAAGTCCGGTGGCGACTATATTGGAATAAATACTCATCGGGCCAATAAACTTGTTGTCGCAGCGATAGAAAATGAAGTGATAGAGGAGTTGTCAGACTATCAGCGGTTAAGAACTGAGGTTAAATATGGGCTAGAAAATAGTCGAATAGATATTCTATTGGGTGCTGATGATCGCCCTGATTGTTATGTCGAAGTAAAAAGCGTAACCCTGTTAGATACTGCTTTTGGTGACGGTGAGGGCTTCTTTCCAGATGCTGTATCCAGTCGTGGATTGAAGCATTTACGGGAGCTAGCAGGGATGGTGAACCTTGGTAAACGCGCGGTTCTCGTTTTTTGTGTGCAGCATACAGGTATTAAACGGGTAAGCGCGGCGCGTAATATTGATCCTGCGTATGCAGATGCTCTGGTTGAAGCAGGGGCAGCAGGTGTAGAAATACTAGCCTACCAATGCAAAATGTCACCTGTAGCCAGTGTTATTGATCGTAAATTACCCGTTGTGGTGGGTTGAGATTTTTCCACGGCAAATCTTCAACTAGCTGGGGTAGATAGAAATTGATAGTACCTGGCTTATTAAAATTAGTTTTCCGCTGGTTTTTCTGCTTCGCTTAACAGGTCAGCCTTAAGGTTCTCGTCTAGGTCATTCCAGTGAACGTCTAGTAATGCGCCCTGTAAAGCATAAAGTAGAACGCGGTTTGCTCTGAAACCGCGTGATTTAACCTTTCGATAAACTTCTACAGGCCCACTACTCGAAAGTTGTTGCCGAGAATGAATACCGATTGCATGTAGCCATCTAACAGATGTCTTACCCAGGTTTTTTAGTTCAAGGAGTTCGTCGTGCACGTCTAAAATTCGCTATAAGTTCACTCTTTAGCATAGATGACGGTGGCCGACTCACCAGTTCATTTAGGACATAATCCCATTAGGTAGTTTTTCTAAATGTCCAATAGCTGTTTTTGTTCAAGTCTCGCGCCAAACTGTGAAACCAGCAGGGCTGCAGCTTTGTTCGCCTGGGTGGCTGCTTCGGTAAATGTTTTTTGATTGCTTATGGCATGTAAAAACACCCCAGCAAATATATCCCCCGCACCTGTAGTATCCACCGCATTAACGGCTATGCCGGGTACAGTGAAGCTAGCATGGCCGTCAAAAACCATGGCGCCATTTTTGCCACAGGTCATGGCAACTTGAGGACAGATTGTTTGTAACTTAAGGAACGCTTCTGCGGCTGTGTCGCTTGCGGTCCAGATCATGGCCTCATCCTGGTTACAAAAAACCAGATCGATACCCTGTTCCGCAAACTGGTCAAATTTGGTTTTAAAATTTTCTACAATCATTGGGTCGGACAAGGTCAGGGAGACGATTCCGCCTGCTTGTTTCATTATTCTCTGAGCTTTTAACGCAGCCTCGAAGGCCCCTGGAGATGTAACCAGATACCCTTCGATATAGAGGTACTTTGCATTCCGTAGCGCTACTTCATCTAATTCGGATTCAGATAGTTCCTGGCTAATACCCAGGTGGGTGGTCATGGTGCGTTCTGCGTCTGGCGTTACCATAGAAATACACTGCCCAGAAATACCCTCGTCTCGCCCTGCTGCAAGATTAGTGTCCAGGCCCGCTGCCTGTAGATCTGACATGAAGAAGTCACCCGTCGCGTCGTTGGCTACCTTGCAGCAGTAAAAGCTTGAGCCGCCTAATTGTGCGATCGCAACCATCGTGTTTGCTGCAGAACCACCGCCTGATTGGTTAACAACTGGATGTTGAGTAGCGAGCAAATCAAGCAGTTGCTGACGCTCGTTTTCTTCGACCAGTGTCATGGTGCCTTTTTGCAGCGCAGCCTCTTGAAGTAACGTATCTGTTACTTCGAACTCTGTATCTACCAGCGCATTACCTATGCCGAAGACATCATATTGTTTCATTGGTGATTCCTTGTTACTTTTAAAAGATCGAGATTAAAACACCATTCGGGTATCGGATTAGAATGTTCTCCGTAGTTGTTCTGCAGAACATTCTAATGGGCATTAGCGAGTTGGCTTGCTTTAGGTGCTTAGCTTGCTAAATGCACGGGCTGCGGCTTTAAGCGTGTTTTGTATATCCTCATCGGAATGTGCGGCAGATACGAAGCCTGACTCGAATGGCGACGGTGCAAGATTAATTCCTTGCTCGAGCATATTTGAGAAAAACTGGTTGAAACGTTCGGTGTCAGAATTCATGACCTGGCTGAAGTGGCTTACGCGGTCGGCGTTGGTAAAAAAGAAGCCGAACATGCCGCCGATTTGATTAGTGCTAAAGGCAATGTTGTACTCGTCGCTCAAGGCCTGCAGTCCCTTGGTCAGTTGCTGCACTCTGATATTCAGGTCATCGAAAAACCCTTTTTCTTCGATGAGTTCGAGTGTGGCCAGGCCTGCGTGCATCGCGATTGGGTTGCCAGACAGGGTGCCCGCCTGATATACGCCGCCTAAAGGCGCTACCATCTGCATTATTTCCTTCTTACCGCCAAATGCGCCGACGGGCATGCCGCCGCCAATAACCTTGCCCAGAGTAGTGAGGTCGGGGCTGACATTGTAGACGCTTTGTGCACCACCCAAAGCGACTCGAAAACCGGTCATTACTTCGTCAAAAATTAATACGCTGTTATGTTGGTCGCAAGCTGAACGGAGGGCTTCCAAAAAACCTGG
The DNA here is from genome assembly GCA_019090615.1 of Pseudomonadales bacterium. Classification (GTDB taxonomy): domain Bacteria; phylum Pseudomonadota; class Gammaproteobacteria; order Pseudomonadales; family Azotimanducaceae; genus JAHRVQ01. The sequence goes on along the minus strand of JAHRVQ010000091.1, from coordinate 8,566 downwards.
CAAAGGTGGAATACAGCCCATATTACCGGCCACAGGCTCTATGATAACAGCGGCAATTTGATCGCCAATTCTTGCGAAGGTTGTTTCGATTTGAGCAATATTGTTGTATTCAAGGGTAATGGTGTGTTCGGCGATACTTTTTGGTACACCTAAAGAGTCAGGTTCGCCGAGCGTCAGGGCGCCTGAGCCTGCTTTAACAAGCAGGGAATCTGAATGGCCATGATAACAACCCTCAAATTTGATGATTTTATCTCGGCTTGTGAAGCCACGCGCCACCCGGATAGCGCTCATGGTCGCTTCAGTGCCTGAATTTACCATGCGTAACATTTCTAAATTTGGCATTAGCTGAGATATCTTATTAGCGAGAATTGTTTCGATTTCGCTAGGTGCGCCAAAACCAAGGCCGTTGTTCAGGGCGCTTTGAATACGGTTTATTACATGGGGGTGTGCGTGGCCGACAATCATCGGACCCCAGGACCCGACATAGTCGATATATTTTTTCTCGTCTTCGTCGGTTAGATAAGCGCCTTTGCCTTTTTTATAAAAAACTGGCTGGCCGCCTACGTGCTGAAATGACCGAACTGGAGAATTGACGCCGCCCGGTAGAACTTTTTGTGCTGCACTAAATAGGATGGCAGATCGCGACATGTTTCTGGTTCCTCACAAAGAAGTTGAAAGCATTTTAAACCCTGCTCCGCCAGGTTAATGGGGCGCATTCAAACATTCAATGGAATCTGATTCAACCTGGAATCGTCACCTTGGCGCAAATATTTAATTATGTCCGGTTGGAATATTCTCTGGTGGGAACAGGGTGAGTTAGTTGCGCCCCAGCGCCTGCGGTTATTTGTTTTATGGGTTGGTCTGTTAGCCCGGCTAGTTGGTGTGCCAAAACATGCGATTAGGTATGTATTGCCCCATGCCCATACGACGGCCATTTTTTAAGGAATTCCAGGTATAGGTCTGTGCCTTATCTATTGCGGTAACTGTGTCGAACCCATGGGCAATATGCGCTGCAATTGATGCTGCGAGGGTTGAACTGGTGCCCAGATAATTATGCGGCAATCTTTCGCGGCGCCACTCATGGGTTTCACCTGTCTCAGAATAAAGGCGATTAACCGTATGATGGGGTTCTTTACCAATGTCGCTAACCAGGACATGTTCGGTGCCAGCATCCATGATTTCCTGTATAGATGCTTCAAGATTATCTGCCTGCGGGCAGAGCAGACGAGTTTCTTTCAGGCTCAATGTAACTATATGGGACAGCGGCAGAATTAGGATCCTCAGACTTTCAATTATTTGAACGGCAAACTGAGAGTGCAAAGAGGACAGTGCCGGTTCAAAGATCACCTGCTTTTCTGGGTAATCGGCTAATACTTCATAGATCGCATGCACATTTTCAACGCTGTTAACGAGGCCTACTTTAAAAGCGGCTACCATCATGTCTTCGAGAATAGCTCTGGCCTGATTATTAACGACGTCTGAGTCGATCGCGATAGAATCTCGGTATTCGTAGGTGTCTTGTGAAGTGATAGAAGTTGTGATTGACGAGCAGTGACAACCGATACTGAACAAGGTTTCCACATCAGCCTGTACACCGGATGCACCACTTGGGTCATGATCAGAAAATGCCATAACGACAGGTGGGTCTTGGTCTATAGATAACGTCATAGTGGATGGCCCTGGCAAGCTTTCAGTGAGCATATTCCGTAAGTGTAGAGCGCGCTCAGGGATTTGCTGTTAATTGGGCAGGCGGGGTAAAAAAGTTCTTAGGGCCGGTTAGGTGATTGCTTTTGGTTCGCGAACGTTTTTCGTTTAGTCTCAGGTCTGGTAGTAGAACTCAATATCTTGCTTGGTCAAGATGCCGACGATTGTGGCGGTTCGGTTGGTACGCTGGATATATAAAGCCTGGACAGCATTTGAATTGATGGTATCCAGGGCTTCAGCCAGCGTAGCCTGTAGGACAATGGCGGTGAGCTGCTGCCTGGCGGCTGGGATTTCTGTGAGATCAATAAGGTCATTGTCATTAGAGATTAGGAATAAATCCAGTTCTGCAGGCTGGATGATAAAACCGGATTGATTGTTCGCATCATCGACAACAAGAATCCAGGTGAATTTTGATTTAACGTATTCTGTCGCTTTTTGTCGGCTGATGATGCTATCTACCTGTATAAAATTCCTCGACATTAGAGACGCGACAGACACTCTGTTGAGCGCTGTAGACCGGAGGTTTTGGCGAATATCCAGGCCGGCTAATTCCATTTGGGTTAGAAAAATAGATTTGACCTTAAAGATCTGGCTTGCGGTCATGTTAGCGATGATGATGACTAACATTGCAGGCAGTATAATATCGGCGCTATGGCTGAGTTCCATAACGGCCAGAAGGGCAGCTAGCGGTGCTTGAAGGACTGCGCCCATCATAGCGCCCATGCCAAGTAGAACATAATAGCCGCTTGATTCAGGCGATCCTGGGAGCTGTGTATTTACCGCAAGGCCGAGAATGCCGCCCGCAGTTGCGCCAATGAATAGTGTTGGGCCAATGACTCCAACGGGTACACCAAGGCCGACGGTTATCGCACTCAGCAGTAATTTTAAGCCACAGGCAAGAAATAGAACCGTCAGCGCCAGTTCGCCACTATGGGCCTGATCAACGGTCTCGTAGCCGATGCCGAGTACTCTAGGACAGATGAGTGCCACCAGGGCAGTAATAACACCTGCGGCAAAAATGCGCAGCCAGTATTTGCTGGGTGCGTATTGATGGGTAAATTTTAGCGTGGCCGTGAATGCTGCGGCGAGTAAACCGATGACTATCCCGAGGAGTAATACAAAGGGTATGCTGCGGCCGATCTCTATATTTTGATCCAGTTGAATGTCAAATGCGATGACGTTTCCGTAAACCATCTGATTGATGAGGGTGGCAACAACCGCTGCGAGAATTACAGGGATAAATCCAGCGATTGTATATTCCATAATAATTACTTCCATGGAAAAAATAACGCCGGCTAACGGCGTGTTGAAAGACGCAGAGATTGCCGCAGCAGCGCCACATCCGACCAGTACCCGAATACTGTTGTTGGGTAGTTTTAGTGATTGTCCCATCAGGCTGCTGCATGCCGCTCCTAGATGAATAGCGGGCCCCTCTCTACCACCTGAAAAGCCGCTGCCGAGAGCGATGATACCGCCGAAAAATTGGGTGAGGGCATTTTGCCAGGGCAAATGTCCCTGGTGGCGACCTAACCTTTCCAATACATGTACCACGCCAACCCGTCTTGTAGCCGGGGGTATAAGTTTGAATAAGACGGCTAAAATAACACTGCCTGCTATGGGTAACAGTAATAAATAGGGCGGCGCTAAGGATTCGAAATTTTCGGAGCGGCTATCGATTAACTCGGCCATCGGGATTTCGATGAATAGACGAAACACCAGAATAACCAACCCCGTGACCGTTCCCGACAGAATGCCAAGAATGGCTAGTTGGGGTACAGCGTCGATGGATGCAAGTTCACGTCGGAAGCTGCGAATTGAGAAGCTAGAATGTTGTTTCGGCAAAATTTGATTCGCATGGTAATTTGAGTAGCAAGAATATTCTATGGGTGAATAAAGATCGACCCCGTTTGTGCTCTTTTAAATATCTGCAAAATGAGCTAATCGCGTAGCGGTTTCGGATCGTTAATACGCCAGCAGGGCAATTGTTGGTGAGATTTTGGGCTATTGTAATCGAGCATTGGGTAAAGATCGCAGCGAATACGCCGTGTATCTGCTAAACTTGAGTTCTTTCTCACTTTAAATGGAGCTTGAAGTGGTGGCCGTAAAGGGCAGCAAACAACACCAGATGGTCGTGGTGCCGCATAGGCCTTACCATAAAATAAGTTTATTAGGTTTATGCTTTTTTATGGTGGTGGTTTTTGGTTGGTTGACATTTGACTATGGGGTCCGTCAGGGGCTGGAGACCAAAGTAGAAGTAGTCAATGAGCGTGATGAGCTACAGCAGCAGCTGTCAAAAAGCACTCATTTGGTCAGGTCAATGCGACGAGAGGTGGCAGAGCTGAAATTAGGTGGCCAAATTGACTCTAAAGCAACTGAAGAAGTTAGGGTTACAGTTGAAGAGTTGCAGCAGCAGATTGCTGAGCTGAAAGAAGAAACCCGATTTTATAAAGGCGTAATGCTGCCAAATGTAGAAGAAAAAGGCTTGCGCATAGAGCGTCTTGATATGAGGCCTTCGAATGGGCTCAATAAATATAAATTGAATTTGCTGTTAACGCAGATTGTTGAAAAACATGAGTATGTGCAGGGTCGTGTTAAAATAAATCTTGTCGGTCGTGAGGACGATGGTGAAAAGCAATATTCCCTAACGGATTTAAGCGTAGCTAACAAAGATTCTATCAGGTTTCGGTTTAGGTATTTCCAGAATATTAGCAGTGAGTTGGTTGTGCCTGAAGGGTTTGAGCCGTCAAAAATTATGATTGTCGCGCAGTCGTCTGGGCAAAACTCACAGCGACTTGAAAAGAAATTTGACTGGCAAGTAGGTGGAGACTAGCCATGTTCGGAAAAAACACAGGAAATGAAGCTGGAATTACCCTGATTGCAAGCAATTGTGAAATGTCAGGTGATATCTACTTCAGTGACCATTTAATTGTGAATGGCACAGTAAAAGGTAATATTTATGCCAAGAATGGTGCCAAAGCCCTTGTTGAGGTCAGTGAAAAAGGCAAGGTCAATGGTGATATTCAGGCCCCAAGTGTTGTTGTCAATGGGCAGGTGCTGGGAGACATACATTGCAGTAAGCATATTGAGTTGGCGTCCAGGGCCGAAATTCGAGGTAATGTATATTATAATTTGATTGAAATGGTCATGGGTAGCCGTGTTGATGGGAGTCTGGTGCATGTAAAGCCAGGGGCTGAGAACGCTGGTTATGTTGCGCCGGAGGAATCAAATCAAACGACTCAGCCCAATGTGAAAACGGCATCAAATGTGACATCGGTGAAAAGTAAAACAGCATGAAATATTATCGACCCTGTTCCATTGAGCATATACAATCGGGTATTCGCGATAATAGGGAAGTAAGTATTTTGAAGATCCTTTTTGAAAATCACAGAACAACACATAGCACTAGCCCATGACAGATACGCCCATACCATTTACCCCGGTCTCGATGATCTTTACTGACCGAGCTGCGGCTAAGGTTCGTTTGCTTGTTGAAGAAGAAAACAACGAAGATTTGAAACTACGTGTTTTTGTTACTGGTGGCGGTTGCTCAGGTTTTGAGTATGGATTCACATTTGATGAAGACCTGGAAGAAGATGATACTGCTGTGGTCAATCAAGGTGTTTCATTGGTCGTTGATCCATTAAGTTATCAATATCTTGTTGGTGCAGAGGTGGATTTTAAGGAAGATTTGCAGGGTTCTCGGTTTGTGGTGACTAACCCTAATGCCAAAGTATCCTGTGGATGTGGCAATTCCTTTTCCGTTTAAGCGGTAAGAATTTAGTCTGAATTAGTACTCAGTCTTAGTCTTAGTCCTAGTCTGAAGTTGTACTTTGCGCTGACAGAGCGCTTAGGGTCGGCGCATTATTAAACGTCAGAGATTTAAGCTGAGTTAGTACCGGAGCAGTGGTCTGTTGAAAATTAGCCAGTGATGCTGCGGATATCGACCGGGCTTTTGGTAGTTTGACTGTTTTTGGGTTGCGATGAACGCCGTGGACTAAAAACTCATAATGAAGATGCGGTGCCGTTGCCCAGCCAGTGGCGCCTACATAGCCAATAGTTTCACCCTGACTAACTGACTTTCCTGATCTAATGCCTTTTGCGAAAGCAGATAAATGCAGATATTTGGTGGTGTACTGTTCTCCATGCTGAATGACAATATAACGGCCAGAAGCGCTGTTTTGTCTTGCTATAGTTATTTTTCCATCACCAGAGGCAACTACTGGTGTGCCTTGCCTGGCGGCATAATCGATACCTCGATGGGGCATGACTTTTTTGTGTATGGGGTGCAACCGTTTGAGATTGAAGGTTGAGCTTACGTGCGAAAAATGAACTGGGTCGCGAAGAAAGGCTTTGCGTAAACTTCTGCCTTCAGCGGTGTAATAGTTTTTATGGCCCAAAGTATCCTGGTATTGAACCGCGGTATAACTATTGCCAAGATTGTTAATTTGAGCGGCCAGGATGTCGCCGCTACCGATTCTTTCGCCGTCCAGGTAGAGCTCTTCATACAGCAGGTTAAAGGTGTCGCCTTTTCTGAGGTCCAGGGCAAAGCTAATGTCCCACTGGAAAATGTAGCTGAGTTGCATGATTAGTTTGGCGGATAAATTGGCGGCATCGCCTGCCTGGTACAATGAGGGATTCTCACTAGATATCGTTGCTAACTTAAAAGCGATCAGGACTTCAGGTTCAATACGTCGCCAATTAGCTTTAAACCCCTGGGTTGTTTGTGTCACGATCAACTGGTCTAGCAATGATGGTAGATAACTGAGCTCTGCCAGGGAGCCGTCAGCATGAATTTTAAACTCAAGCGTTTGTTTGGGTTGAATGGTTTTTAATTTCGAAACCACACCACCGCTATTCATTATGTGGTGTAGTTCTGTTGCTGAGAGGCCAACGCGTTGGAAAATATTTGCCATATTGTCGCCGGCAAGGACGGTGACTTTTTTAGTAATTAACTGTCCCTGAGGGTTGCGAGGCAGGGTGCTGACTAATTCTTTGGGCGTGTTTGTGATTTTGCCCTGGATAGGTTCAATAGCAGCCTGCGGGTCATTTTCCATAATCGCAAGAGATACAGGTATATTTGTAATATTGTTTTTATGCGTTGGCGTTAGGGCGCTTATTGCCACGCCAAAACATACCGCAATGACTAGCGCGCAGGCCACATGAAATTTTGGATATTTTGCGGTCAAACGGCAGACGTTTTATTGTTATTGTTATTTGTCATAAAAAAGCGCCAACACTATATATTTAATGGGATTTAATAAAAGTTGGATCACTTTGTCAAATCTGGTGCGGCAGGTTCGGTACTTCGGTGTAATGAGTTGATTTGTATTTAGTAAAATGACCTTGAATTTGTCTCTGTTTCAGGTATTTTGGCGCCACGATTAAATATGGGGCAAGCAGATTGTGAGCGTGAAATGTAAATCGTATCTCTGTCGCACTACTGATAGGAATGTAACATGGTAATTAATAAGGACCTGCTGGACGAATTCAGGACGTTGGGGTTGATAGCGCAAGTTAGTAATGAGGATTTGCTGGTAAAGCATTTGTCGTCAGCAGTAAGGACTGTTTATTGTGGTTTTGATCCTACAGCGAGTAGTTTGCATATAGGGAATTTAGTGCCATTGTTGGCGCTTCGTAGATTCCAGTTGGCTGGCCATAAGCCAATTTTGTTAGTCGGCGGGGCAACTGGGATGATCGGCGACCCAGGTGGACGTTCTAGTGAGCGAGAGTTGAAGTCAGAGGAACTGGTGCGGGCATTTGTCGCGAAAATTCGCACTCAGGCGAGCCGATTTCTAGAATTTGACTGCGGTGAAAATTCCGCTATCGTCGTTGACAATGCGGAATGGACAGAAGCGCTGAGTGTGGTAGATTTTTTGCGAGATATCGGCAAACACTTCAGTGTTAATGACATGGTCCGAAAGGAAACCATTAAGCGACGTTTGCAGGATGATGCGTCAGGCATCAGTTATACTGAATTTAGCTATATGATCCTCCAGTCGTACGATTATGTTGTGCTTAATAAAAAATACGATTGCAGTATCCAGATGGGTGGTAGTGACCAATGGGGGAATATTACCGCGGGTATGGACCTGGTGCGGAGAATGAATGGTAATCAAGCGTTTGCGCTAACCTATCCATTGATAACCAATTCAGACGGCACGAAATTTGGCAAAAGTATGGGTAATGCTGTCTGGATCGACGCGGAGAAAACCTCGCCTTATAGTTTTTATCAATTCTGGCGAAACTGTGCTGATGATGATGTAGTCAATTATCTTAAAATATTCACTTTTTTGTCGAAGGATGGTTTGCGACAGGCCGCCCTGGCTCATGAACAAGATCCTGGCAAGCGTACAGCCCATACTCTGTTGGCGCGAGAGGTAACCAGGCTGGTGCATGGAGAAGAGGGTGTAAATGCTGCGGAGCGCATTAGTGAAGCTTTGTTTGCCAATAAACTAGCGGGTCTGGCTATAGAGGACCTGAATCAACTGGCGTTAGACGGTATGTCTAGTACTCGGGTAGCTGGCCACTCGACGGATTTGATTGAGATACTGGTTCAGTCGGGCCTGGCGGTTACTCCGAGAGGGGAAGTGACAGCCGGGCAAGCACGTAAGTTGATAAAAAGTAATGCGATTTCCGTTAATGGCGAGAAGGTATCGGATATGACGTTGGTGCTGGATTCTGAATTGGCGTTATATGGGCAATATGTTGTGTTGCAAAAAGGCAAAAAACATCATCACCTTGTAATCTTGGCTGAAGATTAATTTTCTATTACAGCAATTCCCGCTCATTCTACCAAACCAGCCTGAATGGGACCTACAGAGGGTATAAATAAAATGTTTTCGTAAACATTTGCTATATTTTT
>JAHRVQ010000090.1 GCA_019090615.1 Pseudomonadales bacterium | reverse complement strand
GGCGATACTGGTGATCAAGGCCTTAAAGGCGATGCTGGAGATCAAGGTCTGAAGGGTGATACTGGTGATCAAGGCCTTAAAGGTGATGCTGGAGACCAAGGTTTGAAAGGCGATACTGGAGACCAAGGTCTGAAGGGTGATACTGGTGATCAAGGCCTTAAAGGTGATACTGGTGATCAAGGCCTTAAAGGTGATACTGGAGATCAAGGTCTGAAAGGTGATGCTGGAGATCAAGGTCTGAAGGGTGATACTGGTGATCAAGGTCTGAAGGGTGACACTGGTGATCAGGGGCTGAAGGGTGATGCTGGAGATCAAGGTTTGAAAGGTGATACTGGTGATCAGGGTCTGAAAGGCAATACAGGCGCGGATGGACCCGTAGGTGAACCTGGAACAGATGGCCTCAATGGTGCGCCCGGTTTGCAGGGTCCTCAGGGTCCTCAGGGTCTTAAAGGCGATACGGGTTTGGCTGGCGCAAAAGGTCAACAAGGCTTAAAAGGTGATACAGGGTTGGCAGGCGCTGCGGGCCAACAGGGTCCAAAAGGCGATACCGGATCAACAGGACCAGAGGGTCAACGAGGCTTAAAAGGTGATACCGGTCAGACTGGCGCGCAAGGACAAAAGGGTGATACAGGTAATCAGGGACCGCAAGGTGTTGCCGGTATACGGGGCGTGCCTGGCGCTGATGGTGCAGATGGAGAAGCTGGCCCAGAAGGCGAAGCAGGTCAACAAGGCCTGGCAGGGGTAAGCGGTTACGAAAAAGTGACTGCATCTGTCTCAGCTTCGCAACTCGATGCAGTTTGGCCGCCGACGTTACCAGAGCCAGCTTCAGCGATACTCAGTCAACTCGGGATCGAATTCGAACCTTCGGTTGGGCAAAGGGTGCAGGTGCAATGTAGCGCAGGTAAAAAGGTTGTCGGAGGTGGGTTTTCACAACGAATACTAATCGATAGTGGGCAGCAGCCGCAGGTACTGTTGGAAATGGCATCGGGCTATAACATAACTCGGTTGCTTGAGAGCCAACCCGTTAATGAATCAGGGTGGCAGGTGACCGTGGGCAACGAGCCAACTGCATTGTCTATTGGTATGTCTGACTTTTTCCAGTGGGATATAACTGTGTATGCCATCTGTGTCAATGTGGACTAGGCAAACCTCTAAATAGCTTTCTTTGTAACGTTAATTTTGCAACGTAGAACAATAGGAGGAATATCGCAAACAAGCTATAAATTTGCGATATTCCGAACAGCGATTAAACGCGGGTCTGTATTCTACCGCTATCTATCTTGTGGTTTGCAACCCGCCTAATTCAATTATTATTTTCAATTATTATCTTAATATTAACTGAATTGGCGATAAAACATTGTTCATGAGATTGATGGTGCATTTTTTCTATTTGGTCTATCGATGGCTGCATTTTTTTCCAGAATGCCACAGGCGTTGTCCTCATAGCGGTCAACGATAAATCTTCTTGTTGCGGCAATAGAGAGAAAGAACAACATATGGCAGCTGGATAATGAGGCTATAAATGCCTCTTCTGGGTCAACATTTGATTCAATAGAGTAGGGTGCAGGTACAATATGGGGCGATGATGAAGCTGGAATAGTTGAGCCGCCATCAAATGCCCATTGGTGGCCTCGGCTATATTTGTTATCGACGTACTTTTCATTTTTGCTACGAAACCATGTGATCTTCGCGAAATATTCAGACATTGCCTATCCCCAGATTAGAGTCTGCCAGCCGCCTTACCTGGCCTGATAATTTTGAAGAATAACCTACGCTGGGAGGCGTTGTAAGGGCTTTATCCTGGTGAACCATGTGCCTTATGGCACCGATGGCTGGTTGGCTGTGCAGGACTTAATTTACAGCGATAAATAGCAGGCACGTTGTTCTGGTTATGCACTGTTCTCTGGGTCTTTTCTATACTATTTGGACATCTTTATATGGATGTGGTTTATTCACTCTGGTAGTGACGATTTGTTTCATTGGCAACGGCCACTACCATGACTGGGGTACTGGCGTACCGGACTAAGAATAATAAAGAAGAACGGCATGGATATGAGCGAATCAACGGAAAAACAAGATGCGACGGAGCAGCAAGCAAATGTGCCTAATCACTATGCAAACGACGGTGCAAAATATTACGCGTTAATGGTGCTGACGATTGTTTATAGTTTTAACTTTATAGACCGGCAGTTGCTATCCATATTGCAGGAATCGATTAAAGCTGATCTTAGTCTTTCGGATAGTCAGCTGGGTTTACTGACCGGGTTTGCCTTTGCCGTATTTTATGTCACTGCCGGTATTCCAATTGCGCGTTGGGCTGATCGAGCCAATCGGCGCAACATTATTGCTATGTCGGTAGGCTTATGGAGTTTGATGACTGCCCTTAGCGGTTTTGTGCAAAACTATATGCAACTGTTAGTAGCGCGTATTGGCGTTGGCATTGGTGAGGCGGGTGGTAGTCCGCCTTCGCATTCGGTTATTTCAGATATTTTTCCGCCCGAGTCCAGGGCTAGCGCCATTTCGTTTTATTCCACTGGCGTTAATATCGGCATTTTATTCGGGTTCTTGCTGGGTGGCTGGCTAAATGAATTTTTTGGCTGGCGAGTGGCATTTATTATAGTGGGTGCGCCGGGCATTTTATTAGCCATTGTTGTTCGTATGACACTTAAAGAGCCCGTTAGAGGATTGTCGGAAAATAAGCAGGTATCCACTGAGAGTGTGCCGTTTATGGATGTGCTGCAGGTTTTATGGAGTCGTTTATCTTTTCGCCATATGGCTTTGGCGGCAGCACTTAATGCCTTTGCCGGCTACAGTACAACCAATTGGACAGCCTCCTTTTTTATTCGTAGTCATGGGATGACGACCGGTGAGCTGGGTACCTGGTTGGCGTTAATTATTGGTCTTGGTGGTGCTGTTGGGGTGTTATGTGGCGGGTTGCTTGCGGATCGATTAGCGCCACGTGATAAGCGTTGGTATGTATGGCTGCCAGCGATTACTGGGTTTATTTGTGTGCCATTTATGGCCGCTGTCTATATCGTTGACAACCCTTATGTGGCGCTAGTGCTATCCATCGTGCCGGGGTTATTGTTTAACGTTTATCTGGGCAACACCATTGCGACTACCCATGGACTGGTTGGTTTGCGTATGCGGGCGACAGCATCTGCGATCCTGTTTCTTATCTTGAATATCATAGGTCTTGGCATAGGACCATGGTCAATTGGTCTCTTAAGTGATGTGTTGGCGCCCAGTTTGGGTGCTGATTCGTTACGTCAGGCTATGCTATATGTTATCCCGCCGATTATGTTCTGGTCAGCCTGCCATTTCTTTCTGGCTTCAAAAAATTTACGCCAGGATCTTGCTGCTGCACCTAATTAAAAAATGCGTGCTACGCTATTAGGGTTAAGCCCTATGTTAGTTGTCGGCTTTTTTACAGCCAGGGTATCTGAAGCCAGGCGTTTTTAACGTAAGGTTTTTGATTTCAGGTTTTAAGTGGAGAGAGCCGGCGTGATAAATAAGCAACCTAAACCGAGTTTGGTGACCTTTAGCCTGTGTTTCCTGTTTTTGATCGGAGCACTTTTTATCGGTTTTTTTGTTGGCTATATGACGCAGTTCAGGTTGTTTCTGCCTACTGCAGATCTTGTTAGTATTGCTGCGAGCTTTGCATTTTTTGATCTTTTTCTGGTTGAATCCCTGTTGTCCTTGCTAGTTGGTTTGTGGCTGATCAATGGCAAAATTTATTTTCGGTTAGTCGGTTATTGTTTCGTCTGTTTGCTATTAGCTATTAATGTTATTCAGTTGTATTCGCTTTCGACGGGGGGCGAATTTCTAACGCCATTAGCGATTGAAAACATCCACCATATATCCTTGTTGATTAACCAGCAAATGGTGCTGGTTTGCTGCGTGTTTTTGGCTGTGTGCGTTTTTTTGGTTTATTACCTGGAGAAAATCGCGCCGAAAAAAGTGTCTAAAAGTGGCCAGTTTGGGCCGTTATGGAAAATATCTCTGGTGATGCTGCTAATGGCAGGCCTTTTGTATCAAAGCCCTCGCTGGCTGCCGGAGGAAGTTTTAAAAAAGCGCCAGGGTTACTACGCTGATAACTATGTCACGCGCACTTCGCCGGGCTACGAACTTTTTAGAACGTTATCGGGTAAGTGGTCCAGTAAAAGGCGCCAGCCGCCGGAGAAGATGGGCAATGACGAAAATATCGAATTTGAAAAATTGGGTTTAGATTATCACCCTGAGCGGGCTTTGCCGTTTGTTACAGATCAAGTTTATAGCTCGGCTGCGCCGTTCCAAAGGGTTAGAACATCGGTTGCCGGACCTAATGTTATTGTGTTCTTTACCGAGGGTTATTCAGCCAGGAGCATAGGTGCCTACGGATCAAAATATCCTGACCTTACGCCAAATATAACGGCATTTGCTGAATCGAAAAATGCCATGGTGGTGGATAATTATTTTAATCATACGGCCGCAACCTACCGTGGGTTGCACGGTCAGTTGTGTTCTCTTTACCCCTGGTACGGCGGCGTAGCAGGTTGGCAGACAGACCATAATAAACTCCCCGCAATCAACTATTACTGCCTAAGCCATATATTCAATGCGCAAGAATACCAGACCATTTTTTTTGATAGTCACCGGCAGCACTCAGCCTATGTGGATGAGATGATGCATACCTTAAAGTTTAGCGCTGTGTGGACGGCTGAAAACCTGACTGAGGCCTATATGGATGGGGTCGAACCAGCACGAAGTGATGCCTTTTCAGACAATCAGTTTTATCAGGCCTTCATAGGGTTTTTACGCGCCAGGGAAGCCGAGCAAGGTAAAAATCAGCCGTTTTTTGCTGCGTTGTATAGTCTTGGCACCCATGCGTTTATCGATATCTCTGTAGATGGTAAAAAGTATGGCGACGGAAAAAACAATGCCCTAAATACAATTCACAACCTGGACCATGCTTTCGGTGAGTTTTGGGCGTATTTCAAAAATTCTCCTTATGCACAAAATACGGTGGTTATTTTTACTTCGGATCATGCGCATTACCCCGAAAAATCCTTTGTTAAAGCATTTGAGGGTGAGGATTATCAGCGATTATTTGTAGACCGTGTGCCGCTTATTATTTATGACCCAGGCAGGCAGTTGCCTGATCGATATGACGCAAAGGTTGCGACATCCATAGACTTCGCGCCGTCGTTAGTGCATTACCTGGGGATAGCAAACCAGCGTAATGCATTTATTGGTAGGTCATTTTTTGAGACCAAACGTCAGCAATATGGTCATTTGGCGATTGCCGCCTTTGGCCGTGAAACCTATTTGGTGAGCGATAAGAAAATCTTTTTTGAGGCGGCACCAGGCCCTTATGCTGAGCAGTTAAAATCAGTATCGAAGTTTATGAATGTTCTATATGAAGTCGAATTAACCAATAAACTTTGGTATCCAGAAATCAAAAGTGGGCATTAATCAGGGGCATTTTAGAGTATATAGCTTTGCCAAAAAAAGCAGACGGCAGGGCAGCTAGCGTGTAACCCAGTTATTGAAAAATTGCCTCAATGCGTAAAATCGTTCATTATGCCTTCAGCAAAAGAAAATCTGTTTTTAGTCAGGAGGCTTAATTACCATGTCAGATATTACTCTAAAACCCCGTCGACCGATTCATATTGAAGTATTCACAGACTTCGTCTGACCCTGGTGTTATCTCAGTACAGTTAGTATTGAAAAATTACGTCAGGAACCCGATGTAACGATTTCGTGGGCCTTTTTCCCGTTACACCCAGAGACGCCCAACGAAGGTCGTCAACTTAAAGATCTGTTCCGTGGCCGAGAAGGTCAGGTGAAAGCATTTCAGCGGCGTATTAAACAGGTGGCTGAAGCAGAGGGATTGCCATACGGCGATCGGAAAATGACTTACAACAGTCGTCTGTCACAAGAGCTAGGTAGTTGGGCTAATACCCAGGCAGATGGAGAGTTACTGCATGATGCTTTGTATCGGGCTTATTTTGTCGACAATCAGGATATTTCTAATACTGACGTATTGTTAAATATTGTTCAGCAGGTAGGCCTCGATGTTGCTCAGGCTCGGATAGTACTGGAACAACGCAGTTTTGCTAAGCAGGTGGATACGGATTGGCAGCGGGCAAGATCAATTGGCATCACTGGGGTGCCAACATTTGTTAGCGCAGATCTGCAAGTGGTGGGATGTCAGTCTTATGATGTATTGCAGAAGTTTTTAAAGCATCTGCGAAAGTTGAAAGCGGAGGCTGCACCTGAGGCCTAGGTGAGATGGGTGCTGTTCTTAGACTAGAAGGCTCGACTAGAAGGCTCGGCATCACGATCTAGTGCTTTGCAACGTGTAGCGTTTGCTATTATTACTTGCTAAGTTGTGCTCTGCGAAACTGCTGGACTGTTAGCTTGAATTGACCGCCAACCAGTTCTGGTTCAGCAGCCAGGACGCCAGGAACCCAATTTGTGCTGGCTGGCGGTCAATTCAGGTCCTAACGCGCTATCTAGTGCAACGTTAAAATGAATCGATAGTGGCGTGGCTGGTGTTGTTAATGCTGAGTGTGCTAAATGGGTTGAAGGTGTTGAAGGTGCTGAGAGTACC
Source organism: Pseudomonadales bacterium (assembly GCA_019090615.1). Taxonomy (GTDB): domain Bacteria; phylum Pseudomonadota; class Gammaproteobacteria; order Pseudomonadales; family Azotimanducaceae; genus JAHRVQ01. The sequence continues at coordinate 11,306 of JAHRVQ010000090.1, read as the reverse complement.
GGTAAAAAGTCATTAGGGTTGCGGCGTATTGGGTTTAGATTATCCACCACCAGGAAGCTACTATTTTTTTGATCCGGTGAAATGCAGTTGGTACTTATAAAATCCGGAAAATCCTGAATGCCGGTATAGAGGTTCATGCTGGTCGGGTTGACAGACTGATTGGGTGATTCAATGGCTACACTACCGTCAATGCCTCTGGCTGAGGAGGCAGAGATTAATGATTCGGTATCCGCGACAAAGTTTATTGCCTCTAAATTAATATTACCGCCAGAGCCGACGTTGGCCTGGGCCACAATTTGACTTTGGCGTAAAGTAAACAGCTCGGGGTCTATATCAATATTGCCGCCACCACTATCGAGCCTTACGCCATTGGCGCTGGCAGAAATTATGCTCTGGTCGATGGTAATTACCTGTTGCGTTGCAATTGAGATATTACCGCCGCCAGATTGAGCCGAGGTGGTTTGAATGTTTCCCTGTATCACCTGCAAGCGGTCAGATACGATAAATTCTATGGACCCCGCATCCGCTAGACCCGTTGCTGAGGAGGATATTAAAGAGTTATCTAACAGATCTAGCGTAGGTGATGTTATCTCAATATTTCCCCCGCTGCCGCTGGACTGGGTGTCGGTGCTAATGGCTGATTCGCCCGTGAACTGAATATGGCCTCCATCCAGGCTTATATCGCCGCCGCTGCCGGTTCCCAGGCTGGATGAATTAATGGTGCTGTTGGTAAATGACAGGTTTGTGGCCTTGATGTCTATATCACTGCCTTCGCCGCCATTTTCGTCATTAAAGGAAGTCTCGCCGAAGATGTTGGCGTCCACAAGGATAATATCGTTAGCTGATTTAATAGTGAGAATGCCTGCCTCACCTTGAGTAAAAGTAGATAACTCCATGTCGGCATTGCTAATGTTGATATTATCGCCAGCAAGCGTGATGGCACCAGCGTTGCCTGTGCCTTCAATGGCAGATACATTGATAAGAATCCTATCGATGCCAGGTAGGTTGCCGGCATTAGCGGTATTACCGGGTGCTGCATTACTGTCGATAGCTGAATCTGTAATCAGTTCAGGGTTTTCGATGTTGATGGTATTAGCGGCAACCGCGATTAACCCGCCGTTGCCGTTGCCACGAGTCTCTGCCGTTAGCCTGGAGCCTGTGAGTAAAAAATTTTCAGCTGTAATTGCTATGTTGCCGCCATCGCCCTGAGAAAAAGCATCGCTGCGTATCTCGGCGCTATTGATAATTGATATCTCTGAGCTGGTAATCTGGATGTCGCCACCTGAACCGGTACTGACTCTTCCATTGTTGCCTGTTTGGGCATTGGTATTGATGGTACTGCTATCCAGTACCAGTGTCGCTGCGGTGATATCTATAATGCCTGCATTGCCGGCAGCACGGGTTTCAGCGTTGATTTTTGAGTCTATTATGTGCAGGTTATTACTATTGAAAATCACAGTGCCGCCCTCGCCAGACCCACGGGTGGCTGTGTCAATATTACTTTGGTCTAATAAAAAGTCAGCGGCGGTGATTTCTATGTCGCTGCCTTCGCCGGCAAGCTGACCGACAAAGGTGGTTTCGCCTTTAATCTGTGCTTTGGTCAGGTTTAAGTTTTCTAACGCTATGATGCTCAGGGTGCCGGCATTGCCGACGGTACTGGTTGATAAGGCGATGCTAGCGTTATCAATATTAATATTTGTTGCGTTCATTTCAATTTTACCGGCTTCGCCTGTACCAGCGAGGGCGGATACGTTAATCAGGGTTTTTGCCAGTTGGTCGGTACCCTCGGGGTTAAATAAGTTAATGGTTTCGGCGTTTAAATTAATTTCCCCGCCTGCACCGTTGCCCATTGTCTCGGCGGTCAAGCGGGACTGGTTAAGGTCGATAACTTGCGCCATGAGCTCTATGTCGCCGCCGGCACCACTAGAAAATGCATCGCTTCGAATATCTGAATTATTAGTCAGGAGCAAGCTGTTTGCGGCCACTGAGATATTGCTGCCGTCTCCAGCGGCAAAGGATTCACCCAGGATCTTTGAACTATCCAGGGTGAAATTATTACTGGCGGTAATGTTTAACAGCCCGGCGTCACCCGCGGTAAATGAAGACAGGGCAATATCAGTATTTTTAATATTGATTTCGTCGCCAATAATGGTGATCTGTCCTGCCTCCCCAGTACCGTCCAGGGCAGAAACATTAATCAGTATTTTTTCGGGAAATCCAACGTCGTCAGGATTAGCCAGGTTAATGGTATTTGCGGTTATCTCAATGGTGCCGCCGTTACCATTGCCACGGGTTTCAGCGGATAATTGCGAGCGCGAAAGCAGGAAGCTATCAGCATTAAGGTTAATATCTCCGCCGTGGCCAGAGGAAAACGCGTCGCTGCGCAGGGTGCCGCCGTTGATGATAGAAAGATTAGTCGCATCGATACGTAGTCTGCCACCTGCACCAAAGGTTTCGTTGCCTTTTATAGAGAGTTGGGAGTTGGTAATTATTTTGCCGCCATCAATGACCACATCAACGGCGGTGATCTTTATCAAACCGGCGTCACCGGATGATAACGCCTCCGCATTTAAGCTGGCATTATCCAGCAGTTGAAAGGACTGGCTTTGGATGTCGATGTCGCCGCCCTGGCCAGAGCCACGGGTATCGGATATGACCCGCGCATTGTCTTCAAAAATCAGGCTGTCGACGTTAAATTGTACCAGGTCACCTTCCGCCGCCAGGGAAACTGAAGCGGCTATTATAGCATTGTCAGAGAATCTGACATTGCTGGCATTAATGTTGAGCAGGCCGGCTCGCCCAGTGCCATTGGCTGCTAGCGCAAAGTTGGCCGAGTCACGGACTGTTATATCCAGCGTAGTGGCTGCGGGTTCGATATCAATATGGCCGGCATCGCCATCTAAAAATGAAGAGACGTTGACGTTGGTGGTGCCAGTCATTAGCAGGTTGCTAGTTCTAAGGTCAATATCACCCCCAAGGCCCTGGCCTTCGGCCTGAGAATTAAGGAATACGTCATTGAGGCTAATATTATCCTTAGCGGTGATAAATATTTCACCGCCCTGGCCAGAACCTTTTGTGCCTGAGGTCATTGATATGTTATCAAGGTTGACCTGGTTGGCGTTGATGATGATATCTGCGCCAATACCGCTTTGGCGGGTATCACCGAAGATACCACCACCTGCCGCCATAGCAAATTTATTCGCATTGACAAAAAGGTCGCCGGCATTACCAGCGCCTCTGGATGAAATATTGACAATGCTATTAGACAGCTGAATATCGCCGCCATTTAAACGGATGATACCACCAGCGCCGTCGCCCTGTATGCTGGCTTCAACGCGGGTATTGCTCCAGTTAATCTGCTCACCCTGGAAGGAAACTTCACCGCCAATGCCTGCGCCCTGGGCTTCGGCTTCAATGGTGACGTCGGCAAGGTTGATATTGGTCGCGTTGACATTCATGGTGCCGCCAATACCGCTGCCAGCGGAAATCAATTTGAAAGTCGCATTGTCGCTGATGTTTAGTGTATCGCCAGTGATTTGTATGCTGCCTGCGTTACCAGCATTGGCAGCGGTTGAAAATGATGACACATTAATCAGGGTGCGATTGCTAATGTCGATTTGATCGGCACTAATTATTATATCGCCCCCAGTACCTGCACCGTTGGCTGAGCCCTGGATAAACATACCATCCAGAGAAATGTTAGCGCCGGTTAATTGCACATGGCCGCCACGGCCCTGGCCGTTACTGACGGCACTGATCCCCGATCCCTGGTCAATCTTAAGGCTGGTTGTGGCTTTAAGATCTACCTGGTCAGAGTCTCCCTCGCCAAGGGAATTAATGTTGATGTTTGAAAAATCTCTGATGACAATGCTATTGGCGTCGATGGCAACGCTGCCGCCCAGGCTGTTGCTATCAGACTCTGCCAGTAACACGCTATTGCCTTCAAGCCCAAACCGGCCAGTTGCTTTGATGTTAATGGTGCCTGCGGTGGCATCGAGAAACCGCCCTGAAGTATTCAGGCTGGAGTTATCTTTAATGAGGATGTCATTGGTTGTTATGGCCAGGTCACCTGCCTGGCTGCCGATACCAGCCGCCAGGTCTATATTGCTGTTGTTCTCAACGACGATTGTTGCTGCAGCAAGGTTAATGTCGCCGCCACCCAGGTTGCCACCGGAGGATGATCTGAGTGCAGCTTTAGAGAGAGAAATATTGTTGGCTGCAATGTCGATGTCGCCGCCGCTGGCAATGATATTGCCCGACTGGATAACACTTTGTTTTATGTTTCCCGACAATGAGACTGAGTTTGCCTGTATGTCGATGGTACTGTCTCGGCCTGATGCGGTGATAATCGCGTCCACGGCAAAGATGTTGCCGCCCTGGAAAAACGTCCCACCTTCAACGGATTCAAGAATTGAACGATTAATATCAATCTGGCCAAAGGCGGAGTCGCCCATACGGATACCGATTTCACTAGCGTGTAATTCGGTATCCTGTATCAGGATGAATTCCGAACTGACATTAAGGTTATGCGCCTCGGTTTGATCAGTCCCTGGGATGTCACGAGAACTATCGATACTGATGCTGCCGCTGCCTGCAGTGAGGAAGCCAAAACCAGAGATAGGCCCAGTGCTGAGTGTGGATACCGATGACAGGTTGGAGAAAAACTGGCTGCCATCCGCAAATTCCAAAAAATCTGCGGTTGAAAGATTTAAATTTCCATCCACATCGATAACTGCGCCATTGGTAAAAATAAATCCTGCTGGGTTGATCAAATACAGTGAGGCGTTGTTGATTGATGAAGTGATTTTGCCCGCGATGTTGGATTGCCCCGCAGTTATACGTGCGACGACATTAGCGACATTAGCGGGGCCGGAAAAGTTAGCCTGCTGGTTAATAAGAATATTAAACTGGCCAAAGCTATGGAATAAATTTTGGCCTGATAATTGGCCGTAGGATTGATCAATATCATAGGTGAAACCGTTGCCGCTGGTTACAGCTGTACCATTGATGCCGCCAAGGGAGCCATCAATGGTAACCTCTGCCATACTGGTGCTGGTGCAGGCCAGCATTGAAATAGACATAATAAACGCACTATGCCCAATATGGGTGTTCACTGCATGGGTTGCACTTCTAATTGATCTAACTAAATGGTTAAGCTTAGAATACATAGTGATAAGCCATTTCAAAATGGATGCCTTGGTCTTGCAAGTTTCTTTTTTGGGTATCAAAATTTTTGAAACCATGGGCGTAATATAATGCTGTTTGTAGTCCCATAGCCTGATATGAAATACCAAAGCCCGCGCTGTGGATACTATCCTTGCCCTGAGCGACGGCCTTGCTATGATTTTCGCCAAGGCCCCAGTCAATAAAGCCAATTAGTTCAAGGTTCTCGACGCTGGGTAGATGATGTCTTAGTTCAACGGAAGCAAAGTAGGCCTTGTCGCGTACTACCTGGTTTTCGCGATAACCGCGCACTGAGTTAAGCCCGCCAAGGGAGAATTTTTCAACCGATAACAAAGCGTCAGAGGCGTATTGAGCGACTAACCTGGCAGTCAGGTAATTAGTTTCACTCAGTTGGCGTGAGTATTGGGCCTGGCCAAGATAGCTGGTGAAATTTCCATCTGCCTGGCCGGTATTTTTTGTAGCGTCAAAATAATGGCTTCCTTTGGAGATGGATAACCGACCGGCAAAAGCCTGGTTGGTGCTTTGTCGGCTGTAGGAAATTGCGATCCGATAGGGTGATACGCGACTCTGGCCGTTGATTGCGCCTTCAGAAAATGAAAAATTCTGGCCTAACAGGCTGGTCTGGTTTTTTCGTGATTCAAAGGTGAAATGAATGGCAAGGGCGCTACGAAGCGTTTTTTTTAATGGTATGTCGAGGTTGATACCAAAACTTTCGGTTTTGCTTTCTACATCTATATCGTCGAACGGTGCTTCTGTAACTGCTGAGTCGCTAATAGAATAAAATAGTGAAAGGCTATGGTTTAAATGACTAAAAGGTATTGTTAGTCGATAGTCTTCGGTATTCAAGCCATCAGTAATACCTGTTTTAATATATAAGCTATCGCCCCAGCCAGTTAAATTATTGGCACTGAAACTGAATTCGGCATTTTCTGAACCGATTGAGGGGGCACGATCGTTCGCTAGTCTTAAACCAAATCTAAACCTTGGTTGAGTATCGACTGCGAGTGATAGATCAGCCTGGCCAAGCTGTGCGCCGGGTGATACTTTAGCGTCGATGCGGTCAATCAGTGGGTCTTGTTCGAGTAGCTTCAGCGAGTTCTGTAGTGCTGTCAGGTTAAAGGGTTTTGAGATGCTAATTCTTGCATTGATATATTTATCCCGTAGTTTGCTGTCGATATTTAGTTGGCTGACATTACCTTCAATGACTTTGAACTTTAGCGTCCCATCTATAATTTGTTGGTCAGGTATTAGCACCCCGCTGTTAATATAGCCATTAAATACAAACAGTTGATTAATCGAATTTTTTAACTGCAACAGGTCGGCAACGGTTATACGCCGTTCCAGGTAATAATCCACCAGTTCGACGATTTCTGGCTGTAATATAGAAGACTCAACAATAATGTTATCGAGTCGTAGCTCATCGAGCTGGCTAATTCTTTGCTGGTCAATGGCGGCGGGTGAAATGTTATTAGTGGCTGGCATGGTTGCGGAGGATTGTGCCATCGCCAGCATAGGTGACTTGGCTGGCGCTACTGGCTGGATTGTCGGTTGTGCAGCTGGCTGATTATTATGTGATTTATTATGTGATTCGTTATTGCGGTGTTGATTGTCAGCAATCGATGCTTCGCTGCTGATCCAGGCGGCCTTGTGGCCGGTTTGTTTTAGCTGGTCACGTACTTGCGCTGCCTGCTGATGATTTTTAATTGGCCCGATGGCCACTCGGTAGTGTTCATGTTCGTCTATTAGAGTGGGTAGGATTTGCATTGTTGCTGCAGGATATTCCGTTTGCCATTGTTGTTGTAGCTTTTGGCGGCGGTCATTATTAACGTCGGTTTTGCCGCTGGGTTGCGTTTGCTGTTTGTGCTGGGTGCCTGGCTGAATCGTTGACTGGATGAAGCTGTTGGCGGCGGTTTCACTGTTATAGCTTGCCAGTACAATATAATGGCTTTGCTGGGTTGTGTTTTCTTTTGAAGGGTTTTCTCTTGAATAAAGTTGGTTGGCAGCGTTTTGGTTGCTAGCACTTTGATTGGCAGTGCTTTGATTGGCAATACTTAGGTTGAGCCAGCATAGGCTGATGCAGCCAACAAGGCCGATGAAGGTTAAATGTTTCATAGCCAGTTACCTATCATCAAGAACGGCGCCCAGTCTGTAGGGTGTTGAAAGCGTGGCTGGTTGATAAGTTCAACCTGTGCCTGTTGTAGCGCTTTGGCTTTGGATAAACCCTGTTTAGATATGTTGTTATAGAATTTGTCGATGATCTGCACCGTTGCGGCATCACTGATTTGCCATAAAGTTGCCACCGCGCTGCGGGCACCGGCTTTTAGCGCAACACCTGCCAGCCCAAGTGCAGCTCGGCTATCCCCGGCTGCGGTCTCGCAGGCGCTGAGGACTAATAGTTCAAGGGGCTCGCCAATATTCTTTCGATGTGAAATGTTGTCTTCCAGGCGGTCAAGGGTCAATTTGCCGTCATAGGTGAGCAGATAAGATTTTTGTGGGTTACTATCAAAATGGCCGTGAGTGGCTATATGCACGATTGAGAAATCCGCTGAAGCTAATTGACCCGCAAGGTCAGTACTTTTAAAACTTTTGTCCTGCAGTACTTCTGCACCATAATTATCCTGCAAATTTGTAAGCTCCTGCGGCACGCCGGGTAAACCGACAAACCCCTGCACCGCTTCTGAGATGCCGCCGGCAAATAACCTTGCTTCACCAATGTCCAGCGGTTTGGGTAAGGTCAGGTTGATGCCTGGGGTGGTGGCGATAGCAAATCGTTGCACCAGAAACTGCTCGCCATCATAAAGGGCTGAAATGGGCACGGTACGTAACACGCCATCGGGAATAACCAACAGGGTGTCAATATCGTTGGTTTTAAATAGCGGCTCGATCTGGGCAAATATCAGCTGATAGAGTTCTTCGCCTAGTTCGAGATATTCCTCATCACCTAAATCTTCCTGCAGATGTTCTCTGAATTCATTCACCAGGCTCTCCAGTTCGCCAACATTTACCGGCGATACAAACTGGTAGATCTCCTGGTCGATATTGACCAGTACGGCTAGTCTTTCTGGCAAAATTATGGGGTAAATAACGGCGGTGGCAGATTCGATTTGATCCAGGTTGACGGTTTGATCAGGAATCACGCAGTCGTTCTGGAAGTAGTCCTGCAGCTCTGCGGACTTGCTTTGCTCTAGCAAATCCTGAACACTTTTTAAATACGATTGTTTATCAAATAATGATGCAGAGGTCGCCGTTGTTAAGAGTAAATCTGCAAGTTCGGTAAATAGCGGTTGCACTTTCTGGTGGAAGGTAAAGGGTGAGCCATCTATGAGTTCTTTTCTGACCTGCTCCAGGGTACGAATGGCCTGATAATAACTGGCTATTGCGAGGCCGTCGCGGGACTGCTGCTGGTGTATTTTGGCAATCTGCCATTCCCATAGATAGGCACTATCGTATGCCTGGATGGAGTTGGCAAGAAATACCGCGGACTGCGCTATGGCCAATGCCGCATCAAGTGACTGGTCGTTAGCTGTTAATAGTTTTGCTTTAAAGCCCAGCGCATAACTTTGCAGGCGGGCATCGTCTTGCTGGCGTGCAATGACATTTGCCTGGTCTAATAATGTAATGCCCCGTTGCAGCCAGGTCTGCTCGGCCTTTGATTGTTGCACCGCGCGTAGATAGAGCGTGGCTAAAGATATATTGAGTTCTGCTTTAATCAGGTCGGCTGGTAGCTGGCTGATTATTTTCCAGCTTAAGGGTAATGTGGTGCTGACGGCGGTTTTTTTATTGTAGGCCAGTTGATGCCGAAGCTGGTTGGTCAAAATGGTCAATTGAAGGGTTTGATGGTCAATCTTGTTGGCCAGTTCATAGGCTGCCCTAAAAGCGATACTGGCATCTTTGGGCGCATTTAACGTGCTGTGGATGGTGGCAATGGTATTGAGTGCTACCGCCTGCGGATAGGTCGCTCGGTTCGATCCCGTGATTGACTGAAGTTGTTGCAGGCTTAATGGATACTCACCGAGTTCAAAATATAATCGGCCCAGTGCAAGTGCGCTGGCCGTTTGATCCGCGCTGCTGAGTTTTTTTGCGACCTTTTGTGCCTCAAAAAGAAGCGGCAAGGCACGTTTTCTGAATCCTTTTTGTTGGTAGATTGACGCCTGTTGCAGGAGTTGATGATGTATTTGTGTTGATGCCAGCTGGGCTTGTTGATTTGCGCCGTAAACGCTGCCCGCGTGGCCAATGAACAGCGTAAAAATGATCAGCCAGGCGGTGTTATCAGCTGCGTTGCAAAAAGGCCGACGGAAATGGGCGCAGCTATTTTTGGCAAAAACCATTTTCAAGATGGTGCCAGGAAACCACTTAATGACCGTATCGAATACATTACAAGCATTATCGGGTTTTGCTGGTTGTGGTTTGAAAGCCCGCCGGTTAGCTAAGCGCCTGCGCATGCTAGATGTATCCTTACTTCTATAGTACTGATGGATAAATATAGCAGTTGGTCAGAAACTGGCGAATGCTGAACGGTAGAAGGGGGGATGTTGCGGGGCTTTGGTGCGCGGCTTTGGTGCGCGATATTAATTTGTATTAAGGCGGCTTAAATTAGGCCGGCAGGCCGCCGACTTCTGCCGCCCGTGCGGAGGTAATAAGGCGCTAATATTGTAAGTCGTTGAAGTTTGGTGATTTTTTAGATGCGCGATTTGAATACCCCCGCGCAAGTGAGAGCGACTTACCGCCGCAGGGGTGGCGTTTACTTTTTGGGGTGTTTGCTGGTTTAGTCGATAACGTATTGATTATATGGGGTTTTTGGCTGAGAATGGGGTTTTAGTGGATTCACATACCCCCGCTCGTTAGCAAAATGTGTTATGCCGCGGGGGTGGGGGGATATGTTGTTAGCTTTAAAGAAGGGTGGAACATGTTTTCTGACTTTATACTAGAAATTGTTACTTCGGCAGCAGTTGCCGCTACGTTAACAGGTCTTTTGCTCTGGCTTACTAAGTCATGGGTTTCTGAAAGATTGAAGAATGCTATTAGAAGTGAGTTTGACCAGAAGCTTGAAACTCATAAGTCCCAATTAAAGGCACAAACAGAAACTGAAGTTGAGCGTCTAAAATCCAACCTAAGTATTGCGGCAGCCGAACGGCAAATTAAATTCTCTAAGTTACATGAAAAAAGAGCAGAGGTTATAGCCGAAACGTACTCACTTCTTAAAGAGGTTTATGTGACGACACAGGATTATGTGAAAATATTTGAGCCTGCCGGAGACAAGCCCAGAGAGGCAAGGCAAGAGATAGCATTTAAAGCACATAAAGCGTTGCGACAATATTATCCAAAGAAGATCATTTATATTCCCTGTCTCACAGCAGAAAAACTGGAAACTATAGATATGGAGCTTGTCAAAATATTTAATGAGTTTGCATATACAGTCGATTTCCAGCAGGGTGTTGGTGATGCTAGAAAATGGAACGATATATTTGAAAAAATGCGTGGCGAAATAAGTGAAGCACTCAAAGACCTTGAAAATGAATTTCGTAAGTTACTCGGCGATGAAAGCTAATCGGGTAAGCACCGGTGTTTCTCCGGCGCTTCCCACAACACCCTGCATGCGGATCCGCACAGGGCGTTTCCTGGAAATGTTTAAACCAAGCTGGCTGATTAGCTCCTTCTTGCCCCAATGATGGCTTCTGATTTTGCGCCAGTGTTTCTAAATCCGGTCGGATATAAAACAGCTGAGCTGCACAGGCTCCTCATTGACTTCCAGGTTCAGGCCTTCGCCGTGTCCCAGCCATTACGCTGGGCATTTGACTACTATGCCGTCTGCTGACTTCTACTCAATCACCGCTAGGGTTACCCCTATTGGCGCTATCGGTTTGCATCTGGTTCGCTCTCCAATGCCGATACACTCACTGGAGCTAAGGCACTTATAGACCAGAGCCTTACTGGTGATTTACCGATCGCTTGTTAAGCAGATCTCCCCAGACTCTTTTCAGTACCCCCTTGAGGGGTGTAAGAGCATGAACTTTCCCTACACCCCAAGAGTACTTTGTCACTTCGTTCGGGCGCGCAACTGCATCATTTACGGTGGCCGTTAGAACACATGGCTTCGTCGTCTTGCACCTACGGCATAAATG
>JAHRVQ010000089.1 GCA_019090615.1 Pseudomonadales bacterium | reverse complement strand
TTGCGTACATATTTGGAGTTAAAGGTTTGTCAGATAGTAATTTTGTCAATGAAATCAATAAGAGAAGGACTTTTGCAATCATCTCTCACCCAGATGCGGGTAAGACGACTATTACGGAAAAGCTGTTGCTGGTAGGTCGGGCCATTCAAATGGCCGGTACTGTTAAATCAAAAAAATCTGACCGATATGCCACCTCCGACTGGATGGAGCTGGAAAAACAACGTGGTATCTCTGTAACAACGTCTGTGATGCAATTTCCCTATAAAGATCGCGTGGTTAACCTGCTGGATACCCCAGGCCATGAAGACTTCTCCGAGGATACCTATCGCACGCTTACAGCGGTGGATTCAGTGTTGATGGTGATTGACGGCGCCAAGGGTGTTGAGCAGCGGACCATTAAATTAATGGAAGTGTGCCGGCTCCGTGATACGCCTATATTGACCTTCATAAACAAATTAGATCGTGAAGTGCGTGATCCAATTGAGGTAATGGATGAGGTCGAAGCGGTATTAAATATCCAGTGTGCGCCGATAACCTGGCCTATTGGCATGGGACAGTTTTTTAAAGGCATCTACCATCTATATAATGATGAGATTCATGTATTTGAATCAGGTAAAGGCGAAGTTGTTGTTGAGCAAAAAATAATTTCTGGCCTGGGCAGTGCAGCGGCGCGTGAATTTCTGGGTGATGAATATGAGGACTTTGAAGAAGAAATCGAACTGGTTAAGGGGGCAAGCCATGACTTTGATTTGCAACTTTACCGTGATGGCAAATTGACGCCTGTTTATTTTGGTACTGCGTTAAGGAATTTTGGCATAGTAGAAATGTTGGATGGTTTTGTTGAGTATGCGCCACCGCCATTGTCGCGACCGGCGACGGACCGCGAAGTAAGTGCGTTAGATGAAGATTTTTCAGGGTTCGTATTTAAGATTCAGGCCAATATGGACCCGAAACATCGCGATAGGATAGCATTTATGCGGGTCTGTTCTGGAAAGTATTCCCAGGGTATGAAAATGCGCCATGTGCGCATAGGTAAAGATATAAGAGTTAACGATGCAGTGACCTTTCTAGCCGGCGACAGAACTCAGGCAGACATTGCCTGGTCGGGGGATATCATTGGCCTACATAATCATGGAACTATTCAAATAGGTGATACGTTTACAGGTAATGCGCATTTTAAATACCTGGGTATTCCGCATTTTGCGCCCGAGCTATTTCAGCGGGTTAGATTGCGCGACCCATTAAAGAGCAAGCAATTACGTCAGGGCCTGGCCCAACTTTCAGAAGAAGGCGCGACACAACTATTTATGCCGTTGATTAATAACGACTTAATATTAGGTGCGGTCGGTGTTTTGCAATTTGATGTTGTTGTGTTTCGACTACGAGAAGAATATAAAGTGGATTGTGCTTATGAGTCGGTTAATGTTTATACAGCACGCTGGGTCGAATGTGATGATGTTAAAATGCTCGCTGATTTTAAGCGCAAGGCAGAGGCGAATCTAGCCATTGACGGGTCGGGATACCTTACTTATCTTGCGCCAACGCGGGTTAATCTTTCGCTTACTGAAGAAAGGTGGCCTGAAATTCGATTTAGAACTACCCGTGAAGTCGATTAGAACTATCTGAAATAAAGCGTTGGTTATATGCAAATCTGTGCTTATTGTAAAATGGTATCAGTGGCTGTGACAGAGATTTTTGTGCCCTCTACTCGGTTTTAATTTTTGCGACATTTTATCTTGTTGGGTTGATAATATAGTAATATTTTATTCTTCTGTATTCGTGATGATATTGCTGTTTATATTTTTTATGTGGCTTTGTTTTGCAGCGTTTCTGGGTCGATTTTAGATATTGGCTTGAGTAATTTTCTGGTTCTACTACTCTGTGGTTAAGGACGTAAGAATAAGTGACTCCAGAGCAGGTTTGATACTGAGTAAGATGCTCTGAATGGGTCGCCAGGCGGATAAAACCGCAGAGTGTACAGGGTGTAACTCAACAGAAAATATGGTTGTCTCCACCCGTGGTACTTTTTAGCTATCGGCAGAGGTGAATTTGATGACTATATTTAACCATGTCCAGTCGAGATATGAGCAAGTCGCTCAAGAAGAATATTCTCTTCAGGAATATTTAGAAATTTGTAAGAAAGATAAGATGGCCTATGCAACCGCTGCAGAACGTTTATTGCAGGCAATCGGTGAGCCAGAAATAATTGATACTTCAACAAGTCCAACGTTAAGTCGGATATTTTCCAATAAAATTATCCGTCGCTATCCTGTGTTTGCAGAATTTTATGGCATGGAAGAATGTATAGAGCAAATTGTCTCTTATTTTCGACATGCTGCGCAGGGGCTGGAAGAACGAAAACAAATACTCTATTTGTTAGGCCCAGTGGGCGGTGGTAAATCATCGTTGGCAGAAAAGCTTAAGAGTGTGATGGAGTCGGTGCCATTTTATTCCATTAAAGATTCACCACTGAATGAATCCCCGTTGGGTTTGTTTAGCCCCAAGGAAGATGGTGTGATCCTGGAGGAAGATTATGGTATTCCAATTCGGTATACACATTCCATTATGTCGCCCTGGGCGGTTAAACGCCTCCATGAATATAATGGAGATATTTCAAAATTTCGTGTGGTTAAACGCTTCCCGTCGATTCTGGACCAGATAGGGATTGCGAAAACAGAACCGGGTGATGAAAATAATCAGGACATATCGGCGTTAGTAGGAAAAATTGATATTCGTAAGCTTGAGGATTTTTCTCAGGATGATGCGGATGCCTATAGTTATTCAGGCGCCCTGTGTAAGGCTAATCAAGGGCTGATGGAGTTTGTTGAGATGTTTAAGGCGCCCATTAAGGTGCTGCATCCCTTATTAACTGCGACCCAGGAAGGGAATTATAATGGTACTGAAGGTACCGGTTCAATTCCTTTTGATGGTGTAGTGCTGGCTCACTCGAACGAATCTGAATGGCAAAACTTCAAAGCTAACAAAAATAATGAGGCGTTTCTGGATCGGGTATATATAGTTAAAGTGCCTTATTGCCTGCGGGTTGCTGAAGAAATACAGATCTATGAAAAGTTATTGCAAAACAGCTCCCTTGGACATGCACCGTGCGCGCCGGATACATTAAAAATGTTAGCCCAGTTCAGTGTTTTATCGCGGTTGAAAATACCAGAGAACTCCAGCGCCTATTCAAAAATGCGGGTATATGATGGTGAAAATCTAAAAGATACTGACCCTAAAGCGAAATCCTTGCAGGAGTACCAGGATTCGGCAGGGGTCAACGAAGGCATGGAAGGGCTTTCTACGCGGTTTGCTTATAAGATTCTTTCAAGAGTTTTTAATTTTGATAATGCAGAAATAGCAGCCAACCCGGTACACCTCCTCTATGTTCTGGAACAACAGATAGAGCAGGAGCAATTTGAATCAGAAATACAGGAAAAATACCTTTGCCATATCAAAGAGTATCTGGCACCGCGTTATGTCGAGTTTATTGGCAAAGAACTACAGACTGCGTATCTGGAGTCATATTCAGAGTATGGGCAAAATATTTTTGATCGTTATGTTACCTATGCCGATTTCTGGATTCAGGATCAGGAATACCGAGACCCAGAAACTGGCGATATTCTGGACCGTGCTGCTATTAATGAAGAACTGGAGAAGATTGAAAAACCAGCTGGCATTAGTAATCCCAAAGATTTCAGGAATGAAATCGTTAATTTTGTATTGCGCGCCAGGGCCAACAATGATGGCAAGAATCCTAGCTGGATGAGTTACGAAAAATTACGCTCTGTGATTGAGAAAAAGATGTTTTCTAATACTGAAGAGTTGCTGCCGGTTATCTCTTTTAATACTAAGGCATCACAGGAAGATCAGAAGAAACATACTGATTTTGTTAGTCGAATGGTTGACCGTGGTTATACAGAAAAACAGGTTAGATTGTTGTCCGAATGGTATCTGCGGGTTCGAAAATCGCAATAAACGTTGGTTGCTGATTTTTGCTCGTAACCCCAGTTCGTAACGATAGTCGTAACCAAGGGACAGTGTATGAATTATGTTATAGATCGCCGCTTGAATGCCAGAAATAAAAGTACTGTCAACCGGCAGCGATTCTTAAAAAGGTATCGCAAGCAGATCAAACGGGCTGTAGATGATGCAGTAAATAAAAGAAGTATTACCGACCTTGAGCGTGGCGAGGAAATAAGCATACCTAAGGACAATATTAGTGAGCCTAGTTTTCGGCATGGCAAAGGTGGTACCAGGAATACAATTTATCCAGGTAACAAAGAGTTCAATGCAGGTGATAGAGTTAAGCGTCCGCCGTCAGGCGGCGGGGGTGGCGGCGGTGGCGGTGATGCCAGCGACTCCGGCGAGGGAGAAGACGAATTTGTTTTTCAGATTTCGCAGAAAGAATTCCTGGATATCATGTTTGATGACCTGGAACTACCGAACCTGGTGCGTAAAAACCTAACAGATCTGGAATCTTTTAAAATGGTCCAGGCAGGAATTTCTGAAGAAGGTATTCCTTCTCGTCTGAATATCCTCAGGACCATGCGTTCAGCTCAGGCACGCCGCATGGCGCTGTCTGCAGGTAGTCGGAAAAAGCTGCGTCAGGTGGAGGTGGCGTTAGAGGAGGCAGAGCCAGGTTCGGATGAAATTATGGCCCTTCTGGAGCAGCGGGATAGCCTTAAGCGACGTATAAACCGAATTCCATTTCTTGATGATTTTGACCTTAAATATAACTTGCAAGCTAAACTTCCGCTGCCTTCCAACAAGGCTGTTATGTTTTGTGTGATGGATGTTAGTGGTTCTATGGACCAGTCTCGAAAAGACATGGCAAAGCGGTTTTTCACGCTGCTCTATCTCTTTTTGCAACGCCATTATGAGAAAACTGATTTGGTGTTTATTCGTCACCATACCAGTGCTCGCGAAGTTGACGAGCATGAGTTTTTTTACTCAAGGGAAACCGGCGGTACTATTGTTTCTAGTGCGTTAAAAATGGTCGACGAAATTATTAAGGCGCGATACCCGGCTTCTAACTGGAATATTTATGTTGCTCAGGCATCTGATGGAGATAACTGGAAAGATGATTCGCCACTTTGTAGCAAGATAATTGTGGAGAATATACTGCCAGTGGTGAACCATTTTTCTTATGTGGAAATTACACCAGCAGATCACCAGGCATTATGGCGAGAATACGAAAATGTTTCAGCTGAGTGGGAAGATCGATTTGCATTACGGCAGGTAGTGGAGCCATCTGATATCTACCTGGTATTTAAGGATTTATTTCAGAAACGCCTCGTATAAAAGGTCGGGCATAATGACCCGTATGCAAAATGTAAATAATAAAGCATGAAGGGAAGTATGAAACAAAACTTTATATCTGAAAATAGCGAATGGTCTTTTGAACTGATAGATAAGTATGACAAGGCCATCGGTGAAATCGCGGATAGTTATGGTCTTGATACCTATCCTAATCAAATTGAAGTTATTCGATCTGAGCAGATGATGGATGCTTATGCTTCGGTGGGTATGCCGCTTGGCTACAATCACTGGTCTTATGGCAAACAATTTTTGAATGTTGAACAAAATTATAAGCGTGGCGCGATGGGCCTGGCTTATGAAATCGTTATTAATTCAAATCCCTGTATTTCCTATCTGATGGAAGAAAATACCATGACCATGCAGGCGTTGGTTATAGCCCACGCCTGTTATGGACATAATTCATTTTTTAAAGGCAACTATCTCTTTAAGGCCTGGACTGATGCTGAGTCAATTATTGACTATTTATTGTTTGCAAAAAAATATGTGACTCAATGCGAAGAGCGTTACGGTGTTGAAACAGTAGAGAAATTATTAGATTCTTGCCATGCTTTAATGAACTATGGCGTTGATCGATATAAGCGGCCTTTTCCTATATCTGCGCTAAAAGAGCGTCTGGCGCAACACGAACGAGAAATGGCGCGGCAAAAACAGGTCAACGATCTGTGGCGTACCATTCCTGGTGTCAGGCAGGAAACGCCTGAAACCCAGGCACCAAATTTTCCTAACGAGCCACAGGAAAATTTACTCTATTTTGTGGAAAAAAATGCCCCAACCCTGGAACCCTGGGAGCGAGAAATAGTTCGTATTGTGCGTAAAACGGCGCAGTACTTTTATCCGCAACGTCAAACCCAGGTGATGAATGAAGGCTGGGCCACATTTTGGCATTATACCTTGAGTAATAGCCTCTATGACCAGGGTAGAGTCAATGATGGTTTTATGTTGGAGTTTCTGCAAATGCATTCGGGTGTGATATTTCAACCTGATTTTGATAGCCCGTACTTTTCTGGTATCAATGTTTATACGTTGGGTTTTTCTATGATGCGGGATATCCGCCGAATTTGTGAAAACCCCACGGCTGAAGATAAAAAGTTCTTTCCGGATATTGCCGGTTCTAACTGGCTAGAAACGTTACAGTTTGCCATGGCGAATTTTAAAGATGAAAGTTTTATCCAGCAATTCCTATCGCCTAAGGTTATGCGCGATATGCACCTTTTTAATGTGCTTGATGATGAGCATCAGTCAGAACTGGAAATTTCAGCTATCCATGACGAGTCAGGTTTTAAATTAGTGCGTGATTTATTGGCCCAGCAATATAACCTGACTAATAAAGAACCGGACATTCAGGTTCAAAATGTAGACCTTAAAGGTGACCGGTCCTTGACGCTGAGACATAACCAACAGAGCGGTATTGAATTGCATGAAGAATCGGCTGAGGTGCTAAAGCACCTTCATCGGTTGTGGCAGTTTGACGTCCACCTGGAAAGTTATAATGGTAGTCAGAGAGTTAGCCAGCAGGAATGTGTTGCCAATCAGGCAAGTGCATAAGCGATGCTGGCTTCAGCTTTTGGGCTGGTCTGTTGTCATATCCTGGTAGGGGTTCTCAAGTTCCAGGCTAACACTCTGTTGGTGGCCTGGAATGGAAATCTTGTCGGCCGCCAGGGTAAGTTCTTCGCCGCTCACAACACCTAAACCAAATCGATAGATTAATTTGTTTTTGCCCTGTGAAGTTTCCAGGTCGTAGGCCATTGTTTTTTCCTGCACGGCCTCATTTCTGACTTCTCGTTGGGTGAAAGCCTGGGCGCCGTGTTTTTTACGTAGCATCTGGCGAGTGATATGGGGCGAAAGAATAGCTGCTGTTGCATTGTTACCACCAAATCCTTTGGAGTTGATCAGGGTTGCATCCATTTGGCTGGGGTCGATTTCGTGATGGCTAGTTAGAAAGTTCAAATGGCTACTGTGTACATCATCGGCAATGTTGTTGATTGAGGTAATGCCGGGAATAATGCCATGCGCCCAAACACCTAGCGAGGTTATTATCTGGTCTCCGGATGCTGAGCCGAGGGAATGCCCCAGATAAGATTTGATCGCCGAAACTGGCCAGTGTTTAATGCCAAAGGCTTTTGCTAGTTCATTGAAAATATGCGATTCGGTAGTTCGGTTTTGTGGTGTGCTGGTGCCGTGTGCCTGGATATAGGATCGATGTTTTAAAGCTTCTTCTCCAAGAATGGCACGAATGCTACCCATGGCTTTTCCCATGGTGACATAATTGCCAATACCAGGGCCGGGGATTGACTTTTTAAATCCGTCAGCATTGATGAATACGTCAGCCACAGCGCCGTATATATTTGCACCCATTTCCATGGCGAGTTCATCGTCCATTAAGATCAAAAATTGAGATGATTCAGATAAGGTGAAACCGCAATTTTCAGCAAAAGGTCGGCAGGCTCGGCGATGATCGGTTGCGCCTGTATGGCCATCTAGCTTGTTTAAAGCTTCGTCTTCAGCCAGAGCGCCCATAGTACGATAACCTTCAATCACTTCGGGTGTTATTGGGGCTTCGCTAGCGCCCACAAGCACTGCGCGAAATTTCCCTGATTGAAGATCGCGAATTCCCTGGCGCAAATTATACAGGAATGTAGCGCAAGCACCGACGTTAGCACCAGTTGTCCCTATGCTGCCGATAATATAGGCATTGACGAAATCGGCTGTCATTTCTGCCAGGCTTAAGGCACAGTTTTTTGCGCTGACTCTCTTGCCCATCATTGAAGCCTGCAGTAATCCGCCAGCACCATTGATATCAAGTTGACCCATGGCGCTGCTTGCATAAACTGAAATTTGATCTGCGGGTAAGCGTTGTTTTATTGTTTCCCAGTCGAGACCAAGCGAGTTTAGTGCGTCGGAGGCGGCATAAACTGTTAGTTGCAGGCCTCTTGGGTGACTGCGAGCTTGATAGAGTGATTCTGGTTTGAAGCCGCTGGGTAATTGGCCGGCAGATTGTACTAGAGATTTCCTATGATCTGGGAATAGTACGTCCAGGTTATCAACTTCTACTTTTACGCGACCATTGTTGATGTCAGTGATGCGCCAATTTTCAGGGATCGAGCCTGGTAGCTGTTTTTTTTTCAATACGAAGGCGATGTTATTTTCATCGCTGGCCTTTAGAGCGGCGGATTTATTAGTCCGCACCAGGTCTGGGTTGAAAAGGTTTTGTTCAATCTTGCGCACCAGCGTGTGGTCGAGGATAAATTGCTTGTCAACCTGAGGTAAATTCATCAGCGCTGCTAGTGATTGGTAGGTCGCGTCAGCAGTTGATTGCTCTAGTTTGTCAATAACAAGCCGGCGATAAGCATGATGCGCCGAACTACGTCCAGCGGGGCTGATTCCACCGAATCCGACAATTACGGGAAGGCGTGACAAAAAGTTAACTCCTGAAGATATTATTTGAGGCGGATAAAACCAACAAGGTGGCAGGTATTATTTGCTCAAACAATAGTTTGGGCTGAATATTGCGAATATTGTACGATTTCGTAGCAGACAAGTCACCGCAATTGATAGTTTCCGCGCCTGGTTTTGGCTTATCAATTGCGGTTACTGTTTAAACTAACTCGATTGCGATGGCAGTGGCTTCGCCGCCGCCTATACATAGCGCAGCAACTCCTTTACTTTTACCCAGTGTTTTTAGGGCGTGCATTAGCGTGACGATGATCCTGGATCCAGTAGAGCCAATGGGATGTCCCTGGGCGCAGGCGCCGCCGAAAACATTGACTTTTTCAGGGTCTAATCTTAAATCATGAACAGCCGCCATGGTGACCATGGCGAAGGCTTCATTGATTTCAAATAGATCCACATCCTCTGTGCTCCAGCCAACCTTCTGCAACAGTTTTTCGATAGCGCCTACGGGGGCGATGGTGAATTCGGAAGGGTGGCGTGAATTTGTGGTGTGGCCAAGTATACGGGCCATGGGTTGAAGGTTGCGATTTTTTATGGCTGCTTCACTCGCCAGCACCAGTGCGGAAGCACCGTCTGAAATAGAACTTGAATTGGCAGCGGTAACCGTGCCATCGTTGCTGAAAGCAGGGCGCAGCGAGGGTATTTTTTCGATATTTGCATTGCCTGGCTGTTCATCGTCAACTACTGTAACTTCGCCTTTGCGTGACTTAATAGTTACTGGCACCGTTTCTGCTTTGAGTTGGCCCTTGTCTATGGCTTGTTTGGCGCGGGTCAATGATTGAATGGCCCAGGCGTCCATTGCTTCTCGTGTCATCTGGTATTTATCGGCCATATCCTGTGCGAAGGAGCCCATAAGGCGACCTGTTTCAGCGTCTTCCAGCCCATCTGCAAACATTGAATCGAGTACTTCGGCGTGGCCCATGCGATAGCCGGCGCGGGCTTTGGGCATTAAGAAAGGCGAGTTGCTCATACTCTCCATGCCCCCAGCTACCATCACTTCATTGGTGCCTGCCTTAATTAAATCGTGCGCTAGCATGGTGGCTTTCATACCTGAGCCACAGAGCTTATTGATTGTGGTGGCACCTACCTCGACAGGAATGCCGGCATTAATGGCTGCCTGCCTGGCAGGACCCTGTTTAAGACCAGAAGGCAGAACACAGCCCATAATAATTTCGTCAACATCATCAGCTTTGATTCCTGACCGTTCAATGGCAGCCTGAATAGCACAGGTGCCCAGTTCTACACCGGTTAAATCTTGTAGACTACCCTGGAATCCGCCCATAGGCGTGCGCGCCCCGCTTGCTATATAAATGTCGTTCATAATTATTCCTAAGCCTTTAGTGAGTTATTGTTCGGCTGATTATTGGGTCTAATAAGCATACAGTGGCCTGCATGACTTGCCGAGCTACTATGGTTTGTTGGTTTGTTGGTTTGTTGGTTTGCTGATTGTTTTTCGGCTGGTTAGTGGCATTTTATTGCCCGAGCGTGAATCCTATTTAACAGCGCTGCGGAAATCAACGCTTTGGGCGAGGATTAATCGCATTTAATCGGTAAACTTTAGAACATGGAGGTAAGTAGGTGTCTGTCATTTTCAGATATTGGTGGTTTTAGAGTCCTGAATCAGTCTAGCCACCCGCCGACAGCCTGGATTGGTCTAAGGTTATCTTTGGGTGATACCCAGGCCGCAATGGCCGTCGCGTTTTTGGGGGCGTGAATATACCTTTGACCGGTGTAATGATTTTCCAGGGGGTGGTGGCGGGCTTCTAGTGGCCACTGGTCATGCTTGATAACCACAAAATTATGCGGCAGTGTTGTGCCACGATTTTCACCCGCCCTGATGGTACTTTTGATATCCATTGCCAGATACGCAACATTGGCGATCAAGACCCTGGCGAGATTAGTATCTAAGGCGGAAGGTTGAAATTCCAGCTGGGCTTCAGTCTGACTGGATCTCAGCCGCAGAATGCCAACAGCCTGTTTGCCCTTGGGAAAACGATTTTGCATACGGGGATTAAAAAAGCCTCGCCATTCCTGGCCGTTAATGACAAATCCGGGTGTATAAATTGACCTGAGGCGGCCCTGTTCTTTATAAAGGGCCTGGCGTAAAGTATTGGCGGAGTTTGAATACTTATCTTCCCAGCCCAGATAGTTCCAGTAGTCAACATGAAAAGCCAGCGGAATGATTTCGTGCCACAGGGTTTTATTTGTTTTGAAGTTTGCCAGCCAGCTGTCTGCCACGGGGCAGCTAGAGCAGCCTTCGGAGGTATAGAGCTCGATTAAGGTGGTCTGATTGACTGAGCTAATAAATTCTACAAATTGTTTGTCTAATTCGGTCTCTTTTTCTGTGCTGGTGTCAGGTTTTTGCATTGCTGCAAAGGCGTTGCCGCTGCCCATTGCCAGGGTATAAATAAAAAGTCCTAAAAATAATCGATGAATATGTAACATTGGTGTTATTTCCGTTCCTGCCTTAGGTTAATGATTGATAGAATGAGCAATTAGTTTCACCAGGGCCAAACGACCTGCAATTATTATCTGATATTTTTATTATTTGATATTTGGCACCAGCCAATAGACATTGAGCAGAATTGAATAGGACATCATCATGACTACTATCACTAAAAATGACTTGATTCAAAGCATCCAGGATTCATTACAGTATATTTCGTATTATCACCCAGCTGATTTTATCCAGGGGATTAACGCAGCTTACGAGCGTGAAGAGTCCAGTGCGGCAAAAGATGCAATGGCGCAGATTCTAATTAATTCCAGAATGTGTGCCGAGGGAAAAAGACCGATTTGTCAGGATACAGGTATCGTTAACGTATTCATTGCAGTGGGCATGGACGTGCGCTTTGAAACGGATTGTTCCCTTGAGGATATGATTAATGAAGGTGTGCGCAGAGCCTATCAATTGCCGGATAACATTTTACGTGCCTCGGTTTTATCTGATCCTGCAGGTAAGCGGTCAAATACCAAAGATAATACCCCAGCGGTTATTCATACCGAGCTGGTGCTGGGTGATAAGGTTGAAATTCATGTGGCAGCTAAGGGCGGTGGGTCTGAGGCCAAGTCAAAACTGGTGATGTTAAACCCAGCGGACAGTATTGTTGACTGGGTATTAAAGACGGTGCCAACTATGGGTGCGGGGTGGTGTCCACCGGGTATGTTGGGTATTGGTATTGGTGGTACTGCTGAAAAAGCCATGTTATTAGCGAAGCGGTCGTTGATGGATTCCATTGATATTGATGAATTAATTCAGCGCGGTGCAAAGAATCGCATCGAGGAATTAAGATTAGAAATTTTTGATAAAGTAAATTCACTGGGTATTGGTGCTCAGGGCTTGGGCGGCTTAACCACCGTGCTGGATGTAAAAATAATGGATTACCCGACTCACGCCGCTAACCTGCCAGTAGCCATGATTCCAAATTGCGCCGCCACTCGGCATACGCATTTTATACTGGATGGTAGTGGCCCAGCGGAGCTGGCGGTGCCCAAAATCGAAGACTGGCCTGAAATCACCTGGAAAGCAGGGCCCAATTCAAGACGGGTGAATCTTGATACTGTAACAAAAGAGGAAGTTGCTACCTGGCAGCCGGGCGAAACGGTGCTAATTTCTGGCAAGATGTTAACTGGCAGGGATGCTGCGCATAAAAAAATCCGCGATCTATTTGCTGAAGGAAAGTCGTTGCCAGCAGATATTGATCTAAAAGGCCGTTTTATTTATTACGTTGGTCCCGTCGATGCTGTTGGAGAAGAAGTTGTCGGCCCAGCCGGTCCTACTACTGCGACTCGAATGGACGGTTTTACCGATATGATGCTTGAGAAAACTGGTTTGTTGGGCATGATAGGCAAAGCTGAACGAGGCCCTGTAGCAATTGCATCTATAAAGAAACATCAGGCGGTATATCTTATGGCGGTTGGTGGGGCTGCATTTTTAGTCTCGAAAGCGATTCGTAATTCGCGAGTGGTAGCATTCCCTGAATTAGGTATGGAGGCGATCCATGAATTTGAAGTTGAAGATATGCCGGTAACTGTTGCGGTGGATTCGCGTGGTGAGTCCGTGCATATCACTGGCCCTGAAATCTGGCGCTCGAAGATTGGTAAATTACCTTTGACGGAAGTTTAAATTTCGTCGACATTTTGCCATAGAAGAATAGTGAAGCGCTTAATAAAAAAGTATTGACCTAACCATTTGATCTAACCACCTGAATTAATCAATCGTATGGTTAGATCGAGCAAATAGTAATTAGAACAGGCTGCGTACAGCACATAGCAGATGTTCGTATAGACTTTGGAAAATTAAAAACATGGGGCAACCTTCCGTAGATCAACTGTATTTAAAGGCAGAAAGCCTGGCACAAGACTTTTCACTGTTCCCGCAAAAAGAAACTGCTGCAGTAATAAAGGGTTTGTTGTCAGATCAGCAAATTGAAATTGAAGTAGAACGACTCAGGGGTATGGATGTTGACGCATATATTGCCGCAACAGTATCACCCGGGGAAGAAACATCGAGACCGGGTGCGCGGGAAATTATCCAGTCATTGGGTGCGAAAATTGTATCTGAGGAACAGCAAGGCCCTTTGTATGCTGCAGAACTTGAGATGTTGTTTGATGGTGTTAAACGCATGGTTGGTTTTATTACTCAGGACAGGGCCTTTTCTTCTGGTGTCTGGGGGCCTAAACATCATGAGTTAGCAGCCGTTAAAGCCAGTGAATTTGCCATTCGTTCAATGCCGATTATCTGCATGATGGATACGCCTGGTGCCGACGGCAATGAAGTGGCAAATGCAAATAATCAGGCGCATGCGATTTCTCGGCTTATTGCAGAACTCTGTAATGTTGATGTGCCCACTTTAGGCATTGTGGTTGGGCAAGGATATTCTGGTGGGGCGATTCCGTTGGCGGCTGGGAATTTATTATTATCATTGCGCACCGGCGTATTTAACACCATTCACCCGAAGGGTCTGGCCAATTTAGTAAGACGGTATAATCTATCCTGGCAAGAATGCGCTCAATCAGTGGGTGTTTCATCCTATGAATTATTTAAACAGGGTAATATTGATGGGGTCATAGACTATGACCCAGGTGAAGATGATAAGGTGCATAATCTTCGTGAGGCAATAGTTTCGAGTATTTTGTCGATTGAGGAAAGCACCCGGAAGTTTGTTAGTGATCATCCTGATATTTTGGATCACTATAAAAGAAATATAAACCGATACTTGAATCCCTCCGAAACGTTGTCGTTGGTGCACGCAAGCTCCACTTTAAAACTTCGCACTAGCCCGACTGAGTTTCCCAATGTTTTTGGCGTAGCCTTTCGCTATTTGCGGTATCTGGGTTTGCGCAAACGAATTAAAAGTACCACCACAACTCAGTATGGTCGTCTGGCCAATAGTGAATTGCCTGAAGGTGAATTATTTCAGCGTATCCATAGAGAGAGACGTTCAGCATTTCTCGGCTGGTTGCTTGATCCAGATAAAATAATATATGAAGACGTGCTTAATAAAGCCTTTAAAAACTATGCGGATAAGAAAGCCGTTGTGGGTGATGAGCGGGGAAGAATAGCTCAGTTGATCTTCGGCGAGCCAACCAAAAATTATGCAGCGTCAAAAAAAGAATTATGTATGGTTGCCGGGTTGCACCTCTACAATCGCTGGAAGGCAAGTTCCAGGGATAATTTAACGGCTTTGATTGCGCATATTGGCGCGCAGGATATCAACGCTTATCTACTCAAGGTCAGTGATGTTAAAGATGTCAAAGCATTGCTAAGGACCATGGCGGATACTGACAGCGAATTTGTCATTCAGCTTAAAGCGCGGTTTAGTCATGAGGGTAAAAAGTTACTTGGTACAGAGTATATTGCTGAAAAGAGCGAAGATTTTTTGGCGGGGCATCTGGCTTCAGAGTTCAATATTATTATTGAGAGCGTGGATCTATATGATGCGCAGGTGTTAGCTAGCCAGGCAATGTCTGAATATACCCAACAACTCATACAGGAAATGGAATCTACTTCTGTATCTCTAAAATTAAATCGCCGCCTACTCGAAGATAATCTCTGGTCCTATATCGAGCGTAAGACCGACAATCCAGGGGTGATTACAGATCAGGGTCGTACAATTTTAGATGTAGTACTTGATGAGGATATACGCCAGGATTTTGTTGTTGAGTGTCAAAACCTGATTGCTTTCAGTTATGTTTATGACAATCTGATTGCTGATCTGGTGTCTGTAGCGCGTCAGGCGCACGAATCTCGAACGCTTTCTATGGCATTTATAGATCAATTGATCGCGCGCTCAATCAGCGAGTTATTGTCTCAGGAAAACTTCTCTGATCTTGACGAAGGTGAGGTGAAACGCCGCTTTTCAACCTGGATTAGTGATCTGGCTAAGCACGCTAAAAGCGCCAGTTTTTTGAAATCCGTTGAGGAGTGGATCAGAGTCGTACATAAGGATAAATCTGATACGTTGTTTGTGGTGGTCAGTTTCTTTTTTGAAAAATTACTTCCAGAATATTATGTGGCTTCAGCAGGCGGGAAAAAATACGAGGGTAAAGTGGAGCCAGTTCGGATTGGGCGCAGGAAAGATTTCTGGAACAGGTTAACAATTGCCTATCGAGATTTGCTTTTTCATGAAGTACTAACCAGCGAGAAGCGCCTCAAACGCACCACCTTTGAATCGCTGAGAGATAAATACGTCGAAAATTTTGAAGAGCTTAACGGTGACCTGCTATCAGCTAACCCAGTATCGTTTCCAACCTTTCGGCCTAATATTGAAGCGGCGCTCAAAAACAATGTTAGACCGCATGGCCTGGTTACCGGTATTGGTGATTTTGTCACTGAAAATAGCCGTTATCGAGTGGGTCTGGTAATGCCTAATGTGGCTTTTCAGGCGGGCAGTATTGATAACTCGGATTGTGTCAGGTTCTGTAAACTACTGGTGGAATGTGCGGTTCAACGGCTGCCAGTTATCTGTTTTATATCGTCAGGTGGTATGCAAACCAAAGAAGGCGCGTCGGCACTTTTTACTATGGCGGTGGTCAATGATCGTATCACGCGTTTTATTCGGGATAACGATTTGCCTATTATTATGTTTGGTTTTGGTGATTGTACCGGCGGCGCTCAGGCAAGTTTCGTTACTCATCCGTTAGCGCAGAGTTATTATTTTACTGGTACTAGTATGCCTTTTGCAGGGCAAACAGTGATTGAGTCCAATTTGCCTTTTACCTGTTTGCTGAGTAATTATCTGTCCTTAACCCCTGGTTCAATGCGTGGCCTGGTTAAACATCCTTTTGCAGAAGACCTGGATGCTCAGCTGCGTGGCGTTGATCCGGCTATTCCTTTGCCTACTGAGAGCATAGAGCATGTAGTCGAGCGTATTATGTCTGGTACATTTGTTGCCGAACGTCCGATGCTAACAGCACCTGTAGTGGCTTCAAATGAATTGATTCGGCCGATTAAACGTACGTTGATTCATGCGCGAGGTTGTACTGCGGTTAAACTAGTTAGTAAAGCGATCGAGTTGGGGTATGAAGTGGTGCTGGTTCAATCCGACCCGGATATGGACTCGGTGCCGGCAGATATGGTCCGCGACGACCCGAAACATTCATTAGTTTGTATTGGTGGTAATACTTCCGATGAGAGCTATCTGAATGCCTTGAGTGTGCTAAGTATTGCGGCGGCTGAGCAGGTTGATTCATTGCACCCAGGAATCGGGTTTTTATCAGAAGATTCAAATTTTGCGAAAATTGTTCGTCAGCGTGGGTTTAATTTTATTGGCCCATCAGTTATGAGTATGGAAACTATGGGCAATAAGTCCAATGCGATCAGTACTACAATGGGTATCGATGTGCCGGTAGTGCCAGGCAGTTACGGCATTGTTAATACCTCTGCCAAAGCTGCAGAAGTATCCGAGCAAATCGTATATCCGGTACTACTCAAAGCGGTGCATGGTGGTGGTGGTAAGGGCATCCAGGTAGTGCAAAAGGCCGAAGAAATTCACGGTCTGTTCCAGCGGGTTAGTGTAGAAGCCAGGGCTGCTTTTGGTAATGGCGATGTTTATATTGAAAAGTTTGTTACTTCAATGAGGCATATTGAGGCGCAGGTGCTACGAGATACCTTTGGCAATACACGAGTTGTGGGATTGCGCGACTGTAGTGTGCAAAGGAATAATCAGAAGCTAATGGAAGAATCCTTATCCACCATGTTGCCTGAGAACCTGGAGCAGCTGGTATACCAGTATGCAGGTAAAATTGCAGATGCGGTTGACTATATTGGCGCAGGTACGGTGGAATTTATTTATGATATTCCAAGTGATGCAGTTTATTTTATGGAAATGAATACTCGGTTACAGGTTGAACACCCAGTAACTGAAGCTGTGACTGGCATTGATATCGTTAAACAACAATTTCAAATTGCTAGTGGGGAATCCATTGCTGATATTCAGCCTGAGGCTAATGGCTATGCATTGGAAGTGCGAGTTAACGCTGAAAAGGCCATTTTAGATGCAGAAGGGAAAATTTCCTTTGTGCCCACGCCTGGGGAAATCACTAAATATGATTTCCCTGATGAAGAAGGTATTAAATTGATATCTATGGCGGGCGAAGGCAAGGTTGTCTGTCCTTTTTATGATAGTTTGATCGTGCAAATTATTTGCCATGGTGAAAATCGAATAGAAACATCGAAGAAAATGCTGGCTTATCTCGAGCGGGTTACTATTCACGGTATCTGCACTAATATCAGTTTGATAAAGAGAATTCTTGTTGATGAGCAGTATCAGCAAGGTGTCTATGACACTGGTTTTTTGCCCCAATTTTTAGCTCGGACAGATGTTAATGCATTGATAGCAGAGATTGAAACAGCCTCTGGTATGGATGCAACAGTATTGGACCTGGAAATGTTAAAGATTGAAGGCAGTGACGAAATTAAAGTGCTGTCTCCTTCTACGGGTGTATTTTATCGAACGCCTTCGCCTTCAGAGCCTGAATATGTGAACGTTGGTGATATTGTTTCTACAGAAGATACATTATGCCAGCTGGAGGCGATGAAAATGTTTACCCCTGTGAACCTGGCAACTTTTGCCAATGAAACCGGTGAATTGTATTCGTCACAAAACAAATATCGCATTATGCGGATCAATATTACGGGTGGGCAGCAGGTTAATGAAGGGGATCTGTTATTTGTTATAAAATCGTTAGAAGAACAGGTGAGCTGAAGTCCAGCGGCTGATGCAGCTTTTGAAGATATAGACGGCACCTGTTGGAATGCATCTATGATTGAAAATCTTGAGACCTTATTGGTTTTTTCTCGTGCGGGTACCATGCTGGAAACCAGTACCCGACTCAGAATCTCTCAGTCGGCGGTGAGTAAACGAATTGCTGTTCTGGAAAACTACTATGGCAAAGCGCTAATTCAAAAAAAGGGTCGTCGAGTAGAATTAACCCAGCATGGACAGAAGCTGGTTGATAAAGTTTCACCTATCCTTACGGAACTGCGTGATCTTTTTGTTGATGAAGAGAGTATTAGCAAGGGCGAACTTGTTATCGGCGTATCTGAAGCTATTCTGTCCTCCTGGGGGCCAAAGGTTTTCGTCCAGGTACAACAGGAAATGCAGGATGTAAATTTTGTATTTCATGCGCATCGCACACCGGTAGTACTGGACCGGGTTCGCTCAGGAGATTTTATTGCCGGCATATGCACCGGTCTGGATTCGCTGGATACGGATCTATTATCGAAGATGCTTTTTCATGAGCCGATGGTCATTGTACCGTCTGGCCTTATTCCGCTTAAATGGAATAAAAGTGACGATTTACAGGTAATATCTATAGAAGATAATTCGGGTGCATGGCGTTCGTTTAAAGATGAAGCGAGGCGACTAAATATACATAGAGCGGTATCGCTGGGGTCTTTCTTTGGTGTTGCACAAATGGCAATCGCTGGTTTTGGGCATGGCCTGGTGCCGATAGGGGTTGCTGTGACACTTAATGTCCCGGCCCATTTGTTGATTAACTTAAGTGCTGAGGGGCTCAGTCGGCCGGTTAGATTTGTCGCCCGTAAATCCACTCATTCATTGCCCATAGTAAAAACATTTTACCAGTCTATAGACGATAAATTATCAAACCGTCAGGGTTTGACTAAAAGCTCCGAGCCCTGATATTTCTTTGCCGTCTCCAGATACGAGGCGTTTGCGCTCAGGTTTGCCATAATCAGCGGGGCGATGCTTGCCAGCTGCCATCAAATGGCGTCATCGGCATTCGCGTCATCTTGCTTGTCTTCTTCAATAGGGGTAAGGGATAATCCGCCCAATGGTTTCGGAGCTTGTTGCGGTTTTTCTGCTTCGGGTTTTGATTTGCCATCGGCTGTCTGTTTCGTGGCTTTGGCAGCTGGGGCAGATTTGGCGGTATTTTTTTGTTTGGCGTGGGGGTTATTGTCGAGGGTTATTTTTAACCGCAGGTTGTTTTTTGAGTCGGCATTTTTGAGTGCTTCATCAAGTGATATTTTGCCCTGTTTGTATAATTTGAATAGTGCCATGTCAAAAGTTTGCATGCCTTGCTCGCCTGATTTTTCCATCAACTCTTTCAGTGAGCCTACATCGCCTTTTGCTATCAGGTCGGCGGCGCGTGGCGTACCGAGCAGGATTTCGATGGCCGCTGCTCGCTTACCATCGACTGTTTTTACCAGTCGCTGGGATATTATGGCGCGCATGTTGAGGCCAAGGTCGGCCAATAATTGCGGGTGGCGTTCTTCGGGGAAAAAGTTGATTATTCTATCCATTGCCTGATTGGCATTGTTGGCATGCAGCGTAGAAAGGCATAGGTGGCCGGTTTCGGCAAATGCTAACGCGTGTTCCATGGTTTCTTTGTGGCGTATTTCTCCGATCAGGATGACATCTGGTGCCTGCCGTAGGGTATTTGCCAGGGCATCTTCCCAGGAATCAGTATCTGTGCCGACTTCTCTTTGATTAACGATACAACCTTTATGCGGATGGGTGAATTCAACGGGGTCTTCAATGGTAATTATATGCCCTTTTGATTTTTGATTGCGGTAGTCGATCAGGGCGGCTAACGAGGTTGACTTGCCAGAACCGGTGCCGCCGACGAACAGGATCAGACCGAGCTTGGACATGATGAGCTTTGGCAGCACGCTGGGTAAGCCAAGCTCTTTATAGTTAGGTAAGGTGTCGCCGAGCCGGCGAATGACGATTGCAGCTTCGTTTCTTTGTTGGAAAATATTGACCCTGAAGCGACCCAGTTTCGGTCGCGACATTGCGAGGTTCATTTCATGGCAGGCATCAAAAGTGCTGCGTTGTTCCTCGTTCATGATGAGGTTGGCAATTTCTAGAACTTCACCCGGTTGCATGGGGCGGTCGGTGATCTGGTTGAGCGTGCCGAAAAATTTGGCGCTAGGTGGTGCGCCAGTGCTGTAATACAGGTCCGAGCCTTCCTTGTCGACCAGTACCTGTAGGCAATCTTCAAAGTTCTTCTTGTTGTCATATGCCATGTATGTATCCATTCAACACAAATATTCAGACTAAAAGGATAATACATTTTGCCGCTTTATGAAGTGCTTTGTTGGGCAAATTTGGCCAACCTTGCAGATAATTGGCCGCATTAAATGTTAATAACTAAAGTGCTGACCGTCAGGACCGGTTAAGGTGAGGTGATTTTTCTCGGCTGCTTCTGTATATCCAATCTGTTGCGCCTCAATTTGATATTCTCGAGCAATATCGATGACTTCCTGGGCACGATTATGTGGTACATAAACTTCCATTCTGTGGCCCATATTAAAAACCTTATACATTTCCTGCCAACTTGTTGCTGAGGCTGCCTGAATGGCATTAAATAATGGTGGAGTAGGGAACAGGTTATCTTTTACAAAATGTACGCTATGACCAAACTTAATACACTTGGTTTGACCGCCGCCAGAACAATGTACCAGGCCTTTTATTTCACTGCCGAGTTCGGATAATGCTCGGTTGATGAGGGGCGCGTAACTGCGTGTCGGACTCAATATGGCTTCACCCACACTAAAGCTGGATTCAGGTAATTTATCCTCCAGTCGGTAGGGGCCGCAATAGACAATATCTTGATCGATATTGCTATCGAAGGTTTCTGGATACTTGTCGGCATAATAGCGGCATAACATATCATGCCGAGCGCTTGTTAAACCGTTGCTGCCAATGCCGCTGTTGTTGACGGCTTCATAACTTGCCTGGCCAATTGATGATAAGCCAATGATGGCAAGGTCTGAGTGAATGTTATTGGCGATAAGCTCATTCTTTTTCATGATAGCTACGGCACAGGAGTCAACGACGATTGTGCCTGTCAGGTCGCCTACGTCGGCAGTTTCGCCGCCGCCGGAATAGATATTGACTCCCTGGTCGCGTAATTGCGCAAGAAAAATTTCGGTACCTTCAATTAGCGCTGCAATCACCTCGCCGGGACAATTAAGCGCGTTGCGATTAATTGTATTAGAAATAAGAATTCTGCCATTAATACCAACGCAAAGCAGGTCATCCAGGTTCATGACTATGCTGTCCTGGGCGATGCCCTGGAAGACGCTGGGGTCACCGGTTTCCTTGTATTGCAGGTAGGCAATGATGGATTTTGTACCGCTACCATCAGCGTGAATTATATTGCACTTTTCTGGATCGCCACTAAGAAAGTCTTCGGTTATTTTACAGAAGGCGCCGGGAATAATGCCGGCGTCAAGTTGATCAACGACGTTATGTACTTCTGCCTTATCTGAGCTTACGCCGCGTGCCTGGTAACGACTTTTATTCTCCCCAGTTACCTCAAAACCTGAGCGGGCTTTGGCGCTGATTACACCACGGAATTCCAGTTGGCGCAGCGCTTTAGCCACCGTATTAGCGGCCACATCGTTTTCCTGGGCAATTTGACGAATGCTGGGTAGCTTAAACCCAGGTAATAATTCTCCGGTATTGATGGAGAAGTGTAATTGGTCAATGATTTGCTGGAATACCGGTGTAGAAAGGCTGGGGTCTAGTTTGAGTTGCATAATTTGCTATTCGTGATTCTGTATCAATGCAATGATACAGGGGTCGATTCGAGTTTCCTATTAATAATCATCTGGATTGGATCAGAGGCGATGGGTGATGGGTGAATGGCGAATGGCGAATGGCTGGTTACATCGGTATAATTCGACTCCGAGATTTTTCCTCAATAGGTTTGTTTTGCATGCGAATAGCGATAGTTGATTATGCTGCTGGGAATTTACGCAGCGTCCAGCGGGCCTGCCAGGAGGTTGGCCTTGAAGCGTTTATTTCTGCTGACCCAGCAGAGGTGCTGGCTGCTGATAAGGTGATTTTCCCAGGCGTCGGTTCGGCAGTCAGTGCAGTGGATACTTTACACCAGCGAGGGTTGTTTGATGCATTATTGGAATTTCATCAGACCGGCAAGCCGGTTTTAGGCATTTGCCTCGGTTGTCAGATTGTACTTGAGTATACAGAAGAGGGTAACAAAGATTGCCTGGCCCTGATTCGTGGTGTGGTAGAGCGGTTTGATTTTGCCGACAGGCATTTTAAAGTGCCGCATATGGGTTGGAATTCTGTGGAAATTCAGCAAAGTCACCCTTTGCTACAGGAGGTAAGTTCAGGCGATGAATTTTATTTTGTTCATGCTTATTACGTCCGCCCCACTGATGCCGAAACAATAATCGGTATGACGGATTATAATATTGAGTTTTGTTCTATTCTGGCTAAAGACAATTTATTTGCAACCCAATTTCATTTAGAAAAAAGTGGCAAAAAAGGTTTGTCGATACTTGAAGCTTTTGGGCGGTGGGATGGAGGCAGTCATGTTAAGTAAGCGTATTATATCCTGTCTCGATGTGCGGGACGGAAAATTGGCCAAAAGTATCAAGTTTGTTGATACCAAAGATATTGGTGATCCCGTTGAAAAGGCAAAAGAATACTATGACGATGGCCTTGATGAGCTGGTTTTCTATGATATTACTGCGTCTAGTGACCGGCGCGATATCATGCTGGATGTAGTCGAGGCGGTTGCTGAAAAAGTATTTATACCCTTTTCAGTCGGCGGTGGAATTCGTTCGGTGGAAGACGCTAATAAATTGTTGTGGGCGGGTGCGGAGAAAATAAATGTTAATTCTGCCGCAGTTTTGCGGCCTGAGCTGATTAGTGAATGTGCTCACGCTATCGGCGATCAAAATGTTGTGCTGTCGATGGATATTCTCAAAGGAAAAATTAGTAACCAGTTACCTAGTGGCTACGAAGTTGTTATTAATGGTGGTCGCAAGAGAATGGGCATTGATGCACTTCGTTGGGCCTTACGTGGTGAAGAACTAGGTGCTGGCGAGCTGGTGGTTAACTCCATTGATGCTGACGGAACCAAACAGGGCTACGAAATCAATTTGACCCGCATGATAGCTGAAGCCGTCTCTATACCGGTTATCGCTTCAGGTGGTGCTGGCAAACCAGAACATCTATATGAGGTGCTGACGGAAGGAAAGGCAGATGCGGCGCTAATTGCTTCAATGCTGCATTATGGAGAATATACTGTTAGTGGTTTGAAGCAATGGTTAGATTCAAAAGGGGTTAAAGTTCGGCTGAAGTATTGAGGCTTCTTTATTAAAGCGGGTAGGGGCAGCACCCGTTGAAACTAGCGCACTCAAGAGGTGGAGAAAATGCAAGAAGATCGCTTCGAAGCATTGGAATCAAAATTGGCATTCCAGGAAAATATAATTCAGCAACTTGATGATGTGCTGGTGGATCAGCAGCAGCAACTGCAAGATTTGCAACGGCAGTTGAAATATTTGAGTGCTCAGATGCAGCAGGTCGAAAATCAGTTACCAGAAGCGCCGGAAGCTCCGCCGCCTCATTATTAAATATGAAAGGGGTAGAATTATGAAAAAGGCAGAACTATGAAAAAGGTAGAGCTATGAAAAAGGTAGAACTATGAAAGGGGCAGAACTATGAAAGCTGTGATCATCAGTGAAACTGGGGCGTTAAGCTGGGATGAAACCGCAAAGCCTGGGCTTAGTTCTGGTGATGTGCTCATTAAAATACATGCCACGGCCATCAACCGAGCTGATTTGATGCAACGGCGTGGGTTCTATCCGCCGCCAGCGGGAGCCAGCAATATTATGGGTCTCGAATGTGCTGGAGAGATCGTTGAAATTGGCAGTGATGTTCATCTATGGCAGGTGGGCGACAAGGTATGTGCGCTCCTGGCTGGTGGAGGGTATGCTGAATATACAGCTGTTGCTGAAACCAGTGTGGTGCAGATTCCGGCCGGTTTGTCATATATCGAAGCCGCTGGCTTGCCTGAGGTTTTTGCTACTGCCTGGCTTAATTTATACATGGAAGCGCAGCTGAAACCGGGCGAAAAAGTTATCTTACATGCTGGTGCAAGTGGCGTAGGAACGGCTGCCATCCAGCTCTGTAATGCCTTTGGTAATCCTTGCTTTGTTACTGTGGGCAGCGCTGAAAAACTGGCAGCCTGCCTTGATTTAGGTGCGCAGGCTGGCACTGACAGGCATGTTGAGTCTTATGCCGAGAAAGCAGCGAAATTTGGCGGTAAAGCAGGGCTTGATGTCATTCTTGATCCAGTCGGGGCGGCCTATTTGGCAGAAAACTTGAGCCTGTTAGGTTTGAATGGTCGATTGGTATTGATTGGTCTGATGGGTGGTAATCGTTCTGAAGTGGATTTAGGGCAATTATTAATGAAACGGTTACGGATTATTGGCTCAACATTACGTACTCGGGCCAATGAGGAAAAAGCCGCTGTAATGAATCAGCTACGTGAAAAGGTATGGCCAAAAATTGAGTCGAAAGAGATTCGACCTGTCATTGACTCGGTGATAGATATTGGTGATGTTGCAAAGGCCCACGATTTAGTCGCTTCAGATAAAACCGTTGGCAAAGTAATATTGTCGGTAATTAAGTAACAATGCGACCGGTTTCTAATGTCAGGTGAAGAGATATTATCGTTATAAATAAAGTATCAATTGGGTTGATGTAATACTCTATACTAGCCTTTTCTTTAGTTTGCTCGCCAATATAGAGTATTGATTTATTATGCCGCTCGGTTAGCTTGCATGCAGCTCGATGCGAGTTATATTCTTAATTTCTAACCCCTAAATTTTGATACACAGTACTAATATGATTCATTGCTTTATCTAACCGGGGTCTAAAAACAATTGATTAAATTTCGGATACATCTTCGGCCTGATAGCCTTTTTCTGTTTCCGAAAGTTCGAATTCTACCGTAACGCCTTGTTTAAGTGTTCGATAACCCTCGCCTCGAATCGAGCGAAAATGCACAAAAACATCTTCTCCAGCCTCGCGCTCTATGAACCCAAACCCCTTGGCATCGTTAAACCACTTTACGGTTCCAGATTTTCTGTCAGACATAACCAACTACCTCATTATTTTTTTTATTTTTATGTAACGTTATAACGGAACCCCCTGATTAAGCAGAAATAGGGAAGCTGGCGCAAGTTATTTTTTAAGGAATTTTGCTGGATTTACAGTTTGTTGGTGATTAGGCGGGGTTTATAAAGTAGGAATGACGCCGCTTGGTGGGTTAAGCGACGCAGCAATATTGACGTGAGTGATAAGCAGTAAAGCAAGCGATCATTAGTAGTTATTCATTGGGTGAGCATTAAATGCTGCTAACGCGCAGTTTCTGTTGTTCTAACTGTTCAAGTGTGGCCTCAATATCGGACAGTTTTTGCTGTTCTTTGGTCACTACATCCGCCGGTGCCCGGTTGATAAAATTAGGATTGTTGAGTTTGGCATCGGCCCGAGATCGGTCTTTTTGTTTACGATCAATTTCTTTACTCAAGCGTATTAATTCAGCCGCTTTATCGATTAGACCTTGCATGGGTACCAGTACCAGCATTTCGCCAACAGGGTTTGAAGCGCTGACTGGTATTTCGGCTTCAGCTTCAAGCCATTCAAATCGTTCGGGTTTTACCAGTGCCTTCAATAGTGGCTGGTACTTTTCTAGTTTTTTCTGGTCATCACTGGAGCCTTGAAAAAGCACGGGGATGGGTTTGCCGAAAGATATATCCATCTCGCCGCGGATATTCCGAATGGCTGTGACAACGGCTTTGATCCAGCTTGTGTCCTGGTTGGCTTCATTGTCAATGAGGCTTGTATCTTGCTCTGGGTAGAGCTGGGTCATAATCGTTTCGTCATCGGTACGAATGGCTGTTGGAATTTGCTGCCAAATTTCTTCTGTCATAAAGGGAATGAAAGGGTGGGCGAGTCTCAGGGTGACTTCGAGAGTATTGATGAGTGTAAATCGAGTCGCGTTCAGTTGTTCAGCTGTGGCGTCGGCATTGTTAAGGATTGCCTTGCTCAATTCTAGATACCAGTCGCAAAATTCATCCCAGATAAATTCGTAAATCGCTTTTGAGGCCAGGTCATAGCGATATGTCTCCATAGCCTGGTTAACTTTTTCGATAGTCAGCTGCAATTGTGAGGTAATCCATCGGTCAATGATGCTTGGCTGTTCAGGTGCCATGATGGGTGTTGTATTGGGCATATGTTCAAGGGTGTTCATGAATACAAAATTTGCCGCATTCCATAATTTGTTGCAAAAGTTTCTATAACCTTCAACCCGATTCATATCAAAGCGGATTGTACGGCTGCGCGTTGCAATTGAATAAAACGTAAATCGCAGGGCATCGGTGCCGAACGCGGCGATACCGTTTGGGTATTCTTTTTTGGTGGCTTTTTCGATCTTTTTGGCCATCTTGGGCTGAAGCATATTGATGGTGCGTTTTCTGATAAGTTGGTCCAGTTCAATGCCGTCGATGATATCCAGCGGGTCCAGTCCATTACCTTTAGATTTGGACATTTTTTGGCCTTCAGCATCGGTGACCAGACCGGTGACGTAAACCTTTTTAAATGGGACTTCATCTAAAAATTTCAAACTCATCATGATCATTCTGGAAACCCAGAAAGTAATTATATCGTGTCCTGTTACCATCACATCAGTGGAATGAAATTTTTCTAAGGCAGTGGTTTTATCGGGCCAGCCCAGGGTGGAAAAAGTCCATAAGGCTGATGAAAACCAGGTGTCCAGGACGTCTTCGTCCTGGTTAAGTGGCAGGTTGGTATCGAGGTCAAATTTTGCTCTCACTTCGGTTTCGTTACGTCCAACATATACATTGCCCTCGGCATCGTACCAGGCTGGGATTCGATGACCCCACCATTGTTGTCTGGAAATACACCAGTCCTGTATATCTCGCATCCAGGAGAAATAAGTGTTTTCAAAGTTTTTTGGGATAAATTCTATATCGCCATTTTCTACCGCTTTAATGGCTGGTTCAGCCAGTGGTTCGGTTTTTACGAACCATTGATCGCTTAAAAAAGGCTCGATTGGCATGCCTGATTTCTCGCCACGAGGCACCACCATTTGGTGGTCTTCAATTTTTACCACAAGTTCGAGGGCAGAAAGATCTTCAACTATTTGTTTTCTTGCCGCAAAACGATCAAGACCATGATATTTTTTTGGTACTTGGAGGTTGAGAGAGGCGTCTTCGTTGAATATATTGATTAACGGTAAATTGTTTCGTTTGCCTATCTCATAGTCATTAAAGTCGTGTGCAGGCGTGATTTTGACGCAACCGGTGCCAAATTCCTTGTCGACATAAAAGTCGGCAACGACTGGAATAGTGCGATCTGTCAGTGGCAATTTGATATTTCTACCGACGAATTTTTTATATCGTTGATCATCTGGATGCACGGCAACAGCTACGTCGCCTAACATGGTTTCTGGACGTGTGGTCGCAACCACCATGAATTCTTCAGGATTGTCAGCAAGTGGGTATTTAAAATGCCATAGGTGGCCTTTTTCTTCTGCGGATATAACTTCCAGGTCCGATATTGATGTTTGTAAAACTGGATCCCAGTTAACCAGCCGTTTGCCACGATAAATTAAACCTTCGTCATGTAACCTGACAAAAACCTCCAGTACAGCACGAGATAAACCTTCATCAAGCGTGAACCTTTCTGTGGGCCAATGCAGTGAAGCGCCCAGGCGGCGAAGCTGGCGGCTGATAATGCCACCGGATTCATCTTTCCATTGCCAGACCTTGTCGAGAAATTTTTCTCGGCCTAAATCGGATGGTTTTATTCCCTTGGCAGCTAATTGCTCGGTCACCAGCAGTTGGGTGGATATACCAGCGTGGTCGGTCCCCATTTGCCACAGTGTCTGGTCGCCTTTCATGCGTCGATAGCGAATGAGGGAATCCACCAGGCTATGTTGGAAGGCATGTCCCATATGCAAGGTGCCAGTTACGTTGGGTGGTGGGATTGCGATCGAATAGGGGGTGCCATCGCCTGCGGGTGCAAAATAGTCAGCGGCTTCCCATTTTTGATACCAGGCTTGTTCGATATCTTGAGGTTGGTATTTTTTCATAACTTAGGCTGGCTATATGGCTGGTATTGATAAATGAGGGGTACTAAAAAACCGGATTATACACGTTTATTGTTGATCAAAAGACCCCGTATTGAGGCTTATTGTGGGTCGTGGTTAATATTGTGGTCGCGGTTATTATTAGCTGTGGTTTCGCCGGTAGGGGATTGTGACTCCGAGTTTGGGGGCGTTTTTAAATCATCCAGAATGGCGCTTAATTCATCCCTTAAGCAAAGGATCAGGTCTTCAGGGAACTCTTTGGTCAGGGCTTCAGCTACCTGGGATGCTTGTTGTTTGATTTTTCGTTGGTCTTTTGTTGCGGTCTTTCCCGCATTAGCACCTGGATTGTGAACAGCTGGATCTAGAGCAAAGTTGGCAGTCGCCTCATTGTTGGCATGTATGCCATGAGTAACTTTGCCATGAGTGACTTTGCCGTGAGTGAATATGTCATCCAGTAGCGGGATTTGAGCTTGTGGCTCGGGCTTCACTGTTGTTTCTTTGTCGTCCGTCATGTTGGTTGCTATTAGTTTTTGAAGATAATTAGTCTTTGAAGGTAATTAGTCTCTGAAAGTAATTGGTTGGCAGCAGGCGCCTAGTTAAATTTATCTATGGCGGCTTAATTTTCTATGCTAATCATTTGCGGGCCTTCATTTGATGATATTGTAATTCATAGCCACGATCTTTATAGAACCGATAGTTTTCTCTGGCCGATGTACGGCTTTGTTTATCCAGCGGTACAACTTCAGCGACACGCTCAAAGCGACTGAAAAAATCCGGCACTGTGCCGGATAAGTTGATCATAATATCCTTGTGCTCAAGCGGTTCAGATTGATGACAAATTTTAACCTTTACCTTTTCGTGGAGTCCATTCTCTACTACGTTACTGCATATTGCATGTGGAATAAACCGTTCAGGTTTGAAGTTCCACAGCAGATCGTCAAGCGCCTGAGACTGTGCCTGGTCCATGGTATGAATATGTATTTTGTGCCCAAGGTGATAAATCTTGTCAATTAGGCGACAGGTGAAAATAAGCGGCGCTTCATCACTATCAATCTGGTAAAAATCGATTCGGGTCATTTTATTTGTTTAACCTGGGAGATTGAATTGCGCTGCTTAGGTATTGTTACCGCTAATGCTGTTTGACATTTGCCCTGTCCAGGAGGTATTGGACTAGCAGTCCAACGGGTCTGCCAGTAGCGCCTTTTTGCGCGCCTCCGCCGCGAAATGCGGTGCCGGCGACATCGAGATGAGCCCAGCGATATTTTTTGGTGAATCGGGCCAGGAAACAGGCGGCAGTAACGGAGCCCGCTTCTCTGCCGCCAACATTGGCCATGTCTGCAAAAGCACTATTGAGTTGTGGCTGATATTCGTCCCAGAGTGGCATCCGCCATACGCGGTCAAGGCTGTTTTCGCCGGCTGCGTTAATGTTTTCGGCCAGTGTATCATCGTTGGCATATAGTGCTGACGCGACTGAGCCTAAAGCCATAATACAGGCACCAGTAAGGGTTGCTACGTCGATCACAGTAGCGGGTTTGAACCGGCTGATATAGGTAAGTGCATCGCATAAAACCAGTCGACCTTCGGCGTCCGTATTGAGAATTTCGATAGTTTGTCCAGACATACTTTTAACGATATCGCCGGGTCGGCTGGCCCGTTCCGATGGCATGTTTTCTGCGGCGGCGATAACCATGGTCACATTGATGGGCAAGTTTAATTCCGCAACGGTTTTCATCGCGCCAAATACACAGGCTGCACCACACATGTCGTAAATCATTTCATACATAGTAGCAGCAGGTTTTAAGCTGATACCGCCTGTATCAAAGGTAATACCCTTGCCTACCAGTACATGCGGCGGGTCCTTTGGCTTGCCACCTTTATGGTGGATGATAATCATTTTTGAAGGTTCAGCGCTGCCATGTCCAACAGAGAGGAAAGATCCCATGCCCAGTTTGGCCATTTCTTTCTCGTCGAGAATTTTTGTAGTTAGCGAGGCATAAGCCTTGCCTAATTGTATCGCCTGTTTGGCAAGGTAGGTTGGGGTGCAAATATTGCTCGGCGTATTGCCCAAATCCTTGGCGATGGCGACCCCAAGGGCGATGGCTTTGGCATCTTTAAGCGCCCGACGGGTAATTGTATGGTTCTTTTTGTCGGTTAAGAGATCGACTTTCTCAACCTTGCTGTGGGGTTTAGGTGGTGTACCTCGCATATCGGTATAGGCGTAGATACCAGCGGAGAATAGTTCGACGATTTTCCGCGTTTTCCAGTATAGGTTGTTATCACCAGCCTCCGTTTCGGCCAGGCTGCATAAAACCTGTTTAGCGGGAATATTTTTTAAAGTGGCAATGACGCTTTGGGCCATCTGGGAAAATTTGCTACCGCTGGCGGCATCTTTTTTACCGAGTCCCACCAGTAAAATACGGGTTGAACTAATGCCAGGGATGTCATGCAGGAGCACATTTTGACCGATCTTGCCATCTGTGTCGCCGCGCGCGACGACCTTTTTAAGATAGCCCTTGCTAGCTGTATCCAACAATTCAGCGGTGGGGCTGAGCTGGCCGTCTTCATAGACACCAACGATAATGCATTGGCTGCGGGTTTTTACCGGGTTTCCTGATTTGGTGCCAAATTCCATAGTTAATCCTTTAAATTTCGCGTCTGAGACTTGAATTGAATTCAATTAATACATTAAGTGGTTCGTCTGATCATTGGCTAATCTTAGATCAGGATGTCAGGTTTTGGGTTGTGGAATTTGATTATGTGCCGTTGAAGCCTGGGTAGTACATTAAGCTGTTTATTAATGGCTTGTGGTGTTTGTTGTTAATCATACCCCTTAAAGTAGATAATATAACGTTTATGAACTGCACGGCCACACTGTTGGCTATATCTGTTGGATTTGTATTGATTCTTTATAAATATTTTGCAAAAGAAGTTTTTTTTACTATGTTCGCGGTTGCGGGTGTTGTGCTGGTGATTTCCATGGGTTGGCGATTTAGTGGCTATCTGAATCAGGCCGCCAGTGGCACCTTGACCAGGGATATTCTGTTTTTGATTATGGGCTATCGTTTGCCTGGTTTTCTGGAAATGATTATTCCAGTTAGTTTTTTCCTGGCAATTATGTTGTCTTATGGGCGCTTGCATGTGGATAGTGAAATGGTGGTGCTGGAATCCTGTGGCATGAGCCCGCTTAAGTTGATAGCGATTACGCTGGGTCTGTCCGCCATCGTTATGCTGTTTGCTGCGGTGACCTCGCTTTGGCTAAAACCGCATGGCGAGGCGGAAGTGGAAATTCTGTTTGCAGATCAGCGCAATAAAACGGAGTTTGATATGTTGGCCCCAGGGCGATTTCAGACGCTGCGTTCAGGGGCGCGTGTTACCTACGCGGAACGGCTGGATGGTAAAGGGGAGTTGGCCGGCGTTTTTATCAATGAGCAGGTAAGAGGTAATGTTAGTAGTAACAGAGACACGGTTACAGTTCAGGCTGATCGTGGCGCGACCATCGT
Organism: Pseudomonadales bacterium; assembly: GCA_019090615.1. Lineage (GTDB taxonomy): Bacteria > Pseudomonadota > Gammaproteobacteria > Pseudomonadales > Azotimanducaceae > JAHRVQ01. The sequence goes on along the minus strand of JAHRVQ010000089.1, from coordinate 18,742 downwards.
GGATGCAAATGGAAATCGGTTTTTAGTGCTTAAAGAGGGTACGCGATACAATGGCGTGCCGGGCACCAGGGATTACCAGGTTATTTTGTATGAGGAATATGGTCAGCTAATTGAGAAGCAGCAGGCGCCGAGACGAGAGCGACGGCGAACGGCGATACCTACCGGTGATCTTATCGAGGCGCCGACAACAAAAAATTTATCAGAGTTGCAGTGGCGAATTTCAGTGGTGCTGATGATACCTGTGATCGGGGTAATGGCTATTCCATTGAGTAGAGTGAACCCCAGGCAAGGCAGATATACTCGGCTAGTTCCTGGCATGATCTTATGTTTTTTATATATCGTTTCCTTGTCTGCAGCTCGGTCAGCGATAGAGAAAGGGCAATTTCCTCTGTTGCCGGGGCTTGGTTGGGTGCATGGAATTTATCTTGTCATTGTTTTTTGCTTATTTAGGCTTGAGTGGTTTACTGGGCTGTTCCGGGTTAGAAAAGTAAAAAAGGTGAGCATATGAGACGAATTGATTATTATTTGATGCTCACCATTGGCAGTACTATGTTACTTGCTATGGGTGGTTTGTTGGGAATACTGAGCGTTTTTACACTAATTGAGCAAATCGAAGATATCAACGAAACCTATACCATGGTGAATGTTGCTGTATTCGTGTTGCTAAGTATGCCCAGAATGTTTTATGAACTAGTGCCCTATAGTGCCTTAATTGGGTGCTTGGCAGGGTTAGGGATTTTGGCCAATAATAGTGAATTACTGGTGATGCGGGCAGCGGGGGTTTCTACCTGGAATATCTCCTGGAATGCAATGAAACCGGCATTGATTTTAGTGCTAGTAGGGCTATATGTGGGTGAATACATTCTTCCCCAGGTTGAGAAAACAGCGCGGATAAGTAAAGAGAAAGCACTGTCCGGAAACAATACAATAGTTTCGACCAATGGTTTTTGGTACCGCGAAGATAATGTCTATATGCATTTTGATTCTGTTGGTCAGGGAGGCGTAATAGAAGGTATTAGCCATTATTATTTTGACCAGGCACATAATCTGAAGCGAAGCTTGTATGCGACGCGAGGTGTGTTTCATGATGTCCGTGAAAATGAGCAATACTGGTTGCTGGAAAACGTTGTCCTGACCGATATTGGTGCCGAAACTACACAGTCGGCAGAGCTAACCAGTTGGCGCTGGGATACACGGTTAGTGCCAGGTTTGTTGAATGCGGAAATTCTTGTTCAACCGGACAAAATGTCGATTGGAGAATTGAATGCAAAAATTAGCTATATGGATGCTCAGGGCCTTAACAGCGCTAAATTCCAGCTAGGTTATTGGCGTAAAGTCCTTCAGCCATTAGCTACTATCGGCCTGGTATTTATGGCCATTTCATTTGTTTTTGGGCCGCTCCGAGAAGCGACTATGGGAATGCGGGTTGTATCTGGTCTGGTGGCCGGTATTATCTTTAAGTTTGTTCTTGATTTATTGTCGCCAGCCAGCATGGTGTTTGGTTTTGCGCCAATGATAGCGGTGCTGGTGCCAATATTAATTTGTTTTCTACTGGGATATATACTGTTTCGAAGAACGGCTTAAAATTGCACTGATTAATTCGTATGTACTGATTAAACCGTATGCTCTGCCAAAACGCCGCAATGGCGTTATTAGGTTTTATTTGTTTTCTAAATCTGGTTTTCTAAATTAGGCATAAAGCATAGTGATTGTAGGCTAGTTTGGGTCTATTTCTGCATTTCCGATGCGTATGGTTTAGAGCCAAGATAAATGACGCGGGTATTTGAGAGTTGGTCATAGAGGGTAAGACGTTGTTTATTAAATAACATCCAGAAGAAGCCCGCGCCAGCAGGTGCAATGCAAATACTGGCCAGAAATAATCGATACAATGCCTGACGTGTGCTTATTATCTGGTCAGCATCATCGACGGTCTTAATTTTCCATACCTGCATGCCAAGACTCTGGCCTTTAATGCGCCAGAATATAAAATAAAACAGCAGTATTTCACCATACAGCAACAGCTGGAATTGCCATCCTTCCACAGCGTCGCCGTTGTTGAAGGAAATAACCGCTGCGGTCGTTGTGGTCCATATCGCAATAATTAGCAAAAGGTCATACAACATAGCGCCGAGCCTGCGGATTGTGCTGGAATTTGGATACTGACTAGTCATGCTTACGGTTCATTGCTTAGGGCTCTATGGCTGATGAGTTGCTGGCTGGATTAAAGCGGCGCTAGTCTAACAGAAATGGTCTCAAAGTCTGCTGGATTCTTTTTCTGTGTCACTACTGGATTGATACACGTTTTTTGCCCAGATTTCGTTTTTACGTCAAGGTTGCGGTTCGATTTTGGATCAAAGTATCGAAACTAGCATTGACTAAATTTATGCGCTTTGTTAGCACCCGGTATCGGCTTTGAAGTTTTCTATGAGTTCCTGTGATTGCGCACTGATCTCTTCTACCAGGGCCTCGTTGAGCCCCAGTGACGTATCACTTTTTTGCAGTTTGAATGATTGTTCATCACTGCCATCCAGCTGATATCCGAGGGCATTAATAATGCGGTTTGAGAGGTTGATGACCAGCAGCTGGTCGGTGATTTTGGTGCATTTTTCTGGATGTTCATGGAATGCGGTTACTTCGATATAGGGTGCAGGGAACCGCCAGCGCTGCAATAGGCTCTTGCCAAAATTTTCATGATAATCTTCGATCAACTGATGGAGCTCTTCTTTGCTGGGTTTGAAATCGATGTCGGCGACACGCACTTCGGCCAATATCTGGAGCAAAAAAAGTGTTCCAATATCATGCAGTAATCCCATCATAAAAATATCAAAGCAATTGCCGATAGATAGTTTTTCAGAGATGACCTGGCTGGTATGTGCGCAGGCCATCGAATGAGCCCATAAATTGTTGAATAAGGGTGCCAATAAGGGGTCTTTAGTGGCAAATAGACTGCGATTGGAAATCATCTGCACATAAACCATGGATTGTTCGATACCCAATCTGTTGATTGCTTGTTCCAGGTTCTGGTTCTGTGAAACGCCTCGATAGCGAGATGAATTTGAAATTCTTATCAGGCTGGTTGTTATTGCGGTGTCGTTGCTGACCAATTTGGCGATTTGGGCAATGCTAGCATGAGAATCTACCAGCTGATTAACCTTGAGTACAAAGTCAGGTATTGACGGCAGGTTGATTTCCCCTTGCTTTAAGCGCTGGGTAATTCTTTCGATAAGGGTTAATGGCTCTTTCGGGAGTTGCGGGGAGGGGTCTGGTAGATTAGGGACAGCTATTTCCTGGATTGGATTTCGCAGGTTAACAGATGGCGTATAAGGGGATTTTTTTGCCTGCTCTTCTACCGATTTAATATGTGCGATCAATTTTCGATTGGCCTTACGCAGCTGGCATAATTCTTCATGTTGATTGAGTAATAACTCCACCGTGCAGGGCAGCAACTGGATGAAGCGATCAACTTTAATTAAGTAGTTGGTGGCACCCTTTGCTAACGCATGGATAGCATCAGCTGTTGATTCTACTGCTGTTAAGAAGAGGATGGGGGCGTTATTGGACGCTTTGAATTTTGCTATTAAGTCCATTTCCTGATCAACCGAGTTTTCGCTGTCAATGATAAAAAGATCACATGGCTGGTTTGTTGCCGAGAGAATTTTCACTGATTTCAGCAGCGAAAGTTCGTAGTTATTGTTTAGACAGGTGAATATTAGCCCGCAGGTATTTTTATTACGGCTGGCAACCAGTACAGACTTCATTAATGGTCCTCAAAATGGAAAGCTATGCCTGTAAAAGTATAGATCAGCAGCTTCAATCGACTCGGTTTGTCGATTGAAGAGTGATTGATGGTCCGTTACGCAGATAAAAAGAGACTTACCTTTAAGCATCTGTCAGGCGGCGTAGATCAGGTTTGAACAGGATTCCGCAGTAGTTCGCCGGAAAACACCTGGGTTTGATTATCATCCTTGATGGTGACTTTGCCATTAACTAATACATATTTATAGCCTTTGGCCTTTTGTACTCGGCGCCACTCGTCAGCGGGGAAATCGAAAGTTTTTTCGACCGGTAGAATTTCCAGTTGCTCAAGATTGTAAATGACAATATCGGCAGCTTTTCCAGGTTGTAGTGTGCCCCGGTCGGTGAAACCCGCACAATGTGCTGGCAGGGCAGATAATTTCCAGTGTACGTCTTCAAGCGAGAGTATCTCAGTGTCACGTGCTGCTCTAATAATGGCGTCTGTTGTATATCGGCCGGCAGTGAGGAAGCGCGTATGGGCGCCGCCATCAGAAACGCCGGGAATAATCCACGGGTCGAGCATTAAATCGCGGAAGCCATCGCCGGTTGTTTGGGTAGCAACACCATAAAAGACCGCTTGAAGTTCGTCCGCCACAGCAATATCCAACAAAGCGTCAATGGGATGTTTGCCCTCGGCTTCTGCTATGTCGCCGATGCATTGGCCAACATAATGTTGGCTGGATTCGATGAAGACTTCGGCGACTGATATTGACTCTATAGACGCGAGGGTAAGATGAGGCCTTTGTGCCTTACGCAGCGCTGCTCGATGAATGGGGTCGCGGATTTTGTCCAGGCGTTCGGCAGGTGTGCCCATAGTGACGGTTCGCCACTCAGGGACCTCATCAAACAGGTTCCACTCATCAAAAGAAAAAGTGAAACCAGCATCAGTGGTTAGTCCCTGACCATATACTGGCAGGCCCCTTTCACGACAATCCTTGAGCCACTGCAGACCATTTTTATGCGAGTCAGGGCGATGCGAAAAAGGTAAAATAACGTTATATAAAACGGGTCTGCCTGATACTGCCGCGAGTTCTTCTACGTGTTCTTTGGTGGTGCCATCATTCTTGGTTAAGGTGACCTGAATAAAACCGTCATTGCGTTCGGCGAGTACTTCAGCTAGCTGTAGACAGGTTGCGTCATGCATGACATCGGTTGGCATCGGGGTGCCGTCGTAGTCGTTTTGCACGCTAGTGCCTGATCCCGGTTGTAGTCTTTGTGCCGACCAGCCGCCAGCGCCGGCATCCATTGCTTCATGCAAAATGCGGCGCATTTCCTGGTGTTCTGTATCGGTGGGCATTTCACCGGCCTTCGCGCGTTCGAACCCCATTACCCAGCATAGCAGCGGGCCGACGGGCAAAAAGGCGCGTAAGTTAACCGCTTTGGGTAGGTTATCGAGAGATTGTAGGAATTCAGGGAAGGATATCCAGTCCCAGGGCAGGCCTGCTTTTAGTGCATTGTAAGGGATTGCCTCAACCCGAGTCATGGATAACATGGCGCGTTCTCGGAATGCCTCCTGGACGGGGGCAAAGCCGAAACCGCAGTTGCCTATTACAACTGAAGTGACGCCGTGCCAACCTGACATTGAACAATATGGGTCCCAGAATACCTGCGCGTCGTAATGGGTATGCAAATCAACAAAACCTGGAGCGACGATTTGGCCCTCAGCGTCGATGATTTGATCAGCCAGGTCGGGATCAATCCGACCCAGCCTGGCAATTTTGCCGTCTTTGATTGCTACATCACATTTACGTCTTGGCATTCGGGTACCATCTACCACCATGCCGTTAACTATCAGGGTATCGTATTGTCGCGCCATCATCATTGCTCCTATAACTGTTCACTTCCGTTTTGAACTTCACGCCTATATGGGGTGCTGCTATAAGTGTTGTTCTAGTTAATGCTCTCAATATTGGTTGTAAATTTAGTGGTTGCTTAATCGCAGTGCTGGTTTAGCCCCTTTAGTTTTTAGATGTTGAAATACTGCTGTTTTAGACAAAGTGTTTGGCAGAGCTCAGGGCGGTTTCGGCCACTTCTACGATTTCTTCAAAGATAGCTTTGGCGGGCCGAACTGCCTTTATCATCCCCATGCCCTGGCCTGCTATGCCAGGATAAATATCGGCTCTTTCTGCAGCGCTGGCTGCGGCAAGGATTGGGCCCGAGATCATACTCTGATAGGGCATTGGCAGGGGGTTAATGTCTGCATTTTCCCATGCGTCGGTCCATTTGCTGCGGACCAGGCGGGCTGGTTTGCCGGTCACTGATCTTGAGATTACAGTGCCTTCTTCGGTGCCGTCAACCAGGGCCTGTTTTTGAAACTGCAAGATGCCAGCTTCTTCGGCGGCGAGGAATGCGGTACCAATCCAGGCACCAGCAGCGCCTAGCATCATGGCTGCAGCAACGCCGCGGCCATCACCTATTCCACCGGCTGCCATGACGGGTACATTGCCCATTGCGTCGACAACCTGCGGAATGAGTGCCAGTGAGCCAACTGGAGAATTATGTCCGCCGGCATCGTGGCCCTGAGCGACCACCACATCAAGACCGCTAGACGCGATCTGCACGGCATGCCGCACCGCGCCAACAACTGCCATGACTTTGGTGCCGTTGTATCGGAATTCATCCATCCAGGGGCCTGGGCTACCTAGTCCAGCGGCATAAACAGGGACTTTTTCTTCGATAATCACCTGCATCTGAGCTTCAAAGAATTCTTTGCTCAGGGGTACCAGGCGTTTGCCCGGCGGCTTTGTTTCATTGTTGCTCGGTCTGCCTGCTCGGGATGGTTTTTCAAGTTGCTGGTCCGCCATAAATTGTTGGGCGAAGGCCATATGACCCTTAACTTGTTCCATTGGGTCTGGCCCGTTATCTGAATTGGCGGTCTGGCTCGCTCGGCGTACAGAGGCGGGCAACAGGGTATCAACGCCAAAAGGCTTATCTGTTAATGTTCTGACGCGGTTGATCCATTCTCTTAATTCCTCTGGCTGGCAACCTGCTGCGCCTAGAATACCTAGTCCACCAGCATTAGAAACTGCCGCGGCTAGTTCAGGCGTGCTAGCGCCACCCATGCCGGCTAACGCGATGGGATAGTCGATTTCAAAAATATCGCAAATTTTACTGGTTAATTTCATAAACTAGTTCTGCCGGGTTGAGGTTTTCAGGATGTGCCAGTAGTTGAGTGTTGGCCGCTTCATTATTAAAGTTGATACCAGATTAATTACTGATGAGGTCAGTCAGTGTGCGACAAAAGTCGGTGGTAGAAGCTTTGCCGCCTTGATCAGGTGTTAGCGATAAGCGGTCAGCATACATGGTTTCGATTCCCTGCAGCAGGCGTTCTGATGCGTCGTTAAAATCCAGATATTCAAGCATCATGGCGGCAGAGATTAAAGTGGCGGTCGGGTTAATAATATTCTGTCCTGCTATATCAGGTGCTGTGCCATGAGCTGATTCGAAGTAGGCGTAGTCGTCGCCATAACAGCCGCTGGCTGCGAGGCCAAGGCCGCCAACCAGGCCTGCTGCTGCATCGGATAAAATGTCACCGTAAAGGTTGGGCATTACAATAACGTCGAAATCTTGAGGTCTGGCGCATAATCGATGTGCAAAGTCATCAACTATAAATGTTTCAAATTCAATATCTGGGTTTTCTGCTGCAACTTTCAGGGCGCAATCTCTAAACAATCCGTCCGTATAGGACAGCATATTATATTTTGCAGTACAGGTTACTTTGGCAGACAATCCTTTTGCGGCGCGTGCTCTTGCTAATTCAAAAGCCTTGCGGACAATGCGGGTACTACCTTCTTCAGTTATTACTTTGATGGCATACCGGCCATCATACTCAGCTAGCGGCATTCTGGCGGTGCGGCTACGTAGGCCGAGGTTGGCCAGTCCTTCTACGTCGCCTTCTATGCCCAGATACAGGTCTTCGAGGTTCTCTCTAACAATAACAAAATCAATGCCGGTTGGGTCCGCTAGTGGGCTTTGGTATCCAGGCAGGTATTTTGTCGGGCGGCAATTCGCATAGGTTAGTCTGCCCCAACGTAGATAGCCTAGGGCTGCACCTGTTTTGCCGCTGGTGGAACCAAAAAGTGTTGAATCGCTAGCGTCAATCATGTCTTTGGTTTCTTGAGGTAGCGGGGTGCCGAATTTTTCAATGGCATCCTCTCCCACTACGGGATACTGCCAGGCGATATCCAGACCCAGTGATGAAATTACTTCAACCGTAGGTTGCATCGCTTCTGGTGAGGCATCATCTCCCTCGATGACAACGATTTTTTTGGTCATGGGTTATTCTCCTGGTCAATTATCGATACAAATTCCCAGTCCGCTCTGAAACAGGCTTGGGTGAACATACCGCTGGCTTTTTCATGGTTGGCCAACGGGTAATATAGTAAAGCCAAAAATAGTCAGATATAAAGTGCTTATAGCGAGTTGTTGTTGAGTTCGAAGGTTATTGGCTATAAAAACAATTCGAATTCATTTTTTCGAGTAACTTAGCCTATTCAACAAAATTGATAGGTCTTTAGTAGGCTCACTAATTTTGGGTTTCGGTAGCCGCGGAGTTTGCATTAAAGTTCACTAACTTGCCGCGTCGTTCGATCCTGGCGCGAATCTTTTGTTGTCTGGCTTCAGTAAGGGGGTAATTCCAGATAAAGGGTAACGCAATCAGTTTTATCATCGCCGGGACTATTGAATAGAGTACAGCTAACCATATCAGGGAGGTTTCAGAATTGCCCAAAGGCGTGCCTGCGAGAGCTACATCGGCGGAAGGATTGAAACCAAAAAAAGCGAGCAATGCCAGGCCAATAGCGCCACCGGTTGCATAGGCGCCTTTTTTGAACATGCTCCAGACTGAAAAGTAAAGTCCGGCCCGCTGCTCACCTGTGCGAGCAGAATCAATATCTACTGCGTCTGCTGCCATAGCGGCAGGCAGCGCATAAAAAGCCCCTGTTGCTGAGCCCTTTAAACACATAATAATAAGAAAAAACATAAAATTGCCGCTGGGTAAAAAGGGAATCCAGGATGCCCAGAAGGCGTACCAGAAAATGGCAATAATAAATGCTCGATGTTTTCCGAGCCGGTTTGCCAGGCGCATCCAAAGCGGCAAACCCAATATTGTGCTCATATAGTAGGCGAACAGGAATAGGGGATAAAGTTCTGCTGTCTGGATGACGTGTTTGCAAAAAAAGTAAGACATGGCTGCTGTCATTGCAGTTGCCAAGGTGCTGACTGCATAGCAGATTATAAGGCGGATATAGGGGCCATTTCTGCGCACTACTCTTAAGCTTGCGAGGAATGTGGGTTTGCGTCGAGGAATGACCATCTGTTCTTTTTCTGGTACAAAATAGACTGCCAGGCCAATGGTGAGCGGTATGGCTACTAGCACCAGGTTGGCTATCCATTCAAGAATGACGTCAATATGCCCCGCTCTGGTTTTCATTATTTCATGGAATTGATGGCTAAAATTGTCTGCCATGGCACTGAAATCGAAGCTTTCGGTGGCGGCAAAGTAAATAATGAGTGCCGCAGAAATGGGCAGCAGATTGAAGATGACATTGCCGGTGAAATGGAATTGTTCTCGCCGGCCGGTGATATGTGTACGTTCTTTATAGTCGGTTGATAGTTCGGCGCCCCAGGCAAAATAAGGTAAGTCGATGATAGTAAAGCCTAAGTAAAGCAACGCTATCCAGCTGCTAAAATACCATATAGAGGGGTTGTCGGGGGGAATAAAAAGCATATACATAGATAACATTACGAGTGGCGCGCCGCCCACCAGCCAGGGTTTTCTCCGCCCCCAGCGCGATTTGGTTCGATCCGAAAGTACCCCGATTAACGGATCTGTAAAGGCGTCTGAAAGTCGCGCGCAGAATATAATAAGCGACATTGCGTAAAGGCTGATACCCAGCTCAGCATAGTAAGGCAATACATATAATCCGACCGGTAACAGGACCATGGAAATGGGCATATAGACGGCGCTATAACTTAATATATGCCATTCACTCATGGGTGAATGCGTGTTTGCTGTAGGATTATTATTTGCCATGGCGCTTGTTATTGACCCTGTTGACTCGTTTAGTAGCTGGAACAGTAGCATGGAAATGCCTGTCGTTGCTATTGCCATTGTTGGGCACCGTAAACTAGCGCTGCGGTTTACGGTTAATGAGCTGAGGTCAGGTACTATTGTTCTGACAACTGTTGGCAGCGAGGTTGACATTGATTGTTAGCACGGTTTGCTAGCGCTGCTTATTGGTGAAGCGGAGAATCAAATAGTCGAGACTTATCTTGCCAGGCCCAGATAGAATCAACGGAATAAATAAAATCAGGTAGATTAAGGGCAGTTTATAGTTGCCAAAGCCTTTGTTGGTTATTGCATAGCCACTTGCAATGTCGCTCAAAGATGACCACCCATCAACAGGAATATGTACTGCGATAGTAGCCACGATCGTCAATATAGATAAAGAAATCGCCGCATATCTTGTGCCCAGCCCGAGCAGTAGCGCAATGGCACCCAGCATTTCGAACCAGGTGGCCATAAACCAGCTGATATCTGTGTGGATAATGCTGAAGGGAAACGGGAATTTATGCTGGATATGCTGGAACCAGTTTTCACCACCGAATTTTTCCCAGCCGGCTTCCCAGAACTCCCAGGCTAGCAACAGCCTTATTACTAATAGGCCGACGAATTCTCCGGTTCGATTCATGATGCGGCGGAAGTAAGCCTCAAGGTTGAAAAATATGGTCATGGGATTTCCTTTATGATTACTAAATGTACCTGAGCTAATGTTTGGCGTTATGGCATTTCTTTCTGTCCCGTCTTTATTGAACGACTGGGCAGGACTTTTGTTACAGGGTTGCTGATAAAATAATTGTTTGACTAACGGGTCTTAGCGGAAGCCTGTCACCGATGGTGACCATCGGTGACCATCGGTGGACACGTTAGTTAAGTTCAGGGTGTCGCTGACAATGGTTTGAACTCTGCTATCATCTGCATCTGATAAAGCGAATTCGATATAAATTTTTTTGTGAGGGGAATCTTTTGCTACTGCGTAGATCTTTTTGTTGGGTATTGGCACTAAATATTATTTGCAGTTTTTTTTCTTGTTGGGCCATGGCAGATAACCAGCCGTTTGCTCAATACCTTGCAGACGTTAAAAAGTCCGCTGCAGGAAAAGGTGTTGGTGAACAGGTATTGGTCATGCTGGATAACCTTAAACCTGATCCACGAGTGCTAAAGTTCGACCGCAAACAACCGGAATTTACTCAGACTTTTGAGCAGTATTTGCAAGCCCGTGTGACTAAATATCGAATTGATACTGCGAATAAATATTATGCAGATCATGCCGTTAAACTAGAGGAAATTGCGAATACTTATTCAGTGGACGCTGAATATATATTGTCATTCTGGGGGCTTGAATCGAATTTTGGACAATACCAGGGCAAGTATTCCATAGTACGGTCTTTAGCCACTTTAGGCCACGACCCAAGGCGTGCAAAATTTTTCACCAAAGAGCTTATAAATGCTCTGGTGATCCTTGATCAGGGCCATATAGCAGCCGATAAGTTTGTTGGTGGTTGGGCCGGTGCAATGGGTCAAAATCAATTTATGCCGTCTTCTTTCCTGGTTTACGCCGAAGATTTTGATGGCGATGGTAAAAAGAATATCTGGAGTAATCAGGTTGATGTTTGGGCGTCTATAGCTAACTATCTCAGTACTAATGGCTGGCATAAAGGCCAGGGTTGGGGCCTGGCTGTGGCTTTAACGGAGGAAATTGAGTTTGAAAGCCTGCGGCCAGCTAAGGTACGCAAGGGGTGTCGCGCATACCGACATCACACGGGTCGGCTTTCGCTGGATGAATGGCGAAACATGGGTGTGGATGTTGCGCCTGGTAGTGAAAAATATGCCATGGTTATCCCCGCGAAAGGCGAGACTAAAGCTTACCTGGTGGGGCGTAATTTTGGTGGGATTCTCGCTTATAACTGCGCGAATAAGTATGCGGTATCCATTGGTCTTTTGGCTGATCAGATTAAACGATAATTTTGTTGGCTCAATTATGATTTATGTTGGAGGTTAATTATTCAGGCCAAAAATTCGTAAAATTGAAAATTTGGTGAAAATATCCCACATGGACTGATTGTAAAGATTGTCTGGGATATGGTGTTTGATGCTGGTGTGCAAAGCGGGTAATTTTGACCAGTGGGTACCCTGTTTATAATGATGTGCGGTGTGGTATCCAAGGTTGCCTGTTAAGGTATTAAAAATAGGGTTCATATTGTTGTAGGAAGCTTTGAAATGGTTTTCGGTTTCATCAAGTCCGGTGTGGTGGTCATAGGTGGCCCAGGCAGTAATGAGCAAGCCGGTGATCATTGGTAGAATAAATAGCATAAGGCCCTGCATGGGTTGGTATATTGTTAATGCGCCTGCGATGGACAGGGCGAGCAGGCTAAATATGACGTGTGTACGATAGTGTTTGGGGTATTTTCTGCCGACTTTGAAGCCACGGTAGTAAGATGTCAGGGCAACGCTAAGGGTATATTCGATCATGCCCATTGTAGAGCCATTTTTGCGTTTCCAACGACTTTCATCCCTGGTTTGATCCAGATAATTGTGATGATGTCCTAGTACATGATGCAATAGCCAAAGGTTGGTTGTGACACCTGTATGTAGCGCATAGCTAATTTCCAGTGCACGGTTCATTGGCATGGATCTGAAGGTTAAGGTATGTTGGTGATGGTGATTCCAGGCGCAAATACAGCCTTTTGGCACTAGTGTCAAAATAAAATAAGCCACTAGCCACCAGAGATTATCGATTGTGAAATACAATAAAAAGTCGAGGGCGGTGAGTGAAATTATAAGGAATAAAGGCAGTCTGTCTGCGGATTGTTTAAGTAAGGTCACGTTGAAAAATAATTCTATATCTTAGTTTGAGTGTATCATATGCAGCTGAAACTGCATGGCATGGGTAAATTTGCAGCGGCATGGTATAAGTCTATGAATAAAAAGTAAATGGTTGTTATCGTTCAGCAGGGCATTCTGGATTGTGGGTAATCAAACGATCAACCAAACTGTCTTCAAAAGGTTAATTCCATGGATGAAACAACGGTAATCAATTTCGATCGTGCGAAGCAGCCGCATGAATTTATCCGCAGAGATAAGAAAGTAGCAGCGATTAAGAAGGCCTTTAGTAATTCGCGCAAAATATCTGTGGATGGCGTTAAGGGCGCCTCGCGGTCAAACAAGAAGAATCGTGGACGGAAAAAGCGGAAATAAACAATTTGTAGATATTTGGGGTTGGGCTTTTATGTAGAACCGCTGAGGGCTCTATATGTAGAGCGGCTGAGGGCTCTTTATGTAGAACCGCTGAGGGCTTTTTATGTAGAGCCGCTGAAGGCTCTATTCCGCTGAAGGCTTTTTACCTGCTGAAGGCTCTGCTCCATGTAGGGCGTGGTTGATTGAGTCAAACGCTTGATTGCTGAGTTTTGTGATTTCCCTGGGTTCAATGCCGCTAGTGGTAATTGGTTTGCAGAACTCCAGGGTGGCTCTGCCAGGCGTCAGGTTAATGCTGTCTGAGGGTAGTATTTTACCGGAGCCATGAATGGCTACCGGTAAGATTTCTAGTTGCAGCTCCTGAGCAAATCTGAACGCGCCTTTCTTAAACCGCTTTAATTTGCCGGTTCTTGATCTAGTTCCTTCGGGGAAGAAAATCACGCTCATACCGTCAGTTATTTTTTCTTTCGCCTTGTTAATAGAATTGAGTGCAGAATTGGTATTACTTCGATCAATATAAATATGCCCCATCAGTTCGCAGGCGATGCCAAGTACCGGTACAGCACGGATTTCCTGTTTCATTACCCATTTGATCTCAAGATCCAGGTAGCCATACAAAATTAGGATGTCGATAAGGCTTTGATGATTCGCCACTATGACGTAGGAGGTGTTAGGGTCTATCAAATCGGCGCCCTTGATTTCAACGTTAAGCAACGAAGTCATGCTGTTAAATTTGGCCCAACGCGTTGCAAACACGCGCGAGGCAAAATCTGGTTTGCCCAGCAGTGACAGGATGCTGATGATGCAGCCAAGGAAAAAAGTGGATAAGACTAGCATTGGCCCTACAAATAACCATTTATAGAGCGAAAAAGCTAATCGAGATGAAGTACGCAATGTGTATCCTTAATACTGAAAGCCCAGGTTAAGCCAGGGGGAAAATTTTACGTGTTGATGCGTAAAATCGTAAGGCACTAATAATTTGGTTGGGGTTAAGGGCTGGATGGAACGGCCAAAAACGATAGTAACTTGTCGATATATTATCCCATATCGGGCAGGCAGGCATTTTAAATCTGATTGCTGCTGATGGTTGGTTAAAATTGTTTGTTCTATTAAGGCTAATTCGCTCAGCGGTAGCGTCAATTTGGCCTTGTTTACAATAAAATGACGTAGGTTACATTAACTATTTCGGCATTTTATTCGGCAATCACCTGTTCCATGTCGCTAATATTATTAGTTTGCGTGTCTTTTAGGCCAGGGGAGTTGGGTTGTGAAACCGGCAGGTAAAGATTGACTGTGGTCCCTATGGCTACTTCGCTACATATTTCGATATGCCCACCAGATTGCTTTATAAAACCATAGACCATAGAAAGGCCAAGGCCGGACCCTTTGCCAACTTCTCTGGTGGTAAAAAATGGTTCGAAAACGCGGTCCAAAATTTGCTTGGGTATGCCGGCACCTTTATCAGAAACGGATAACTGGATGTAATTACCTTCAAGTATTTCTTCTTGCTGGCGTAAATATTGCTGTTGAACGTAGTCCTGGTCCAGGTAAATATTTTGTGTTTCGATGCAAAGTGTTCCGCCTTTAGGCATGGAATGTTGTGCGTTAATCGCCAGGTTGAGGATGGAGGTTTTTAATTGGCCTGAGTCTATACGGCATTCATGAAGCTTGTCTTTGGTGGTTGAAGTAATCTGTATAGATTCTCCAAGGGTGCGACGAAGTAAAGGTAATATTTCCCGTATATGGTCATCGACGTTAATGCTCTGCGGGTCAAGTACCTGTCGCCTTGAGAACGCCAATAGTCTTTGAGTTAGTTCTGACCCCCTCCCGGCTGCTTGTCGGATGGTCATTACACATTCCTTGTCCTCGTCATTTAGTTCACCCTGGATCAGTTCTGTATTGCCGAGAATAACCTGCAATAGATTATTAAAATCATGTGAAATACCGCCTGTGAGCGCGCCAACTGCTTCCATTTTTTGCGCATGTCTTAATCGATGTTCGTTGCGAATGGCATCAGATATATCTTGAAAGGTAAGAATGATTTGCCATGGGTGGTCATTATGGTGTTGAGTTATGCTGAGATTGGCTGTTAGATACCGTATCTCATGATCGGGGCGAATGATTCGAAATTGCCAGGGTGGTTGAATTGTACCTTTGGTTGTGGCGTTGGTTATATAGCGTTTTACAATTTCTGTATCGCCTTGGTGTATTGCCGCCCAAAAATTTTCTTCACTAATTTCTGATTTTGTTGTGATGCCAAGAATTCGTCTGGCCCCGAATGAAACCAATGGTGCTACATCGTTTGCGCTGGAGAAATGCAAAAAGCCCAGTTTGGCGCAATTTTGGGCTAATTCTAACTGCATGTTCTGGCGCTGCAGCTGAGATTGCAAAGTCCTGATGTTTTCTTCATTGGCAGTTGAGTCGGTTTGACTGATTGCTGAAGAGATTGTGGATGAGAGGGCTGCTATGCCATTTGATAGCAACATACAGCCAGCGCCAGACAGGAGCAAAGAATAGAACAGCCAGTTTGTTGTTGGGTGGGTAGTCAGGTGGATACTGGTGTTGAATTCAAGAGCGGCTGCGATGGCCCATATTAATAGGCCAATTAGCGTGAATCGAAGGGCTTTTTGTGGCGCATCAGGGCGAATGAATTTAAACCATATGATGCCAGCGCATGCAATAAATGCGACCAATAAAATAAAGCTCGATACGTCCAGGGCGATCAATCCGTAATCATCCCAGCGATGAATGAACCAAGATTCTAGCCTAACAAATTGCTATCGCCAATAGTAGGAGGTCAAATTTATTTTTCCAGGATAATTGCAGCTGTTTTTGCTGTGCTTGACCCGAACCAGAAAAATGCGGATTAAGTACTATTTGGGTCAATGTGGTATTTAAACGAAGGCGGCGTGTAAGCGTCGTTTGCCAGACAATAAATAATCATAGTCTGTGGGCTATCTACATCATTTTGTGACGGCTTATATCTGCCGAGAATGGACTTGTCTGAAACTTTATATTTACATCGACTGGATGAAGTGCGAAAGATGTTCAAGTTTTTTTGGGTCTTCATCGACAAAAACCACTTTGATACTGACGAATTGTGCATCCATTTTTCTTTGTGTGGCGGCCATGGAATGAACAAAACCATTGAGTTGTACCGTTTCATCGGATTTGGAATTATTGATATGAACAACTGTTTGTTCCAACAGGTCGGGCATCTCGCTATCGGCCCTTAATACCGCAAGCACTTCCTTCAGGTTTATGTCCTTTATCATGCATTGATGAACACCCTGTTTATAGCGTAAGTGTGCCGTAGGCTGCTTAACCGGCGATGCTGTCTTTTGCTTTGGTGGTGCGGCGTCCGGTGTGTGCTGCTTCGGACTTTCATGGCTTGCGTTATTGCCAATTAATGCGTTGAAGCCGTCGGTCACGGCTGGTTTGTCCTTAACCGGCGTTGATGGTTTAGATCCAGCGCCGGTCAGTAATGATACGCTATCATCGGGTTGTTGTTTGCTGGAGTTTGTTGCTGCGTCGCCGCACGCCTGTTTTAGTTTGCCTGATTTTTTTAGCGCTTTCATAACGCAAATGAGCAATTGCTCGTTGGTAAAGGGTTTGGTGAGATAGCCGCTAACACCTTCTTTAGCTGCCTTCATAACAAAATCCTTGTCACCTCGGCTGGTTACCATGATGAAAGGGATGTGAGAGGTCCGATCTTGTTGCCTGACCCAGTGTAGCAGTTCGCCGCCGTCTAGTTCTGGCATCTCCCAATCGCATAAAATAAGGTCAAAAAGTTTACCCTTGAGACGTGATTGGGCTTTAAGCCCGTTTACAGCAGTTTCGATGTCAGTATTTTCGAATTGCCTACGTAACGTTCTTTTGACCATATCCCGAATGAGTGCAGCGTCGTCCACCACCAGTATTTTGACCGGTATCATCTCATCAATTTCCTAGTCCTTTTGAGTGTTTTAAGTTTAGTTCAGGCTGCGGAGTTGTGGGTTTGATCGACCAAAACTCTACAATTTTGATAAGCCATTACGTTTCAGTTTACGGTCCCAACAGCGCAATAGTATTCAATAGATAGTTTTAAGTCGGTTATATAGCGAAATCTTTTATGTAGCTTGGCGTTAGACAAATTGATCTTTACTCGGTCACGAACTTCAAAATGAGGCCTATATTTAAAAGTACATGGATAACGATCCTGGTCTGGATAGGTAGATAGGTAGATAGTGTGACGAGTGTTACAGGAGGACTGGCGGCAGCGCATAGCGATGTCCCGCAGTATCTGATTGCGGATGCTGAACTGCTTTTTAATGGTGATTATCACAGAGAAGGTTTCGACCTGATTATTACCGCGGCAGATGGCAGGCAACTTGTTATTGCCGATTATTTTTCCTTTGATCCGCCGCCAAGTCTGATCCTGTCCAATGGTATCGGGCTTACGCCAAATATGGTGCAATCATTGTTGCATGATCCTTATCAATCCGTGCAATACGCAGGCCCTGAAGGAGGCGCTGCGGTGGCAGTTGCAATAGGCAAGGTTGGTTTCGTCCGAGGTAACGTGGTGCGAACCGGTGATGATGGTGCCGACCAGGTTTTGAAAAGAGGTGACATTCTTTATAAGGGTGATGAAATCAGAGTTAATGGCAGCGGCATTTGTATGGCGCGTATGAATGACGGCACTTCCTTGCGTCTGGGCAGTGACGCGCGAGCTGCGTTGACTGAATTTGAATATGATGCGGATGCGCAAATAGGTAATTTTGCCGTCAATGTTCTGAAAGGCGGATTTAGTTATAAAAGTGGCGCCATCGGTAAACTGGGTACAGGTAGAGAGCATACGCAGATATCGACACCCAGCGCGATTATCGGGATTCGCGGCAGTGAACTCGAAGGCACTGTGGATAGCCAGGGTCAGACTATTGTGATCCATAAGTCGGGCGTGCTCACGGTTGCCGATATCAATGGTGCCAATCCTGTGGAGCTTACGGTGCCGGGTAATACCTCGGTGATTGTGTTGAATGGTAATCCATCGTTCAACACAGTTGCCTCGCCGGCGCAACAGGCTTTGGTGCAACAGAGTATACCGGCTGCAGATGCCAGTGAAGAGGCAGATGTAGAAACCACAGAGGAAGAGGCTGTGGAGGACGCGTCAACAGACGCTGAGGTAGCCGCTGATGCAGATTCGAGCGAAGTCGAAGCGGATGCTACTGCGGAGAGTCAGGGTTCAGATGAAGAGGGCGAAGGTGAGGAAACAAAAGAAGCAGAAGATGAGGTAGAGGAAGAAGCGGAAGAAGAGGCGGATGAGGACACAGAGGAGGAGGCTGAAGAAGGTGATGAAGATACAGAGGACGCTGCGGAAGAGGGCGTCGAGACAGAAGAGGCGATAGCGGAAGAGGCTACATCAGAGGCCGAAGCTAGTCCTGAATCGGATGCTGATGAAGCCGCACCTGAGACAGATACGGAGGCAGAAACAGAAGCAGAAGCAGAAGCAGAAGCAGAAGCAGAAACAGAAGCGGAGGCTGAATCTGAGACAGAAGTAGAGACGGGAACTGACGCAGAACCGGAATCTGAGTCAGAACCGGATGGCGAAGCGAATGAAGAGCCGTCAGCGAGTGAAGAGCCGTCAGCGAGTGAAGAGCCGTCAGCGAATGAAGAGCCGGCAGCGAGTGAAGAGCCGTCAGCGAGTGAAGAGCC
>JAHRVQ010000088.1 GCA_019090615.1 Pseudomonadales bacterium | reverse complement strand
CTTCTAGCTTCGTCGGCAGCGTCAGATGTGTATAAGAGACAGATACAAAAACCGGTCGATCAGGACGAATGGTATTTATTGTAGCGCGAATAGAATTTTTTGATGAAGACGGTACTCATGTGGCTAACGCAGATAGCCGAATCGTTATGCGGGAGAAAAGCTAATGGCTATTGCAGCAATTAAAGACGTCGAGTTTGGTGAAGAATTGCCGGCTTTTGTGCCTGATACTTCACTTCAGACTGCCAGTAAGTTCGCTTCTCTTGTGGGTTGGAACGCAGCACGATTTAACAGTCACGAGGCGGCCCGTAAAGAAGGTTTGCCTGGTGCTATGATACCGGGTATTTTGAGCCAGGGTTATCTGGTTGCTATGATACATAGTTGGGCACCTACCGCTGATATTAAATCTATTGATACGGTATTCAGGGCTGCGGTGATTGCCGATGAAGAACATTCGATCACTGGTGTGGTCACTGATATCAATGAAGATGAACGGCTGGTTGAAATTGATATTACGGTTGCCAATTCCAAAGGTGAAACGCGGGTTTTTGGCACCGCCTCTGTGAATATTCCTGGCTAGTTCGTACGATAACATGCAGTGTAAAAAGGCGAGCAGGTCAGAGACCACTCGCCTTTTTACGTTAACCCCCCCCTCTTCGGCTCGCTGAGCCCAGCTTGTCTTTCTGTACTTTTTTTGTGCAGTTCTCCTGTCGTTCTGTATTGGATTCTTACTAAACGATCCCAGCTCTGTCGCTAATCTGTCGCTAATTTTTTACTAAATTGCCTCGCGCTGCGTTCTAAAAATAACCGCTCGGCGGGTAAAAGGCGGGTATTCCATAGGTTATGGAATACCCGCCTATACTCGTAAATGAAGTGTTTGTCGGCTGGTTTGATGGCTGAGTAATTTTTAATGGCAGAGTCTACCTCTGTATAGCGCTGACCCTTTGGTGTTTGTGTAAGAATAAATTTGAATTTGGCCACATACCATCAAAATTTGGCCTAATCTCACCTTTTCGAACGCCGCTCAACGAACCAAAATGCACCCCGAATTCAATAATAGACAGATCTACGGAGTACTAGATGGCGGAAATTATCTTTATTCATCACAGCGGCGAGAAAAGTGTTGTCGAGGCAAGTGACGGCATGTCAGTGATGAATGCAGCAGTAGACAATGGCGTTGCTGGAATCGACGCAGATTGCGGCGGGGAATGTTCCTGCGCAACGTGTCATGTTCTTGTGGATGAGGGCTGGTTAAGCAAAGTGGGTAGTATATCAACTCAGGAAGAGAATATGCTGGACCTTAACCCAGACAGACAGAGCAACTCTCGTTTGTCCTGTCAGATAGCTGTTACCGACGAACTGGACGGTATAGTTATCAACTTGCCAGAATTTCAATACTAGGGGGCTCAGGCAAACTGGTTTGTTGGTGCGGAGCTATAAACGTTCCGGTAAAGCCCTGATCACAAAAGAAGTTGTCAGGGTTAAGCAACAAAATTCGCCTGAAATTTTCAACGTAAATTTTTAACACAAATTTTTATCGTTGCAAAAAAAATTGATGCTTTTGTTATCTTCACGGGCACCCCTGTGCCTGAAGAAAACCGATGAATTGATGACAAGGGCTAAACGAAACACGTGTAAAAGGTAAGAGAATGAGCGAAACAACAATGACAGAAGAGCGTATTACTGATCCCTATTCGATTCCTTTGGATGGTGATTTTCATGTTGCCCGAGGCAGTTTGTTTCAGGATAACGTCCATGAGGCCTGGTTTGAGCGACTACGTACAGAAGCGCCGGTCCATTATTGTGAAAATAGTGAGTTTGGCGCTTATTGGTCGGTCTCAAAGTACGAAGATATTATGTTTGTCGATAAAAACCACGATCTTTTTTCCTCTGAACCAGCCATTACGATTATGGACATGCAGGAAGATTTCCCGCTGCCGATGTTTATTGCGATGGACCAGCCTAAACATGATGTACAACGCGCTACCGTCAGTCCTGCTGTGCAGCCAGTTAATCTGGCCAAGATGGAAGGTCTGATTCGAGAAAGAATCGGTACTATTCTGGATGGTCTGCCAATAGGTGAAGAATTTGATTGGGTTGATCGTGTTTCTATAGAATTAACGACGCAGATGCTGGCGACGTTATTTGATTTTCCCTTTGAAGAAAGACGCAAATTAACCCGTTGGTCTGATGTTGCTACTTCTTCTCCGGGTGATAATACGGTTGAGTCTGAAGACGCTCGGCGCGCAGAGTTATATGAGTGTGTAGAATATTTTACGCGCCTATGGCACGAGCGAGTGGGTAAGCCCGGTACCGATTTGATTTCAATGCTGGCCAATGCCGAATCTACAAAAGACCTGGTTAACAATCCAGCCGAGTACCTGGGTAATCTTATATTATTGATTGTTGGTGGTAACGATACCACGCGGAATTCAATTTCGGGTGGTGTCCTGGCTTTGAATCAGTTTCCGGCTGAATACGATAAATTACGTCAGGATCATAGTTTGATAAGAACCCTGGTACCGGAAATCATCCGTTGGCAGACCCCGTTGACACATATGCGTCGCGTCGCGACTCAGGATACTGAGGTTGGCGGTAAGTTGATTAAGAAAGGCGATAAGGTAGTCATGTGGTACGTATCGGGAAATCGGGACGAAACTGTTATTGATCGACCTAAAGAGTTGGTTATCGATCGTAAAAAGCCTCGTGAGCATTTATCTTTTGGATTTGGTATACATCGTTGCATGGGCAATCGATTGGCTGAAATGCAGCTACGCGTTACCTGGGAAGAAATCATGAAGCGATTTGAATTTGTTGAAGTGGTGGGTGAGCCTGTGAGGACCTTACATACTCTGATTAAAGGTTATACTGAGCTCCCTGTGGTATTACATTCGAAAAAATAAACGTTTTGGTCCTTGATCGTTGAGTTTTTTGTCGGTGTAGGGCCGCCGTTTAAAGCCGCTGATTAAGGCTAAGTATAAATTGTATAAATTTCTGCCTGTTGAAAACCCGAGCTTTGGTTCGGGTTTTTTTTTGCCTGTTGTTTTTTAAATGACTGATAATTACCGGGCTACAAGCAGGTAGATAGCAGGCAAATAATTTTACATTTGTGCTTTGCTGTATTATTTCGATATAGTAAGCAAGTTTATTGTAAGTGTGGTTGCCTATTTGGCTGGCTATCTGGATGCCTATATGGGTGACAAGGCCATGCGAACAGTATTTTAAAAGTGTATCAAGATTGTATTTTAAACTTGTTTTTGAACAATCAAATATC
This sequence comes from Pseudomonadales bacterium, assembly GCA_019090615.1. Lineage (GTDB taxonomy): Bacteria > Pseudomonadota > Gammaproteobacteria > Pseudomonadales > Azotimanducaceae > JAHRVQ01. Next base: position 44,401 of record JAHRVQ010000088.1, on the reverse strand, counting down.
AGCTTTCCAGCTTGCTGGAGCAAACTCAGAAGGGGAAGAATCTATGCTCAAAAAGATGATTTCATCGGACTCGCATATTACCGAGCCGCCAAATTGTTATACCGATTTTATTGAACCGGCCTATAAGGACCGAGCACCGCACATGGTCGACGATGGTGTTGGCGGCGATGCGTTTAAAGTTGATGGGGTGGATAAGCCTATCAATGTTGGCCTGGCAGCGGCAGCGGGCAAGAACCCAGCTGACCTGAAAGGTCGAGGGGTTAAATTTGAAGAATTATGGAAAGGCGGATGGGATGGCGATGCGCGTATCGCCGACCAGGACCGAGACGGTATTGCAGCTGAGATCATCTATCCTACTGTGGGTATGATTCTTTGTAACCATAAAGACCTGGATTATAAAAAAGCCTGTTTTGATGCTTACAATCGTTGGTTACAAACCTTTGTTGATAAGTCGCCTGAGCGTCTATTCGGTCTTGGCCAGATAGCGATTCGTTCAATCGATGAAGGCATTAAAGAGCTGCAAGAAATCAAGGACATGGGGTTTAAAGGTGTGATGATGCCAGGTAACCCAGGTTTCTCTGATTATGATGACCATGCTTATGATGCATTTTGGCAAGCCTCTATTGATCTTAAGTTACCGCTTTCGTTCCATATTCTGACCAGTTCTGCCGATGGTTTGAACTCGAATCGTGGACCGGCGATTAACAGCTTCCAGTCAATTATTCGTGGTTGTCAGGATATTATGGGTATGTTGATCTTCTCTGGTGTTTTTGAGCGTAATCCTAATTTAAATATTTGTTGTGTTGAAGCCGATGCTGGTTGGGTGCCACATTATATGTACCGTATGGATCATGCGTATAAGCGTCATCGCTACTGGATGAAAGGTCAGGAACTGGAGAAGCTGCCTAGTGAATATTTCAGAGAAAATATTTATATTACTTTCCAGGACGACTGGGTTGCCTTCCAGATGCGTCATTTGTTGAATACCGAACGTCTTATGTGGGCCAATGATTTTCCTCATAGTGATTCAACCTGGCCTTTGTCTCAGGAATTATTAACTGAGCATACTGCTGATATGAATGATGACGAGCGAAATATGATTTGTTTTGACACGGTTAAGACACTTTATGATTTGCCTGTTACAGAAGAGCCACTTGTTGCTGCGGCTTAATCAAGCGTTAATTTGTTGTCAGCAAATTGCGCTGAAGGTCCCGGATTATAATTCTGAGACTTGTGTTTAAAATTAAAACGTCCTGGTAACAGGGCGTTTTTTTTTGCCCTAATTTCGTGATTGCCTGGTTGTCTATGGTTAGTGGCTCAACATCGTGCCAGCAACGTAAATGCGGCCAATATTAGTGACATTATTTTCCATGGAATATTACCCATACAGGAATACTCACGCCGATATTGCCCTCAAATTAAAACCCAATATAAAATCAAATTTGATCTTAAGTAGCAGGGATGGTTATATTTTGCGGTTAATAACCTGAACTCAACAAAGTATCACAGGAGCTTTGTATGCCGATTCAAAAATTTCCCCCGATGAGTAAAAATTTCCCCAGTTTCGATTGTGATGCACACGTCGTTGAACCTGCATTAATTTGGGAGCGTGCCGGTGAATATCTGACTCGCGATGAGTTAGCGGCACTTAAAACCACCATGTGGTACGATAGTGATACTAATCAAATGACGGTCAATGACACCCTGGGCGCAGGTCAGCGTTCTGAGCGACGCGGTGGTACCCGCGGCCGGCTGAATTTGTTGACAGTGGCTGGGCCAGGCCTGAAACACCCGATTCAACGGGCGCTTAATGTGCGTAACTTGAAACCAGAGACCGCATTAACCCGAGACCAGTCGGATTACCTGGATCATCATGGTGCATCTGACCCCAAAGCGCGGCTTAAAGATATGAATGTACAGGGTATTGACCAGGTGATGTGTATCCCGTCTGATGTGGATACCTATCCCTGGCTAATTAATGGCAATGGTGCTGCGGCAATGTGTAAGGCATATAATGAATGGGCCTATGATTATTGTCAGGAAGACCCTGAACGGTTGTTCTTTGCCGCGCTGATACCACTTCAGGATACTAAAAGTGCCGTGCGGGAAGTCTACAGGGTTGCTAGTAAGGGTTGCCGTGTGGGCCTGATAAGGCCAGTTGATGCGATGGGCAACTATCCACTGCAGCCAAAGTTTGACCCTCTGTGGAAAGCAATGGAGGAAACCGGCATGGTTTATGGTATGCATCCGTTTCCAGCTTTTGGGGCCCTTAAGCCACCTGGTTATACCGAACAATATTCTGCTTCAGAATTGATCAACCGAACTATCGGCTCTGCAGGTATTCCGCATTCATTTTTAACCAATGTTCAAAATTTCCAGTCTGAGGCTGCGTTGTGGGTTGTGGCAGCACTTTTTTCTGGGTTATTTGAGCGTTTTCCAAAGCTCAATGCTGCGGTTTTTGAAGCTTCATCAACCTGGTTGAGCTTTGTGCTTGATGATTGTGACAAGTATTATAAATTGTATAAAAATGAGCGCGCTATGCGACCACTTAAAAACCTGCCCAGCGAGACTTTTGGCCAGCATTGCGTGACCGGTTTTGAAGGTGACGAGGCGCCACCTTCGAGGATGCCTGAATTTTATGAAGATATTTTGGTCTGGTCATCTGATGTCTATCATCATGATGGTGATGATGTCTGGCGTGCCCTTGAGACTATGCATAAATGTAATCTGGATGAATCTTATCAGGCAAAATTTTTGGGCGAAAATGCTCGCCGAGCCTATAACATTGAGGCGCCGAAAAAATTCATTACCGAACGAGTTACTGAAATTGAACGACCAGACTGGTGGCCCACCCAGGCCGAAATCGATATTGCCATGACGCCTGAAGCAGGCATGAAAAATAGAAACCTGGATCAAGCCATTGGTGAGGTGAAATCATGAATCAGCTCAGTAGTGGTGGCAAAAAAAGTTTTGCTGTTTTTGATAGCGATTCGCATGTGGTGGAACCAGCGGCAATCTGGACTGAGTATCTCGAACCTGAATATCGGGTCTTGGGCAAGGCAGCCCTGTGGCGCGAGGATGGTGCCAATAACTCCTATTTGAAGGTGAATGGGCGGATGTTTCGAGATTCCATGAATCCGAATATACCCCGTCATGCGATCTGGCGGCCGGGTATGAGCTGGGAAGATGTGGGTGAGCTGGATGCATCGATTCGCCATGAGAAAACGGCAGGTGCTTCAGACCCTGAAGCAAGACTAAAAGATATGGATGCTATGGGGGTTGATCAGACGCTGCTTTACCCCACCTGGTTTGCTGAAGGTTTTCATTTGATTGAAGATCCGGACGTTGCCTGGGCATTAGCAAGGGCTTATAACAACTGGATCGCAGATTTTTGTGCAGTAGCGCCGACCCGTTTATTTGCCGCCGCCATGATTCCTTTACAAAATATGGACTTTGCAGTTGAAGAATTGCAGCGTATCGCCAATATTCCCTGTTTCAAAGGCGCCTTTATACGGCCAATGTTTATCGAGGGGCGTTATTTTACCCACCCCTATTATGACCCCTTATGGGCGGCGTTGGAGGGGTTGGGCGTTACTGCGGCAGTGCATCCTGCAAGCGGCCTATGGGAGCCGGAATGGACCTCACATGCGCCCTTTATTGAAAAAATGAAAGGCCGGTTAAGTGAACTGTCGTTAATGCGCGACTCCGGTGGTGGCCCCACGGCAGGTGGTGGTAATCAGGGTTCGAATATGTCTTTTCTGGCAGCAGGGGAATTAGGTCATCCAATGGCGCCTGTTATTTCGCCCTGGCTGGATAATCATATGTTTGTCGGTTCAACTCTGATTGGTTTTACCGTCATGCAGCGGTATCCTGATATGAAAGTGGTTATGGCCCATGGTAAGGCCTCCTGGATGGATGAGATTCTTGAAAAAATGGAAGCTTCCGCGTTAACTATTCCGCTGCTGACTAAATATCCCGTTCGCACCGATCCAGAAGAAATGTGGGACGAAGGTGAGGTGATGTTGGGCTTTGATGCGGATGAGCGCATGATCCAGCAGTTGCCTGGCGATTATATTGAAAAAATAGTCTGGGCCTCTCACTACCCTCGGCAGGATACCACTTCAGCCTGGGATGCCATTGAGCAATTAAGTACTGCTGGTATTGGCGATTCTGACATAGCACGTATGTTAGGTGGTAATGCGGCGGTGCAGTTTGGTATCGAACTCAGCCAAACTGTGGGTGAGTGAATTGGCGCAAGTAGTTCTGACAATAAAATTACTCGCACCAATTTTCAATGGCTGTTGATTCAATATGTTTAGAGCCGATTAAAGCCGATTAAAGATGAACGGAGATAAAAATAATGCAGGAAGTTGAAGGCAAGGTAGCATTTATAACTGGTGCAGCCAGTGGTATGGGGCTTGGCATGGCGCGTGCATTTAGCCGAGCCGGCATGTCGGTGATGTTGGCAGATATAGATGCTGAAAAACTTGCGGCGGTAGAGGCTGAGTTAAAAGCAGCGGGAGCCGAGGTTGCAAGCATTCGCTGTGATGTTACAGAAGAACAATCTGTTTTTGCGGCTGCTGAAGAAACTATTAAGGTTTTTGGAAAGGTTAATGTGTTATGTAATAACGCCGGTGTTAGCGTCGGTGGGCTAACAGAAGAGCTCAGCCAAAAAGACTGGGACTGGGTGCAGGCGGTTAATCAACAAGGGGTTATCTATGGTTTGCGGGCATTTTTGCCTAAGATCAAAGCAACCGGCGAAGCTGGTCATGTTATGAGTACCTCTTCCATGGCTGGGTTGATTAATGCAGGCCCCGGCTGGGGGCCCTATAACGCCACTAAGTTTGCGGTGGTGGGTATTATGGAGGTGCTTTATAGCGAGCTCAAAGATTTTCCTATTGGCGTGTCTGTACTTTGTCCAGGTGGTGTAAATACCAATATTTTTGATGCGGCAAAACATCGTCCAGAAAAGTATGGCGAACTAGATGACAGACCAATTGCTTTGAATGATATTGGAGATACGCTGAAATTTGGCCTTGATCCTGATGTGGTCGGCGAACTGGTACTGGCAGGTATCCGTCAGGATCAGTTTTATATATTTACCGACCCGCGCGCCAGAATATGGGTCGAGAAGCGTTTTGATCGCATCATGCAGGGTTTTAACTGGTCCAGAGACTGCGAAGTACTTATCGCAGCAGATGCGCCAGGCACAGTCTGGAAAACTAAAAGCTGATCGTACATTGGATATTGAACCCGGATAAAAATACTGTATTCACCGACCAAAACATAAGGCTTAAGCACGCTGCGAATAATTTTGTTATTGTTTTGGTGAATACTCGATGACTATGTGCATTACCCAAAGACTATAAAGGAGGCTGGAGATGGGACCAGAATTAGTGGACTACCTGTTATATGAACCAGAAGATACCGGCATCTGCTGGATCAAATTTAATCGCCCGGAAAAAATGAATGCCCTGGTAGGTATTGGCCAGATGAAAGGCACCGTAGCTAAAGTGGTGGAATATATGCGCGCCGCGGATGATGATCCGAATATTCGGGTAATTGTACTCACCGGTGTGGGCCGAGGTTTTTGTTCAGGCGCTGATCTTAAGGCGAATGCATCAGAAGAAGTTACTGGGCCAGAATTTTTAGGTACTCGCTCAAGTACTGGCGGTGCCGATGCGACCCGACAACATTTTTTCCATGGCTTTACTGCATTACATCGCGATATCTCTTTGATTCGTAAGCCCACCATCGCCATGATCAACGGCGCTGCTGTGGGTTCTGGAATGGATATGTCGTTGCATTGTGATATTCGCATTGGCTGTGAGAATACGCGTTTTGTTGCCTACCATCAGGCGGGTCAGATTATCGAAAATGGCGGCTCCTATTATCTACCCAAAATGATTGGCCTGGGTCGCGCACTGGAGTTCGTTTATACCGGCCAGATGGATGCGAAAACGGCGCAGGAATGGGGTGTGTTAAATCATCTGGTGGACGCCGCCGAATTGGAGGCTTTTACTCGCGATATGTGTGATCGTATTATCGCCATACCGCCATTGGTGCAGTGGAATAGCAAGCGTATTATGCGTACCGCAATGGATAGCAGCCTTGAAACAACCATAACTTTAACCTCAAATGCCAGCCCGATCTTGCAATTGTCTGAAGATGCGGCTGAAGCGAAGCGCGCATTTGCAGAGAAACGTAAACCGGTTTTTAAAGGCAAATAGGTGGAGACAGGTAAATGAGTGACGTAAGAGCAGTAGTTCAGACTGGGCCAGGAGAGCTTGAAATACAAACTTTTCCAAGGCCGGTTATTGGCGAAGATGACGCCTTATTAAAAATCGAAGTTTGTGGAATCTGTGGTTCTGATTACGAGCAATACGCGGGTGAAGTTAGCGTCAGGTTCCCAGTCATACCCGGCCATGAGCCAGTGGGTAGAATTGATGAAATTGGTGTTAAAGCGGCGCAACGCTGGGATTTGAAGGTCGGTGATCTGGTCTGTGTCCAGCCGGGGCTGGATTGCGGTCGCTGTGCATGCTGCCAGACAGGGCGACGTTGCCGCGTGGTTCCCGGCAATGCTTATGGTTATACGTCTACCGATGCTGCGCCATCATTATGGGGCGGATATGCGGAATATATGTATCTGCATCCGGCGACAATAATGCATAAGGTGGATAATGCGGTACCAGCCAGGTTGGCTGGGCTTTATAACGCCATGGGTTCTGGTTTTGCCTGGGCTCAGGCAGCACCCGATTTGCGGGCTGGACAAAGTATTGCGATCCTGGGGCCTGGCCAGCGTGGCCTGGCTTCAGTTATTGCCGCCAAAGAAACCGGTGCAGGGCCAATTATTGTGACCGGTTTACGTGCCGACGCGCATAAGCTGGCATTGGCCAAAGAGCTGGGTGCAGATGTAACCATCAATGTTGAAGATGATGATGTGGTGGCTGCGGTCCGTGGTGCAACTAATGGTCGCGGGGTGGATGTGGTGGTAGATGTGAGTGCTTATGCTACTCAGCCGGTACTGGATGCAATGAAAATGGTCAAACGTGGTGGTACCATCATACTTGCTGGTATTAAGGGCTCAAACAGGCTTAAAGAGTTTAACTCTGACGCGCTAATATTTCGCGAGATAACCGTAAAAGGGGTGTTAGGTGTCGACTATGCCGCGTTTGCCAAAGCGATAAAAGTGATTGAATCTGGGCGATATCCGCTAGAAAAAATGGCCACGCATACCTTTTCTCTGGCCGAAGCAGAAACTGCCATATTAACCCTCGCCGGTGAAGTGGGTGAGGGCGGAATTTGTATTGCTATCGACCCGCATAAGGCTTGAATACTCACTATCGTAATAAAAATTGATCAGGAGACAAAACATGGCAATGTCCATTGCAAAGTTAAAGGCAGTATTAAGCAAGCAAGGTTCGGCATCACCCACTGATAGTAAAGTAACTATTGCGCAGCGTCGACGGGGAATGGAAAAGACTTCCTTTCCGGTCGCAGACGATATCAATGTGGCGGTAACGGAAGTTAGAGGGATGCCGGCTGAATGGGTTAAGGCACCTGAAGTTACTCCGGGTCGAGCGATCCTTTATTTACATGGTGGTGGTTATGTTATTGGTTCGCTGATTACCCATCGGTCTTTAGCCGGTGAAATTTCACGTGCCGCAAAGGCAGCGGTACTTGTGGTGGAATATCGTATGGCCCCAGAACACCCGTATCCGGCGGCAGTTGATGATGCTGTAATTGCCTATAACTGGCTATTAGATCAGGGTTATGACGCTCAGCAGACGGCCATCGCTGGGGATTCTGCTGGTGGTGGTCTGACTGCGGCGGCTTTGGTTGCGTTACGCGATACCAATGCAAAATTGCCTGGCGCTGCGGTTTGTATTAGCCCCTGGTCAGATCTAACCTGCTCAAGTGAAACCTATCAAAGCCGTGCTGACGCAGATCCGATGATACAGCAGGGCGGTATCGGCGATATGGCAGATGCTTACCTGCAGGGAGCTGATGCAAGATCACCGACTGCGTCACCAAATTTTGCCGACCTAAATGGGTTGCCGCCGTTGCTTATTCAAGTAGGTGATTCAGAAGTGCTGCTGGATGATGCTCGGTTATTGCATGAAAAGGCCGAGGCGGATGGTGTCGATAGTACGCTGGAAGTTTGGGATGAGATGATTCATGTCTGGCATGCATTTCATCCTATGCTGGATGAAGGTAAACAAGCTATTGCGCGCATAGGCGAATATTTGCAAGCACAGTGGTCTAAGTAAAGGTTGGTCTAATTAAAGATTGGTCGAGTAAGACAGGGATTTTAAAACAATAGCACAGCCCGAAATTTTTCGGGCTGTGCAGGGACTATAAATCAATCCATTTGAGCGTATCGATCGGCGATAGCCAGGGTTTCAGCTACACCTAAGGTGCGCGTCATATCTTTAAATTCTGTGCCGGTTAATGGTATTGTCTGGTTGTTTTCTAACATATTCTTAAAGATGCGCTGCATGGCGGAAAACATTGCCATCATTGAAGTGGGGTTAATTATAAGTTTGACGTCGCTTGTGGCTGAAGGTTCTTTATCCGCTGAAGGCTCTTTATCCGCTGAAGGCTCTTTATCCGCTGAAGGCTCTTTACCAGGGCCAGGTAGGTCCAGGGTGCCGTTATAGAGTTTTGCCAACCCTTGTGTTTTATTAATATAATCTGCTAAATCTGTCGCCGTTCTAATACCGTCTACAAAGATCATATCGGCGCCGGCTTCAATAAACCGATTGACGCGATCAACAACTGAATTCCAGCCTTCAGGTTGCAATGCATCGGTGCGGGTAATAATAAGCATATTATCTGCTGCATCGACGGCTGCCCTGACCTTGGCTAACATTTCGTGCAGGGGGATAACCTGTTTGCCCTGTAGAAACCCACAACGTTTTGGCCAAACCTGGTCTTCAATATGCATTGCCGCAACACCCGCGCGTTCGTAAGCTCGGACTGTACGTTGAACGTTGAGCGCATTGCCATAACCGGTATCCGCATCGCAGACCACGGGAATATCAATCGCATCACAAAGAATCTCTGCCGCCTGAATCATGTCAGTTGCTGATAGCAAACCCACGTCAGGCAGACCTCTGGCCGCAGCGGTACCAAAGCCAGTCATATAAACGGCTTTAAATCCGGCCTGTGCCGCGAGCTTTGCCTGGAGGCCGTCATAAACAAAGGGCGCTTGCAACGGTTGGTTGCTGGAGATTAAGCTTCGAATATCTTGCATATTATTTCCTCGTTGTCTTTTTATTAATTTGAATCATATCCTCCCGACGGTTTTTTTGTTACGTTTGGTTTATTCCTTTATTCCTTTATTATTGAGGTTGACGTTGACGTAGGTGGGATAGAGGTAATATCGATTGCATCGTTGTCTGGTTTGTATTTCGCGCTTAAGCCAATATAAATGACCGGTACCAGTATTAACGTTAGCAGGGTGGAGACAATAAGCCCGCCAATGATGACGATACCAAGTGGGGCCCACATGGTACTACCACTGAGTGTCATAGGCAGCAGACCACCAATGGTTGTAAGTGTGGTTAATATGATGGGCCGAAATCGAGTATGAGTTGCTTCTATGATGGCCTCTGCTAAATGCACGCCGGTATCGCGGATACGGTTAGCCTGGTCTACCAATATAATAGAATTATTAACGACTATGCCCATTAGGCTGGTGAGACCGAGAAATGCGGTAAAGGAAAATGTATGGCCGGTGATAAATAGTGCAACAATAGCGCCGGTTATAGCGAAGGGTATGGCGATAAAAACAATAAGTGGTTGAGTGAAAGATCGAAACTGCAGTACCAGGACTGCGAATATCCCCATTAACGCTATGACCAGTGATTTAATCATGCCGTTAAAGCCTTCCGTACGTTCTTCCTGTTCGCCGCTGATTTCGAAATGATATCCCGCTGGCAGGGTGATTTTTGCTAACTGTTGAACAATTTCATTAGTGATAGGCGGGGTTACATAACCACTTTGTACGTCGGCGGTAACCTCCAGGCTGCGGGCGCTATTATGATGTTGGAAGTAGGCTGGAACTGACTCTAGCTGCAGTTCGGCTAATTGACGCAATGGAATCTGCAAGCCTGATTTATTGGCAACTAGCAGGCGCTCAAAGTCATCAAGGCTCGCTTCTCCGCCATTGTTAGTGCGTAGAATGACATCGTAGTCCTCACCATTGGCATCACGATATATGGCAATTTTGGCACCTGCCAGGCTGGTTCGAACTATATTATCGATAGTATTCAGCGTAACATCCATTAGAGCGCTTTTGTCTCTATTGACCGCTACCTGAAGCTCCATTCGAGTGGTTTCAAATGGGTCTATGACATTGGTTGTACCTTCGGTCATACGTATAATGTTCGCTACCTGGGCCGCAAGTTGTTCAAGTTGGTCAAAGTTCTCGCCAATAATTCGAATCATGATTGGCGCATTAAAACCTGAACCTTGCTGGAACTCCTTAAGCACTACCCTGGCGCCTACATAGTTACCAAATTGTTGCTGGATTCTATTAACCAGCGCTTCTGAGTCGGTCAATGGCAGTAGCGTATGCTGAACAAAAAGTTGGGCAAAATTAGGTGATTCACCACGAACAAATTCGTTGTAGTAAATTTGTGGATTACCATGCCCAATATTGGTTGCAACCCCGGTTATCTCAGGCAGGGTTAGTAAATAGTCTTCAACTTCGCTGGCGATTATTTTTGTGGCATTGAAATTACTGTTTTCTGGCAGAGTGATATTTACCAGAAATTGTGGTTTTTCTGCTTTTGGAAACAGACTAACCCCAACCATTGGGAATAATGAAATGCTGGCTACAAACAATGATAGTGCAATGGCGATTACTAAAAGTGGCCTTTGTAAGCAGCGTCTGATGAATTGACTATGGGTGCGGGAAAATTTATCGAATGACACTAAGTTGGCAGAATCCCTATTTTCAGAATTTAGGTTGGCAGAATTAAAGTTGTTACCCAGGTTGTTAGTGCCGATTGTCTTCGAGGGGTTCCCATTGATCACTGGGTCGTTTTTTAATGCAGCCGTGGTGCCAGATTGTGGCTTGTCTGAGAGAACCCTGGAAGCAATGAGCGGTGTTATAGACAGCGCGATAATTAGAGACGCTATTAATGAAAAAATTACTGTAATGGGCATAGAGCGAATAAAACTACCCACATCACTTTGTAAATAGGCCAATGGTAGAAATGCTAATACGGTGGTTATCGTGCCGCTTACGATTGCCCAGCCTACTTCGGCTGCACCGTTGATAGATGCGTCGCGGGTATTGCTGAATTTTTTATGGCGGCTGATGTTTTCTGTTACTACAATGGCGTTGTCCACTAATAGGCCCAGGGCAATTACCAGACCAACAATGCTCATTTGTTGTAACGCAAAGCCACTAAAGTCAATCATCGCTACGGCCATCAATAGTGCCAATGGAATGGTTAGCGCTACCACTAAAGAGGCGCGTATACCCAGCGCGAGAATGGAAATAAGTACTACCAGCACCAGTCCCTGCAGTAAACTTGTAAAAAAACCATCGACTCGGCGGCTGACACTGATGGTTTGGTCCAGGACAATTTCTGCTTTAATGGATGTCGGTAGTGTTTGTTCAAATTGTGTAAGTTTGTGTTTTAGATCATCCATGATTTGATAGATATTCTCTCCAGCACGTTGCGCTACAGTTAAAAATACTGCCCGTTGACCATTAAACCTGGCTTCATAAGTGGGTAGCTCTGGGCCTAAGGAGACTGTTGCGACATCTTTAAGATAAATCAGTTGGTTATCGACTTGTTTAATGACCGTGCTGTTAATCTGTTGAAGAGATTTGAAGTTGCCACTGGTGCGAACGTTAAAACGTCTGCTACCAGCATTGACATAACCGCCGGGTATATTCTTCCCTGCTTCACTAAGTACCTGGTTAAGTGTTGATAATGTGATGTTATATTGAGACAAATGGTCAAGGTCGACCAGAATCTGTACTTCCTGTTCTGGATATCCCCAGGTTTCAACAGCCTTTACACCGTTCACCCATTCCAGGGAGTCCTCAAGGCGTTCTACTTCAAGTGCTAGCTGGGAATAATCTGCGCTATCTGAAATTAACGCGATTTGAAGAATGCTAACTTCCGTTGGCGAGTTTCGTTCTGCTTCAAGTCGGGTAAGATCAAGCGGCAATTGGTCTCGAATTTCAGCAAGCAGCTGTTGAACATCATCGAATTTGTCTTCTGGATCCGTGCCATAATTAAACTCAACGTAACCGTTGGCAAGACCGTCGGCTATAGAAAATTGAATTTCATTCACATCGTCAAGTTCTTTGAGGGCCTTTTCGATGGGATCAACAATCATCTTTTCCATATCAAGCGGCGAAGTGCCTGGATAGGCGACTTGTATCGATGCGGCAGCAAAGTCAAATTGAGGATCCTCGGAGCGCGGCATAGTAAAAAATGCAAACAGGCCGAGGAAGATAAAAAGTAGTAGCACAACCACGGTGAACTGGGTGTTGTTGATTGCGATTTCAGGGAGTTTCATACAGCAGGCCTTGTTCGCGTAAGATGAAATACAGGAAAAATATTTATAGTCGTTGTGTTACCGAGTTTGGTCACTCAAATTTGGTCGTAATAGTCAGGTTGCACTGGTTCACATATGGCTCAAAATAGCTCTGATATAGTATCAGAGCGGGATCGTCAACGTCGGCTAATTCAGGTGCTGAAATCCCAGTCCAGTAACTGGTGTTACTGGGCCGTCGTCGATTAATTTGTCGTTATCAACGCGGATAACATTCTGATAGCTGTTAAGCCCTGCACTAACGACAACTTCGCTGCCGTGGAGAAACGCGATGTCAATTTTGATCCGCTTTGCGGTGCCCTTTGTTGGTTCATAAACATATACTTCGCCTTTGCCTTTTGAGGAGTTAACCAAAGTCTCAATGGGGATATAGGCAAATGACTGGTCGCCTGCGGGTGACAGCTCTGCTGTGGCAATAAAACCTGCATATAAAGGGATGTTGACAGGCTGTAATAGTATTTCTATTTCAAATATACCGCTACGGCGGTTAACTGCTCGGCTAATTTCTGATATTTCGCCGTTCAATTGTTGATTTGGAAAAGCATCCAGGGTTATTTTTGCCTTGTCACCGAGGGCAACGCGGACAATATCCTGGTCGGCCAGGCCTATGCGGAGGACCCAACCGGTGGCATCAGCTGCCATGGTCAATACAGTTTGAGCCTCCGCAACTAATTCGTTGGGTTCTGCCTTTTTTAACAGAATATAACCGTCGGCAGGTGCGCGTATCTGCGAGTATTTCTGGTTAAAACGCGCCATGTCGAGGTCGGCCTGGCGAACTGAAAGTTCTGTTTCTGCATCCTGTAGTAGTTGCTCGGGCATAACGCCCCGGATTTTAAGTTTTTTGGCCCGTTGTACATCTCTATAGGCGCGTGCCTTTGCGGCTTCCGCCTGGGCGACTAAGGCGCTTATTTCTTTCAGGTCGAGGGTGGCTAAAAGTTGCCCGCGGGATATTTGCTGACCTTCTTCAACAAGAATTTCCTGGATCAGACCGCCAGTTTTAAAACCCAATCGGTACTCGGTTTTATTATGTAGTCTACCGCTGGCAAGAATAGGGATAGAGCGAATTTGGCGGTCAATTTTTTCCAGTACTACTTTTGTCTGTTTAGCATTTGTCGGTCTAGCGCTGGCTGCGGCTTGTGTGGCTTCAGGGTCCGATGATTCTGAGACTGCTGTGGCTGCGCTGAGGTTCAACAACAAGATTAATGTGCAGATCAGAATAATATAGGGGTTTTGTGGTGTTGCGCCTTTCATTGGATCTACTCTCAATATCACAAGGTTAGCGAGCAAGCTTGTCGCAGCTCAATCTATTAGTTGGTCGGATCAAATGACATAACGTCAATGCTAGTATTGCCGTTCCATTTGACCATTGTCCAGATACATTAAGTAGTAGCAAGAATAACAGTAGAAATATTTACAGCGAAAAGAAATATCGGTCGAATGGACTAGATATTGCTGATCAACTGGCGAGTATAGTGGGCGATATTTTGTAGTTAAAACAGTGATATCCGCTGGTCTGAAGTTACTTTATGCTGGTCTGCAAATTGATAGTGGTAGCTAGACATTAGCCGTTGTCCGCACTATGCTGCCGCCAGGTACAAGGTTATGCGGGATGATATCAGTTACTTTGTCATCACTGCATTGCACAATTTTCCTTAGCTATTATCAGCGAGATCAATATGAGTGTTCCTGAACAAGATTTTAATCATATGTATGGTAAAGACCCCTACAGTATTCCGCTCGAAGATTTTGATGTTTCGCAACCTAAGTTATTTATGACCGACACTATGTGGGGTTTTTTTGACCGGTTGCGTAAAGAAGCGCCCATCCACTATTGTAAACAGTCCGAAAACGGCCCTTATTGGTCAGTTTGTAAATACAAAGATATTATGGAAATCGAAGGCAATACTGCGGTATTTTCATCTGAGCCGTCAATTTCAATTGTTGATCCGAGAGAAGATTTCAAAGTCAAAATGTTTATTGCTATGGACGAGCCGGCGCATAGCCAACAGCGTAAAACCGTACAGGGTATTGTGGCACCCAGGGGCCTGTCGCAGATGGAACCTTTGATTCGACAGCGGATCTGCGAGATCCTGGATGAATTGCCTTTAAACGAAACCTTTAACTGGGTAGAACGTGTATCGATAGAATTGACCACACAAATGTTGGCCACCTTGTTCGACTTTCCTTTTGAACAACGGCATAAGCTTACCTACTGGTCTGATGTGGCAACCACTGTGCCTGCGCCTGGTGCTTTGGTAGAAAGTTTTGAAGAGCGGCAAAATATTTTGTTAGAGGAATGTTTGCCTGCTTTTACTGAGTTATGGAATGAGCGAGTTAATGCGCCCCCCAGGCACGATTTAATTTCCATGTTGGCTCATGGTGAAGCGACAAAAAATATGCAGCCCTGGGAATTTCTAGGCAACCTGATGTTGCTGATTATTGGAGGCAACGACACTACTCGAAATTCATTATCAGGTGGCGTACTAGCTTTGAATGAAAACCCGGCAGAATATACCAAACTACGCGATAAGCCTGAATTAATCCCAAAAATGGTGTCGGAAATTATTCGTTGGCAAACACCGTTGACCCATATGCGCCGTACCGTCACTCAGGATGTTATTATGGGTGGCCAAAAAATGAAAAAGGGTGACAAGGTTGTAATGTGGTATGTTTCAGGCAACCGAGATGAAGACGCGATTGATAAACCCTATGAGTTTATTATCGATCGGGACAAGCCGCGCCAGCATTTGGCGTTCGGTTTTGGCATTCACCGATGTATGGGTAATCGATTGGCGGAGATGCAATTACGTGTTACCTGGGAAGAAATTTCCAAACGGTTTCAAAAAGTTGAAGTGGTCGGCGACCCAGTGCGTAATTTTTCACCGTTTATAAAAGGCTTCTCAGAATTACCAGTACAGTTAAGGCCACTACAGCCATGAGCGGCTCTTTGAATAAACAGCCATGAGCGGCTCTTTTGTATAAACAGCCCTGAGCGGTTCTTTAGTATAAAAACTTGAGCTATGCTCCGCTGTTAAATAAGCGCAGGATTGATAAGCGTCAAAACAGCCGCCAATAATGTTTGGATTGTTGGCGGCTGTTTTTGATCTAAAAAAATAAAAAAATAAGGAAGTGACTAATGAGCCGCCTAAGCAAGAAGCAGCGTGATGAGCTGGATGAAAAACAGCAGGCACAATTTGATCGACTCACCAAATTTGTTAAACCTCAGGCTGATGGCCAATTGGGCGGTCCTTTTGATCCCTGGGTCCGCAGCCCAGAAGTTGCGCAACGGATTGTGAGCTTATCGAATTTTGTCTGGGAGCGAACTACTCTGGGCCGTGATATTGTTGAATTGGCGATTATTATTACCGGCCGTTATTGGCGAAGTAATGTTGAATGGGTGGCACATGCAAAAATGGCATTAGATGCTGGGATACCACAATCTGTCGTTGATGCTGTATTTGACCAACAGCGACCTGAAGGCGCAGATGAAAAGATACTTGTTACCTATGATTTTTGTCAGACCTTACATGAAACTAAAGATATGCCTAAAGAACTATATGCGCGTGCTGTTGAAACCTTTGGTGAACAAGGGGTGGTAGAATTGATTACTACCATTGGTCTTTATACAACAGTGTCAATGACGCTGAATACGTTTGATATTGGCCTGGGTACAGATCAACCGTTACCTTTCCCGCGCGACTACTAGCCAGTTATTTTTCTGGGTTATGCCGCGAGCCCAATGAGCCCTGTCATCTATGTTGAATTAATCACTGGACAGGGCCATTTTTCTGCAAGCCGCTCAACATAAATTGAAGTTTATTTTTGATTAAATTTGAAACGCCGTACTAGCTCTGTTTGTGCGACTGCTTTTTTGCTGAGATCGTCACTAGCAGTAACGTTTTGATTGGCATCGTCCTGTACCTGATTGGTCAGCGACACTATATCTTCAATATACTTGTCTAGTTGTGCCGTTGAATCTTTTTGGGCGCCAATATTTTTTATTATCTGATTCGATTGATCGTCAACCTGTTGCAGTGCTTGTTCGGCCTCAGCGATAGTTTCGCCTGCAAGATCAATCTTGGCTGCAGCCTGTTCAGCCATACTATGCCCCTCGGTAATGGTTTCGACCACGTTGTCGGTAGCCTTACTAAGGTTTGCTGTGATTTCGGCTATATGCTGGGTTGATTCCTGAGTTCGCAGCGCAAGGCTTCTTACTTCGTCTGCCACTACGGCAAAACCTCGCCCCTGTTCTCCGGCTCGTGCAGCTTCAATGGCGGCGTTCAGGGCCAGCAGGTTGGTTTGGTCGGCAATGCCTGAAATGACTTCCAGGACGGAGCGAATTTTCTCACTATCCTGGGCCAGCTTTGACACAATTTGCGTTGTTTCATCAATTGATTTGTTAAGGTCGCTAATACCTTCAATGGCAAAGTCGAGATTTTTGGCTCCAAGAGTCAGTTTTTCAACGGCATTAGTGGAGGCCTGTGAAGTTTCATCTGCGGAGTCATTTACCTGTGAAATAGAGCCTCTGAGATTGTCATGCAGCGCAGCCATAGCGGTAATGTGCTGTTCTTGTTTGGTCATTGATTGGCAAACCCGGTTGGCTTGGGTATTACTCCGAAGCGATTGCTCATGGACCGACTCTGACAGCTGGCCGAGGGACTCCAATACCGTGTTATTATGGGTTTTCAAAAAATACAAAGCCAATCTTAACTTGCCGGCCAGACCACCGTCGCTGGTGTATATATACTGCGCTACTGGGTCGTCCAGGACGGCTTCTGCGATTGTAAAATATCGTTGTTGCATATGCCGGTAGAGAGCAGAGAAAAGCACAGTGCCGACAATCACGCTTATTGCGGCTAAAAGTAGGCCAGACAAGACGAGTTGAAGCCCGACAACCACGATGGCAAGAATGCTCATTACGACAAAAGTTTTGGCCATGTTTGCGAGCCACAATTTTGATTTTTCGAGGCGATTTGTAATCGGCTGGTTAGCGTTTAATTTTCGATAAACAGCTACCGCGCGGGTTATTTGCTCTGCGGTTGCTTTAGTTCGAACTGATTCATAACCTATTATCTGGCCGTGCTCATATAATGGGGTCACATAAGCGTTGACCCAGTAATGGTCGCCGTTTTTGGTTCGATTTTTAACAATACCCAGCCAGCCCTGGCCAGCCTGAATACGTCGCCATAATTCGGCAAAAGCTGCCTGAGGCATATCAGGGTGACGAAGAATGTTATGCGTTGCACCGATTAATTCTGCTCGCGTATATCCCGATACGTCAATAAATTCCTGATTGCATTCGGTAATACAACTCTTGAGGTCCGTTCTCGAAACTATTTGGCAGCCCTCTTCAAGTACAATTTGTTTGTTCGTGATGCTGCCTGTATTCCTCATTCATCCCTCGTTTATTTTTACATGCGATTAATTTCTTACTCCAGAGTCTAGTTGTTATGGCGTAAAGATAAACCGTCCAGTGAAAAAATACGTCTTGTATATATTATTATCTCGCTGTGGGGTGCAGTGACGGAACAAGTGACAGTAGCCAAAGCGGTTTTGTGATGGTAGTGTGATTCTAGCGAGGGTAATATGTGGTCTTTAAGTGCTATATTCTTTTCTTCTTTTCTTCTTTTCTTCTTTTCTTCTTTTCATTGTGAACGTGAATGTGAACGTGAACGTGAATGTGTTGGCGATAACGTTGATTAGCGAAGGTTAGTCGGGTAGTTTTAATGGACTAACTTTATTGAAGTAACAATTGTAATTAGGACCGGTGATCTGCAAACAAACGAGCCGGCCCTACAGGCTCGCAATCAATAGGATAAAAAATGAATAGTTATGGATATGTATCACTGATGCTGGTTGCCTTGTTGGCGATTTCTGTTAGCGCAGAAAAAAATCTTTCGACATCAAAGGCTTTTTCTTTGCATAGCCCTGTGGCGGATCATGTTATAGCAGGCCAGCGTGCCAGGCTTGTTAAAGCTACTGAGCAACAGGGTTTCGGTCCTCAATCACCAAGAGATATTGGTGTGGTAAAGGGGGATAATAAAATCTCTTTTGCCGAGGCGCCTGCCTATGTAGAAATGAATTTATGTAATATCCATTTCCATAAAAATGCAGAACATAAAGGCGGTGAGTTCGATAACTACGCCGGCAATGGCGATGGTCATGGCTATCATAGTGGTTATGTTTATTCTGGTCAGTTGAGCCAGCTAGAATTGGCACCGGTGGGTGAGGCTGGTGATATCTGCCCGAGTGAACATGGCAAGCTTGAACTGGGTGATACCATTGAGATTCATTATGTTCATTCAACCGCAGCAGTTAAACCTGGCCCCACATTGGGAGCGTGTTTAAACGACGCTATTAAAAACCCTCAGTTACGTGTGGAGGCGCAAGTCTATGTGCTAGTCGCTGATGAAACAGCGTTAGATTTTATGCAGTTAACTCAGCTCGGTATAAATAACGGTTTTCATCAGGCGCTTAATATTCCGCATAATACTGGGCCTGCGGTTCAGTATAACGGTTCCACGACGGGGCCTGGTTATAACGAAAAGGGCTCGCCATTTCAGGTCAGCTGGAGTGTTAGGCCAAATGTTGCCAGGGTTAATGGGCAGTCGGTTGGGCGCTGGTGCAAGGGCAATGTCTTCAATGAAGATCATGCACATGGGGTAAGAAATCTGATCGTTAATCCTGATTTGCTTTCAAAAATTGAACCGTAGCCGGGCTGTTTTTCGGCTGTTAAATGGATCGGGTAGTTGATGGATCAAAGATTGCGCAGGCCTGCAATAGACTGCACTATCTAAGGACTATTTATTAGCAGAAGGTTATTTGTCCAGGGAAGGCCTTAATCAGACTTTCTCCGGCGAGTAAATTTTTTATAATTTCAGGGAGAAACATAATGAATGACGAGTTATTGGGTTTGACCGCCATTGTCACAGGCGGCGCATCAGGGATTGGTAAGGCGACTGTAGCGTCATTGCTTAATGCTGGCGCTACAGTTGCGGTACTGGATAAAGATCAGGCGGGGGCCGAGGCAGTCGCGGCCGAGGATGAAAAAGCATTTCCATTAGCTATTAATCTGGCTAATCTAGATGAAATTCCCGCTGCTGTGGCCCAGGTGTTAGAGCGATTCGGAAAAATAGATATATTGGTTAATTGTGCGGGTACGCCTGGACGGTTTCAAAATTTACTCAATATGGAATCTGATAATTGGGACTTTGTCTATACGGTGAACCTCAAGGCACCGTTGATGCTGATGCAGCATGTAGCAAAACATATGATTGACCGGGGTGAAGGTGGGCGGATTGTTAATATCAGTTCTAGTTCAGCTTTTAGAGCCCAAAATTCACCCACTGCTTATGGTAGTGCCAAGGCAGCATTGGTGCAATTAACGCGTAGTGCGGCGGCCGAACTGGGAAAGCATAATATTAATGTTAATGCGGTTGCGCCGGGTATCACCGCAACAGGTATGACTGCACCTATGGGCGATTTAGATAAAGCGGCCTCAAGTGGTCCTCTGGAGAATCTGTTTCATCGAGTCTCACAACCTGAGGATGTTGCTGCGGCGATATTGTTCCTCTGTCAGCCGAGTAGTCGACAGGTGACAGGGCAGACGATTCATACCAGTGCTGGGGCCGTCGTTTGAACCAGGGCTATGAGATAAACCAGGGCTATGAGATAAACCAGGGCTTTGAGATAAAAAAAGTAAATGCCAGGCAAGCACCTATTAAAGGCGGTATTTACCTGGCAGGATCTTAGTTTGAGAAATCTGCGCGACGCTGTTTTAAATAGCCATGGCCTCAATATCTGGTTATCAACGGGTTGGTGTGTTTTACTTTGTGCTGGTTGGGGTTATGCAGAATTACAGGCAGCAACTAATCGTATTAACTAGTCGTAACGAATATATTGTAGGGACTCGTTTAAAGGCTATTAGCGAAGAATCCGAACAAAAATACAGACAATGAACGGTACGAATGCAGCCAAAATGGTCTCGGGCACCTGATTTTCATGTGCCGGTTTTATAGTTTAATTGAAGGAGAACACGATGGATCTGAACATAAAAGGTAAAAAAGCGGTAGTTGCGGCAGCAACAAAAGGTCTGGGTTTTGCTACCGCCGAATCACTACTCGCTGAAGGTGCTGAGGTTGCTATCTGTGGCCGTGATGCAGGTCGGGTTGCAGAAGCAGTAAAAAAATTGGGTGGTGGCGTAGTGGGTATTACCGCCGATGTTTCTACAGCTGAAGGAGCAACGGGTTTTATTACTGAAGCGATTGCTGCACTAGGCCAGATCGATATACTGGTGACTAACGCCGGTGGGCCACCTCCTGGTATGCCAAGCGAAACTTCTATTGAGGGGTTTCAATTTGCGATTGATCTGAACCTTATGTCTACGGTTGCAATGTGTAGTGCCGCGCTACCGGGTATGACAGAGCGAAAATGGGGCCGAATTGTTGCCATCACCTCTCATGCTGTACGTGAACCCAGTTCGTTTATTGCAGCCTCTTCAACTGCCAGAGCAGGAGCAAGTGCTTACCTCAAGGTCTTGAGTAGTGAAGTTGCGGCAGCGGGTATTACCGTTAATACGGTACAACCTGGCGCCCATAAGACCGACCGCTTGACTGATTTAGGTGTTGACGTGGAAAAGGTCGCAAAATCCATTCCCGTTAAATTCCTTGGTGATGCAACAAGTTTTGGTCAAATTACGGCGTTTTTATGTTCTGATATTGCCAGTTTTATTACCGGCACCAGCATCCTGGTGGATGGCGGTGCTTACGGCGGAATGTAATTTAAGCCTTAACAATAAAATGCCAAACCTGCATTGACTCGGGGTTTGGTATTTTTTTTGGCAAAATTTATTCGGCTCTGCGGTTGCTGAAATGCGCGCATCCTCGTATCTACTTCTTTTCTTCCTCAATCAATTTCCTATCTAATCATTGTTAGAGATACTATCGTTAACCCAGGCTCTTTAACTAAAGTTTCTAACTAAAGTTTTTAACTAGATTCTTTAACTAGATTGCTTAGATCGATTAATATTTTATCTGCTAGAGGTAAAAAATGGATATCCAGCTGAACCCTGAAGAAGCGCGA
The DNA here is from genome assembly GCA_019090615.1 of Pseudomonadales bacterium. Classification (GTDB taxonomy): domain Bacteria; phylum Pseudomonadota; class Gammaproteobacteria; order Pseudomonadales; family Azotimanducaceae; genus JAHRVQ01. The sequence goes on along the minus strand of JAHRVQ010000088.1, from coordinate 22,735 downwards.
ATCATTGGCTGTTTGATGGAAAAGGCCGTCACCACACCAGATCAGTATCCTCTGACTCTGAATGCATTAACCAATGCCTGTAATCAGAAATCCAGCCGTGAACCGGTGATGCATTTACACCAGGGGGATGTCCAACGGACCGCCAGAATACTTAAAGATAAACATCTATTGGGCATAGAAGAGGGTGCCAAAAGTAACGTTGAGAAATACAATCAACGGCTGTGTAATACTTTATTAGGTGATTGCCAGTTTGAACCTGCGGAGTATGCACTGGTCTGTTTGTTGCTGTTACGGGGTGCGCAGACACCGGGTGAATTAAAAAGCCGTAGTGGCCGACTGTTTAAATTTGATCATAACCAGCAGGTTGTGGATGCATTAAACGTGCTAATGGAGCGGCAAGGTGGCGCTATTGTTGCCCGATTAACAAAACGTGCCGGTCGAATGGACCATGAATATAGCCACTTGTTTTTCGGCGAGATTACTTCTGTGGCTGAAGATGCGGTAACAACTGAACAAAGGCAATCAGTCACAGGTCGTGAGCAGCAAATACAAACGCTTGAAATGCGGGTAGATAAGCTCGAAAAGGCGCTGGGCAAGTTGGCTGAGCAGTTAGGTGAAGAAATAGACTTGCTGTAGTTGAGCACTTGTGGACAATTGCCGTTATTGAACGCCGTGTGGGTCTGATCATGTTTGATGCGCTTAGTTGTAACCTAAACTTCGAGTATCCCAGGTCATTTAACGGCCAAAAATATTTATACCAGGCAATAGGTAGTTAGAGGCAATATAAAGTATGCAGCGAATTCGACATTTTGTGAAAACTTCTGCAATTGGCGGCGTACTGGTACTGCTGCCGGTGGTGATTTTGTTTGCCGCCTTTAAGTGGGTTTTCTATTTTGTCACTAATCAAATTCAGCCCTTTACAGATTTGATGATTAGAAATAACGGCATGCCAGAGTGGTTAGGTGATTTTTGTGTGCTGGTGATTATCTCGGTTTTATGTTTTGTCATTGGTGGGCTGGTATCCACTAGTGCAGGTCGTTGGATACATACGCATTTTGATAAATACCTGATTCGGTTGGCGCCTGGATATAAGCTGATTAAAGAAATTGTTAACCAGTTCTTTGGTGACAAGGCAAACTCGCCGTTCGCAAACGGTGAAGTTGCTAAAGCCAAAATTTTTGGTGGCGCTTCGCAGACAACCGTAACAGCGATTGTTACGGCTCGGCATGGAGATGGCAGTTTTACTGTATTTGTGCCGACAGGGCCTAATCCGACATCGGGCAATATGTATCACCTGCCAGCGTTGCAGGTACAGCTTTTCCCTCAGGTGAAGGTGGAAGACGCCATGCGAACAATTATTGCCTGCGGTGCGGGGAGTGGTGAGCTGTTTAAATGATTAAATGATTAAATGATTAAATGAAAAAGGAAAGGGATGAACCTGTTATAACAGTTGATTTATCAAGCGCAGCTAACTTTTTTTGTCAGTGGCTAATTGGCCGCTAACGGCTTTATTTGGCCGCTAAAGGCCTTTTTTATCCGCTAAAGGCTTCAGTTAACAGCGCTTGATTTTTTGTTTGCAGAGTTTGTTAATCCTTTGGCAAACCCAGTATACGTTCAGAAATAATATTCTTCTGTATATTAGGTGTGCCGCCGCCAATTACTACATCAGGCCAACGTAAGGAATCTCGCGCCCAATGGCCTCTGTCCACATTGGCTTCCTGGCCTTTGAGTTGCAGGCCAGCGGTGCCCAGCAGTTCAACTGCAAAATCACTCATACTCACTTCAAGGTTGGCACGTAATAATTTGTTGACTGATGTTTCGCTACTTAGGGGTTCGCCTTTTATTTGTTTGGTTAGATATCGCAGGCCGTTGAGTTTCATCGATTCAATCTTGGCTTCAAATGTCGCCAGGGTACGTCTAACGCGTTGATCTTTAATTGCTGAGGCACCGTTTTTGCTGGTCTCTCTAACCATATTTTTCAGTCGTTCGAGTTTTTCGTACATGGCGGTGACTTCGCCAATGCTAGAGCGTTCATTGGCAAGTGATGAAATCGTCACAGTCCAGCCCTTGCCTTCATCACCAAGGCGATTGGCGACCGGGATTTTCACATCATCAAAAAATATCTGGGCGAAATTCTTGCCGCCAATCATATTTTCAATCGGTTTAACTTCGATACCAGGTAATTTCAGGTCTACCAACAGGGCGGTTATGCCGTCATGTTTGGCATCTGAATCGCCAAAATTGGAAGTACGTACTAATAGGAAAATATAGCTGGCAAAAGGTGCCAGGGTGGTCCAGATTTTACTGCCGTTAACCACATACTGGTCGCCATCACGTACGGCCTTGCATTGTAGTGCAGCCAGGTCACTGCCAATATTAGGTTCGGAATAACCGGTACACCAATAGTGTTTAGAATTGAGAATGTCGGGGATAAATTCGTTTTTCTGGGCCTCAGTACCGTATTGAATAATGCCTGGTCCAACCCAGGCGATACCCATCCAGTCAGTACCGAGTGGTGGTGCTTTGGCTTTGGCCATTTCTTCTTTGAGGATAACCTGTTGCATTATTGTGCCATCGCCGCCGCCAACTTCTTCTGGCCAGGAAAAGCCAACCCAGCGTTTCTGACGGACTTTTTTTAACCAGTCGGCTAAAAATTCTGCGTTCTGTTCTGACTTTGGTACCAGGTTTTCTGCCAGAAAGGCCTTAACTTCGCTTCTGAATGCCTCTTCTTCTTTGGTATATTCGAAATCCATAATTGCCCTCCGGGGCATCGTTCTTCGCTTGTCTCTGGGGTATAATTAAAACCGTACTAAAACCGTACTAAAACCGTTGTTGACGCCTTTAGTAACCAGATCCAGACAATAATAATTTTAATCGCCTACCTATAGATGCGCTGATCTTTGTTAGTCGGTTAGCGCCGCGACTCGCTCGTAGTGATAATCGGCATCACCAAAAGTGGGTCGGGCCCATTTGGAGCGTTTCATATAAAGTTGCATATCATATTCTTCAGTGAAGGCAATCGCGCCATGCAACTGAATGCCGTCAGTACCTATTTTAGCGAAGGCATCGGAGGCGTAGGCTTTTGCTAACGAAACGGATCTAGGGCGCTCGGCAGGACTTTCATCCACTGTCCAGGCGGCGTAATAAACCAACGACTTGAAAGATTCGATATCCACATACATTTCAGCCAGGTTATGCTTAACGCCCTGGTATTTGCCAATTAACTGGCCAAACTGAATACGTTCGTTAGCGTAGTTGGTGGTCATTTCAAGCACTGATTCAGCAGCGCCGACCATTTCAGTTGTTACGGCAATACCGCCTTCATCAAAAATTTTGCCAATTTGTTCGGCACTGACCGCAATTACCTGGTCTGCCGTTAGCTGTACATCCTTAAGCATCAGGCTGCCGGTGCGTTTGGTCAGGTCCATAGTTGCAGAGGTGGTAGTGCTGACGCCTGCCTGTTCGCGTTCAACCAGCCCCAGATAGAGTTGACCCTGATCACGAAAAGCGACTAAAAATAACGTTGCTACGCCGGCATCGGCAACAAAAGGTTTTTCACCGTTTAAAGTGAAGCTGCCGGCAGTGTTGGTGGCGTTGAGCTGAATATTATCGGTGGTTGGGTTATCTGCATTATCCAGTAGTGCCAGGGTGGCGATGGTTTTACCGGTAGCAATGGCAGGTAAATATTGTTGTTGTTGGGTTTTGCTGGCGACGTCAGTCAGGGTAGTGGCCACCAGGGTGGTGGAGATAAAGGGTGAAGGAAATAAAGACCGACCCATTTCTTCAAGTACCACTAGAAGGTCAACCCAGCCCATGCCAACGCCTGCGTATTCAGGGTCTATGGTCAGGCCAAGCCAGCCAAGGTCGGCCATCTGCTGCCATAGTTCTGGGCTATAGCCGTCTTCGCTACGCATTAATTCTCTGACTTTTGTCATTGGGCATTTTTCGTCAAGAAATTTGCGTACCTGTTCACGTAGTAGCGCCTGTTCCTCGGTAAATCCAAAGTTCATAGGGTTTCCTGGCTGGTTAAAATCCGCAACATTGTAAACAGTTAAGGGGAATTTCGACAGTCTAAAATCTTTTCCGCACTTGGGCTACAAACTTGCGCTACAAACAGGCCCGGTAGCTTGAAGTTAGGTTAAACCTGCCATGGCGGTAGGAATATTGGCCGGGTTTTGGCCTGGTTATTCCGTTGCAGTGAATTTGCTCGCGGCTTTGCTATCCAGTAGCTGTTGAATTTCTGTGCTGGAATAGTCCAGTTCAGCCAGGATCTGTTCGGTATGTTCGCCTAGATTCGGCGCCAGACGACGAATATCACCCGGGGATTTTGAATATTGGACGGGGATGTCAGTGGTCCTGATGGTGCCTTCGGTTTGATGCTGTATTTGTTTGAATAGATTAACTGCCTCTAAATGTGGCTCTTGCAGCAAATCGTCGAGGTCGTTTAACTGCGCAAAAGGAATGTCGCCAGCTTCAAAGAGCTGCATCCACTCACCATTGGTTTTATCGGGCAAGGCATTGTCGATAACTTCATATAGCGCTTCTACATGGATGGTGCGCTGTGCAAAATCGATAAATCGCGGGTCGTCTTTCAGGGCTGGTTTGCCGATGATGTCGAAAAAATCCTGCCAGTGTTTTTGGGTATTTGGCAGTAAGCCCATATAGCCATCTTTGGTTTTAAACGGCCGGCGGTATTGGTTATAGGCACGCGGATAGCCCATTTCGGCCACCGGTGGTTCAAAAACCTTGCCATAAAGATGTTCCACCAGGTTAAAGGCGACGATGGACTCAAACATAGGCACCTCAACAAATTGCCCTTCGCCAGTGCGTTCGCGGTGTAACAGCGCAGTGGTTACTGAAGAGCCCAGCATAACGCCGATAATTTTGTCGATTATAGGCATGGGTACATAGCCGGGTTTACCATAGAGGCGTTTATTCAGCATGCCGAAACCGGACGCGGCCTGAATAATATCATCATAGGCGGGGCGATCTGCATAGGGGCCCTGTTGGCCAAAACCGTTAGCCTGGGCATAAACGATATCCGGTTTAATGGCGGCAACAGCCGCATAATCAAAACCCAGTTTTTGAATTGCTTTGGCGCGCATGGTATGAAGAAAAACATCAGCCCCGGCAACCAGTTTTTTAAGTGCCTGTTTGCCTTCACTGGTTTTAAGGTCGAGACAGATGCTGCGTTTATTCCGATTACAATTCATAAAAATAGCCGACATGCCGGGGTTTTTGCCGGTACTGATGTAACGCACGTCATCCCCAGCGGGTGGCTCCACCTTGATAATATCTGCACCCATATCGCCAAGGCTTTGTGCTGCTGTTGGGCCTAGCATATTGGTGGTTAAATCAATGATACGATAGCCGGTTAACGCGCCCGCCATATTTTTATTCCTTTTCTTATTTTAAGTTTGGTTGTTCTAGTTTGTCAGCTCTTGTCTAAACGTGGTTATCGAAAGTCAAAGATGACGTTTTCTTTTGCATACCACATACAGGAGCGAGAGAAATCGATGAAATTGGCCTCGTCTTCAAATAGCGCTTTACTGGCCCGTTTTGCTTCAGGAATCTGCCCTGTACCATTACGTTGATCATGCCAAAGTTCAGCGTGACCAAAGTAGGCTTGAGTTTCTGTACCGCGAGAGCGAGCAAACAGGGTATTGATTTCATCTTCCAGGCGATGTACCTGGATATATCGCAATGCCTGTAATGCTGCGCCGTATTTTCTCACCAACGGGCCATGCTGTTGGCGCCAGTATAATTGGACGGCATTAAACTGCTGGTCTTGTGGATGATTGAGTAAATAATATAACTTGGTGTAGGGGCTGTCAGGTGACGCCACCAGGTTTTCTGGGCTGGGATTAATTTGCGGACATTCATAACCAATCCAGGCGGGCGACTGGCTAAGGTCAATAAATTTTTTTTCGTCTTCTAGTAGTTCCGCGCCGGCAGCAAGGGCGTTTTTATCGTTAAACATCCTCAGTATCGCCTCGCGTGAGTCAAACCAGAGTTCGGCAACGCCATCATAGGGGGTTTGCATTTCTCCCCTTAACCCTGATGTTTGCGCCTGGTCCGGATTTTTAAGGCTATGTACCTGAATATAACGTTTGATATCAAGGCGGCGACTATGGCTGGCAACCAGAGGGCCATGTTGTTCGAGCCAGTATTGTTGAAAATCTTCAAAGCTCATGCCTTGTTTGCGTCGCAAAGCGTAGGTTAGTCTTATCATAATTTGATACCAGTGCCGAGTTTGATGGTTCAATGGGGATTATGCCCCATTGAACGACTCACTTTTAGGATGGGTAATTACGCGTTAGTTATCGTGCGCATTCTTTATCAAGCACATTCTTTATCATGCGCATTCTTTATCAAGCACGTAGCGTCGCCATGATGCGGGCCAATTGCTCATCATCCTTGGCTATAAAGTTAGATGTGGTGCGGTCGGTGAAATCGCCATAACGCTGTTTAAAAGCAACAGCCACTTCTTCTGGTTCGCCGATAACCGCAAATTCATTGAGGATCTCATCGGTAATTAAACCACCCATTTCATCCCATTGGCCCTGCTTGGACATGCGATTAAGTTCTGGCTGTAATTCACCCCAGCCATGTATTGCCAATACCGGTGCGTAGGCAGGTGTAGAGCCATAAAAAGCAATTTGCTTGGCGGCGGCTTTTTTATTCTTCAGTAGTTCTTCTTCGGTGCGACCACTGATTACAAAGGCAGGGCAGGAAATTTGAAAGTCTGCTCGGCTGCGGCCACTTTTTGCCAGCCCTTTGTCAATCGCAGGCAAGGAAACTTCGCGGATATATTTTTCGGTGGTAAAACCATGCAGGATGATACCGTCTGCCACTTCGCCAGCAACTTCCGTCATCAATGGGCCAACACCCGCTAACAGAATCTTAGGCGGGCCGTATTCACTATCCTGTGGCGTAAACATAGGTGTCATCAAGCTATGGGTATAGAAGTCACCGCGAAAATTAAGCGGTTCGCCTTCATGCCAACAGGCCCAGATGGCACGCATGGCCAGGATTAGTTCACGCATACGTTTTGCCGGTGACGACCAGGGCATACTAAACCGTTTGGTAATATGCGGTTGTACCTGAGAACCCAGGCCCATCACAAACCGACCTTTTGAAAAACTGTTGAGGTCGTGGCCAATATTAGCCAGCAACATGGGGGTTCTTGAAAATGCGACGGCAATAGATGTCATGAGTTCGATACGTTCGCTATTTTCCGCGGCCAATAATAACGGGAAAAACGGGTCATGGCTGGTTTCAACGGAAGTTGCGCCATCGTACCCGGCGGCTTCTAATTTCTTAACGCTGCCTGGGACAGCACTTAATTTGGCACTTAGGCCTCTATCTAATTTCATGGATATTCTCCGTTGAGTGGTTAATTGCGACAGGGTTGATGACGCTTGCCTGGTTACTTTTATGGGTCTATTGCTGCCCGCGACGGGCTAACATAAGGGTGACTTTCTGGGTCAATATGATGTCGTTGTGTTGATTAGTTACCTGATCTTGCAGGACGATAATGCCACGCTCGGGTTTGGATGCGGAAGCTTTTTTGCTAATGCATTCACTGCGGTAAGTAAGGGTGTCCAGAGGCCTGGCTGGGGCGGGGATACGTAACTCATCCTTGCCTAACATTGCGAGTATATTCATCGCCGGTCGGTAGTCAGAAAATAGCCGCGTGCAGACCGCAAAAATATGTAATGAAGACGCCGTGAGGCCGCCGAAGTGTGACTGTTTGGCAGCGGTTTCATCAATATGAAAGGGCTGCGGGTCCCATCTTGTGGCAAATTCGATAACCTCCTGTTGCGGCAGTAAGTACTCGCCAAAGGAGAATATCTGGCCTTCTTCAATATCATCAAAGTCAGTGGTTTGATCTGTTTTGTTTGTCATGCTGGTTTGCCATGCTGGTTTGCTTAGTCAATATTGTATGTTGCGGCCGCAATATACCATAGTTGGCAAATGCTATTTAGCTGGCCTAGGCGCAATTTAGCTGGCTTATTAGTTTTAGCGCTAATGAGATGCTGGGCCAGCAAACAGCTTACTGAAGTGTTGTGCGGCCGGTTTATCCGCAGCGGGATAGATAAACACTAACCGAGATGGATGCTGTACTGGTTGTTTTTCAAATTGTCGCCGGTCGCCGACAGACTGGATCAGCCAGCATTGGCCTGTAGTATCATTAAACCAGCCCTTGGCACGAATAATTTGTGGTTGCTGATCGAGAAAATCACATAGGGTCTGCTGCGCCAGTGGCCTGCTGGGTGCCCAGCTTGTCGAAGCAAAAGGCATTGATAACGGTGCTTCTGGATTATGCTTGTGTTCTTTCTGTTGTTGCCGTTTTTCTTCTAACAGCACCTGGTCTGTAGGCTGTGGGTGCTCGGTCTCGGGTGTTTGGGTATCAGGGCAGAGGTTCTGATCCAGAATCCAGCTAATGGGCGCCTGCTGTAAGTCATAGCTGGGTTTGCCAAAGCGCGCCTGGAATTGCTGACAGATATTTTTCTTTGTATCTGCTAGCGCGTTAATAAGGTCTGTTTTTGCTAACAGCAATATATCAGCCTGATTAATCTGTTTGTTAACCAGCGGCCTGGCATATCGATGGGCCAGTAGACGCTCAATCTGGCTGGCATCAATCACCGTGAAAGTGCCCGCCAGGCGGTAACCCGGCCACGACTGGACGTACTCGCGGATTGACGCGGGTTGCGCTACCCCACTGGCCTCAATAATAACCTCACTGATATTGGTCTCGGCCAGCTGCTGCAGGCTATCGCCCAGGTCATCGGTGATCTGGCAGCAGAGGCAACCGTTGGTTAACTCTAACGTTTGGCCCGCGCTATTATTGATCAGGTCGGCATCAATATTTAGCGCGCCAAAATCATTCACCAGAATGCCCAGCGGTTTTGTCGCACTCGCCAGCAGCTGATTAATCAGGCTGGTTTTACCGGCACCAAGATATCCGCAGATCAAGGTAATGGGGATTTTATTGGCACTGTTCAACATGATTTCCTGGTCCTTGCTGCAAAACACCCCATTTATGGCTGATTAACGATTAACCATTAACCATTAACCATTAACCGTTAACCATAGCTAAGGTACGCAAACCTTTTTCGCGGAGCTTTTCAGGGTCGCGGGCGAAGACGGGTAATATCACCTGCTCGACGCCCAGTTTTTCATAGGCGCGAAAGTCCTCGCTACTGGAGGCCTTGTGACTGGGTGAGATATAGATTTTTAAGTCTTCTATTTTACGGCCTTCTTTTGCCAGCAAATTATTCAGGGTTTCAAGATGTTGGGACAGTAGATCTGGGGTTATATTATAGCCGTACCAGCCCTGACCAATGGTGGCGACGCGGGTTAGGGCGGCCTTGCTCTCGCCACCAAAAATAAGCGGTGGATGGGGCTTTTGAATTGGCTTGGGATATTGGTAGGCGGGTTTTATTTGATAGTAATCGCCTTCGTGGGAGGAGATTTCATCACACCAGAGGGTTTTCATCACCTCGATACATTCGCGGGTGCGGCCTGCGCGATCCGCCCAGGGAACACCCAGGGCATCAAATTCTTCTTTTTGCCAGCCAATGCCAATGCCAAATTCAAAACGGCCATTGGATAAATAATCCAGATCCGCAACCTGTTTGGCGGTATAAACAGGGTTACGCTGGGGCACCAGCATAATACCGGTGCAAAGTTTGATAGTTTTTGTTAAGGCGGCGACAAAGGTTAAGGCTGACATTGGGTCAATCATGCCTTTTGGGTTGCCACCCATTTTGCCGTTGGAAGAATAGGGGTATTTAGAGGCATATTCGGGGAAGAATAATACATGTTCGGGCACCCAGATCGAGTGAAAACCCAGCTCCTCGATGATGGCGCCGGCGGCGGCGATATATTGCGGCTCTGTGGCATCGTTAAATGCGACCTGACATCCAATTTTCATAGTGGCTCCTTATTCATACTGGCTCCTTATTCATAGTGACTCTTTAAATGTACATACTGGCTCTTTAAATGTACATAGTGGCTCTTTAAGTGTAACCGCGTTGTGATTCAGCGCCATAGCTGGGTTTTTTATGTGTTGCGAGGGACTATTTACCTTGCCAGACAGGAGGGCGCTTTTCTGCAAAGGCTCTTGGGCCTTCAATGGCGTCCTGGCTTTGATAGGCTTTTTGATGTAACTGCGATGCCTCTTTTAAGGCCTGCTCAGTTACCAGGTTCATGGCGGCCATAGCACTCAGTTTGGCGGCTTCAACCGATAACGGTGCGGCGCTGGCAATACGTTGTGCCAGGGCAATGGCCCGTTGCATCATTTTTTCGACCGTCGGCTCAAGATAATTAATATAACCAACATCATAAAAACGTTGTATCGGCATAGGATCACCCACCAGGGTGAGTTCTTCTATTAAGGCCTGAGGCATGGCCCAAAATAACGGCATTGCCCAGGGAGAACCACGGCCACGGTGGACTTCGGTGATAGCCAGGGTTGCGGCTTCTACGGCAACGCGTAAATCGCAGTTAAGCGATAACATCATGCCAGCTGCGGGCGCATGGCCGTTAATAGCAGCGATCAATGGAGTTTTAATATTGCGTAATTTTGTAAAAGCACCATCAACCGGTTTGGCTTTAGCTTCAGGCTTTTGTTGTTGGCGGATCTGATTGGCTTCTTTCATATCCATGCCCGCGCAAAAGGTACCGCAGTCGCTGCCGGTAAGAATAGCAACCCGTACATCAGGGTCGTTATCGATCTGTTTAAAAAGCGCGTTGAGTCGACGAAAACTGGCAGTTGATAGTGCGTTGCGTCGATGGGGTCTGTTCAGGGTGATGGTGGCGATATGGTTGTGCAGGCTATATAGCACAATTTCTTCGGCTATTTCAGGCTGGTCCGCCTCAACCTGGTTAGAGCGAACAGCGCTACTTTTTTGATCATCATTGCGAAAATTATTACCCAAAAGATACCCCTTCAACGTCGACTTAAGCAGCGGTTGACTAACTTAGCGCTTATATAAACAGAGAAGGTCAGGGCATGGCAACTCTTTGCGAGACGAAAGTTACTGGGCTAGTGTTGAAAGGTTACAGCAGCTGGGACTTAAACAGTGGTGGGTGGTTTAGCTGTATTGGGCGGATTCATATTTAAAATGCGTCACCCAATACAGCAATTTTCACTTTTACAGATAGCTCAATAACAGATAGTTTAATCTTAGCGGGAAATTACTTCTTATGTCCCCAGATACTGGCTGCCTGATATTGTTTGACGGTCCAGTCTGGGCCGATCTCGCGCGCGCCATAACCGTATTCAACATCAAAACCACTGGGTGATCGGACATAAAAACTGACCATATGATCGTTAGTGTGTCGGCCAAGGCTTGAGGTGATGGTGCATTCTGCCGCTGTGGCCCGTTCCAGTCCAAGGCCAACATCGTCCATGGAATCAACCTGCAACATAAAATGCAATAATCGATTGGGAATCGGCACTGGCGCTAGCGCCAGTGTATGATGGCGGCCATTACAGTGCATGAAGGTTAAATCCAGGGTCTGCTCACCCATCGGTAAAGACACAAAATCTGATACTTCAAAACCCAGGCCCTGTTGATAAAAACGTCGCGCATCGTCCATTGATGCGGTGGTAAGTACAATATGCCCAAAACCCTGGTCGCCGGTAACAAAGCCGCTAACGCCAGCGGGTGAGACGAAAGGCAGATCTGGGCGTAAGTTAATGCCAAACACAATATGTATTTCTAGCCCGTCGGGATCTTTGGTTTTCAACAAACCTAATGCACCGTATTTTTTTGCCTGGCTGCGATCGGCTAATTCTGTTTCATAACCCATTTCGTCAAGTCGGGCTTTAACGGTTAACAGACAGGCTTCGTCGTCTACTTCAAACCCGGCGAACTGGATATCGTTGCTATCTCCCTGTTCAACCCAAAGTCGAGTTTCCTGTTCGTCAGTGCGGGCCCGCAGCCCAGTTTCAGTTTTTTCGCAACTGGCACCGAGTACGTTGGTTAGAAAGTTATCCCAGGCATCAAGATCACTGCCTGCTACGCCCAGATAGGTAAGGCTGGTTACGCCTACTTTGGTTGCGGTTTCATTTGTCATGGTTGCACCTTAAATTTGCTGTCAAAGTCTTATGGTAGTGTTGTAAAGCAGGCTCATTGCGGCCAAAAAGCATTTTATTATTACAGGCTGAAAAGTCCTGTTGGATATTGGTCGCCAGCGGAAAGTCTTCACTAAGAACGGTGGCCATCAATAAATCCATATTCTTTTTCCAGTGCTTTCTTGCCGACTCAGTGACGGTGGGTTCTGGTGTATATAATGAAACATGCATCCGCGATTCATTGGGGGTTGCGCCGGGGTAGACCCGCCAGGTTTCCAGATGATCACCCTGCATGATAAATACTGTATTGGGGAATAAAACATAAACCATGGCGGTATGTAAAATAAGATCCCATTGCTGTTCTGGCATGCTGCGCAAATCGTCGATGGTTTTGCGCGCCGCGACCATGCGCAAATGCTGTCCCATGGGTTCAAAGGCCATTAAGTTGTTATGTAATAATGGCGCAATAGTTTTGCTATGCAGGGCGCTAAGATGATAGGTCTCTAAAAAGGTATCGACGACCAGTTTCCAGTTTAATGGCGCTTCCAGCACGCGGGTTTCAAAATGGCTGTACTGACTTAAACCGTATCCCGCCAGATCGTCATTAAAGGTGTTGAGAAATTGCGTCGGATCAATCGCATCACCGGCACTCGGGCGGACAAATATCAAGCCGTCGTGCTCGATAACGGGCAGCGGCAACAGACCAAAGTCATCCTTGTTGATGCCTTCGAAGCCCGTGTTAAACGGTACTGCCAGCAGGTTGCCAGTGTCTGCGGCATAACTCCAGGCGTGGTAGGGGCAACGCATCTGCCGTAAGCCGCTGCCTTTATCACAGGCCAGCCGTGCGCCACGATGCCGACAGATGTTGAGATAAGCAGCAACGTCACCGTTGCTTGTTCTTACCCCAATAATGGGTACGCCAGAAAAATCGTCGCAAATATAATCGCCGGGCTCGGGTATTTCACAACTCAAACAGAGTAATAGCGGCAAATCTCGAAACAGATTTTGCTGTTCCTGCTGCGCTACCTCCGGTGAAATATAATCATTTTTACTTTGCTGATAGACATTATCTGCCAGATCAGTGGTCTGGTTGTCCTTTAGATCAAATATTCGTTTAGCTATGTCGATTTGAACCTGCTGTCGCACTGTAATTCCCCGTTTTAATTAGGTGTTTTCATATTCATCCTGGGTGCGGTATTAACAGCGAACGCATTGCCGAGGAAAATTATTATTTATTATAGTTATTCTAGTGGCTAAATTTCCGCTGCGTTTCGCTGGCGCGGTTATGTGCTGCAATTCCCTGTTGTGCATACAAGTGTGCAGTTGTCATGCGACTATTGCTGCAACCAATTTGAACGTCTTTTTCTAGTGATTAAAAGCGCTTAAAAGTGCTGCCGAAATTTTTTAATTGCCACAAAATCAACAAGATAAGGCATCATCAAGCGCCGAATAGTCGCCATATAGCTGCCAAATCGCATAACTAGTGTTGCTCCTAAGGCAAACACAAGGTTATTCTGCCGAAGGTAATACGCGTTCAGCTTACCTTAGATGGCGGTAAAACAAAAAAATTGACTAATTTTTGATGCAGATCTGTCATTGCCCAAAACCAATCATTGATCCAGCAGGAATGGCTAATGAAAACAAACGGAGTATCGCATATCGCCCTGGGGGTTCGGAACATGGACCTGTCATTGGCATTTTATAGTGATTTACTGGGGTTTGAGGTGGTGCGGGATGAGATTCAGCAAACCAAAGGTTCGGTATTGCCGGCACTGTATAAAGATGCCCATGATCAGCGCCGCGTGGTTACCCTGTATTGGAAAAAAGGCCCGAATGAATCTTTTTTAGTGTTATCTGAGCATTCGGATAAACCGGTCAGTGGCGAGCCGATCAAACTGGATCAAATAGGCATTCATCATTTTGCTTTTTGGGTTGAAGACTTGCCGGCAGTGTATGAGGAACTCAAAGCTAAGGGCGCGGAATTTGTGCTCGCCCCCACCGTTGTGGCCAATGGCACTTTAAACAGCGCGTTTTTGGCCGACCCAGACGGTATTTTAGTGCAACTGGATGAGCTGGTTGCCTAGGTAGTATTAGCCGGTAGCTGCTGGGCTGATTTTTTCGCCAGAGGCGATAATAAACAGCCGGGGCTGTAATTATAAGTGCTACAGAAACAAGTACTAAAGCAACAAGTGCTATAAAAGAAAGCGATACAAACGTACCATTATCATTTTCACCGGCCTCAGGGCTTTCGCAATTAGATACTCAAGGAAACGTTTTATGATCGAACTGACCACTCAACCCTTTGTCGATGATTTTGTTTTTCTGGAAGGCCCGCGTTGGCATGATGGCAAATTATGGGTATCGGATATGTATGCCGGTACCGTTTATACCATCACCCCAGAAGGTGATCGTAAGGCGGTTGTTAAATTACCGAAACGTCCTTCCGGGATAAACTTTATGCCCGATGGTGCTGTGGTGATCGTTTCCATGGGTGATAGAAAACTGATGCAGCTTGAGGCGGATGGTTCTACCTCGGTGTATGCGGATCTATCTGATAATCTGGCCTACGACATTAATGATTGTGTTTGTGCCGCTAACGGCAATATTTATGTGGGTACATTTGGCTATGATGTTTTGCCCATGCAGACCCACAACCGGCGAGCCTGACATTGGTTAAACCCGATGGCACGATCCGGACCGTGGCTGAAGATGTACATTTCCCTAATGGTGCTGTCATTACCCCGGATGGTGCCACATTAGTGGTGGCTGAAACTTTTATGGGTCGTTTGACTGCATTCACTATTGAGGCGGATGGCAGCCTGTCTAATCGACGTATTTTTGCCGATATCAGCGGCTATACCCCAGACGGTATCTGCATGGATGCAGCTGGTGCAATCTGGGTAGCGGCGTTTGATAACGGAAAGTTTATCCGGGTGCTGGATGGCGGAGAGATTACCCACAGCATTGATATGGGTGGCCGTCGTGCCGTGGCCTGCAATTTAGGTGGGGCTGACGGTAAGACATTATATTGTCTGGGTTACGATGGTGATCTGGATGATATCCCCAAAGGTAAGCATAATGCCATAATTGAAACTGCCCGGGTTGAAGTGGGCGCGTCTGGTTCGCCCTGATATAAGCATGTTGTTGGGGTAGTTGGGGTATTAGTACAGTAAGCTTTTTACAGTAAGTGTTTTGGCAAAAAACAGTGGTTGAGAATTTGAGCGTTTAATTAATTAGCAGGTAAGAATAAACTATGGCGGCGAGAACAGGTAAGGCGTATATCGAAGGGCTGCAAGATGGCCGACGTATTTATGTTAATGGTGAGCTGGTACGGGATGTTACCCAGTACCCCGGCTATCGGGGTATCGCTAACGAATTGGCGAAGCACTATGATCGCCATCATGAGGCTGGGCTGGCGGAAAAGTTAACCTATGCGTCGCCAAAAGATGAAGCGCCGGTGAGTAACTCGTTTCTATATGTCAACGATAGCACGACGTTACAACAACGTATCCAGGGGGAGCGTTTAAGGTGTGAACATACCTATGGCCTGATGGGCCGACTACCTGATTTTATGAATGCCTGGGTAACGGATATGGCCAGGGTGCCCCATGTGCTTGGTGCTAAAGATCCACAATTTGCCCAGAACGCCGTGGATTATTATGAATATTGCAGAGATCAGGATATATGTATGACCCATACGTTACTTGATCCGCATGTGGACCGAAGCAAAGGGCCGGATGCGCAGCAATCACTGAAAATCGAAAAAGAAACCAGTGACGGTATTATCGTTAGCGGCGCAAGAATGTTATCCACCCTTGCGCCAGTGAGTGATGACTTACTGGTTGGGCCATTTATGCCCCGGCAAAAGGGCGAGGAAGCCTATGCTGTTGCCTTTGCGGTGCCGATGGCGACAGAGGGTTTGAGTTTTATTGCTCGCGAAACCTATGACCTTGAGCGCAATGATTTTGATCGGCCTTTAACCAGGCGATTTGATGAAGGGGACGCGATAGCAGTGTTTGAGCATGTATTAATCCCCTGGCCACGGGTTTTTGTTGCCGGTGATATCCGCGCTTATAATTCGTTAATTGTTGCTTTTCCGGGCCATCTGGGGTTGCAGGCAGTGATTCGCGGTACAGAAAAGTTACGTTTTATGACCGGTTTAGCCTGTAAACTGGCGACGGTTAATGGACGAGATAAAATGCCTCGTTATCAGGAAAAGCTGGGTGAGCTGGTGGGTTATATTCAAATTGCCGAAGGTATGATTTGTGCTGCGGGTAACGAGTTATTACGTCGTGTAGCCGCTACTGAAGAAATCAATGGTGGCACGGTAGATACCACTGGTGTACTGACAGTGAAGCCGGGTGTACATGCTTTTGAAAGTTTTGCCGGCGGCGCTGCCATGCGGCAGTTCTTCCCTTATGTTAATACCCTGGTCTGTGAAGTTATTCGACTTATTGGCTCCAGCGGTATAGTGATGACACCGACCCAGGCTGATTTTGAAAATGCAGATATCAAGGATGCATTATCGGCTTATATTGGCGGCCCCGGCATGGCCGCCAGTGATAAGGTGCGGTTGCAAAAACTCGCCTGGGACGCGGTCGCCACAGAATTTGGCAGCCGTCAGGCGCATTATGAAATATTTTTTAGCGGCGACCCCTACAATGGCCGCATGATGCAATTCAACGCCCCCGAACGCGCCCGTTGTGAGGGGCTGGTAGACCGGCTTTTAGAAGAGAGTTAGACCGTCTTTTAGAAGGAAGCTAGAGCGTCTCCCGGAGGAAAGCCAGGCCAGCTCTAAGTGCAGAGCCTGGCTCGCATCTAATAGCGACAGCTGACGATGCAAATTTAAAAGGCGAGTTTGCCACGTAACTCATCGAAAGGTCGCATCACATGTTGACGATAACCGGGCCGTTCCTGCAATCGAGCATACCAGGCCTGCACCTGCGGCAGTTCAGGTCGTTCAATAGCCATCTCGAAATAGCGAAACAAGGTGGTGCCCGCTGGAATATCGGCAATGCTAAAGTGATCGCAAGCTAACCATAACTGCTGTTCAAGCAAGTGATCCAGTAGTTGATAATGTCTGGCGCAGGCTTTGACATGGGCTTGAATGCGACTGGGTTGTTGCTGCGCCTGCGGTGTTCGCACCAGTAACCAGAATATACCTAAGACATCCCGCTCAAGGCTCGACAGAGACCAGTCCATCCAGCTTTCCTGCTGCGCCCTGATAGTTGTGTCGGTTGCCGAGAGAGGATGTTCACTGCGGTTACTATAGTTCGCCGCCAGGTAACGTACGATGCTTTGCGACTCCCAGATTATTTTATCATCATCAGCCAATACCGGTACTTTGCCGTGCGGGTTCATGGCAAGAAATTCCCTGGTATCCAGGCCGCCAGCATCACCGCCGGCATTGATATGCTGGTATTTAAGGTCCAGCTCTGAAAGCGTCCAAAGTACCTTCTGGACGTTAAAAGAACTGGCTCTGCCCCATAGTTTTAACATCGTAGTGCTCCTGTTGTCTATTCATGCCAAACTCTTTGTATGTTCTCGCCATCAAACTCAAAATGTAATTCATGTTCATTGTCATACTTGGTAAGAAATGAAAAGCTAACGCTGGAGTCTTCGCTACACCATATGTAATAGGCTGTATCTATCAGGCTCCACATGCTTTCAGGTTCTGCAATTAGCGGGAGTAGTAGGTCCAGGTCGGGCTTTTTGCCATCCCAGTCGGCGTCTGTCCAATCAAGATAACTGTCATAGTAATTTTTTCTAATGGTTTTTTTGTATTCTTCGAAATACGCTGTAGCTACCTTTAATTTTAAGTTGCCCTGGTTGCTCAGTAAGCTAACCAATTTATTGATCTGTGCTTCTGATGGTGAAGAATATGGGGTTTCTACAATGATGCTGAAAGCCTCGAATGAATAGCCTAGGGAAAGAACTTCAGTTTTTGAGTTTTTTGCCCATTCACCTCCGCCAGTGGTGTCGGTAAACGAGCCTAAAACTGGGTGGGTAAAGTTGTCATTTTTCATCATGAACTGCCACTATGGGTTGATAAAATCGGTATATAAAGATGAGATTACAACATGAGCTGGGGTTGGGGTAAAGGACCAGTGTAGATCCATATTCGCGCGTATGAAGTGATTATCTAACGATTTATTGGTGTTTTTGTTCGCCTTGATTTTTATGCCGCGCAATCTGCTGTTGACTTCGTTGATATCAAGTGTAAGGCTGCTTCGGGTCAAGTTCAGCTGGGAGCTAAATGTCTTGCAAAAACGAAACATCCTTTTTATAACCACCGACCAGATGCGCTATGACGCTTTAGGCTGTAATGGCGGCCTGGTTGCTAGAACCCCCGTCATCGATAAATTGGCCGAAGAGGGCATTAACTACCGGCGGGCGCATAATCAGAATGTTGTCTGCATGCCGGCCAGAGCGACCATAATTACGGGTCAGCATGTTGCCTCTCATGGGGTGTGGATGAATGGCGTGTCGATGCCAGAAGATCGACATACTGTGGCCCATCATCTAAAGGCACATGGTTATCAGACCGCCCTTTTGGGTAAGGCGCATTTTGAGCCCTGGTTAGGCTCATCTGCAGATTTTTATGAAAACCGTATGGCGGCAGAAAATAGCACCGGGCCCCATCGCGGTTTTGATCATATGGAACTCGCCAATCATTTTTTTGAAGGCCATAGCCACTACGATAACTGGATGAATCAATACCCTGACGAGAAAAAGAAGTTCTATCCGATGGTCGGCGCCAGGGGACAGAATGTTATTGGTGGTGGCGATACGGCAGCGCCGCAGGTCTGGCCGATGGATGTACCACGGGGGCTCTATCATACTGACTGGGTGGCTGATAGAACCTTAAACTGGTTAGGTAAGAATGAGCCCGAGCGGCCATGGTTTTGCTGGATGAGTTTCCCTGATCCGCATCATCCCTGGGATATCCCCGCGTCAGAGTTAGGCCGAGTCAACTGGCGGGATTTATCCCTGCCTAAGCTATACCGGCAAGACCCAATAGAGCGGCGAGCGTTATTAGATCAAAAACCCAAACATTGGGCGGGTTATTATGAAGGTTCACTGTGGGCCAATATGGAATCCCCTCAGGAATTTGTCCCAGAAAATTTGACCGTGGATCAATTACGAGAAATTAATGCGCTGACCCATATTGAAAATGAACTGATTGATGAGGCCTGCGGCAGAGTATTGAAATGGTTAGATGATACCGGGCAGCTGGATAATACCGATGTAATTTTCACAACCGACCATGGCGAATTACAGGGTGACTTTGGCCTGCTCTTTAAGGGCCCCTATCACATCGACGCGCTTATGCGCTTGCCGATGATCTGGAAGCCCGCACGCAAGGCCAATATTACGCCCGCAGAGATCCGCCACCCGGTGGGCCATGTGGACCTGGCAGCAACTTTTTGTGAAATTGCCGGTATCGCAGCGCCCGAATATTCGGAAGGCCTGCCGCTGCCAACCAATGAAACAATAGCCAATGACCAATGCCGCGAAACGATGTTAACCGTATGGGATTCCGAACATGGTCCTATCGATATGCATTTGAAAACGATTTATCACCTGGATGGCTGGCTGTGCACACAATATGAAAAAGGCGCCCTGTACGACGGCACAGAGGGTGAGTTATATAATATGAACGAAGACCCAGACCAGCTAGTGAATTTATGGGATGATCCTGCGTATCGTGCGCACCAGCAACGACTTGTTGAACAGCTTTATAGTGAGTTGCCTAAAGCTAAGCAGCCGCGACTGGAACGACGGGCGCCGGCTTAGTGGGTGGCTATGGGGCTGATGGATAATGTTGGTGAAGAGGGTGGGGAGATTGTAGGATTTTTGACCTGATTTTGAGCGGTGTTTGTAAAGGGCGGCTGAAATTGGGGTGGTGATTCCCGATTTAGCATTGATTGCCGGCTTGACGGGAATTATAGTATTGTTATAAAGGAAAATTAAAGGGAATTTGGTTCCTGTTAATAACAAGTTATACATTAGGAGCTAGACTTGAGTTTGCATGAAAACAACTGTGATTGTGTTATTTGCAAAAATAAAATCGATGTACAGATCCCTGATGAGTTGGTCGAAGAAATCTTAAGTGGAAAGGTGACCTTTTTCACTGGAGCAGGTATTAGCACAGAATCACCTTCGGTTCTGAATATCAATTTTTATGAAGAAGTTGCTAGCGAAATTAATGCCCTAGATAAAAATTATAGTTTTCCAAAATTGATGCAAGAGTTTTGTAAGAAACCGAATGGGCGAATAAAACTTTTACAAATGATTCGCTCTAGGTTTAGAACAGTTGATTCATTCCCTGAATTACAAGCCATGGCTACAACATTTCATAAAGAGCTAGGTACCCTTTTCCCAATAAAAAACATAGTTACGACTAACTGGGATACATATTTTGAAGACTTCGCCCATGCAACACCGTTCGTACTTGATAGTGATTTAGCTTTTTGGGAAGTGGCTGAACGTCGTGTACTAAAAATTCATGGTTCAATAGATAACTTATCAACGGTAGTCGCGACTGAAGATGATTACACCGAATGTTCACAACGTCTCAATGAAAAATTAATAGGAGGCATGCTAAAGACTATATTAGCAACTCAAACGGTAATATTCGTTGGTTACTCAATGCGAGATAGTGATTTTCAGGAGATTTATGGTTTAGTAAAAACTCAAATGGATCTTTTACACCGACAAGCGTACGTTGTTACCCCATTTGAGGATGAGGCAAAGCGTTTTGAGAAAGCAGGGCTTATCCCGATCATAACAGATGGTCCATACTTTTTAGAACTGGTAAAAAATGAAGCTGTCATGCAAGAACTTTTATTGCCAGATTTAGCATATGTATTTTCTTCTTATATGCTCGATGATATAGAAGATGAACACATTGAATTAAGCAACAAAATTAATAATACCGATTGCCCTGAGGTTATATATGCAGCTTGTTATCAAGATGGTGTCTTGCATGCTCTCCAACGAGTACGAAAAAACAAATATTCAGGCGAATATTCGCATCCATGTAGGCTAGAATCTCTAATTAGCGAATACGCGAGGATTCAGTCGGAGAAAAGAAAGGAAAAAAGGTATACGGATGTTGCTTACATCGAAGGTTATATCAGGGCTTTGATTTTTCATTTGAATGTTTGTTTTGAAGATGCAGGGTTTGAAATACCAAAATATTTTGCCTTCGGAGCTAAAAACGATTTATATTGTTTTGAAGATTTCATGAAATTCGTAGAAGAAAACCCTGAGGCGCATAAAGCATCTCTTAAGCATGCAAAACGTTACCTGAGCACTTTGAATGAGCCAGACAATATTGTCATTCATCATCCACCATGGATCTAATGTATAACAAAAACATCAAGTTCGCCAGCAAAAACACGCTGGCTGGGACACGGAAAAAGCCCCGCGCCCCTTATGTAAACGTTAAGGCATCAACATGGCCACGAAAGAGCAATCAGAATTAGCGTATAAATTGCTGGAGAAGCCGTTCGAGTATCCGGGAATGGTTGATCGCTCCAATATCACAGAACGTATTCGATTATGGGTGTATCCATCTTTCCAGCCATTTGTTTCTTTCACAATTGGCAGTGATCGTAAAGAATACTATTTGCGGCGAGTTGTTTGGAATCATCGAATAATGACAATGACCGATGAGCCGCAGACATACTGTTGTGAAGTGGCAATTAAGGAGTCAGTTTACACCGAGTTAAAAGATAGCTTGTCTAAACTAGTTCTATCACCGTTCATATCATCTAGCTTAGTTGGCATTGATGGTGTCCGTTATGGAATCGAGTTCGGTGACTATTTGCAACCGGTTAGACTAAGTTGGTGGTCGACTCCGCCAAAAGATTGGAGCGAGCTGCATAAATGGCATGCGAGCTACATAAACAAAATTAATGGGCTGCTGTCTCAATCAAGTATCGAGATTGAGCCAGCCTTAACAAGTGGCTGCTAGGGACGTGGTAAAGCTTGGCTTGAAAAGCAGCCAACCTTCACCACGCCCCAGAGCCAGGCGTTAGCTGCCATTGAGGGTTCAGATGAAGTTCCACTATTCAAGAGGATGGTTCAGAGCAAAGAAAAAGCCATTGGCTCTTTATTCTGAATCTGAAGCTAAAACACAGCATGACAATTTGGATTTGTATTGTGTTTTGGTAAACGATGTAGAGTCACCTACAGCTTTTATCGAAATTAACAATGATTTTTATGGTGTTGCATTTTTAGACGAACACCTTAGAAATAACTTGGACTACCAATTCACTATTCAAGAAAATGGTAAGCTATTTCTAGAAATGTCTATTTTTCGAGAGTACAAAGATTCAACTGATAAAGTTATTGCAGCAACTACTTATAAGTTTAAACCGGACGGTGAAACCATTATTACTAAATCCGATCTGCTTACAAATGAAAAATTAGAGTCAAAAACTACCAGTGACGTAACCAATAATTGGGAGTCTCTGCCTGAGTTTGGCTGCTATATGGATCTACTAAAACATGAAAGAAGCAGCTAACAAGCGACTAACAAGCGACTGAAAAAAACTAGGGACACAGACTGAAACGATCAAAAATTGTTAGATCCTGACATTGCCCTGGCAACAGGCCAAAGGTTGCCCATATTTTAAG
>JAHRVQ010000087.1 GCA_019090615.1 Pseudomonadales bacterium | reverse complement strand
AGATGTGTATAAGAGACAGGTTTAAACGCGGTGTTTATTTAGTTGCTTTGGCGGCGCTGCTTTCGTAGGCTTTAGTTTTTCCAGTATTGACCTTAAAAATAGAGGAGGATAAATTCATGGCTAAAAAAGTTGATTGGTATTATTTCCGCAATGGCTGAACTAGTTGTACCCGCGCATCCAAGTTCTTGGAAGCAAGTGAAATTGATATAAAAGAAAAAGTACCGGCGAGTAAAAAGTTGCAGGCAGCTGATGCAGAAAAATTACTTGAAGGGGCGAGTAAACTGATTGCCATGAAAGGCAAAAAGGTCACTGAGTTTTCAGTGGCTAAATCCGTACCCGAAGAAGCTATTGCAGCCACCCTCGGACCAACGGGTAATATGCGTGCCCCAACTGCCAGAATTGGCAAGACTATCCTGGTTGGGTTTAACGAAGATGTATTTACTAAATTCTTCGGTTAGTCGCAGACCTTTCAGTCGAAAAGTGTGCATTGGCAAAGAAGGGGTTGCATTTTGAGTGCTGGCCTCTTCTTTTGCTGTATAGGTTGCTGCAAAAATCAGGTTAAGTTTAAGTTAACCTGGCTGTGTTAAAAAAGCGCCTGGCTAAATGCTTCAAGCCAGAGCAGCAGCAGCAGCGCGGCAAATACCAGATGCGTCCAGATGATTGACTGGTAGTGTTGTTTCATAACTGGATCACTGGTGTCTGATTGCCAGATTTTACTCATAAGTACATCCAGCATAATTATGATGATAACCATAGGCGCGACCGCAGGTACCACTGCGCCAAATAAAATTTCGATGCCCTGTGGATTCCAGCTGGGTTCTGAAAACGGCAGAACCAGCATAAATAATATTGCAAGCCCGTGTAACATAACCCGCAGGGGCCCCATAGATAACCATTTTTTAATCATTGAATAGAGCCCTGATACACTTAACGAGGGGCAACATACATGAAGTCCGAGCATAAGCCTAATCTAAGCAAAAAATTAGTGGTTGCTTACGGTCAATTAAAGGAGAGATAAATGACCAATGCTGATTCCACCAAGGGTATTGTTGCGGCTCTGGTCACTGCAGGGTTGATTACCCTGGCGGTAAGCCAGGACGGCATTGAAAGTGGCGGTTGGCCGATATTCGCCATTTGTGCGCTGTTTGCATTTGTAGTGCAATGGTTGGTGTTTATCCCCGCGTATATTTTTCAGACCGAACATTACTTCGATTTAACCGGAACCTTGACCTATATTGGGGTGGTTGCACTCGCATTATTACTTCAGCCTGCTGTGGATTTTCGGGGTTGGATAATCGCTTTGCTGGTGACTATCTGGGCAGCTCGATTAGGCCTGTTTCTGTTTTTGCGGGTGAAAAATACCGGTGCCGACAGCCGTTTTACAGAGATGAAAACCGTGCCAACGTGGTTTTTTATGACCTGGACAGTCCAGGGCCTGTGGGTTGTTGTTACCTTGTCAGCTGGGCTTGCAGCGATAACCACTACGCATTCGGCAGGTTTTGGTAGCTGGGGTTATGCAGGCCTTGTGATCTGGTTAGTTGGTTTCTCGATTGAAGCCATCGCAGATTGGCAAAAATCAGTATTTCGTCAACAAAAACAGCAAGCAGGCGGTCCCGCATTTATTAGTAGCGGTTTATGGTCCTGGTCCCGACATCCCAATTATTTTGGTGAAATAACGCTTTGGCTTGGCATCGCCATAATCGCACTACCGACGTTAGAGGGTTGGCGCTGGGTCGCATTGATTTCGCCCGTATTTGTTACCCTGCTGCTTACCCGCATTAGCGGGGTACATATGCTAGAGCAAAGTGCTCAGGCGCGTTGGGGGGATGATGAAGAATATCAGGCCTATGTAAAACGCACCTCGGTATTGGTACCTATGCCGCCGTCGTGAATGATTGTACTTGCCAGATAGTATTTTATAGAAAGCAGAAATATAGCCTCAGGGGGAAATTAATGGTTGCCACTGATCGAGCTTTTTACATACCTGGTCCAGATTGATCTGACCTAAGCCCAAGACCGCTCGTTCAATGCCGAGTGCGCTGAGTCTATCAAGGGCTGCGGCTTCAGGCGGTACAAATAATGCCGTTACCTGCGGCCCCGCCGGGTCGCGGCCAGCTTCACGCCACATTTTACGTAATACTATCAGGTCGGATTCAAGGTCTGGGCCATAGATGGGAAACCAGCCATCGGCATATTCGCAAATTCGAGGAAAGGCAAATTTAGCAAAAGCACCCATTAATATCGGAGGGTGGGGTTTTTGTAGCGGTTTTGGGTCTGACCAAAGTGGGTTGAAATCAACGAATTCACCATGAAACTCTGCTTTTTCTTCGGTCCATATCTGTTTCATAGCCAATATCCGTTCTCGGAGGATTGGCCAACGTTTGGCGAATGGCGTACCGTGGTGTTCCATCTCGCCGGCATTCCAGCCTGCGCCAACACCAAATATAAAGCGTCCACCGGAAAGCACATCAAGAGATGCAACCAGCTTCGCCAGGGTTACAGGGTGATGTTCGGTTACCAGGCAGATACCGGTGCCAATGATGAGTTTTTTTGTGACTGCGGCGGCTTGCATCAGGCCTACAAAGGGATCGTATATCGACCAGTATTCAGCAGGTAGTTCGCCGCCGCCAGGGTAGGGGCTGTGACGAGATGTTGGGATATGAGTATGTTCAGGCAAAAACAATGATTCAAAGCCGCGTGCCTCAAGCTCAACCGCTATTTGGCCAGGAGTGGGTGTTGCCTGGGTGGGGAAAATCATGACGCCTAATTTCATTGCTGAACTCCTCGGGCACTTGCTGCTGCGAGGAATTTTTCTACCAGAGCCTTGCCGCGTAACTGATTATTACCAGAGTGCAATCTTTGTGACATCATATGGTTCATCCGGGTGGCGCCGAGATAGTTTCGTTCGTATAGTTCGTTTCGACCGCCCAGGCTCGAGCCAACAAAATCCCAGGCGAGGCGAAATACAGCGCTTCGGTCCTCGCAAGAAATGTCTTCTGCCCCTGGCAGGTACTTGTCGAGAATTGGTTTTAATTCTGAACTGTCTAGCTGTGCGCGGCTGGCTGATGCCAGGAGTTTGGAACTTCCTAATTCTTTTATTATATCGTTAACCCTGATGAACCACTGTGGGATTAGCGCCCGTAAAGGGTGTATGGCACGTGGGTCACAGGTGACGTTGCCATCTTCCCAGACCTGTGGATTTGCTTCGCCTGCAACCAGTGCATTGCGGACCATTTCCACGTAGTGCTGAATTTCTCCTAGTAATTCCATGGCACGCTCAGAGGTATCATTGACTGCCTCACACATCATGAGAGTCATGCCATAAGCAAATTCGAGCTTGACCAGTGCTCGGATACTGGTTTGTTGCATTATATTCGGCCACCAGGGGCTCATCATCATGACGTGGTTGTAGATTTCTCGATTGCCGTTTATCCAGACGTCGGACCTGGGGATTTCAACATTATTAAAAATGCAATAGCCATCCTGTTCGTCATAACGACTCGAAAATGGCGCGTCAAATGCTGAGGCCTGGCTAGCGGCGCTATCCCGACAAAGAAAAATCAGGCCTGGGGCATCCATGGAATGGCTAAAGGAAAGTGCATACTCATCTGGCGCATCGGGTGGCAGTGGCATGCCAGGATAAACTGTGTTGACGTCTGCATAAGGAGCAAGCGTTGCCAGTATGCGTGCACCACTGACGATGATGCTGTCGCTGGTTTCGCCGACCTTATGCAGCGGTACGATGGGATTGTCGGCGAAATTGCCATCGGTTGCCTTGTTGATGGTAGGTTGTATTAGTGTATGTGTGAGGGCAAGGTCTTCACGCCGTAGTCGCCGTTGGAAGTTGCAGAGGTTCTCGTAACCCGCTTCATTACGGCCTTCTGGGCCTTGCCAGCGATACTTATCCTGTGCAAAACCGGCAAATGTGGCGTTCATATAATCAGGGGTTCGACCCATAACACCCATGCTTAATTCTGCAGCCTGGCGTAACGCCTGATGGCGAAATTGTAAATCTTCCCGGCTCCTCGGTTGCAGATGGCTTGCAGCCATTGCTTCACCGTTTTCAGGGTCCTGTATGACCATCGAACCGGCTTCTCGGTGATGCAGATCGTAATAGTCTGCAATGGCGTTGGCGCCACCTTGAAGCTGCGGATGTTCCACGACGCTGGTTACGCGTTCAGAGCCGAGCCAAATTTCACGGTCGGTGGATTTAAGGTCGTTAAGGTATTGTTTGCCGGTACGAATTGCCATTTATGGCTCCTGATGGATATAGAACGCGCAGTCCAATGCCTGCGCGCCAGGTGTCAACAGATCTATTAAACGCCATATCGGTTGAAAATGGATCTTATGCGGAGATTATCGAGTATTACTAATCGATATACGCGATAAAAGTAGCGGTGGCGACTTTTCCCTGCCCTACATGAGTGTGCCGAGAGGGCCTTGATTGTTCATCGGGAAACTTCTCGATCCAGAGTGGGTCTAGCGCATCCCGGTCGGCGGTAGGGGTCCAGAATTCCATTTTAGCGATATGTGACCAGTTGGCACCGGCTTTTTTAAGCATTAGATCAATGTGCTGAAAAATATTGGCATACTGCGCCTGTAATGTATCCGGTACGTCTCGCGTGCCAGGGTTAAAAGGCGCAATTACACTGGAAGTTATTAGTGGACCAATTTTGCTGGCGACCGGTATGGCAGTAAGATGACTCAAGCCTTCGATGTCGATGCTTTGTCGGGTACTCATAAGATATTCCTAAGTATTATTTCTGTTTGCCTTCCAGGTTTCGAATTCCAGCACTCGCTCCTTGCTGAGCGGGAACAGGCCTATGGTAGATTCACCTGCTGCAATTCGTTCAAGGGCAAAATCTTCTTTCTCCTCCTGTGCAAGGGCATCTTTGGTTACTTCCTCAACCAGGGCCACGGGTATCACCACAACCCCCTCCGCATCACCCACGATAATATCTCCTGGCATAACAAAAACACCAGCGCAGGTAATTGGCTCATCGGTAGAGAAAGGCATATGTTGACGGCCAAGGGTTGCCCCGTGTGAGGCCAGGTGGTAAACCGGTTCGCCGATATCGGCAATTGCCGGTGTATCGCGTAGTGCGCCATCGGTAACAATACCGCGGCCGCCTAAGGCGAACACGCGGGTAGCAAAAATATCACCAATAGTTGCCGCATCGGCTACCCCGCGCGCTTCGATAACTAATACATCGCCGCTTTCGATGGCTTCAACAATGCGCTTTTGCGCGTTGATGCCGCCGCCATAAGTCCGTTGCAAGTCCTCTCGTAACGCGACATAGCGCAGTGTTCTGGCTCTGCCAACCATCCGTTTTCCTGGTTGTAGCGGCTTCAGGCCGGTCAGGAACGTACCCCTGATACCGCGCATCTGTAACTGATGGGTCAAGGTGGCGGTTGCCAGGCTGTTGAGGGCCGCTTCAAGATCGGGATTAAGCGCCTGAGGTATAGCTTCGCTGGGGGTTGTAGCTGTCATTGACTGTCATTTCTCCATTGCATACATAAATCGCGCAGTGAAAATGTCACAGTTTTGGGGTCAATGTAAAGTCTCTGTTTAAATGCTTTGCAGTATTTGGCTAATTGTCCGTGCTCTGACGCCGGGATAAAGCGACATAAACGTTATTCGAAGGAATAGGTTGAAGACCTGTAAATGATCAAATTCAGCGAATTACTAAACTTACTGTTTATGGAAGTCGCAATACTACCTTGACGTCGTCAGTGACACTTGCTGCGTCTATATAACCAACAGAATGTGAGTTTTGCTTAATCCAGCGAATAACTTCTTTGGCTGTATCGAACTCTTCAGGGAATTCTGCACGGCCAGAGAAAGTCGCTGCCGACCATCGTTGTTTGACTTTTTTGGCGGAGTAACCGGTTACCCTGGCATAGAATTCATCTCTCAGCTGGTGTTTATAGGCCAAATTGACTACCGTCGCCAATGTCCCATCGCTGAAGTTAAAACTTTGCGCCATGAATATCGCCCGTAATTCCTTTTTTGTAATGTTATCGATTGAATTATCCAAATTCACCACAACAACAATTTCTTCTGCAAAAAGCTTTGCTG
Source organism: Pseudomonadales bacterium (assembly GCA_019090615.1). Classification (GTDB taxonomy): domain Bacteria; phylum Pseudomonadota; class Gammaproteobacteria; order Pseudomonadales; family Azotimanducaceae; genus JAHRVQ01. Next base: position 52,896 of record JAHRVQ010000087.1, on the reverse strand, counting down.
CATTGCCAATAACCGCCACTAATATTATTGTAACTACCAGTAGGCGTATGTATCTCTTTAAGATGACAGGTAATGTAGACATTGCGAGCCCCCCTAAAAGGTCGTGCTGACACTAAGACGTAGTAGATTTACCGTTGGGTCCTGAGGTAGGGTGCCCGTGGGAAGATTAAATTGCCCCGGTGTATTCGGTTCAGCTTTGCCATGATGAAGTTCGGCTTTCCAGGTTAAATTATTATCATCATCAAATTTTAGACCCACTGTGATGTTTGAAGAATCTTTGCTGAAGGCGTCGTTGAGTTCCTCAGATCGGCTGATACCATAAGTAATATATCCGCTCCAGTCTGACAATGAACGAGACTGGGTTATAAAACCGCCATTGGTTACGCCAAAAATAGCAGAATCCGTATCTGTTCTTGCCCATTCAATATTGGTTTCCCAGGCGCCGTAGGAAAATGTTAGGCCCGCAGCAAAAAATAGCGCATCAATATCGATGCTTTGACCAAAGGCTAAGATTTTTACGTTGGTAGTGAGGTAGGTTAAATGAGTTTTGTAGTGGTTAGTCGCCGCATCCAACCGAATGCCATAAAAGCCATCGGTTTCGACACGGCCGGTTAATCCCGAAAACTCTATGTCATCGCTAAGTTCACCGGCATAGATAGTGGCGGCGAAAGAATTGCCCGACAGGGATTTGGTATAGGTTAGATCAACGCCATGATATCGATTAAAGGGCGTTTGGTCATAAACTGTTTCAGGCGGTGCCTGCCATAGGTAGGCGCTTGATACCTGGATAAAAGATGAAACGGAATAAAGCGGCATTCTTAGTCGGCCAGCTCGTGCTGTGGTCGCTGGTGAAAAACGATAAGCAATATAAAGCCACTCGGCTTCAACTTCAAAGTCATTTTGCTTTTGTGCAACAAGTTGACCTGAAATTCGTGCCTTGTCATTAAAGCGGCTATCAATTTGTAGCCCTAAAATAGAATCAGAAGAAAAGTCTGTTTTATCGGTGTAGCTTTTTCCAAGATAACTATCTTCGTTATCAGAAATGGCGACCCCTGCGGTCAAAAAGCCAGATAATTTGATATTCATCTCTGCGAAAGAAAAGGGACTAGTTAGTAGGCAAAGCCAGGCCAAAATTAGCAGCGGGGCTTTTTTTTGCGACCACATAAGCTGATTCCGATGAGAAGAAATGAGTTAACTGGAATATAGTCGGTATATTTTGTTTTGCTATGGAAATCTTGTTTAGACTTAAGGTTGTTTGTTGTGATATTTAAATGGCACTGTAAATTGGTCGGTTACGCCTGTCCTCTGTCAATGGTCGCGGCGAATTTTTTTCAATGGGCATTGTTATCAGGGCATACATATTTATCTACCATCAATCTAATGGTTTCCTTTTTAAAGGGTTTGTGGACATAATCATTCATGCCAGCATCAATACATTTTTCTCGATCAGCAGACATAGCATTGGCGGTAACAGCAATGATGGGGATAGAGGCGAAGTCTGCGGAGGATTTTCTGATATTTCGAGTCGCATCAAACCCATCCATTACTGGCATTTGGCAGTCCATAAAAATGCAATCGAAACTGTTTTCTTCTAGTGAATTTAACGCTACCTTGCCGTTTTCAGCGACGTCAACTTCATGGCCCAGTTTTATCAGCAGTGCCCGCAGCACCTTCTGGTTCACAAGGTTATCTTCAACTACCAGAAATCGACTTTTTGCAGATATCTCAGAGGCTGGCTTAGTGATTGTATTTTGCTCTGCATGAGGTGTGGTGATGCCGCTGTATGCGGCGTGTTGTTGGTCCAGAGGCTGGCTGAGTGTTGGCTTGGTTGCTGGTGATTTTTGCGCTGATGATTTTGTGTTTTTGGTGGATTTTTTCTGTTTGGGTGCTATATCAAAGGGTATTTCTAAACAGAAGGTAGAGCCGACTCCTGGGGTTGATTCAAATGTTATATTTCCTTTCATTAAACGTGCGATTATGGCACTGGTTGCAAGGCCTATTCCTAAGCCGCCATGGCGTCGGCTAAAGGACCCATCAACCTGTCGAAACGAAGTATATATTTCTTGCATATTTTTTTGTTCAATACCAACGCCGGAATCAATTACTTTGAACGTGAAAATTATTCTCTGGTGGACTTTCCGGGTGGTTATTTGCAGGTTGATACTGCCTTTGTCGGTGAACTTGACGGCATTGTCTAACAAGCTTTTAAGTAATAAAATTAGCCGCCTGCCGTCACCAATCAGGTCCGCATCAGGCACTGCGGCCAGATCAAAGTAAAACAGCATGTTTTTTTTCTGGCAGATATTATTATAGTAATGGGCATGCAGTGCGAGATGTAATTTAAGGTTGAAGCGGTAGCTGCCGGGTTTTAAATTGCCTGAGCGCGCTTCAATATAATTCAGCAGATTATCAATTAATTCCATCATCGATTTAGTCGATTCATAAGCTGTGCCGATGTAGTCGCCGATTTCGCCTTTATTGGGTGCTACGATCTTTAGTAGCTCTAACGATCCATGTACGCCGTTCATCGGGGTGCGTAATTCATGGCTAATGGTGGCCAAAAACTCATCTTTAACCAGGTTGGATTTAAGGACTGCTTTGCTAACAAGGTTGGCGATTGTCCAGGCGAATATTACCAGCACAATGTTCAATATTCCGCCAAATAACAGGCCGTTGCTAATGGCCTGTTTTTGCGCGCTGTCAGCCTGGGCTAAACTTTGAGTGTAGCTATTGATATAGAATGATTCTAATATCTGCAGTTGCTCGAATAAGCGGGCATATTGAAGGTTAAGTACTGTGATGACGTTTTTGTCCGGCCCAGGGGCATCGGTATCTGCCATGAGTTGCAGCGATAAACTACGACCGTTGGTATACCATTGGTGGTATTGTTTTTGAATTTTGTTTATCTCATCGAAGTTCGATTGTTCAAGGCTTTTAACCTGGGCAAATGATTTTTTTATCTGGCTGTCTATTCGGTCAGCGTCCTGTATATAAAATATGTCCTCTAGAACGATCAATTTCCCAAGTGCATCCTTGGCAAAAGGGACATTATTTTTTATTTTTGTAATTTGCTGCAGGATAGGAAATTTTTTACTGCCGATTTCCAGGATCAATGCGCCATTTTCTTTCGCGACCATGTAATTAAAACCGACGTAGCTTAAGAATCCGATAGTACTAATAAGGGCGATTAGCATTATTTGAAATTTAATAAAACTTACAGATGAGTCGTTCATTGTCGCTCGTCGATTTTTTATCAAAAGAATATGATTCTCCAAGTATAGATCCAGTGCTCGCAATACGGGTCTATTCCTGGCGGGATTCTATTTTTTTAAAATTTGTTCTTAGGTGTCATTAATATAATAGCTATATGCTCTAAGCGAATAGCCACCATCGATCTGGTCAAGGTGCGTGCCTACAATAAAAAGCTTGAATATTTCGGTGCTAGCGCCGATGCCAGTGATTCTATCCTGGAGATAGAATACTTACCGGCCTTTCCTAATGGCCAACCGGCTTTAAACCAAATGTTGCAGGAAGATATTGCCGCGTTCTTACAATCTTTAGCCAATACCCAAAAGCTTATTATTGGTCTTTTTGTATTACTGAGTGTTGTCGGTGTTTGCAGCGCTTTGGTGTTACTGCAAAAATTTATTTAACCCGATGAAAAACCTTCAGCAAGCCGTGAGCGCAATTGCGGACGGTGATTTATCTATTGAGGTGGAGGGCAATAAGCGTAAAGATGAGCTAGGTAGTATGACTAACGCGCTGATTTTCTTTATATTTGTGTTCAGAGAAAATAAACGTATTTCTACTGAGCCCTCTCGGGTTAATTTTGCCTTACGAAATGCTGCTACCGCGATCATGATGCTGGATGAAAAAGATCAGGTTATTTTCACTAACAACCGGCTAAATGATTATTTTAAAAACTACGTTAATGATCCGTCGATAATTTTTGGCAAACAAGATCCAACCAATTTGGAGGGTGTGGCGTTAGGGAAACAATTTGCGGCCCTTAAAGTCAACCTCAGTACCTTTGTAGAGCCGGCCACAGAAACCTTGTCAATTGGTGAGCGGCATCTAAAGCTGATTATCTCGCCGGTGATAGATGAAGATGATAATCGACTCGGAACAGTCATCGAGTGGCATGATCTAACAGAAACTTATCTGGCAGAAGCACAGAGTCAGGAAAAACTCAGATTAGAAAGGCAGAAGGTGCTGGAGGAGCAGGGTATTGCTCGAGAAAACAGCAGAATAAGGCAGTCTCTAGATGGCGTTACTACTGGGGTAGCGATTATCAATTCAGAAAATCGGCTGGTTTATGGCAATGATTCTCTGGGCCAGATGCTGCGTCCGATGAAAACTGTGCAGGCGGTACTGGATATGGAATTTGGCGTGTTTGGGTCCTCGGATAGGTCTGCGCTCTGTAATCAATTGCGGCGTGGGTTTGAGCGGCAGGAAATCGTCATAGAAGATCGGGTGTTCCTGGTGAATGCCACACCGGTTTGTGATGTTGATGGGCAAGCCCTTGGTACTACGCTTGAATGGGTGAACAAAACCACTGAGTCCCAGGTCGAAAAAGAAATAGATGATGTTATTAGTCAGGCCAGTTGCGGCGATCTTGAAAACAGAATAACACTTACCGACAAATCTGGTTTCTTTTTGTCTGTTAGTGAAAAACCTAATAGTCTACTGGATAGTGTTAGCAACTCGTTGTTTGATACGAAAAAGATTCTGGATGCTTTGGCCGTCGGTAATCTGGAGCAGCGTATTCAAACACGTTATCAGGGTACCTTCGGTGAGATCGCTGTGAAAGCCAATCAAACTGCCGATAATTTGCAATCCGCAATGGGCGAAGTTGAAGCGCTAGTAAAATCTAGCTCTGAAGGACGGTTGAAAGATCGAATAACCATTGAAGGTAAAGAAGGCTTCTTTTCGAGTCTTAGTTTCAACCTTAATAACCTTATCGATTCGGTGAGTAGTTCGTTGCAAGATACGCAATTGATGATGGAAGCCCTGGCAACGGGCAATCTTAATCATCGTATCGAAAAATCCTATCAGAGTACCTTTGGCGAAATTGCCACCAAAGCCAATCAAACAGCGGATAATTTGAAATCTGTAATGGATGAAGCCGAAGACCTGGTGGCGTCGGCTTCAAAAGGTGAACTTTCTACGCGTATGGCGACACAAGATAAAGCGGGTTTCTTTATTGCTCTGACAGATTCACTCAATCAATTGATGGAGCTGATTAGTGGTACCTTTGACGAGTTAGGTGCGGTGTTTAATCAGATGGCGGAGGGGAATTTGACGGCTAGAATCACGGGAGATTATGGTGGTGACTTTGGCGAGGTGAAAGCGTCAGTTAACAAGACTGCTACAGATTTAAGCAGCATCATTAAGGAAATTCAAAGTATGGCGTTATCCGTTGTCCTGGCTTCAGAAAAAATTGCTAAAGGTAATATTGATTTAAGTAATCGCACTGAGCAACAGGCAACTACCCTTGAGCAGACTTCCGCTGGTATTGATAAACTAAAAGATTCAGCTGAGAGCTGCTCCTCTGAAGCATTAGAGGCGGGACAGGTCGTTAAAACTTCCATGGATATTGCCGAACAGGGTAAAGAAGTTGCCGAGTGGAAGTTCTGGTTAAAGCGCTTGTCAAAGTCTGTTTAATCAAAACTCGATAGTAAATGCGCGTTTAGCAAAAATCCCTTTACGAAGGCTCCTTTAAGAAGCCCCTTTGCAAAAGTTTCGCCAATCTATGCCTGGCAATAACTCAAAAAATGGTTACTTAATGACTGGCCAGGTTGCCGTGAGCTAACGACATAATTTTACCTTCTGGGTTTAGTAAGGTATCAAATGCCGCTAGTCTGTTCACGTGAGGGATGGAAATGGTGAACCGGGTACCCATATTAATTTCACTATGCATCGAGATACTTGCGCCTATTTCGTTGAGACAATTTGCTACTGCGTCCATTCCAACGCCTCTGCCGCTTAAAGCAGTAACCGATTGCTTCGAGGTAAAACCCGGCATAAAGATCAAATCCATCTTTTCTTCTTTTGATAGCGCTGCGACCTGCTCTGTGGTCAGCAGATCTTTTTTGAGTGCAACACGGGCGAGATGGTCTGGATCAATGCCTCGGCCATCATCGCGGATAACCACTGATAGTTGTTCATCACCCATGGTGGCAGCAATGCTAATCTTGCCTTCATCTTTGCCAAGTTTGTCTCGGACGCTGGCCGGTTCGATGCCATGATCTATAGCGTTTCTCAGCAGATGCACAATCGCATCATCCAAATTCCTGAGTACTGATTTTTTAATTAGCACATCCGGCGTTTCTATATTTAACTGGCCGACTTTTTTGCCCAGTGCTGTAGAGGAACGCTCAGTAAGTTGCGTATATTTTCGGCAAAAAGATTCAAACCGCATTGCATCCAGTTTTTCAATCGCTTGCATTAGTTGATCTATGTCGTAGGAGCGGTTTTCTTTAAGGTTACCTAACATTTCTTCATAAATGGTTTTGTTGACCCACACCCCTTCTTTAGAATGTGCAGCAAATATTTTTTGTTTTAATTGCTGGATATTTGCCAGCTCTGAATCGGCATGAACGATACTATTGCTCCAGTCAACGATATCCATTTCTGTGCCGTTACGTAGGTTAGCGAGGTTGTTTTCAGCTAACCCTAGCGCATTTGCAAATTCACCAAAACCCAGTGTGCCACTATGGCCCTTAAGTGTATGTACCTCTCTAAAGAGTTCATCAACATCCTGACCAAAATCTTCGATTGTTTCAAATTTAGTAAAGTGCTCCAGGGCGGCTTTACTCAGGTTAATCCAGTTTTCAATTTCTTCCTGATCCCCTGCGATCATCGCGACCACGCGTTCGGTTAAGCAGTTCTGGTCGTGTTTACTTTTTTCTAAGGCTTTCTCGATTAGACGCTGGTCTGTCACGTCCATTGCCAACACCATTATTTTTGTTAGTTGGTTATCTTTTACTATGGGTTGGTAGGTGAGTTGTATAATCTCAAAGTTATTACCCCCTGTGCCAGCATTATTTACGCCTGGCTTGCCCGTATTGGGTGCTTGCTGGCGTTTAATTTCACGAATGGGTGTCAGTTTCTCTATTTGTTTCCACTGTTTGAGTACTGCTTTGTTTTTCGCGCAAAAAGACAACCATTTATCGAATTGCTTCGCAGCGGCCTCATCTGCATCAAGTAGGGTAAATAAATTGGCTTCTTCAAAATCTTTGGTAGAGAACAATCGCTCTGCTTTGTTTGAATGTTCGGCATTCACACTTTTATCCAAATTAAAGGTAAATATGGCCTCTTCCACAGAGTCGAGAATATCAGTTATTTCATCCTGGACAATAACCAGTTCCTCAGTCCTTGCGGCTACTTTATGATCAAGGTTTTCAATTACATCTTTTAAATCAATTCGCATCGATTCTACTGAAACTACAAGGGAGCCCAATTCGTCTTTCCTTGGCGTTGGTTTTAATTCAACTGACATATCACCGCTAGCGATGAGAGACACGGAGCCTGATAGTGCTTCTAACGGTTGGAATAAGTTCTTACGCAAAACTAATAAGGAAAATGGCAATCCAAAAACAGCCAGCAGTACAAACACCCCGACAATAAGTGTCTGGGTCTGCTGGGTGGAATTTTTGAAGGCCTGAATATCCTCCTGTAGGATAAGTTCCAGTCCTGGGTTGCCATTGCTCAGTGGCATGCGATAGACAACTTCCAGTACCTTATCGCTGGTATTTTGCCAATTGCTACTTTGATATAATGGTTTCTGGTCGAGGGAGCGAATGGTCACTGGCGCGGCGAGGGCCTGATCGATAATGCCCAAATTGTGCGCCGGCGCAACTACGATTTCTACATAGCCAGCTAAACGTAACCCGCCAACAGGGTAGAAAAGTGAATAATATGCGCTATTGTCGGTCTGCCACCGTATGGCTAGCGGTTTAAATCGTTCGGCTTTTTTTCGTTGTAATACAGTTTCTATGACTTCATATAAAAGTTTTTCGCCTAGATCGCGGCCTTCGTTGCTAGCGCCAAGATAATGCAGTCGAGTATCATAAGCGCGGATTTTTATCACCTCCAACAGCCCAGCGGTAACAAATCGTTGGTGAAACTGCCGGCCGAGCTCTATATTAAGTTGTTCGCTTTGTGCTTCATCGAAACTTGTTTCGGCGGTCTTGAATGTTTTTATGAGTATGTCGTTCGATACGACACTTTTTGCAAGTTCTACAGTGAGTTCATACAGATCGGCCAAAGCGTCATTTGATGCCACTTCGATAACACGTTTCAAGGTTTTGGTTTGTGCCACTAGAGCAGATTTTTTTGATTCATGGGAGGCATAAAATGATAGTGCTATTGCGCTGACGCAGAGCCCAAGTATCAAAGAAATAATCAATGGTTTTGACGAAATATTTTTTAACTGCACAAGCCTACCTCTATAGTGCGCTGGTATTATACGCGACGCTAACCAATTAATAATGTCGTATTCGGCGGCCGTATAACTGTTTCGTCAGGTAGCGTGCTTGATATGGGCAACAAGCCCTGGTAAATATGATAAATGCTCATAAGCGAAACAGTTATACGTTGACCTGCCGGTTATAGAACGACAAAGTATCGCCTGAATTACTTCTAGTGGCGTTGGTCCTGGGTTGTTGTGGTTTGTTCATTGACCAGCATGTTATTAACCTGGGCAAGAAATTCTGTGGTTGATTCCTGTTTTGGCGACAGTCGCATAATATTGCCGCAACTGCAGAGCACTTTAGGCAGCTGGAACTGTCGATGACTGTCCTTATGTAAAATTACCTCTTCCCTATAATGACACGAAGCACAGGTATATAGTGAAAGAATGGACTCGACGGATAATTTGTCAGCAAAGCGTGGTTTTTCAAGACATACCTCCAGGAAATGGCTGGTGCATTCTTCGAAGCTAAGATCAACTTTGTCGCTAAGTCGTTTAGTCTGTTTGCCCCAGGCACGGATGCCATTGTCACTAAAGCGTAACAGGTTGCGCGCATTGATGACTAACTTGCCGCTACCAATTTCGTTGAAAAAAGCCAAATTGGAGCGGTCTTCAAGGTAGCCAAATAAGGTGACCTTAAGATAAGTGTCGTGCTCCCAGACTTTTGTGACCATTAGATGATTCAGCATCTGGTTGTTACAGACTCGCAGATCATGAATGGTAATCGCCAGGTTGCGATTCATTGTTTGCCGGGTATGTGTCAGTGTTGACAGGGCTTCCTGTAGATCAGTGCGCAGCGTATCGTCTAGTGTTTGTTCACTGTCTGATAACACTCGTTCAATTTCCTCAATCTTCCTGATTGTATCGCCGACATCGTCCACCAGGTTGGTTTCAGTCAGTTCCAGTTCTTCGAATAATGTGCCCAACCATTCGATGACGTCCTGGTTTTTTTGTTCTGATTCTTCGAGTTTTTCGATCGCCTTGGTGACATCAAGTTTCATTGAATCAATACTAAAATAGAAATGGATTTCTCCGGAGTTGGTCTTCATGCTATGCCGCACACAACCAACTTTTGGATAGGAAACTGCGCCATAGGTAACCTTGGGTGCCTGCATCGTCATTGGTGAATAGGTTTGTAGCAAAATCTTGAGTATCTTGCCGGCAGTTGTATTGGCGATTTCTTTTAAGGGACCGGTAATTTGATGACGAATTTCATCTAACAGCACCGATGCCTCAGCCTGGAGATCAAAGCATTCAGAAAAAACGGCTTCATCAGCGCAAATGGCGACAAAGCCGGTTACCTTACCGATAAATCCTACCTCGACAAAACAATTACCCTGTGGTGAATAGGTCTTTTCGGAATGGGTTGATGTTTCTCCTGCCTCCAGGGTTATTTCTAATATATCTTCTAGCCCGGCAATGAAGCCGTTTCTAAGTACATCGATAACGGCATCATAATCAATCGACTCTAAATGCATGATTTCTCCAGGCAATGAATAATCAAAAAGGAATAAACGAAATAGGTTGTAGCATTTTTTCGGGTATTTTCCGCAACAACTGCGTACCGGTTAATTAATTTCTCGCGCTATCGCTCAATTTATCTAAGGATAGGCAGCGCGGGTTAATGTAAGGCGGCTTCAATTGCCTCGCGGAAAACAGTACAAAAATCGTCGTTGCTGAACTTCAGCGGTTTTTCTATAAAGCCTTTTGCACCGGTGGTCATGCAATCTAGAATAATGGCTTTATCGTCGATGGCGGAGACAACGATTGCGCTGGCAGATTCATCGTACTCAAGTATATCTTCCAGGCATTCCTGTCCATCGCGAACTGGCATTGTGATGTCCAGAGTGATGAAGTCTGGTTTATGCTCTTTGTAAAGGGCAAACCCTTCGTTGCCGTCTTCACCGACCCCCAGCACTTCGTGACCTTCAGCTTCAAGAAAAGCTTTGATTTTATCTGCAAGAAATACACTATCGTCAACAATCACCACACTTGCCATTTTTAATACCCTAAAAATACTGATAATTATCAGTGTAGTTATCAAAATCGTTTTGGGCATATCTGACCTAACTATATTTTAAAATTTTCAGGTTTTGCATTTCAGTTGATAAATTTTGGTTAATATTGATATGCTTTTATGAGGGATAGTTGTGTAAATAATGGTTTTATAGCATTGGGTTCTGAAAGAAGGATGTTCAACCTTAATTTTCGGTTTGGCACGTTGGTGCAGGATGTACTTTGGGACAGGGTGTATGTTGGCAAAGGTTAATTATTGTATCGGGTATTCTCCTATACTATTTATCTATACTGGGTCTGCATTAAAAACGATATCAAATTAATTATTTGTACTAAGCCTGGCTGACCTTATCGAATCATATCAGACCTTAACTTGGTCTATAATAAATGAAAATAAAATCCTGAGCAGGTTCCATATTGATTGATTCTCTGAATTATCCGATTGAAGATTTTTCAGCTATCTTTGTAACTGTTTTAAACGAGGTTCTTGAGGCGGAAATATCTGTCCAGTCTGAGGTAAGTGATAAGCGACTTGGGTTCGAACAAAATGGAGAATTTATCTGTTATGTCGAATTACAGGGTTCGTCTCAGGTCAGGCTAGTCATGAACTGTTGTGAAACAACAGCCGCGGCAATGATAGGTATTAGTGTCGATCAAATTGGTTCTGCGAACGCAGATGAAAAAGCAAAATTCAGGCGAGTGCTGGCGGGTTCTGTGCGGGAGGCGATGAATACTGTAGCGGGTAAAATGTTACCCATGCTTCAGGAAGAAGGCGAATTACTTACCGTGCGTCCTGTTGACCTTATTTACGGTACTGTATTCTTCCCACGATTTCTAACCCATAGCGTATCGATGACAACAAACTATGGTGCCCTCGAGTTTGCTGTTTGTTCTGATACCACCCAGACCAAGGTGATGAAAAACCTCGCCGAGGCCGAGGATCTGCTTGAATCTAAGAATTTATTTATGGCCAATATGAGCCATGAAATCAGAACCCCGCTGAATGCCATCATTGGATTCACAAAAATTGTATTGCGAAAGAACACTGATCAACTTGCTGGGAGAACATTAAAGGCGTTACAAACTGTTGAGGTTAGTAGTAATCACTTGCTGGAACTGGTTAATTCTGTGCTGGATATGAATGCAATAGAGGCGGGTAAGCTACAGGTCAATAAACAGCGAATGAATATCACGCCCATAGTAGCCGATGTCTTTGAAATGTTGAATTATTTATCGATTGAAAAACAGCTAGCTGCTCGACTAGATATGCAGAACGAAGAAGTATGGGTTAATGGTGATGCGCTGCGCATTAAAGAGATTATCATGAATCTATATTCCAATGCATTGAAATATACCAATGAAGGTTCTGTTGTAATGCGCCAAGTATGCACTGAAGACCATGTGAAAATAATTATAGAAGATACCGGCATCGGTGTAAAAGAAGAGGATAAACATCGTTTATTTCAGATTTTTTCACAGATTGATGATGCCTACACAAAATCTTATGCTGGCACTGGCCTGGGTCTGGCATTGAGCCAGGAACTGGCGAAGCTAAACGATGGCGGTATTGATTTTCAGTCGGTCTATGCCAAAGGTAGTGTGGTGACGCTTGAGTTGCCGCTGTATCATTGAGACTACGAAAGCCGTTGATAGTGATATCATTAGTGATATATAGCGTTCTTTGTTCCTATAATCCCTGGCGCTGAAACGTATTTTTTGTTATACCGCTGAACCTGATGTTGGACTTCTAGTGACCTTGTTGGAGTTTTACTGGATGTTTGCAGTATTTTTTTAAATTTTTATAATTTGGCTGGTGCCAGAATATCCTTCATTACATACATAATAGTGCTTTATTACCTGTTAAAATATAAGCAGCTAAAGTAATTTCAAAATGCTATTTTGCTATCAACACGTTTCATCTCGCCAAACGATTAGTGGACTATAGTTAATGAAACCCACCAGATAGCCGAGATTTCCATGCGTCCATTGTTGAGAATACTATCGCTGGGTCTATTGTTTTTACCCTTTTATGTATCATCTGCAGAAAAGGCAGCGCCCGAATCTATTGCTGGTACGACACGCGTGACGGCTGAGGCAATTTTTGATTTATATGATCAGCATGATGATCTAATTATTATTGATTCAAGAAAAGCCAGCGATAGAGCGGGTGGTTATATCGAAGGTTCGATTGCCTTGCCGGATACGCTAACAACACCGGTGTCACTTGCAGAAAATATTCCTAGCAAATCTAATGAGGTGGTTTTCTATTGTAATGGACCTAAGTGTGGTCGAAGTGTGAAAGCCGCCAAAATTGCCGTTGCTGAAGGTTATACTAATGTGTACTGGTTTAGAGGTGGTTGGGAGGAATGGAGCGAGAATAACTACCCGTTCGTTAAAGACTAACAGTCTGTCAATAAAGTACTGATATAATTCATTATTACTGTGGTACTATATTGACGTGCCCAGGGGTACATAACATTGGCGATTTATAAGTTCACCATCGGCATTCGGGGAGTGATATTTACTATCCTGTGCGTTGTTGGTGCGCTAGCTATTTTGATGGCGGCCATAGGTACCTACTATATCGAGCAAAGCTCCATTGAAGCACAAAAACATTCACTGGCACGGGTTTCTAAAGTTTCCAGTTATAAAACGCTCAATGACCTTGTGGAAGATAGTATAATCCTGGCGAGTGAATTGGCACGGTCTAAAGCCATCGGCCGATCAATTAAAATACGTGATGAAAAGGAACGTAGGCTGGCGTTAACACCTTTATTAGACGCCCCTTTCACCGAGCGGTTTGTTACCAGTAGTCTGTTGGATCTGGTAAAAGTTCGGCTTTATGACAAAAAAATGACCTTTCTTGTTGAAAGTAATCTTGGTGCACAACAATTACTGCCGCTTGGTTCTGGGATTAAGTCAGCGTTATTGAACCGTGATAAGGGCGATAAATTTAGTCCTTTTAATAGGCTTTGGGGCGATGCACAGCAAGGTTTTCAGACCGTTATTTTGCCCATTGGGGGGTTGCGAATTAAAGGTTATATCGAGGTAGTTACTGACCCTGTATTCCATTTAAAAAGAGTTGCAGAGATCATTGATAGCCCGGTTCAAATAAGACAAAACACTGTAGTCAGTTACCAGTCTGACGACTGGGTAATAGATAACCCGTATTATATAGCCGCTACTTTTAATCTTTTAGAGCAAGATGGTGCCCGTCTTACTATTACTACTCAGGAGAATATTGAGCATCTTGCCAGGTCCATGGCATCAACCAGGTACTCCATTTTCCTGGGTTATATAATTGTGTTGGTGGTGGTGCTTTTAGCCAGTTTCTCAGTGCTAAGAGTTTTACTGTTCCAGCCGATTAAACGATTATTGAAAGACCTTGACCTTATAGCTCATGGCGACCTGACAGTTAATACCAAACTGGAAGGGCTTTTGGAATTAAGGCTCATCACTCAGGGTGTTCAGGGATTAATATCTTCTTTAAAAAAATCACTGGTTATATTACATGATGTAGTGGGAAATTTGTCAATAACTGCCAGAGAAATGCAGGTTAATACCCAATCCACTTCTTCTAATATGGCTGTGCAACATCAAATGACCAGTGATTTAGAAAACAACATGCAGACCATGAGGGTCGCGAGTCACGATGTAGAATCTATTTCCGCTGATGCCAATGAATCAGCGCGAGGGGTGTCGAAAATATCTGATAATGGCATCGGTATTGTGACTGATGCGGTCCAGAGTATGGATCAACTGGTGGAATCGTTTCATAGTATAGCAAGTGAAATACAATCGTTGGAAAGCAATGCGAAGAATATAGCCTCAATAATCGAGACCATCAAAGCGATTGCCGATCAGACTAATTTACTCGCCCTTAATGCGGCGATTGAGGCTGCACGAGCTGGAGAAGCGGGGCGAGGTTTTGCCGTTGTCGCGGATGAAGTTCGGTCTTTGGCCTTAAAGACTCAAAGTTCGGCGAAGGAGATAGAAACAATGGTCACAGGATTTAGTGCCGTCACTGCGGCGGCGGTTAGTTCAACAGAAAGTGGCAGTATAAAAATAGGTGAGACGACAGAACATTCGCAAAAAACATTGACCACACTCGAAGAGATATCGCACTCAGTTGCCGATATTGTTAAGTTGAATTCAAGTATTGATGCGGCTGTACATATACAGCATGGGGCGGCAGATGATGTGGCAGAAAACGTCAAAAAGATTTCTGTTCTATCGTTGGAGACTACTGGCAATGCAAAAACAACGTATCAAAATGCCGAAGAATTAATCAATCTATCGCAAAAGCTAAAAGCCATACTGTCTGAGTTTGTTTTTCAAGAACAGGACAAAGAAGGGGTCGGCGACGTTGATGTTGATTTGTTTTAACGGTTGTTGTTCCAGATCCTTATACTCACTGCTCGTCCTTAGCTTTTAGTCACGCTTTACTCTTCATATTTAAACTGCTTTATACTGGGGTTGTTGTTTCCTGAGCATCCTTTTCTGACACCGTATATACACGACGGAATCAATGCTGGATAGGTTTTTATTCAGAATATATAATATCCGTTAGTAGCGTTTCATGGACATTAATGTGAGCTGGTTTTGGTAACTAGCACGTTAGTTTTCTGTATGATTTGGTGTTGGAGAGCGCTTGATTAAGTCTGATTACCGCCCTGCCTTGCTGGCATCAAGGCAGGATACCGGCTTTGTTCTATTGAAGAAAATGGTGTTAAGACTAGCATCATCAGTATCAGTAATTGCCAATGCATACTGCTCTTTATGCCTGTTTGTGCCCGGTTAGGTTAAGGTTAGCCGGAGGCGGGTGTTAGAGAGTGGCTGGGTTCTTTTATATAGTAACTGCATCATTTTTGAGAAACATTGCTTGGGCGTTAGGATAGACGGGACAGTTGATGTCGAGGTTCATGTAAAGGAAATTCTAAGGATGACGGTCTGAGTATGGCGTTTCCATTTCTCATGGAAACCCAGGATGGTACCGGTTCGATAAGGTACTATCCTGGTTGCTGATAAATCACTAGAGGATAATCAATACCTTTGGAATTTGATTACCCGGAGCCTGTCGAATTTTAGCTGCTATTCCTAGTGCCTTTAAAATAAAATAAAAGATACCGTCTATTTTATTTAAAGGAAAACTTCTGGCTTACGCCCAGGGCGAATATATCCCTGTCAGTACCATTGTCATAATCAACCGTGCTGTACATCAGAGAAATTACTGTTCGAGTGGGCATTGTATAAAACATGCCGAGACTGTAGCCATCGCCATCAGCGGTTACACTAACATCATCAGCTGTGCCAACCGAGGCAGCGAATTTCAGCGTATCCGACATCTTATAGGTAGATGAAAGATAGAGGTAGTCCTGATCGTTGCCCTGGCTTACGTCAATTTTCTCAATGGAGGCATTGAAGTTCCACTTGCCCCACCTGGCAGCGACATGAAACCGGGCTGCATTGCTGTCCGCAGCACCCTTTGCGATAACGCCAGTATCTGCTATATGGGCATATTGAAAGCCTGCTGATATAGTTTCGTTTTTGTATAAAATGCCCACATTGGCATCATGTTCATCCTCGTCAGAATCATCAAGAAAGGCCGCTGCATTTACGGTAAAGTGGCCTAGTTTAGGGCTTGTGTATGTAAGCGAATTATCGGTCCAGCCATTGGTCAAAGGCGAAAGGCCAAAATTTGCCCCCCCAAAGCCAGGGCCCGCAGAGCTGTCATAGAAAGGGTCAAGCCGTAAACCTGCCATTTTATAGGCAGTAGAGGTTCTACCATAGGCCACCTTGCCAAATTTGCCTTTTATCCCCGCAAAAAAGAACCGTTGAGAAAAAGCATCAGCGGCGCTATCTACGTTAACACCTGTTTGTAGATTGTAAAATGCAGTGATGCCTTCGGGGTCACCAAAGTCGCCTTTGAAACCTAGTCTGGAAGCATTGTTGTCACTACTGGTAGTATTTGTACCTGCATCGACATCATTTAAAGAATATCTAAAGTCGCCGTAAAGAGAATTTGAACTGCCAAAAGTATTGATAGTCATATTCATGATTATCAACGTTGTCCATGCAAATAATTTGATAAGCCGGTTCATATCCGCACCCCAAATAGTTTGATTGTCCTACAGTGTAGATCCAGTTCAATAGCTAGCAAGATAATCTCATAAAATAACTTTACTGAATTTGACCCAGGCAAAAAAACCGAATTGTAAGGGTATCAAAAAGGCACTATAAAATTTTGGTGACAATTATATGGCATAATATGGCATAAATGCTCTGTCAAAACGGCAATATTAAGGCATCTAACTCATTATGTCGGGTGCGATTTGTTCTATAATCCCTTGTTTTCACCATGAATGATATCGCCCAAGTTATGTGGGGTTGTATATTTGTGGGCAATTTTTTGTGGCCACCTGAGAAAACGTATATACGAAGGGGTTAAGTTTCGCTCGCGGGTTTAGAGACTGAAACCAGGTGTTTGGGTGTTGAGGTTGTGATCACCGGCATTTATTCGGGTAGGTTTTTTGTCGTCAGTTAATATATGAAAGCTAAGTAGTGTACTTTATCAGTGCGGGTGTTGTCGTAATTTTTGCTTTTATTCTGGCTGTTCATCAGGTGCTGTTTTTGCTCTGCGGATTATTCGTTTCGGCGACGTATAGTTGGCGACGGTTATAATTCCAGGCCGAGAAAAAGCCATGAACTATTCGGCCTATGTAAGATCCTGAGCATGGACCGAAAACACAATAACAAAAAGGTTGCTCTTGAATATGTTCTTCGCCCATGATGCCTGTGAATTTTCCGGCTGATCAGGCAGCTGGTTATTTTAAATGGACAATTTTGTATGCTTAGATTCAAGTTTATTATTATTTCCCTGCTTGTCCTGGCAGGACAGGCCCAGGCTAAAACACTTCAGATCCTTACTATGGAGAATGCGCCCTACAGTTTTACCCAGGACGATGAAGTTAAAGGTATTGGCGTTGAATTAGTTAGAGAAGCGTTTAGGCGCATGAATCAACCCGTGCAGGTATCTATCGCGCCCTGGGCAAGAGCCATGGAGCAAATTCGGAGTGGGGTTGTAGATGGTTTGTTCAATGTTTATAGAACACCAGAACGAGAATTATTTGCAGAATATTCAGAGGTGTTGCAGGATGAAACATCGGTACTGTTTGTTAGAAAAGATTCTCAAATTGAGTATAACGGCAATCTTGGCGCATTAAGCGAGTATATATTCGGCGCGATTCGAGGCTATAGCTATGGCGGCACCTATGATAAAGCGGTTGCAGAAGGCGTCGTTAAGAATATTGAGTTTGTGACGTTAACAGAACAGTCCTTACGCATGTTAGTGATGAAACGAATTGATGTTGCGCCGAGTGGCAGGCATGTCGGTAAATATTATCTCTATCAATTGGGTTTGCAGGATGATGTCAGAAAACTGATGCCAGCACTTGAAACAGTACCGACGTATTTAATTTTCCCCAAAAAAAACCATTCGGCCAGCATTCGATTGCAGTTCAATGAAGCGCTACAGTCAATGCGCGATGATGGGACATATGAAAACATATATCAGAGTTTTCACTCTATGCTGGAAGAAAACCTGGCCCAATAATTGACTATTTAGAGCGCTGACTATTTAGAGAGCTGATTATTCTAATAACTGTTGATAAAAAAAGACGTTTATGAATCAGGAAAATAAAAGCATTCGTATCAGGCTGCTGTTCTATATCATCTTAACAAGTTCGATCATCACTTTTTTGTTTATACTATTGCTGCTATGGACTGATCTGCAGGACAATCTTCGGGTTGCGGATAATCAGGTTGATCAGATGGAGTCAACCGTAATACCGGCTTTAACTAATAGCTTGTGGAAATTTGACGAAAGCCAGATCAGGATCAGTATGGAAAGTCTGTTGTCTTTGCCAAAGGTAATCCATGTAGAGCTTAGCTGGCAAGAAACACAAACCGGTATTCACAAAATTGAGTTGGGCGAGAAAGGGGATAAAGTTTATACCGACAATGCTATTCGTCATCATGACCTGGTCATTAATGCCAATAATACGGAAGACTATTATTTGGGCAAGTTGGTTCTTACCACATCTGACGAAATTGCTTACAATAATTTATATAAAAGTGCCTTTTATATAGTACTACTGCAAAGTCTAAAAACATTGCTGATTTCAGCCATTATCCTGTTTATTATTCGGCAAATATTAACTCGGCATATTCTGGATATTTCCAGGCAATCAAGCACCATTAAACTTTCAAACATTGACGGTGTATTTTCACTTAACAGAAAGCCGAACGTGGTTGATGATGAGTTGGACGAGGTGGTCAATGCGCTAAACCAGATGCGGCTGAGGATTAAGGAAGGTGTTGATCAAAAACAGATGACAGAAACTGCGTTAGCGCTGGAAATTGAAAATTCTCGTGAGAAAGAAAAGTTGGCTTTCGCAGCCGCTAAGTCGGACCAGGAAAAAAGTTTGTTTTTAGCGTCTATCAGTCATGAGATACGCACGCCAATGAATACCATCATGGGTTTTACGCATTTGTTAAGCAATGCGAATTTAAAAGATAACGAAAGGCGTCAACTTAATTATATCGATAAATCAGCCCGCTCATTATTGTTGTTAATTAATGACATTCTTGATATGTCCAAGCTGGATGAAGGCAAGGCAGACGTAGAGTCGATTGCCTTCTATTTTGCAGATGTTATTGAAATGAGTATTGCCACATTTTCCGGCCAGGCGAAAGAAAAGCATTTGCTGTTTGATGTTTCGATGGAGGCAGCGGTGCCGCAAAGGGTATGGGGTGATCAAAATCGACTGCAGCAAATACTCAACAACCTGGTTAGTAATTCGCTTAAGTTTACCCGTCAGGGCAAGGTGACCGTCAATATTAGTGTGGTTGATGTCGCCAGTTTACGTCAAGAAAAAGTTGCAAGTAAAGAAAACCAACAGTTAGACAGTGTGTATATTCAGTTTTCTGTCAATGATACTGGTGTAGGAATTGAGCCAGATTATATCCCTAGAATCTTTGATGTGTTTAGTCAGGCCGATCCATCAACAACGCGTCAATATGGCGGTACTGGGTTGGGCATGCCCATCGTATATAAATTGGTTAAGCTTTTGGGTGGCGATATTACTGTGGACAGTAATTTTTCCGGGGGAACTGACACTGAAAATGATGTTGCAGTCAAGCCCGAGGCTAGTGTTAACACAGGTGCTAGAATTAACACAGGTACTAGAATTAGCACAGGTACTACAGTCAAATTTACCTTGCCGTTTTGCATTTGTACGGATTCGGATGTAGCCCAAATGCAGGTGGCGGAACCAACAGTCAAGGCGTATAAATTGCAGGATTGTCGTATTCTGGTTGCGGATGATGTTGCAATGAATCAGGCCTTAATGGTTTCAATGTTGGAGAGTATGGGGGCTAAGGTGTCGGTTGCTGATGATGGTAAGTCGGCTGTAAATAAGGTAAGCCATGAGCAATATGATTTGTTATTAATAGACATCCAGATGCCAGAAATGAATGGCTTTGAGGCAACCCGTCAAATTCGACAGCAGGCTGGTGCTGTGGGTAATTTGCCCATTATTGCGTTAACGGCAAACGTAATGGATGGAGTAAGAGAACAATGCATTGCAGCTGGGATGAATGATTTTCTGGCTAAACCTTTTGACCCCGATATTTTATACAAAAAAATACAAGACTGTTTGGCGCTATCGATGACGTCTTCTCAGCGCTTTGCAGCTGCTGTTGCAAAACAAACCGAACAAATGCCGCGGACTTCGGCCAGTCTTGATGCTGCACCTGATGCTACTCATGATCTAAGCTTGCCAGGTATTGATGTTGCCAGAGGGTTGAAACGTTGGCCTAATAATCAAAGCGAATACTTTTCACACTTGCTCGAATTCCTTGATGAGATACGAACCAGTAGCGCCGAAATTGATGAATGCCTTGAGGGCAATCAGTTGCAAGAATTAAAAACCCTGGCGCATAAAATTTCTGGGTCCGCATCATTTCTGGCGCTTGAAGGGTTAGCAACAGCCGCAGCCACGATAGAAACGACTATTTTCGAATCCAGTCAGGTGACGAGTTTGATGCTTGAGCAGTATAGCCAGGCTGTATTAGAAGTGCTGGATAATCGGCAGGCGATTAATAAAATGGCAAACCTCGCCAATGCTATGGTGAGTTAGTACGAGGTGTTACTAATGGCGCTATATCTGACGCTAATCCGAGTGAAATGCGCGCTAATACTAAGTGATTGCAGAGAACTTTTATGCCAGTGACAAATCGGGCGATGGTTAAATTTCGCACGGATAAAAGTAGCGCTAAGCCAGGGGCGAATATATGAAAATCGCGATTGCTGATGACCATAATTTGATGCGTGCGGGTTTCAAAAACCTGCTGACAGCGTTAGGTCATGATGTTATCGCCGAGGCGGCGGATATCCCGGCACTTGAAGCGTTGTTGAATAATTTTGATGTTGACCTTTTGGTCAGCGACTTTGATATGCCGGGTGGAGAGCTATTGTCAACGCTTGAAAATATCAGGCTCAATCAGCCAGACTTAAAGATTATTATTCTGACCGGTTTGCAATACGGCGCTGTGTTCCAGAAGGTACTTGCCAGTCAGGCCAGGATACAAGGTTTATTATCGAAGTCTGTCGACCCGGATGTTTTGCAACAAGCCATAACCGCCGTAAGCCGGGGTGAGCAATTTATTCAGCAAGAAATTAGTCAGCTATTGCTAGATACCGCACATGATCTAACAAAAAGGGAAAGGCAGGTGCTTAACCTGCTAGCAGTTGGACGAAGTAATACAGAAGTGGCTAGTGAATTATTCATTTCCCCAAAAACCGTTGATACCCATCGCATGAACCTAATGAAAAAGCTTGAAGTACGTAATGTCGTACAATTAATTGAGCGTGCCAGGGAGCTTGGTCTGACAGGTTTGTAGGTGAATTTGCCGAGTTAGTATTAACGGGTTGCTAACTTACCCTCGGTGTTATTTATTCGACAGCATAATAACTGTTGTTAGCGATGGCTTTTATACGCGGTATATGTGGGTTGACTATTGTAATTTTAAACTCACTACAGCTGCCTCCCAAAGATAGTACTCTATCATTTTGAGCTACAACTCGATGCAGCTCTGTACCGTCAGGGTTTGTTTGAAACGCTGGGTAAGAGAGTTGTACTAATCTATTAGTCGGCACGATCTATTAGTTGGCGCACGGTAGTGGATAAGTAGTGGTCAAAATCTGCGGCTAATGGAAAATTTGGCGAGTGTGAGCATAGCGGATTTATAGATGGAATCGGGTAAATGGTTCAGGCAATCGTTGGCCTTTTTGATTTCCTGGGTGGCAAGGTCTGTGGTGTATTTGAGGCCGCCAGTGGCATTTACGATGCTGGCGACTTCGTCCAGGTTTTCCACGCCGCCATTGAGGATAGCCTGGCGGATGAATTGAGCCTGTTGCTCTGTGCCATTTCGCATTGCAATGATGAGTGGCAGGGTGGTTTTGCCTTCAGCAAGATCATCGCCGACATTTTTGCCGAGGTCCTCGGTGTTGCCCTGGTAGTCCAGTACGTCGTCGATCAGTTGGAAGGCTAGCCCAAGGTGCAGTCCGTAAGCTTGCAGGGCATCTTGTTGGGCGATGGTGGCTTTGGCCAGTACGGCGCCAGAATGAGCGGCGGCTTCAAATAACATCGCAGTCTTGCGGGTGATGATTTCAATATAGCTGGCTTCGGTGATTTCAGGATTGCGTACATTGCTTAGCTGCTGGACTTCACCCTCGGCAATGGTATTGGTGGCGTGCGAGAGTATTTCCATGACCCGCATATTTTTTATTTCAACCATCATTTCAAACGCGCGAGAATGCAGGAAATCCCCAACTAGTACGCTGGCTGGGTTGCCCCAGGCTGCGTTGGCGGTGGTGCGACCGCGCCGTAATGCAGAGTCGTCTACCACATCGTCGTGGAGTAACATGGCAGTATGTAAAAACTCGATAACGGTGGCTAAATTGATATGTTGAGACTGTTTATAGCCGCAGGCCCTGGCCGCTAATAAAACTAGCAGGGGGCGCATGCGTTTACCGCCCGCGTCAATCAGGTAGCTTGAAATTTCTTCAACTAGCGGCACATGGGAGCTTAGGCTATTGATGATAAGCTGGTTTACTGCGGAAAAATCCGAGTCCACAACAGCATAAAACGGGTTATTCATTACCGGCTCGACTCTGGGACAAAAGGGTAAACGGGTTGATCGGATGAATGCTAGGCCTGGGCAGACGGGCTGTCAAGAAAAGCCACGATTTTTGCTTTGCATTGAGTGATTTATGAGCAAAGAAGCTAGTATTAAGGAAAGTGCGTCGGCTTAACGAAAATGACGACCTGAGCTGGTTTTTCCGGTTGCTTTGAATACTTTAAAATACCTTTAATCTCTGGTTGATTGCAAAGGTCTGTTCCATTAGAATTGCGCACCCTGAATATGGGCGGGCCCCGTGGTCTACCCGTGCCGCAAGTTAAAGCAAGGTTACACGATCAGCCAAATCTATCCAGCAAGATGATAAGGCCGTGAAGGCGCATGGTTAACGTGTATAGCTGTAGGGCGGGTCGATTCATAGCAAAGACAAAATAGAGTAAAGATAATGTACGCTGTAATTAAAAGTGGTGGTAAACAGCATCGGGTAGAGCCTGGTGAAGTGCTCGAACTTGAGAAATTGGATGTCGAAGCAGGTGGTACTGTTGATTTTGATCAGGTATTGCTTATTGGCGACGGCGAAGAATTGAAGATTGGTGCGCCTTATGTCGATGGCGGCAAGGTAACTGCCGAAGTAGTTGAGCATGGGCGTGGCAAAAAGATCACGATTATTAAGATGCGTCGTCGAAAGCATTATCGTCGGCAGGCAGGGCATCGTCAGTCTTATACCAAAGTTAAAATCGCAACGATCTCTGGAGGTTAGTAATGGCGCATAAAAAAGCAGGTGGTAGTACACGTAACGGTCGCGATTCGGAATCGAAACGACTGGGTGTGAAAATCTACGGCGGTCAGGCAGTTAATGCTGGCAATATTATCATTCGTCAACGCGGTACTAAGTTCCACCCAGGTAAAAACGTCGGTTGCGGAAAGGACCATACGTTATTTGCAACTGCGCCTGGTACGGTGCAATTTGCTGTTCGTGGGCCGAGACAGCGTAAATATGTCGATGTTGTTGCCGAAGCATAAGCGATAGAGGTTATCGAAGCCCTGTCAGTGACAGGGCTTTTTTTTGGCCGGTATTTTTCGGTCAGTCAGATTTTGTACCGGCGCAATCATAACAGGCACTATCATAAAGAGTGCAAGCTATGAAATGTCCGAATTGTCCGAAATGAGCGCACGATTATGAAATTTGTTGATGAAGCAAGTGTCCAGGTTGAAGCCGGCAAGGGCGGTGATGGCTGTCTGAGTTTTCGGCGCGAAAAATATATCGCCAAAGGTGGTCCTGATGGCGGCGACGGTGGTGATGGCGGGTGTATTTACCTGGTGGGTGATGCGGCGCTGAATACCCTGGTGGATTATCGCTTTCAGCCGCATTATCGGGCCGAGAAGGGTGAGCATGGCAAGGGTAAAGACTGTACGGGTGCAAAGGGAGAAAGTACCTATCTGCGGGTGCCGCTTGGGACCAGCGTATATGATGTAGAAAATAATATGTACCTGGGTGATGTCAGGCAGGCAGGTGAATCAATGCTAGTTGCCCAGGGTGGCTTCCATGGGTTAGGTAATGCCCGCTATAAGTCGAGCACTAATCGTGCCCCGAGGCAGACGTCGCCCGGTTCGGCGGGCGATATCAAGCGGCTCCGGCTTGAACTTAAATTGATTGCTGATGTTGGTTTGCTGGGATTGCCCAATGCGGGTAAGTCTACGCTGATTCGTTCGGTATCGGCTGCGCGGCCGAAGGTAGCCGATTACCCCTTTACCACATTGGTGCCTAACCTTGGGGTTGTAAAAGTTGGCGATGATAGTTTTGTGGTTGCGGATATTCCTGGGTTAATTGAAGGTGCCGCAGATGGAGCGGGTCTTGGGGTGCAGTTTCTAAAGCATCTGGCGCGGACTCGATTGCTTTTACATCTAATTGATGTGGCGCCGGTTGATGCCTCAAGTCCTGAAGAAAATTATCATGTCATAGAGAATGAAGTGCTGAAGTACAGCAAGGGTATTGCAGATAAGGATCGCTGGCTGGTTTTTACCAAGCTGGATGTTTTGTCTGATGAACTGGCCGATGATGTCATTGATGAAGCGCTACAGAACGTTGCTCATGAGGGGCCTGTGTTTCGCATATCTGCTGTTTCAGGTCGCGGACTTGATGAGTTGTGTCGGGCTGTTCAGGCCTATCTGGTGAGGTTAAAGGCGGCAGAGGCGGCGCCGGCTGAATCGCTGGATTATGATCCGCTGGAAGTCCAGCAGCAAAAGGAAGAGCAAATTCGACAGGAAGTGCACGAATACTCCAGTGCATTGCGAGCGCGTCGCAAGCTGGATCGACAGCAGGTTCAGGATGTGAAGGCGGCAGAAGAAGACGATGGTGACGATGATGATTCTGGCGTACAAGTACACTATGAGCCATAGTCCTGGCTACTCTGCTCAATAGTTGTCTAGATAATTGTCTAGATAATTGAATGTTAACGCTGGCAAAATAATGCTGAGCAACCTTGTGGCAAAGTTGCTGCGGGTAGCTGGTTGAGTTGGCAATTCTGTCTTCAATGTCTAAATTCTTTCTTCAATGTCTATAAGTTGAGCGTAAAAGCAAATCCCCATGAGTGATCAGAACAGTAAATATAAGCCTGGGCAAACCTGGGTGATAAAGATTGGTAGCTCGCTGTTAACCCAAAATGGCGAGGGCCTGGCTGTAGGGTTGGTGTCGGAATGGGTGGCGCAAATTGTTCGGTTGCATAAAGCAGGTATCCAGGTAGTCATCGTGTCGTCGGGTGCTGTGGCTGCGGGCATGAGTCGGTTAGGAATGGCGCGTCGGCCGCAGTCTTTGCCTATGTTGCAAGCGGCGGCAGCGGTAGGTCAGATGGGCCTGGTGCAGCTCTATGAATCCAATTTCCAGGAATACGGTTTGCAGACCGCGCAGGTATTACTAACCCATGAAGATCTGCGTTCCCGCGAGCGATATATTAATGCCCGTGGCACTTTGCGTAATTTATTGGAGCTGGGTGTTATTCCAGTGGTGAATGAGAATGATACGGTAGTCACCGATGAAATCCGATTTGGAGACAATGACACGCTGGCGGCGCTGGTGGTTAATTTGATTGGTGCCGATACATTGTTATTAATGACTGACCAGCAAGGGCTCTTTGATGCTGATCCGCGGATCTCTGAGGCGGCAAAACTTGTTAAAACTGCTCGTGCGCGGGATCGTTCGCTCGATGCTATGGCGGGCGAAGGTAGCCTTTTAGGCCGTGGTGGTATGGTGACAAAAATTACTGCGGCGCGGGTAGCGGCGCGCAGTGGTGCGAATACGGTTATCGCTTACGGCAGAGAAAATAAGGTGATAACAAGGCTCTCGGCTGGAGAAGTTACCGGCACTTTGCTGTTGGCTGATGAGGCGGTGCTAGATTCGCGTAAACAATGGCTAGCTGGATTGCCTGCTCGCGGTCGGCTGGTGTTAGATACTGGCGCGGTAAGGGTGCTGCGGGGCGAGGGGCGGAGTTTATTGGCGGTAGGTGTAAAGTCGGTGGCTGGTGTTTTTACCCGTGGTGAAATGGTTGCCTGTATTGACTCGGAGGGTCTGGAGGTTGCGCGGGGGCTGGTGAATTATAGTCATACGGAAGCAGCGCAGATCGCTGGCCATGCCAGTGCCGAAATTGAATCTATCCTGGGTTATGCGGGTGAAAAAGAGATTATCCATCGGGATAATTTGGTGGTTGTGTAATTTGACGGTCTAATTTGGCTGTAACCCTCTGTCCGACACGGGGTATGGGGTAAAGAGCTGTGGCTGAGCAGGTCAATAGATCGGGGCGATTTGCCTCCGGCAAGAAGGTTTCTGAGCAGGCTGTTGCAAGAGAGGGTTGCGCCTAAAGAGTCGGTGCAGTCGGTGCAAGGAAAGGGCCTTTTTAGAGGCTGGTCATGGAAAATAAAAGCTGTTTATAGAAAACATCGCACTCAAGCGTAAACCTCTCGCAGAAGGTTTTTCTGCAAGCCTGTTTTGCAAACTTGTGTCGCAACCAGGGCAAGCTGGGGCCCTGGATGGATAAATTCGGGTTCGGTTAAAAGCCAGCCCTGAGGTTAGGCTTTGAGTGCAAGTACTCGGGTGTTTAGCCGAGATTTATGCCGTGCTGCTTTGTTTTTATGAATGATGCCGTGGGTGACTGCGCGGTCAAGTATTGGTACGGTCGAGCTGTAGGCAGCATTGGCAGCTTCGTAGTCGCCAGATTCTACAGCGGCGATGGTCTTTTTGATTGCTGTACGCATGCCGGAGCGTTGACTGGCATTATGCTTGCGTCGAACTTCAGTTTGTTTGGCTCTTTTACGTGCTTGTGCGGAATTAGCCACTGTGTAGTATACCTCAAAAGTTTGACTGAAAAATTAGACGCGATACTATGCTTGGGCTGGATGTTTTTGTCAATAAGAAATTGCTCTGTCTTACTGCTGTGTTGCAAATTTCCAGGCTAGAAGCGCATTTAATAACGGGTCTGGTTTATTCTGAAAAATGCAGTGGGCGTGGTGTCTGGACTTTGTTTTGCCGTTATAACAGCGGGGTTGCGCCATGTATTCGCAGGAGAATCTAAAATACTGCTTAAATTGCTGTAAAATAACCGCATGAAAGACCTGCCGCCAATATCAGAATCAACCGCAAAGCCGTCGATCAGTGAAGCTGTGAAGGCTAGCACTGGTGGATTGTTGAAATCCAGCAGTGTGGTTTCGTTGATGACTTTGCTGTCGCGTGTTTTAGGTGTGGTGCGAGATATGGTGATAGCTGCGCTATTTGGTTCAAGCGCTGCATCAGATGCATTTTTTTTAGCCTTTCGGATTCCCAATTTCTTTCGCCGGTTGTTTGGCGAAGGTGCTTTTTCCCAGGCATTTGTGCCGGTACTATCAGAATATAAAGCCACCCGATCTGAGAACGAAGTACGCTCACTCGTCAGCGCTATAAGTGGGGTGTTGGGGTTAAATCTGGTACTGCTTACTGTATTGGGTGTGGCCCTGGCGCCTTTGGTTATTGGCATTTTTGCAGCCGGTTTTGTTTATAACGGTGAAGTTGAAAAGCTGCTACTGGCAACTGAAATGCTACGCCTGACTTTTCCCTATGTGCTATTGATCTGTATGACCGCTTTTGCCGGATCGGTGTTAAATAGCTTTGGTCGGTTTGCGGTGCCTGCCCTAACACCTGTGCTGTTGAATATATCGCTTATTGGGTGTGCTTTATATCTGGCACCAATGCTTGAAAAGCCGGTTACTGCGTTGGCCTGGGGAGTGCTGATAGCAGGTGTGGCACAGTTGTCGTTTCAACTGCCTTTTTTAGCCCAGCAGCGAATGCTGGTGAGGCCGAGGATAGATTTTAAGCATGCCGGGGTTAAGCAGGTGATGAAGCTGATGTTGCCTGCGTTGTTTGGGGTGTCGGTGGGGCAAATTAATCTCTTACTGGACACAGTGCTGGCATCCTTTCTGGAGACTGGTAGTCTGTCATGGCTGTATTATTCAGATCGCTTATTAGAGTTACCGCTAGCGCTATTTGGTATTACTATTGCTACGGTGATTTTGCCGAGCCTGTCAAGGCAGCATGCGGCAGGTTCAGCACAGTTTAATCAGACATTGAATTGGGCGATGAAAATGGTATGTCTGCTTGGCGTGCCAGCTTCGGTGGCGCTGGTGGTGTTATCAGAAAGTTTGATTACAACAATATTCTACCAGGGTGAGATGACCCCGCGGGATGTCACAATGGCGGCCTACAGTTTGAGTGCTTATGGCATTGGTCTGCTAGGTCATATGTTCGTTAAGGTGCTTGCGCCTGGGTATTTTGCGCGTCAGGATACCCGCTCGCCAGTCAGGTATGGCATTATCGCGTTAGCGGCGAATATGGTTTTTAATCTGATTTTAGTCTGGCAGTTGCAACATGCAGGGCTAGCGTTGGCCACGTCGTTGTCGGCGTTTCTAAATGCCGGTTTGTTATGGTTCGGCTTGCAGCGCAGTGGGGTTCTGGTTTTGACCGATGACTGGCTAAAATTTCTCTGCCAGATAACGGTTGCTAGCCTGATGTTGTTGGGGTTTTTGTTGATTGTTCTGCCTGTGCAGGCTACCTGGCTTGATATGGCCTTTTGGTTGCGCCTGGGTACGATGTTATTGATTTGTGGTGCTGGCGCCATGATTTATACCGTCTGTCTTGCCCTGGTTGGGGTTAAATTTAAACAAATGATTAGGTAGCAGGTCTATGGAAGTTATTCGAGGCGTCATCAACCTGAAAGCAAGGCATCGTGGCGCAGTAGCTACAGTGGGTAATTTCGATGGTGTGCATTGTGGCCATCAGGCTATTCTCAGCCAAATTCGAGACCATGCTAAAAAATTAGGCGTGCAATCGATGCTGATCTGTTTTGAGCCGCAACCGAAAGAATATTTTGATGCGTTTAATGCCCCAGCGCGGCTGACACGGTTTCGTGAAAAAGTGGAGTTGCTGGAAGCGGCCGGTATTGATCTAGTGCTGTGTTTTAAGTTTGATGAAAAAACGCGCACCATGTCTTCTGAGCAGTTTGTTAATATTCTTGTGGATGAAATTCAGGTTAAGGCGTTGTATGTGGGTGATGATTTTCAGTTTGGTAATGATCGTGGTGGTGGCTTTGCAGAATTGCAGCGGGCAGGTGAAGTACACGGGTTTGAGGTGACTAACCTTTACACGCTGACTTTTGAAAGTATGCGGGTCAGTAGTACCCGCATTCGACAATGTTTGGCGGCGGGGCATTTTGAAGAGGCTGAAAAGATGCTGGGCCATGCCTATTCCATATTTGGCAAAATTGTCTATGGCCGTCAGCTAGGCAGAACTATCGGTGCGGCTACTGCTAACATACAGCTACACCGCTATCGAGCGCCGATTGATGGTGTTTATGCGGTTGAAATTGAAGGGCTGGATAAAACTTATCAAGGCGTGGCTAATGTGGGCCTGCGGCCGACTTTAAAAGAACAGACTGTAAGGCCCATATTGGAAGTTCATTTATTTGATTTTAATCGTGATATCTATGGCAAGAGTGTAACCGTGGTATTTCGGAAAAAAATTCGCGATGAGAAAAAGTTTTCTGGTCTCGATGAATTAAAAGCCGCTATTCACGACGATATGACCAGTGCGCGGGATTATTTTTCTAGCAGGCGTATGCAATGATCTATTTAATTCCGCTGTTAATCGTAATATTCGATCAGTGTTCAAAATTGTATATGTCGGGGTTGTTACAATTGTGCCGCCCAGGGGCCTGCGAATCGATCGAGATATTGCCGTTTTTTCAATTTACGTTGTTACATAATAGCGGTGCTGCGTTTAGTTTTTTGAGCGATGCGGGTATATGGGGGCGGTGGTTTCTGTTGTCCATTTCGTGTTTAGTGAGTGTATTTATCAGTATCTGGTTATATCGAATCAGGCATTCAGAAAAGCTACTGGCGCTGGGCCTGGCTTTTGTTCTTGGTGGTGCGGTGGGTAATTTAATCGATCGCGCAGTCGCAGGATACGTGGTGGATTTTATTGTTCTACATTGGCAACAGCACTACTTCCCTGCCTTTAATATTGCAGATAGCGCCATTACTATTGGTGCCTGTCTGCTACTAATCGATATGATATTTGCGCCGCATACGGGCAATAAAATTGAGGAAACTAATGGCTGAAGAAAAGTATGTGCCAGTTGGCCCAGGCACTCAAGTGGAGTTGTTGTTTAGTCTGAAGCTCGAATCGGGTGACTTGATCGATTCGACGGGTGATACAGTGGCTTCATTGGTAGTGGGAGATGGCAGTCTATTGCCTGGGTTTGAGCAGGCGATGTTTGGTCTGAAAGCAGGTGATAAGGAAAGCCTGCTAGTGATGGCTGAAGCTGGCTTTGGGATACCTGACCCTGAGAATATTCAACGCATGGAACGAGCGCAGTTTCAGGATAATATGGATTTGGCTGTGGGGCTGATGATGTCATTTGCGGATGCGCAGAATGCTGAGTTGCCCGGTATTATTATCAACTTGACAGAAGACTATGTAGATATCGATTTTAATCATCCATTGGCAGGGAAAAATTTGACTTTCGAGGTTGAAATAATTGCTGTTGCGCAGCTAACTAACGAAATTCTCAGGGTGGGTAGTTAGTGCAGATTAAATTGGCTAACCCGCGGGGTTTCTGTGCTGGTGTCGACCGCGCGATTGAAATTGTTAACCGAACGATTGAAAAATACGGTGTGCCCATCTATGTCAGGCATGAAGTGGTGCATAATCGAACGGTTGTCGCCGAGTTAAAATCAAAGGGCGCAATTTTTGTTGAAGAGCTTGATGAAGTGCCGCGAGGCGCCATTGTTATATTTAGCGCGCATGGCGTTTCTCAGGCAGTAAAAAAAGCAGCTGAGGAAAAAGGCCTTAGCGTATTTGATGCGACCTGCCCTTTAGTGACTAAGGTGCATAAAGAAGTCATGCGCTTTTCTAAGCAAAAACGTGAGACTATTTTAATAGGTCATGCGGGCCATCCGGAAGTTGAAGGCACTATGGGGCAATTTGAGGATGCATCGAAAATCCGTCTGGTAGAAGCAATTGAAGATGTTGATCGGCTTAAGCTAAATGACCAGCAGCCTGTATCCTATGTCACTCAGACCACCTTATCGGTAGATGATACTCAGGATATTATTCAGGCATTAAAACAAAAGCTGCCTTTAATTCAAGGGCCGCGCAAAGATGATATCTGCTATGCGACACAGAATCGGCAAGATGCCGTGAAAGAATTGGCAGGTCAATGTGACCTTATACTCGTGGTGGGTTCTACTAATAGTTCTAATTCTAACCGACTAAAAGAGTTGGCAGAGCGCATGGGCGTAAAAGCGTATTTGATTGATGATGAGACAGAGATTAATGCCGACTGGTTGGTAGGGGTAGATACCGTTGGGGTCACATCTGGTGCCAGTGCGCCTGAAAGTCTTGTGCAGGGCGTTGTGGCAAGATTAAACTGCATACGGCCGGCGACGGTTAGCAGTATCGTCACCCACGAAGAGAATATAGAATTTTCATTGCCAAAAGAATTGCGCCAGATAACTACTACATAGGCCCGAGGGCGGGCTATAAAAGGGGAGGGTTAGAGCCAATGGATCGCTGCAAAAACGAACCAGACCAGGATTCCGAGATCACACTTACCAGGACCACATATGGCCCGAGTAGGCATATTGAGGTAGCGCCTGGTTGCAGGACAGGTACGGCGGCAGGCGTACGCGGTTTTTCACTCATAGAATTGATGGTTGTGTTGGCGATTATTGGAATAATTAGTGGCATTGCCTATCCGAGTTATCAGTCTTATACCTGTGATACTTATCAGAGTAATGCGGTGGTTGATTTGAAAGTATGCGCGCTGGCACTTGAGCGATTTTATAGTAATGATTTTACCTATGTAGGTGCGCTAATCAACGATGGCTCTGATGTCAGTTTGCCGCCGGTATGTATTGATCAATCGCCGAAAGAAGGCGCTGCAATATTTGATATTTCGTTGGTTGCAACCACCTTGAATAACTACACGCTGCAAGCTGCCCCTGCAGCGGGCCAGAGTTGTGGCTCTACTGTGCAGTTACTAGCCGACGGAACTTTGACAGAGCTTTGACGAATATTTGACGGCAGTGTAATTTTTTCCGCAATTAGCCTGAAAAGTTCAATAAAATGCCGTTTATCTCAGAAATGGGTGCCCCTATCCCTTCGGACTCCATGTTAAAATCGCTTGACGTAAACTTTCGTTCCAAGGGTAAAT
The DNA here is from genome assembly GCA_019090615.1 of Pseudomonadales bacterium. Taxonomy (GTDB): domain Bacteria; phylum Pseudomonadota; class Gammaproteobacteria; order Pseudomonadales; family Azotimanducaceae; genus JAHRVQ01. The sequence goes on along the minus strand of JAHRVQ010000087.1, from coordinate 20,472 downwards.
GGGGGGGTTATGAAGGCGGTTAAGCCACACAAGTCTACATTTCGACATTTTTCAAATAAATGCAAAGGCCTAACGTTGATAGAGTTGATGGTAGGTCTTGTTATTATTGGCATTGGTTTTGGCGTCGCGCTGCCAGGATTCCAGGGGATGGTAAAGCGCAATGCTATTGCGACTCAGGTAAATCAAATGTTGTTGGCTATCAACCTGGCAAGAAGTGAGGCTGGTAGGTTGGGTTTTATTGTTAGCGTGCAGGCAGCTGCGCCAACCAGTGGCGATGAATTTGGTGCGGGGTGGTGTGTGATACCACAACCTGATCCGGCCGTGCTGGTACCCTGCAGCGATACAACAGTTATCCAGCAATTCTCAGAGTTAACCAATGATGCGACGCTGAACCTGATTGATGATGGTGGCAATACAACTATTCAGTTTTCTCCTCTTGGTGGCTTGAGAGGCGATAGGAGTAGAAGCCTTGATTTTTGTATGCCTGGCCAGCTAGGTCGACGGATATTTATATCGCCGGTTGGCAGGGCCAAGTCGCATTCAGAAACCGACCCTATTACTGCCAGACAGCCCACATGTTAGAGGAATACGTGACGTCAACGAAACAGCATGGGTTTTCGCTTATTGAGGTGATGGTAGCAGTGTTGATTGTCGCTGTTGGTATTTTGGGGGTCGCCGGTATGCAAGTGGTTAGTCTACAGCAGAATCGTGATGCGCTGCTGAGAGACCAGGCATTGTTGGCGGGTAATGATATTTTAGATCGAATGCGCGCCAATCCTGCCACGGAGTATGCGCCAATCGGGTTTGCCGATGCGCCAGCTGCAGGGTTCGACTGTATCACTAATAGTTGTAGTCGTGATGGTATGCGCGCTTTTGATGTCGCGCAGTGGAAATGTCGAATTAATCCAATTGATGATGCGGGGCAGATATATCCAGTGTGCGATGGCTTTGGCATCATTCAGGCGTCATTGCCAGGTGGGCGTGGTTCCATTCAACTTGATGCCGGTGTCCATGAAATAACGGTGCGCTGGATTCATGACCGGGACGGCAATACAACTGAAATCAAGCTTAGAACACAGGTAGGGGTCATTTAGTATGAGAAGCAGATTGCCAGGGGGGTTTTCTCTCGTTGAATTAATGATTTCGTTAGCTCTTGGTTCTGTTGTTACTGCGGGTGTGGTGCAGTTATTTGTCGCGAATTCTGAAACTCATACGTTGTTGCAGGGGCAATCTCGGATGCAGGAATCAGCTCGATTTGCGCTAAGTTTTATTGGCCGGCAAGTGCGCCAGGCGGGTTACAGGGGCTGTTTCTCAAAAATTGACGACCTAAATAGTGCTATTAGGCCTTTAGGTAACCTGCCCTATGAGTTTGATTTGCGATTTGGTGTTTTTGGCTATAATGCCGTGGGTGCGGATATGTGGTCACCGTCGCTTGATCAGTTGCCGAATACTGACGATGCGAATAGTGTTTTTAAAACCACCTATAACTATGGTGTTGGCGCTGGTATCGCGCTAGACGAGGTGATTTCTGGCACCGATGTTGTCACCTTTCGGCACCTGTCTCAGGTCGAGGCGCGCATTGGTAAATACGTTGAGGGTGGTGTCGTTAAAGATTTTAGTGTGCTGATCCCGCCTGAACGTCCTCGTATGCCTACTTCATCGTTAACCTCCATTGTTGATATGGTTGTAGGTATTCAGGCGGGTTGGGCTGAGTTCGACCAGGACCATCTGGTAATGGTACATGATTGTGAGAAGGCAACGATATTTCGTGTAACCACTGCGAACCCCTGGGGCAGAAACGGCGATCTTAGTCCCGCTGCGGCACCTGCGGTCGCGGATTTAACGGTTGGTCACGATCTTGCTAACGCTGATGCAACGGCCAATACAATTCCCGAGCTGGCATTGGTTAATACCTTTGGGGTTGATGCGGCGGTGTCGGCCATTGAATCGCATACCTTTTTTATTGCCGCAGGTGAGGGACGGAATAATGATGGCAATCCACCTTTAAGCTTATGGCGTAAATCAGGTTTGAGGGCGCCGATTGAGCTGGTTGAAGGTGTCGAAGATTTGCAGGTTTTATATGGCGTTGATACGGATGATGATGAGGTACCAAATCAGTATAAACCCGCAAATGACGTCGATGTGTGGCCTGAGGTAACTACTGTGAGGGTAACTATCGTTGTTAACAGTATTGATAATGTTGGCTCAAGCAGCGCTGCGGATGGGTTAATCCGGCGAGTATTCTCGCAAACAATCAAATTAAGGAACCAGGGTTGATATGAATAATTATGGGTCAATATCCCTGGCTCGGTCGCAGCGAGGTATCGTGCTTTTTATGAGTCTTGTGATGTTGCTCATAATAACAGTGCTTGGTATATCGTCGGTACAAACCACTAGTCTTCAAGAGCGTATGGCGCGTAATGCGCGTGATAGTAACCTTGCTTTCCAGGCAGCCGAGTCAGCACTTAAAGACGCTGAGGTAATTGTTGAAGCATTAACCTCATTAGCTCAGTTCAACGCCGCCAGCGCAACCGAGAATGGTCTTTTTTATGAGGCAGATTACGATGCTGTAACCAATTGGTCACAGATAAACTGGGCGGATGCTAGCGGCAATTATATGACTGCAGCTACCAATATTGAAGGCATAGCAAGTCCGCCAAAGTTTATCATAGAGCATTTAAAGACGGTGGTGTCCGATGTTGATTCGTTGAACCAGAGCAATATTGGGCAGTCAACCGGTTCTGCTCGTACGCAAATATTTCGTGTGACAGTTTATGGTACGGGTGGCTCGGATACGGCGCATCTGCTGATCCAGGGTACCTACGGTAAAGTATTCTAGGGATAGAGATTATGAATGCCAAATTTGGGCAGATAAATCGAGGGTACGGCTGGCGTTATTTTCTAACTACTATTTTATGTGCTGGTGCTTGCTTGACGATGCCAAATAGTTGGGCTGGCCCGAACAGTGATAAGTTCGTGGTGTCTGAAGATGGGGTTTTTACGCAAAAATCTCCCGGTGTTCTGGTAAATGATACGCCGAGCTTTTCTGCAGGTAATAGAGTAAGTAGATTCCAGAAGCTGCCATTTAATTTTTTTGGTTTTAGTAACCCTGGTACAACGTTAACAACAGATACCGGGGCTAAAGTGAGGTTGCGAGCAAATGGTTCATTAAGGTATGACCCAGGCCAGGTACATCAGTCGCTGGCAGAGGGTGTAGTTTTTAATGAGACCAGCGGCGCATCGGATGCCTTGCTAGTCTACTCCCAAACCAAAGGGGGCTTCTTTGCTGCCTTTAGCACGGCTAATATTAATATAGCTGTGGTTGGAGCAAATGATTTGCCCACTGATATTGGGCTGAGTAACAATAGTATTGAAGAAAATTCAATAGGCACTGTTGGTATTCTGACGGGCATTGATATTGATGATGAAGCCCCACATGGTAATCATTTGCCTGTTTATACGTTGGTCAGTGGTGCTGGCGACACTGATAATAGTTTGTTTACCATTGTAGATGATGTATTAAGTTTATCGGAGCCGCTAGATTTTGAGACTGAACCAAACTATTCAATTCGGATAAGAATTACAGATCCACATGATGGGAGATTTGAAAAAGTTTTTACTATTGCGCTGATTGATGTTGGGGAACACCCCCCAGTTGCAATTGATGATTTGTTGATCGTAAACGAATTGACAAGTCCAGCAGCGAGTATTGACGTGTTGAATAATGATACTGATGCGGATTTCCCTGGTGGTGGCGAGGTTCTGACGGTTATTGAGGTATCAGGTAATCCAGGTCTTGTGGATAGTACTGCGTTTGATATCGAAGTTGACGGTCAGGTAGTTGGCGTGGCGACCATGGCATCTACTGGTTTATTGACCTTTTTACCTACAGCTGACGCCACTGTAGAAACTAGATCTGTTGATTTAAGTTACAAAATTGCGGATTCTACGGGGGCTGAAAGTGCTCTGGCGGTAGTGAGTATTGAGATAGAAGCGCAAAATGACAATGCGCCACAGCTGACTGAGTCTGGTGAAGAATTGGCGGCAAGTGGGTACTCATTCGTAGAATATCAAGCGACTCGAGCACCTGACTCTGTTCTGCTTCATGGGCTGTTTTTTGATATAGACATAGACGCTGACGGGCTGTTGGACGAAGATTTATCTGACGACAATGAGTCTCTGGATTTTACAGTGGTTGATAATAGTAGCCCTGAAATAGTTCTCGCAGAAATAGAGGACGCTGGTATCTTGCGACTGTCTAGCCCTAATCTCCATTTTTATGGCACGTCGACATTAACTATCAGGGCAACAGATACAGCTGAACCCGACGGAAATATTAGTTCGGTGGATTTGGTTTTTGATGTAACGGTAGTGCCTGTCAATGATGCGCCGGTTTATACCGGTATTTATTCGTCTGCTACAGTCGCGGAGGACCTGGCTGATTTCGATGTGCCTCTAGCTACAGCATTCAATGATGCGGATTTGACGGATAACGTACCCAATAATGGTAGTGCAACGGATGAAGAACTAACCTATGTAATCACAATAGTAGACCGACCGAGTCCATTTGTAGCAAGCCCGATGATCGTTGTGCCTGATGATTCAACTGCTTTAGAAGTAGATGGTGAGACGACATTTGTTCTTACCACTACTGCGCTGAGTAACTTACAAATTGATGTGAAGGATGATGTGCATGGGGTCATAGAGGTGTCAGTGAGTGCGACGGATAGAAGTGGTGAAACTGCTTTGGCATCGTTTAAGATCACGGTGCTCGCTGTTGATAATGATATTCCTGTGGCGCGGGATGACCACTTTGATGATTTCCCAGAGCTTAACATTGCAGAAGGTAGCAATGGTGTGGTCTTCGATGTGCTGGCCAATGATGACGCCGGCGATGTACCAACAATAGTTGTTAGCGCAGGTCAACAAATTGTTGATTCCCTAGGTGAAATCAATGCTTTTAGAAGCACAAGTCGGCTCTCCGATCCGAACGACTCAGGTGATTTCAGAATTACAATTAATGGCGAAGTTGGCTGTGCCAGTACCCCCTGTGTTGATGGGATAACCACTAATTCAGCCGTGAATCCGTCGGCGATTGGTGATCGATTTGTTATTTATAAACCCATTGATGACTTCAATGGCGTCGATTTTTTTAGCTATTGTATTGAAGATAGTGCTAATACATTAGAGCCTGAATTTGTGCCTAATCCAGCGGATGCTGCAACTGATATTCGTTGTGCCACGGTCACGGTTAATGTACTGCCAGTAAATGATAAGCCGATAGTTAATACCAGCATTATATTTAGCATGGAGCAGTCTGATAGGCTGGTTGCAAGTGTTGAAGATGGTTTGCGTAACTTTGTTGATGACAAAGATAATACTCATATTGACGGCTTAGGATGTGATCCGCTATTAGCCAGTTGTACCCCGGCTTTAGATCGTCAGCCAGATCAGCTCTATTATTATTTTGATAGTTCCGTTACGCCAAATGGAAATTTAATAGCCCCTTTTGCGGATGATGGTTCGTTTGTTTACGAACCAAACTCTGATTTTTTCGGCAGCGATGAATTTACTTTTCAGGTTTGTGACAGGCCAACACCGGGTCAAATTGAAAACTGCTCAATTGGCACTGTAATCGTACAGGTGATTGCTTTGCAAGGTGCCGCTGAGGGCTCTACGGAAGAAGCGGTAGAGTTTGATTATCAGCTGGCAGATGTGCCGCTGGAGTTGCCCATAGGACCAGAGCCGAATGTACTTATTGTAAATGATGATTCCGGTTCAATGGGAGGGGATATTCTGACTGAGAACTTGTTAGGTCTATATTCTGTAATGGGTAGAAGTTTTAGTTTCATCAACCCTGCCAGCGCAGGAGAAAACAACGGGATTGTGCCTCCGGAAGAACTGGTTCCGGGCGCTGGCTATTGGCGGCTTAGAAATTCAACCTACAACTCTATTTACTACGATCCGCAAACGCGCTACCTGCCCTGGAAGGGTTTACAGGCAAGTGGTGAAGAATACCCCGACAGTAATCCAGTGGCGGCCAGACAAAACCCTGTGTCTGCCGGTGGCGCTACCACGAATCTAACTACGGTACTTCCACCCTATACAGGCCAGACAGTTGAAGAGGTCTCTATTGGTATCTTTACTAGTATCGAATTTTTGCCGATTACTATTTCAAATTATTATCCAGCGCGTTATTACACCTGGCAAGACCTTAATGTCGAAGGCGAAGCCGGCTTTGGTTTATTAGATGCCACACCATCACCAACGTCTGAGCCTGCTATATGTGTGTCAAATAGAACTCAGGCCAATAATTGTTCTGAGGGTATACTGGTGGAAATCAGGAATGATGGCAGTCTGTATCCGCGTGGTGAGGATCGTACTGATTGTATTGCCAGTGCCTCAAGTTGTAATTATAACGAAGAAATTAAAAATTTTGCTAACTGGTTTTCCTATTACCGTACGCGCGAATTTGTTGCTAAAGCAGCGCTGGGTGAAGTCGTGTCGACTGCACAAAACTTGCGTGTCGGATATGCTCTACTGAACGACCGACTTAACGCGCAGCCGATTAAATTGATGAATACATCCGCCAGAACGGGTAATAAAGCTGCGTTGCTAAATACTATTTACGCAACAGACTCTAGAGGTGGAACACCGTTAAGACTCGCCTTAAGAGATGCTGGTCGGCATTTTGAGTGTAAGGCAGATGATCTATTCGATAGCGCGGCAGACTCGTTACCAGGTGCCGTCGGGTGTCCTATACTGGCAGCGCCATTGGGCAATTGTCAGCAAAACTACACACTGTTGATCAGTGATGGTGGCTGGAATGGCGGTGCTCCAGGTCTTGTAGGCGATAATGCGGATGCAGACGGGGATTCCAATTTTGACGGCGGTGCTTTTGCGGGCTCGGCAGTCGCAACACTTGCTGATGTTAGTATGAATTTCTATGAAAAAGACTTACATACTGGCCTCGCTGATGAAGTACCTACCACAGCAAGAGATAGAGATACAGCGTCTGAAACCGCATTTTTTGATGCCGGGAATGATGTTATGCATCAACATATGTCAACTTTTATGGTCGGATTTGGTGTTTCTGGTGATCTCGATGCAGACCCAGTTGATTATACCGCGAGTTTTCCCTGGGGCGACCCACAATCTGATTTCTCCGCAAAAATTGATGATATGCGACACGCAGCCTATAACGGTCGTGGGCGTTACCTGGATGCCAGCGATGGCGCCGATTTAGCTGCTCGGCTAGTGGATGCATTTAGTGAATTTGCCCAGGGTAGTGGTGCGGCTTCGGCAGTGAGTTTTAATTCTCAGGAAGTTCAGGAAGATACCCTCATTTTCCGAGCATTCTATAATACTAAAATTAATACGGGAGACCTTATAGCGCAGACTCTCAGTACTGATGGCATTACTGAGGAGCCAGTCTGGAGTGCGGCTGCAGAGCTTGATACATTGTCCAGCGACGACCGCGAAATACTTTCCTGGGATCCTGACGCGGCTAAAGGTATCAGGTTTAGGCCAAATAACGGTTGCCCTGTGGCTGGTAGCTGTTTGAATTTGATTCAGGAATCGATTTTTGTCTCAGACCCTATGGTTACTGCCGCTGAACGGAATGATGAAATATTAGCCAAAGTTAATTATCTGAGGGGTAACGACGAGAATGAGCGCCCAACAGGGAATTTACGTGAAAGGCCGGTGGAAAATGGTAGGCTTGGCGATGTTGTACATTCGACGCCAGTGTTTGTTGGTCCGCCTAACAGAGTTGGTCGTGACCAGGCCGCATTTCCACAAACTGATTTGTACTCGGTTTTTAGGGCGGCAAATGCTAGTCGGCAAAAAATGATCTATGTGGCCGCTAATGACGGCATGTTGCATGGCATTAGTGCCGAGGACGGCTCAGAAGTTTTTGCCTACGTACCTAACAACCTATTGCTAGGTACGTTTAGTAACAACATTACTCAATTGCTGAGTTTTGATTATATACATAAGTTTTTTGTAGATCTTACGCCAGCTGTGAATGATATCTATTTAGACGTTGACGGTGATGGCGATGAAGAGTGGTCAACCGTATTAGTTGGAGGGCAGGGCGCGGGTGCTAAGGCATATTTTGCGCTAAATGTAACAGACCCTGCTGTTTTGACCGAGTCAAGTGCTGCTGATGTAGTCCTGTGGGAATTTACAGATGATGATGATACCTACCCAACGGATGCTGCGGGTATTCCGTTGGTTGATTCAGGTGGCCTTCAGAGGCTGGATCTACAGGATGTACCTAGACCGATTAAGGATATGGGTTATAGTTTTTCAGTGCCGTCACTGGTGATGAGCAATGTGCTTGACGCTAGCAGTAATAATGAGTGGGTGGCCATTTTTGGCAATGGCTATAACAGCACCTCAGGCATCGCTAAATTATTTTTGCTGTTTATCGATCGCGGTGTGGATGGTCTATGGTGTCACCCTGATATGCGGCACAATATTGTTCTTAATGGTACCTTGCCAACTGAATGTATTGGCAAGCAGGATTTTGTAAAAATAGATACTACTTTTGGTGTGCAGGGTGGTTTTCCAAATGGGCTAGGCATTCCAAGAGCAATTGATATAGACGGCAACGGCACCGTAGATTATGTCTATGCAGGTGATACCTTTGGCAACTTCTTTAGATTCGATCTTACTTCGTCGAATTTCGATGACTGGAATTATACCAAGATATTTAAAGCTGAATATACTGACTCAGGTGGTAATGTTTTTGAACAACCAATTACTACGCAGCCGATTGTGGTACGTCATCCCACTGAACCTGAAGGTTTTATTGTGATTTTTTCAACGGGTAGCTATATCACCTTGCCTGACGGTGCAGATGAAGAGATTCAGTCGATCTATGGTATCTGGGACCGTTTGACACCTGAATTGCTGGATATTGCAGATATGGTACAACAGAAATATACCAATAAAATATCGAGTGAGTTTGGTGCTGTTCGAATTTTGAGTAATAACGATGTAGATTACAGCGTTATCGGAGACAAAAAGGGCTGGTATAACCATCTTCAAGTGCCTGCTGCGGGCGAAAGTGACCTGGCACCTGCTGAATTCCCAGGTGAACGCGCCATTCGTAATATTCAGCTGCGTGGTGGCCTGGCTTTTGTTAATAGCATTATTCCAAGAAGCGATACGAGTTGTATCGATGTAGCGGGTGGTTTTGCGCTGTCATTTTGTCCTGCTACGGGAGGGACTAGTTGCCTGGAGGATGGTGGTATTTTCGATCTCAATAATGACGGTGAGTTTGACGACAACGATGATGTGGATGGTGAAATTGTTGCTGGGCTTCGATTCGAGGATGCGGTACCTACAGATTCGTCCTTTATTGGTGATGAGCGGATTACACAATTGAGTGATCAGTCATTGGACTCAACCACCACCAATACTGGCGGCGGCCTCAATACCGGAAGATTATCCTGGAAACAACTTGAAACGGTGCAGTAGGAGAACAGAAATGCAATGGATTAGCCGCCTTTTGGGGTTGTTTTTACTGAGTACACAGGTCTATGCAGGTAATGTAAATTTTTATTCTGTACTTGAGTCGATGCCAGAAAATAGCTTTGAAAGAATTGAAGCTGGTGTTGTGCGGGGGATTAACCTGGCGGACCGGACTGTTGTCATTAGTGGTTTTACCTATCTTCTGGGACCAGCGACACTGGCAAAGCCCGTTGAAGTTAAATTGCTAAATTCGTCTTTTGCATCACTTGAACTTCTTACTATTGGTATGAAGGTTGAAATTAGATACTTGCTGTCGCCAACTTATCGAATTGGTAAAACGATTACCGAAGTAGTTGCTATCGATCAATATTGAGCCGCTTTTTTAAGCCCTATCGACTGCTTAAGTTTAACATCGGAGTAATTTCCCTAGCCTGTCGGTCCTTAGGCCCTGAGCATCAGTGGTATGCACCACTCTGGCACGGCCTTGTACGTTGATGACAATCTGGCGGGCAAAATGCAGATTCTGATCGTGCGGACAATAGGTGAAATTACCGTTTTGATAATTGGTAAAGCCTAGTTGCGTGATCTGCAGGTATTGGCGATTGCCGAAGGATCGCCACTTAAGCGTACCATCGATATTATCGGGGCCGGCTCGATAGATAAGATAGTCTGAGCCGTTAAAGCTGGCATCAGCGTTATGATCGGCAAATATTATTATGCCTTCATGCCATTTTCCCTGACATTTTAATGCAGTATCCGATGCGGGACATAATGTTGTAGTCACATTAAAACTAATAGCGGCGTGACGGCTGGTATTGACCGCACCAATAATCCAGTTGATGCTGGCCGTGGCATTGCTTCGTGAGGCTATCTTGCCAATTGATGGTGCAATCATATTGGTCATAACGGAAATAATCGCCAGTACAGAAATTATTTCGATGAGTGTTGCGCCAATTTGTTTGTTCGCCAGCATCTGTTTACACCATAAGTTTGATAGGGTAATTAGGTATTTAGATGCTAAGTGTGTAACAGCTGACGGTATGTCGCTGTAAGTGAATGCTTAAAATTGCGACAGACTTATAGGGTTTTAGTGCGCGATTAATCCTAGTCCAGGTTGAGTTTTTTGAGTCGATAACGAAGTGCCCGAAAGGTTATGCCGAGACTCTTCGCTGCTGCCGTTTTGTTCCAACGGGTTGCTTCAAGGGCTTTGACTATGGCATTTTTTTCGATATTTTCGAGATATGACTCAAGTGAATTGACCTCGCCTGGTAAATTCACTGCATCTGGTAGGTTGTCTTGTGCATTTGTTTGAATGCCAGAATCGGTTGAGTTGATCGCAGTGGTTATTACTGGTTGTGGCTGATTTGTATGTAATGGCTCTGTTTCTGTCACAGTAGCAAGGTTTAAATCAGCCGGGGTAATAATGTCATTTTCACAAAGTGTAAAGGCTCTTTCGAGAATGTTTTCGAGTTCGCGAATGTTACCCGGGAAATGATAACTCGTTAGTGCCGCCATTGCCTCCGGGTTTAAAGTGAGGGGTTCGGTTTGGTATTCTGCTGTGATTCTACGTAGCAGTTCTTCAATCAGAATCGGTAAATCTTCAACTCTGTCCCTTAAACTGGGTACATTTAGCTCGATAACATTGATGCGATAATACAAATCCTGGCGAAAACTATTATTCTCTACTTCTTGTGCAAGATTTTTGTGAGTGGCGCTTAGAATACGAACATCAACTGTTATTTCAGTTTGAGTGCCTACTGGTCGAATCGCTTTCTCCTGAATTCCGCGCAATAGTTTGACCTGCATGTCGAGTGGTAGGTCGGCGACTTCATCAAGAAACAGTGTGCCTCCGTTTGCAGCTTGAAATAGCCCTTCTTTATCGCTGGTTGCGCCAGTAAAGCTACCCTTTTTATGGCCGAAGAATTCACTCTCCATTAAATCCCCAGGAATTGCGCCACAATTGACAGGAATAAAAGGCGCATTGGCGTGTGGGCCCTGGCTGTGAATAAGGCGAGCCACTAGTTCTTTGCCGGTACCTGATTCGCCACTGATATAAACCGGTGCTCTGCTTCTTGCCAGTTTGCGAATCTGCTTGCGTAATAGTTGCACTGGTTCAGTATTGCCAAATAGTTGCTGGGTTACTATTTGGCTGGTTTCTATCGATTTGAGATTAAGGGCTTTATCAACCAGGTTGCGAAGTAGAACAAGATTGACCGGTTTGGATACAAAATCAAAGGCACCAGCTTTCAGGGCCTCCACAGCGGATTCCATATTTCCGTGGGCGGTAATCATCGCGACCGGCATTTCAGGTTTCTGATCGGAGATGAATTGCACTAGATCTATACCACTGCCGTCGGGTAATTTCATATCAGTCAGGCAAAAATCAAAATTACTCTCGGCAACCAGGGTTTTAGCAGCCGCTATATTCTCGGCAGATGTGGTATGGATATCCATTCTTCCTAGAGTAATCTCAAGCAGTTCTCGGATATCGGCTTCGTCATCGACGATTAGCGCAAATTTGGTGGTCATATTTTATTACAGTTCCTTCTGCGGCCTGATTGAAATTCTGAAACAACTACCCATAGTTGTTGTTCTGGAATAATTTAAATGAGCATTATTGGCCTCACATAATTCCCTGGACAGATAAAGGCCAAGCCCGGTGCCAGAGGATTCGGTGGTATAAAATGGTTCGAAAAGGTTGTCAACCAGTGCGTCGTCAACCCCTTTGCCGTAGTCGATAACCTCCAGGTAACTGGTATTTGTCCTGATATCTATGCCTGTAGTTATCTTTAGTTTATTGGTACCAGTTACTTTTTTACTATAGCGTAAACCGTTTTCGGAAAGGTTGGTAAATATTTGTACTAAATGCGCCGGATCGAAGCAAATAGTTGATAACCGGTCGTCATACTCAAATTCAATATTAACTGCTGAGGAAAAGCTGGCGGAGAAATCTTCAAAAAATTGTTTTAGCCAGGGCCTGATTTGAAGTGTTGTGGGTTGTGCGTGTTTTCGGCGGGACATCTGGAGTACGTTTTCTATGACGTTATTGGTTCTGAGGCAATTATTCTGGATGATGTCGCATAGTCTTTGATCCCCAGCATGAAGGTCTTTTGATTCTCCCAGGAGTTGAGCTGCGTGACTAATGGCACCGAGTGGGTTTCTTATTTCATGTGCGATACTTGCAGATAATCGGCCAAGCCCAGCTAGTTTTAGCTGCTGAGCCTGGCGTTGTACTTCGGTACTATCTTCAATAAATATAAGTCTTTCGTTGCTTTGTTCCCGTGTTGAGATACTTGAAAAAGTTGCCAACAGTGATGGTGAATTGTCCAGAACCTGGAAACTGATATTTGACGACGTAGTCATTGCCTTATCCTGTAGTGCTAGCTGATCCTGCAGCACCTGGGGTAATTGAGTTGGTTGGGATGAATGATTGGATTCTGGAAATAAAAGTTGCTGGCAGGCTGAGTTGATCAGCTTAATTTCCCCAGTTGTTGATGTAATTGTCACCCCAATACGCATTTTTGCGACGATATGCTGATTGATTTTTTCAAGCGAGAAGACTTCAGATTCGCGAATACGCAGTTGTCTTGAGATACTCTGAAAAAAGATATTGGCACCAAAATAGACAATGCCAAGAATGCCTGCCTGGAAAAAACTTCGTAGCTCTGTCTGGCCAAGGAAAAATAAATGAAATTCAAAATAGATGGTGAGAATGAAGGCTAGTGCGGGTAGCACGGTTGAGATTTTACCGTGTATCAGGCCACCGCCAAAAGCCACTGTAAATATCAGGAAATTCCCCAGGCCCGACGAAACTCCGCCGCTGGCGAATATCAGCAGTACTAAACCAATGATGTCAGCAACCAGAATTGTGAATGAAGGAATTGTCTTGTAGAGCGAGTTATTCCAGAAAACAAGGGTGCTGAGACCCGTCAGAATGTTCAGAAATAAATATACAAGAATTGTGTACTGGAATAATCGAGGATTAAAAGCACCTACGAAGTCATGAAAAGTATCATCCAGAAAAAGCCAGAGGAAAAGAAATGACAGGAGAATGCGGTAGTAATTATAGACCCGTAATATGGTTGGTCGTTGAAGGCTATGCAGATCCTCAAGCTTGTCATGCATAGCTATATTCATTCATGAATTATCCCACCAGGCCGAAGGTAATGATGTTTAACCAAGAGCGCTCGTTATTTTTGACTGATTTCGAATCTCGTAGTTGGCCGCTTGAATTGAGTGACTCGTGTTGCGGATAATTGGTTGATAGTACCAACAGTGTTTCGCTGGCGAGATCCTGCATGCCCAATAAACTATAGGCTTCGATCATGACCGCCAGAGCATCTGGTACTGATGGTGTTTTCTGAAAATGTTCGAAGACATAGCGACCTCGATTAGCGGCGGCAATATATGCGCCTCGGCGGATATAGTATTTGGCTACGTTGACTTCAAACTCAGCAGATAAGTTTTTTAGGTAGATCATGCGTTGGCGAGCATCGGGTGCATATTGGCTATCTGGGAACTTTAATACCAGCTGTGAAAAATCGGCGAACGAATCATTGGCTGCACCCAGGTCTCGGGTTGCAGGATTGAGCGGTAAAAAGCGTTCAAGAAAATTTTGGTCTTCTTCAAAAGAGGCCATACCTTTAAGATAGTAGGCATAGTCTATGTTTGGATGTTGTGGGTGAAGCCTGATAAATCGGTCGGCGGCAGCACGGGCAGCTTCTGGTTGCTGGCTTTTATAGTAAGCATAGATAATTTCCAGTTGCGACTGGTCAGAAAAGCGACCGAATGGAAATCGTGCTTCCAGTTGCTGCAGTCGATCCACGGCGTCGGTAAAGTTTGAAGAGCGCAAGCTTTGTTGCGCCGCCTGATAAAATTTTAATTCTGTACTTTCGATCTCAGGGGCTACTTCATCATTCGCGCAAGCGGTCAGGAGTAGAATTGAAACTGTTATTGCAATAAAACGCATATGGCTCTCGATCACATGTGATAATAGGACTGAGTTAAATCAATAAAATCGGCTATTTAATCATAGTCGCCAAACTTTCCCAAGCAGCGCCGGATGTTCATTGCTGCTTGGCTTAATGGGTTATCTTCGTAAGGAAAATTCGCCTTAAATGCCAAACCTGATTGAACATGCCGCTGAAGTATCTGCTGCGCTTGCCTTGAAAAGATTGGATCATGCTGCCGTTATTTTGTTCCCTCAATATTCGAGGTCGCGATTACAACAATGGATCGAATCTGGCGCGCTGACTGTCGATGGTCAGCAACAAAAGCCAAAATACAAAGTCAGGAATGGTGCGCGACTGGTTATCCAGGCTGCAGCCGACGTTTCTGTACACGGACCTGAAAATATTAGCCTGGACATCATTTATGAAGAAGATATGTTTTTGGTGCTGAATAAACCCGCTGGTTTAGTCGTTCATCCAGGGGCCGGGAACGCGTCAGGTACGATATTAAACGCGCTCTTGCACCATTGTCCAGCCTTAGAAGCTGTGCCTCGGGCAGGTATCGTACATCGTCTCGATAAGGATACTACGGGTTTAATGATGGTGGCGAAAACACTGGCGGCGCAAAATCATCTTGTACGTCAGCTACAGGCAAGGACTGTCAAAAGAACCTATGAGGCTGTTAGTTATGGGCAGGTGCCAAAGGTAGGTCGGATCGACGCAGCTATTGGTCGGCATCCACATATGAGAACCCGGATGTCTATTCAGGTTGGGGGTAGAGCGGCAGTCACCCATTATCGGTTAATTCAGGCTTATCGGTATCATTCTCATGTTGAGTTGTCTCTAGAAACTGGCAGGACTCACCAAATTAGAGTGCATATGCAACACCTGGGCTTTCCTCTGATTGGTGATCCGACTTACGGAGGCACTTTTAGAATACCGGCAAATCAACCTGATGTGATGTTGCTGGATTGTCTGAAAGGTTTCTCCAGGCAAGCCTTGCATGCGAAAAAGCTCGCTTTCCAGCATCCAGAGAGTTTGGCAGAAATGGAGTTTTTTGCTGCGACACCTTTCGATATGCAGACTTTACTCGATCTACTCGGTAACAGCGAAGGGGATGTCCAGGGTGGATAGCATAAGCTACCTGAGAGCTGTTGATATTGGTTGGTCGGCCGTTAAAAATGTAAATGCTTACTTATCATCTGGGGCCAGTACGGAGGCTAATTTACCTTATGGCGGGTTTAATCTGGCGAAACACGTTGGGGATTCGTCGCAACAAGTGGCGGCTAACCGGGGCTATTTGGCAGCATGGCTTCAGGGTCAGCAAATTACCTCAGACGAGCCATTATGGTTAAATCAGGTACATGGCTCGGAAGTTTATTTGGCGGATGTTGATCGCGCTCGAGGGAAGGAAATTAACGCTGATGCAAGCTATACAGATCAGCCGGGTATCGTGCTGGCGGTTTTGGTGGCCGACTGCCTACCCATCCTGATGTTTAGTGCTGATGGGCGTGAAGTGGCTGTGATACATGCAGGTTGGCGGGGCCTGGCAAATGGCATTATTGCTAAAACTGTTGCTCAATTTCGCTGCCGGGAACTCAATGCATGGGTTGGTCCTGCGATAGGCCCCTGTCATTACGAAGTGGACCAGCAGGTGAAACAAGCTTTTGGTTCAGCAACGAATTTTATCGAAACCGATAATGTGGGCAGGTGGCGGTTTGATTTAGCGAAGGAGGCAGCAAGGCAGTTGCGCTATTCGGCGGTTAGCCAGGTGGTATGCGAGCGGATCTGTACCTATTGTGATCAACGTTACTATTCTTATCGGCGTGATGGGAAAACAGGTCGGTTTGCCGCTTTGATTTCGATCAGCAATCCCCCTTCCCTTCAGTGCAAAATAGCGCAGCACTGAAAAATGCTTTCAGCCATTGCAATTTTCTTTAATGGTTTTATTCGCTTTATTTAACCTGGCGGTTCTTTCATCGTCACTTAAAATTCGGCTGCCGCCTTTTTCATCAGTTAAACGAATGCGAGCGAATTCTTCGAGTTTAGCGAGATTTCGTCTGCCAATCTGGCAATTGGAACGTTTAGCCGCGGCTACTTCTAAATTGTGATTACTGCGTGTTTGAGCCAGTGCCTTGTCCTGCTCTGATGGGCGGTCTTTGGCTTTACGTGTGGGCGTGTCTGACAGTTGCTCGGGATTCTCTGAGGAATAATTTTGCCCAAATGACCGGTTAGTTGTGATGTGTTTTGCTTCATGGTCGTTTGGCTTTTGGGCGGCGTAGTTAGTTACGCCGTTTGCATCAACCCAAATATAATAATCAGATTCAGCTTGTACGGGGAGTATCATCTGGGAAAGTATAAACAGGCAAGCGGTGAATTTCCGCATGGTAATGCTCGCAACTCATGACTTTGTTTAAGCTTACTCGATGATCTGCAAATAATCGAATTCCGTGGCTATCTTATCGACCAGTGATGCGGATCAATTGTTGGTCGGGTATCTTCGTCGCAAAGATTGACACAACAAGGTTATTTGACAGAGAATGCCCCGCCTAATTATATCCGTATACCCTGGTATACAGTCATATTCAAGATTAGAGAAATCAGAGGAAAATAAGTTGGAAATGCTATCTGGCGGTGACATTTTGATCCGTTCACTCCAAGCGGAAGATGTTGATTTTATTTTTGGATACCCAGGCGGTGCGGTTTTACATATATATGATGCGCTGTTCAGGCAGAACAAAATCCAACATGTGCTTGTGCGCCATGAACAGGCTGCGACCCATATGGCTGATGGGTATGCGCGGAGTACAGGTAAGCCTGGTGTAGTGTTCGTGACTTCAGGGCCGGGGGCAACCAATGCGATAACAGGGATTGCGACCGCTTATATGGATTCAATTCCTATGGTTGTGGTTTCAGGTCAGGTGCAACGGCATTTGATTGGATCGGACTCGTTTCAGGAAACTGATATGGTCGGTATATCCAGGCCCATCGTTAAACATAGCTTTTTATGTAAGAAAGCAGAGGATATCGCTGATGCAATCAGCAAAGCATTTTATATTGCAACTACAGGGCGTCCAGGGCCAGTGGTTGTGGATATCCCAAAAGATATTACTTCGCCCACAGATTTGGTGGAATATGAATATCCAGAAGAAGTCGCAATTCGATCATACCACCCTGCGTTAAAAGGCCATACAGGACAGATAAAAAAAGCCATCAGTTTGTTATTGGCAGCGGAACGGCCGATGATTTATTCTGGCGGTGGCGTAATACAGGGTAATGGTGCGGCAATGCTGACCCAGTTGGTCAGGTTGATCGGCGCCCCAGTAACCAATACGCTTATGGGGCTTGGTGGCTACCCTGCTACGGACCCGCAATTTGTTGGTATGCTAGGTATGCATGGCACCTATGAAGCCAACATGGCAATGCATCACTGTGATTTTATTCTTGCCGTGGGCGCAAGATTTGATGACCGTGTGACGAATACCATATCGAAATTTTGTCCCTACGCAAAAATTGCTCATATTGATATCGATCCGGCGACTATCTCGAAAAATATAGCGGTTGACGTGCCTATTGTAGGTCCGGTTGACAATGTCTTAACGGAAATGATCGCTTTGATAGAGTTTGAACTTGAATCCGGCGCGCACGAGACGAAAAATTCTTTGGCCGAATGGTGGGCGCAAATTGAGGGTTGGCGTGGCCAGGATAGTTTGAAAATAAACCATGTTGCGGGTGAAGAGATTAAACCCCAGCAGGCCATTGAGGCGGTTTATAAAGTCACAGCGGGCAAGTCCTATGTGACCTCTGATGTCGGTCAGCATCAAATGTTTGCCGCGCTCTATTATCCTTTCGCTGAGCCGCGTAAATGGATAAATTCGGGCGGTCTCGGCACTATGGGTTTTGGTTTGCCAGCCGCGATGGGTGTGCAAATGGCATTTCCTGACGAAGTAGTGACCTGTATTACAGGTGATGGCAGTATTCAAATGAATATCCAGGAATTATCTACCTGCGCTCAATACGAGCTGCCGATTAAAATAATCAACCTGAACAATCGTTCGTTAGGGATGGTGAAGCAGTGGCAAGATATGCAATATGAAGGACGTCATTCCCATAGTTATATGGAGTCTTTGCCAGATTTCGTAAAGTTAGTTGAAGCTTATGGCCACGTTGGTTTTGTAGTGGATGAGCTAGATGCATTGGTACCTGTGCTGGAGGAGGCATATTCAATTCGCGACAGACTTGTTTTTGTGGATATTCGGGTTGATCATAATGAGCATGTATACCCTATGCAAATTGCCCCAAATGGGTCTATGCGGGATATGTGGTTGCGTAAGGGGGTGAGGACCTGATGAAAAGAATTATATCGGTTTTGATGGAAAATGAAGCGGGCGCGTTGTCGCGGGTCATAGGATTGTTTGCGCAAAGAAACTATAACATCGAAACATTAACAGTGGCTCCAACTGAAGATATTACCTTGTCGCGGTTAACCTTGACAACTTTCGCGAATGATAAGCAAATTGAACAAATTACCAAGCAGCTTAATAAATTAATTGAAGTGGTAAAATTGGTGGATTTAACTGACGGTGAGCATATCGAACGAGAGCTCATGTTAGTGAAGTTAAAAGCGACAGGGTCTCAGCGCGCTGAGATTAAACGGACGTCGGATATTTTTCGTGGTCAGATAGTGGATGTGACCCACAATGCTTATACCATTCAGTTGACAGGTAATGCAGAGAAGCTAGATGCGTTTCTTCGCGCAATCAGTGAATCAACCGTTCTTGAAGTAGTACGTTCGGGTATATCAGGATTGTCGCGGGGCGAAAAAATTCTCGCCCTGTAGGCACTTATTCATTGGCCATCTGGTCATGCTGTAATGCGTGTCTTCGATAGATTAACAGGTTTTTGGTAGACGAGGTGGTACTGATGCCAGATGAACACAATCAACCGGACAAACTGTCGAAGGGGGAGAAAGTCTCGTCCCTGTTTGAATTGAAGAATGAACGCGCGGGTATCAGGCGGGGCGTCTATCTATTGCCAAACCTGGTGACGACAGGTGCGCTTTTTGCTGGGTTTTACGCCATTATAGCGGCCATGAGCGGATCGTTAGAGAATGCAGCTATTGCTATTGTATTGGCCGGTTTTCTTGACGCGCTAGATGGTAGAGTTGCTCGTATGACCAATACTCAAAGCGAGTTTGGGGTGCAGTACGATAGTTTATCAGACATGGTTGCTTTTGGTGTGGCGCCAGCGGTTTTGATGTTTAGCTGGGTGCTATCAGGGTTGGGGAAAATAGGCTGGATCGTTGCTTTTTTGTATATGGCAAGCGGCGCATTGCGGCTTGCGCGCTTTAATACCCGGCCAGATAATAGTGTTTTTTATGGCTTAGCTAGTCCTGCGGCAGCGGGTGTTATTGCGACTTTAGTGTGGGTGTGGATAGAATATCAGGGGCCTGCTGTAGACTTTCAGTTGAGCGTATTTGCTGCAATTATTACGTTTTTGCTGGCCTTGTTGATGGTCAGTAATGTTCGCTACTATAGCCCCAAATCGATGGACTCGAAGCAGGGTGTACCGTTCTTGTATTTACTCGGGATGGTTTTGTTATTTGCGTTGGTGGCTTCAATGCCGAATGTGGTGTTATTAATATTGGGTAGCTGTTATGCCTGTTCGGGTCCGGTTCAAGCGGTAATTGGGCGTTTTATCAAAGAGCCCGATAGTAGTGTGTAGGCTGGTTAAGGTTAACGTCGCATAGAGTATTAGGTGGCTTCTGGTAGTGGTTGTTGAGTCAAAGCGTTTAATTGGTTGAGGGTAGGCCGAGCGTCACCCTGTGAGGTCTTTTGATAGGGCGCCCTACAACGAAGCGAGAAACCCTATTGTCTGCTATCCTTATTGTGTTCTAGCTTTAAAAGCCTCGAATGGTCATGACCATCTTTATTAAAAAGATTTTTAGAATTAGCTTGCGCTGTTGTCTGAGACTTGTATAATTCGCGCCTCTTTTGCGGTGCACAAGGTGTACAACAAACGAGGGAAGCAGTTGTAAAAACTT
>JAHRVQ010000086.1 GCA_019090615.1 Pseudomonadales bacterium | reverse complement strand
TACATCTACATCTACATCTACATGTGCATCTACATCTACATCTACATCTACATCTACATCTACATCTACAGCCGAATTATCTATCCCAACGGGTTTGTTGATTTTGAAATGGATTTAAGAATGTAAGCCCCTCGCTAATATCAGTGATCAATCGTACACTTGCCATTAGCGATGGCGAATACTACGCCTTTGAGGTCAAAAGTTAAAGTTATGTGATTGCGAACGATAAAAAGGTGACAAAAACACACCGTAGAATGAGATGAATTTGCTAGTCACTTGAATTGTTTCTGTTTAATGGTTTCTGTGTAAATATTATATAGGGTATAGGATATAGGCGTAGCCAAATTTCAATATTGCCAGGGTGTTGTGAGGTTAAATGATTAATCTATGGGTGGTTGTAACATAGTCACCTGTTAGCTTATTCGACAAGCAGACCAACGCTTGTTTATAGTGGTATTTGTATATCAGGATTTATCACTAAAAGGGAAGCGTGCTGTATGGGTAATTCGATTGATAGCTCGACGGATGGTTCGAGGCAAAGTTCAACGCAAAGTACTAAACAAAGTACTAAAAAAAGTTCTGCTACGGGTTATTCGGCGGGACAAAATCAGCCCCAGTATGACGCGCTTATAATAGGCGCTGGCGTTAGTGGTATTTATCAACTGCATAAGTTGCTTGAACTGGGTATGTCAGCGACAGTGCTGGAAGCTGGCGGTGGTGCAGGCGGAACCTGGTACTGGAACCGTTATCCAGGGGCAAGGTTTGATTCTGAGAGTTATACCTATGGTTATTCGTTTTCGAAAGAATTGCTGGCTGAATGGGATTGGAGTGAGCATTTTGCGGGTCAACCTGAAACCTTGCGTTATTTGAACCATGTTGTGGATAGATTTGATCTGCGTGACCATATGCAATTTGACTGTAGGGTCAAGTCATCTTCCTTTGATGACGAAAAGGAATTCTGGACCGTTTGTGTTGATGATGGTCGGACCTTTACTACACGGTTTTTGATAACTGCAATTGGGATGTTGTCGGCGCCCACCTTGCCGCGTTATAGCGGCGTTGATACATTTAAAGGCCAGTCTTTTCATACCTGTGCCTGGCCGCATGAGCCGGTAGACTTAAAGGATAAACGCGTGGCCGTGATTGGCACCGGTGCTACTGGGGTGCAGGTGATTTCAGAAATTGCCGATAAAGTGGGCGATTTAACGGTATTTCAACGCCGGCCGAACTGGTGCGCACCATTGCATAATAGCAAAATTGACGCGGAGACTCAGGCCAGGATTAAGGCCAGTTATGATGATATATTTGAACGTTGTCGTCAGACCCCAGGTGGTTTTATTCATGGCCCTGATCGGCGGCGGTTTGAAGAAGTTTCAGAGCAGGATCGGCTGGAATTTTGGGAACAGTTATATCGTTCGCCCGGCTTTGGGGTTTGGTTTGGTAACTTTCGTGATGTATTGGTAGATGAGAACATTAATGCTGAATATTCCAGGTTTATTGCAGACAAGATACGTCAACGGGTCAATGATCCGGATTTAGCCGAGCAGTTGATTCCCAAAGACCATGGTTTTGGTACCCGCCGGGTACCACTGGAAACGCGGTATTTTGAAGCCTATAACCGCGACAATGTACACCTGGTGGATATTAATAAAACCCCCATCGAAAGTATTACAGAAACTGGTATTCGTACCAGCGACTGTGATCGTGGCTTCGATATTATCATCTATGCAACAGGTTTTGATGCCGTTACCGGTGCTTTTGATCGGATTGAATTCACTGGCTCAGAAGGTCAAAAATTGTCAGACAAATGGCTCGATGGTCCTATTACTTACCTTGGACTACAAACCGCCGGATTTCCGAACCTGCTTACCCTGGCAGGTCCCCAGGCGGGTTCGGTAACCACTAATTTTCCCCGTGGTATTGAAGAAGCGGTGGATTGGGCAACGGAATTAATGAAGTATATTCAACAACATAAATATAACCGGATTGAAACCAGTGCTGAAGCAGAAGCCGGTTGGGGGGTGGATGTCAGGGAAGCTTTTAATACCTCGTTATTGGCTTCTACCCGCTCCTGGTTTACTGGATTTAATTCAAATGTTGCAGGTCATGATAAGCTTAGATATCTTATCTACAATGGTGGTGCATTGCGGTATCGCGAGCGGCTCACCCAGGTCGCGGATCATAATTACCAGGGTTTTCATTTTAAATAAGTATTTTAAGCAGGCATTTAGGTAGACAGGTTAAGCAGAGGCTGATTTAGCCGAGGAGATATTTTGCAACAACATATTGTGTTCATGGGAGCAGGCGCTGTCGGTGCCTATGTGGGAGGGCATATTGCCCGTTCTGGTCAGGAGGTAACTCTGATTGATCCCTGGCCTGACCATATTGAAGCGATAAAGGCTGACGGTATTAAATTGAGCGGTACTCAGGGGGAGCATACGGTTAAGGTCAATGCACTGCACCTGCATGAAGTTCAGCACCTGCATACTCGGCCAATCGATATCGCGTTTATCTGCACAAAATCCTATGATACAGAGTGGGCGACCATGATGATTGCCCAATATCTGGCACCTAACGGTTATGTTGTATCGTTACAAAATAGTATTAACGAAGAAATTATTGCCAGTGTTGTAGGTTGGGGTAAAGTGTTAGGTTGTATTGCCAGCACCATTGGTGTAGATGCCTTTAAGGCGGGCCATGTAGTGCGAACGATCCAGCCTGGTGGACCAGGGTATACCGTTTTTCGTGTAGGTGAAGTCCATGGTCGAGTTACACCACGGGCAGAGTTACTGGCGAATCTACTGTCTAACGTAGATAGTGCCAAAGTGACGACTGATTTATGGGGTGAACGTTGGTCAAAACTGGTTTTGAACGCTATGGGTAATGGTATCTCCGCCTGTACCGGCTTAAGTAATCGAGAAATGTATGCCCTGGAAATTCCACGGCGGCTAGCTATTAGATTGGCCGGCGAAGCCATTAAGGTCGGTCAGGCATTGGGCTATGAATTAGAAAAACTAAACGGCAGGCCGGCTGAAAAGTGGGTTGCGGCGGCTGCAGGTGACGTGGATGCATTAGCTGAACTGGAAGCTGTGATGATTAAATCAACTAAACGTATGACTGAAAAAGGCCGACCTTCAACAGGTCAGGATATTATCAAAGGGCGACGTACAGAAATTGATTTTATTAACGGTTTGGTCGCAAGCAAAGGTGAACAAGCGGGTGTTGCTGCGCCAACCCATGCCGCTTTGACCGCGGTAGTGAAACAGGTTGAATCTGGTCAGTTGAGTCCTGACCCTGACAATGTAACGGGTCTATGATTGGCGAGCCAATTAAAGAGATATTCCACCTATAAACCCAGATATTAGCTGACTATTTAATCGAGCGATTTGTCTTTAGTTGTTCGTAAGCTGCAATTTTTAAGCACAACAGGAGTTATTCATGCGCTATTATTCATGCGATTCACATTTCGTAGAAGCAAGAGAAGTTTATGACAATCTGGCCAGTCACTTCGGTGATCGAGCCCCCCGTATAGATTCTAAGGTGAAAAACAAGCCAGGTGACTGGCTGGTATTGCCGAGCGGTATGAAAATACCGGTGGGTAGGCTCGGTGTTGCGGGTAAACGACTGGATGACCCAAAAACCCAGCAATTGATTGATCAGGGTTATGAAGGCCTTAACCCTGGTGTACTTAATCCTACCGTTCGGCTTCAGGAGCAGCTACAGGATGGTATTTGCGGTGAAGTGATGTACCCCAGTTTGAATATGTTTACCTGGTCGATTGATGATCTTGAAGTACTCAAAGCAACCTTTGAATCGCATAATGACTGGAGCGTAGACTATTGCTCAGTGGCGCCAGAACGACTGGTAGGGATTGGCTGTTTGCCGCTGCCTGATGTGAATGCAGCCATTGCAGAAATGCAGCGGGCAGCACTTAAAGGGGTTAAAGGTTTTATGATTCCAGCGCACGTTTCTCCTGACCGGCCCTATTGTCATGAAGATTATGATCCATTTTGGGCTGCGGCAGAAGAAATGGGTGTGCCCCTTACCATGCATATTTTTGTTGGTACTTCGTTAGATGGCGGTCTACCAGAACATTGGGGTGCACCTGGGACAACAATTAAAGGTTATACCATGGCGCATGGCACTATTGTGAATAGCATGATTGATCTTATCTGCGGTGGTGTACTTGAACGTTTTCCCCGCTTAAGGTTCGTCCTGGCGGAATATGAAACAGGCTGGATGGCGCATATCTTAAAGCGACTAGATCATGCAACCTATCGAGCGCCATCTTATGCCGTTGATTATCTCACCATGAAGCCGAGCGAATACTTTCATCGTAATTTCACCATTACCTTTGAAGATGATGAAATCGGTGCGCGAACTCGTCACGAAATTGGTCTTAAAAATTTGGCCTGGGGTAATGATTACCCTCACCATGATTCTATTTGGCCTAATTCCATGCCGATCCTGAAAGAAATCATGGCGGGTGTGCCTGAAGCTGAAGTGGAGCAATTATGTTTTCAAAACGCAATTGATCTATATGACATTGATGTCAGCAAATTGCCTGAAGCCACTTCTTAGGTTCATGCAGACAATATATACAGCTATAAGCGATAACAGTGATAGGGAATGATCTATGAGTAAAGAAATTCTGCCGGGTATCCGCGATGATAAACCGACGGGTAAGCCAACCGAGGCGCCGGCAAGTTATCGACTGGATGAGTTAAAGCTCTGGGGAACTGCAGTTTATGTTGCTGCGGGTATGAGTGAAGTTGATGCCTCAACCGTGGTCGACAATCAGCTCTGGTCTGATTTGCGTGGTGTTGATACCCACGGTTTTCAGCGCGTAAGCTGGTATGTTAACTGGTTTAAGGATGGTTCGACCGACCCAAAGGCACAATTAAAAATAATTAAACAAACGCCTGCCGCCATTGTTGCTGATGGCAATCATGGCCTGGGTCAACTGGTGGTGACTCGGTTTATGGAGCATCTAATCGAAGTGGCAAAAACATCCGGTATTGTGGTGGGTGTTATTCGTAATTCCAACGATTGGGGTTGTGGTGCAAACTATCCTTATCATGCTGCCAAAGCCGGTTTTATCTGTTACGGCGCAACAACCAGCGTACCTACGCTGGCACCATTCGGCGCTAGTCGCCGTCTGTTGGGAAATAACCCCATTGTCTGGACCTTTCCGCGCCGTGATGCGCCGCCGATTGTTCTAGATATGGCAATGACACCAGTGGCCCTGGGTAAGGTGCTAAGGGCGCGTTCTGAAGGCCGTGAAATTCCTCAGGAATGGGGTTTTCAAACCAGTGAAGGACAACCCACGGTAGACCCTGATGAGGCACTAAAGGGAATTATTCCGGCCATTGGCGGTTATAAAGGCATTGGTCTGTCTACTGCTTCGAATATTCTGGCAGGCATTTTATCGGGCTCGGCGCATACCGGCGATGTTGCGATTGGCCGACGTGGACAATTTTTTAATCTGATTGATCCTGGGTTATTTCGCAGTATTGACGAATACTATGATGATATTGAAGAGATGGTTCGTCAGCTTAGGCTAGCTGGTGAAGAAAGTGCCTTGCCAGGACAAAAGGTCTATCTGCCTGGTGAACTGGAACAGCTGGCGATGGATGCGCGACGTACCAGTGGCGTAGTCTCATATCCTGGTTCGTTGGTTCAGACCTTACGTAATGTGGGTGATAAAGTGGGTGTACCTTTTGCATGTACAGCGGCCACATAAAGTCGGTTTGACGTGGTAAAAATGCCGCGCGGGTGTTTACGCCCGTTGCTGTGCTATTACCACCTAATACCACCTAATTGTACCACCTCTGCTTTAAGCTATTTATGTATCAGTATGCGGTTGATTTTTGGGCATCTGATAATGATAGAATAAAGCAGAAGTGATATAGCTTTTGCTGCTGCCAGGTTGTTAGGCCATTTAACCGTGAACACCACCGTCTACTGTAAATGCCTGCCCAGTGCAGTAGCTAGATCGCTCTGATGCCAGAAATAATGCCATTTGAGCGATATCTTCAGGTTCTCCCAGACGCTGGATAGGTTGCCGCGAGGCCATTTGCTCTGTTTTACCATCCACCATTTCGCTGACCATATCGGTGACAATAACGCCGGGGTGGATTGAATTGACGCGAATTTCGTACTTACCTAATTCTTTTGCCACGGTGCGGGTCATGCCGGTGAGGGCCCATTTTGTGGCGCCATAGGCGGTAGCACCAAATTCACCCTGGAGCCCTGCAATCGATGAAGTATTGATGATTGAACCACCGTTACCGGCTTTGATCATCGCTTCCGCAGCGGTGCGCATGCCAAGAAATACTCCTGTCTGATTGATAGCAACTGTTTGATTCCACATTTCCAGGCTTGTTTTAAGTAATCTTGCAGGCTTAAAAATACCTGCATTATTCATCAGGATATCAAGTCTGCCATGTTGGTCCATTATTTCTCCTACTACGGCAGCCCACTCTGACTCTGAAGTTACATCCAGATGAAGATAATGCCCACCAATATCTGCGGCGGTCTTTTCGCCGTCGGCATCGAGTACATCCGTGAGGAAGACTGTTGCCCCTGCGTTAGCAAATAATCTTGCTTCTGCGGCACCCTGGCCTCTTGCTGCGCCTGTGACTAGTGCCACCTTGCCTGCTAGTTCTGTCATATGTTGTCTCATTTTCTGATTAGAATATCCTGACATCATACCGGACTGCTAAGAAAGAAAGGTAGCAGGTTGTTAACGATTGCATTTTTTAGGTTTTAATACCTTTAAAAAACGGCATGATCGAGTGCTGCCAGGTTCGGCTGCAACCCATCTCAGTGAAACATTCAGCCAGGTTCGGTTTTTGGTTTAACTCCGTATAACCAAGGGGTTCGTAGTCGGATGCTACGTTCTTTAGTCATTGTTCTCGCTCCTCAACCGCAGATAAAACGGTTTGCGCTGCTTGCCTGGGCATTGGGGCAATAAATTGATTCATCTGAGTACGAAAAATTTCGAATCGAGTCCAGGTTTGACTGCGACCGAGCACTGGCATACCGATATAGCCGTGGACCGATAACTGGTTATTGTCGAGTAGCCGCAATTTGGCGGTATATTTTTTACCTGACGTAGGATCGTAAATAGTGCCCCCGCGCCATTCATCAGCGTGTTGGGTAAAACCCTGGCCTAATATATGTCCGGCCAGAGGTATTTTTCGTAATGTATAGTCAGGGTTCTGAGAATCCCTGATTGTTGGGTCCAGGGTGCGAACTATGGTTAACTCAAGGCTTGACTCCTGTTGCTGGATGGAGACTAGCGCATCCTTACCAGGCACTACCCATAAGCCAATGATAGAGTGGTTGTCGGAGGCTAATTCGCTAGCAAATAAGGTGGTCGTCGTACCAAAAAAAGTACCAAAAAAAGTACCAAAAAAAGTACCTAACAAGGCACCAATAAGGGCGTAAGCCAGAGTCCTCATGAACGGTGTCAGCATAAGCAGACAATGACTACGTGATTCTTTTAAATTTGCTGTTTTCAGCTCACCTGCAGAAACTTGCAGGCGATCAAATACGGTATGAGGGTTAACGCTTTTTATTTGTCGATACATGGGTCTTACCTTTGTTCTGGGTTGTGGAAAAGCATTTCAGCCCAAAGGCAGGGTAGTTGTCTGGTGGTATCTGAAAAAGATCTGGCGGATTCTGGAATAGGTCGTCTTTAGAGTATTTCGTCGGTTAGGCATTAGTATTTGTCAGTAAATACGGACTGCGGACAGGGTCCTGTAAATGCGGGCTTAGGGTGATATGCGGTGCTGTTTGACAATTGTGATAAGAATTTAGTTGTTACACCGTGGGGTTGCCAAGTCAGTTGCTATTGCCGTTTATTTGCCTGTCCGCGAAGCATCATTCGCGTAAAGTGTATTGCTGCGATATTCGGATGGGGTACAGGTATGTTTATCTTTGAAGGCTTTATTAAAACTTGAAAGAGATTTAAAGCCGACATCCAGCGCAATTGAGAGAATGGGTAATTTGGCTTCGCTTATAAGCCTTGATGTTGCTTCTTTGATGCGGTGTTCATTGAGGAATTGATTAAAATTTCGATAACCCAGCTGTTGATTGATTATTGCCCGCAGGCGGTATTCTGCAATGCCCAAATGTTCAGCCAGGTCGCCAATGGTCGCGCCGTGAACCGCATAAAATCGCTGTTCGGTCATAGCGGTCTGAATTTTTAATATTTGTGGTTCAAGGTCAGGTGCTTGAACTTTAGTGGGGCAAGGTTGCTGATCTGCTTGGTTCGATATGTGCGGGCCAGTCGCCGCAGACTCGACGACGGGTTGATTCAGATTGAGCGGTAGGTCATCACGTAAGTTAAATAGATAAAGGTTGCTTGTCAGGCAGATGACAAACATCAATAACGAGCCGGCAATCTCAATAGTCAGCGAACTATTACCCGCAGACCAGATTTCTACGATGATTATCAACGATGCTAATGTTGCCCCGCCAGCGGCAAAAGGCACCCGCAGTTTTAAGCGCTGAGCAACAAGATCCATGGTGCGCCCATCGAGGGCCATATAAATTACCTGCAGTACCAGCACCAGTTTGATGAGTTGGGGCATTAGATCGAATATAAAATTTGTTGCTTCGCTCTCTAAACTACCCGCTAGATTAAAGGCTGCCAGCGCTGTGTTATTCTGAAATATGCCTGGCCAATCAGGTAAACCCAAAGCCAGGTAGGTTATGCTTAGCAACCAGAACCAGACTGGAATTTTTCTGTCATCGTAGAAAAAAAACCAGCCCAATAACCATAATATGCTGGGGACTGCATTGGAGATCAAAATAATAAGCTTGCCAGTCAACCCAGAATACTGACTAAAGGGCGCCATGAGATAACAGCCAAAACTGAAAATGGTCAGCGCGGCGAGTAGCCCGAGTGCATGCCGCTGGTAGATTATAAGATAAATGGTCAGCAACATTACCTGCGACAGGGCCAACAGACGAAAAATAAAGTGCAGTTCTTCAGTCAACTTTTTATATCCAAAGATGCCATAGATGGTGCCATAGGTGGGAAGGTAGCAGGGCTTTACCAGGCAGTATTTCGCCGAGTTATTCGTCTGGTTAATCGTGCCGCAGAGGCGCGAAGCTGTGCCTTCTGAAAGTTTTATGGTTGATACATTTTTGCTTTTAGACCGATATCTTTGCCAAGTTCAAGCGCATCTGGCAGGGCCATATCGGCGCAGCGGCGGATTAATTGTTTGGTTAACCAGAGGGCGTTGTGGTTATAGTTAGCGAGTTGTTGGGCCATGGCCTGGGTTTGCGTCATTAAATCTTCTGCCGCTACAATCCGATTAATCATGCCGAACTGTAGCGCTTTTGTAGCATTAATATTCTCACAAAGTACCAGCAGTTCGAAGGCCGCTTTACGTCCTATCTGATGCACCAGGGTAGGCGAAACGCCGGATGCGGGCATGCCAAGTTTGACTTCGGGGTAACCGAAGGTGGCATCATCGGTTGCGATCACAAGGTCGCAACTCATTGCAAGGTTGCATCCACCACCCAGAGCGTAGCCCTGTACAGCTGCAATCATGGGGGTGTCGAGCGTGACTAGTTGTTGATAGAAGGCGATACTCTCATCGATGCTGTCAGCGACCGCCAAAGAGGAGCCTTTACCGGCCGAATCGGAGAGGTCTGCGCCAGCACAAAAAGCCCGGCCTTCGCCATTGATGACGATAACAGAGACTTCACGGTCCCTATCTGCCGCTGTTAAGGCGACAGATAATTCGTTAGATAGTTGCTGGTTCATGGCGTTCAATTTATCGGGCCGGTTTAAAGTTAAATAGCGTACCTTGCCTTCATTGCGGATACTGACCGTTGTTGTAGAACTCATATTGTAGAACTCATGTTTGGTGCTCCTTTGGGACATATTGTATTGCCGAAAACTGATTTTAGGCCGCTGGCGGTTATGTTATAAGTGGGCATCTGACTGCATGATTCTATCTTATTTAACGGCTGAGCGATGTGGCAGATGCGCGCCCTGGATTTATGGCATAATCAGTTTGGGTTTGTATTGCAGCCAATGTTGGGCGCAATATTACGTTATTAATCTGTTTTAAAATGGCGTTCGAATAACAGCGTACGGTTAAAAAAATTAGGAAAAATCATGTCTGAAACACTTAAGTTACGCGATGTTACGCTGGATGATAAATATATTCAGGATCAAGGCACGGTTTTTATCTCAGGAACCCAGGCGCTTACCAAGTTACCACTGCTACAGCGTGCTCTGGATGTTAAAGCAGGGCTTAATACCGCGGGTTATATTTCAGGTTATCGTGGCTCACCTTTGGGTGCTTATGATCTTGCCTTATGGGGTGCGCGTGACCACCTGCTAAAACATCATATTCATTTTCAGCCGGGAGTTAATGAAGATCTGGCCGCCACCGCTATCTGGGGCACGCAGCAATTCGATATGTTGCCGGGTGCAAACTATGACGGCGTGTTTTCAATCTGGTATGGCAAGGGCCCTGGGGTCGACCGCTCGGGTGACGTATTCAAACATGCCAATATCGCGGGTACTCATCAACATGGCGGGGTATTGCTGGTGATGGGCGATGATCATCCAGGTAAGTCTTCGACGGTCGCCCATCAAAGTGAGCATGCTGTATCTGCGGCATCCATCCCTGTGCTATATCCGGCTTCTCCGCAGGAATTCATCGATATGGGGCTAATGGGCTGGGCTATGAGCCGTCATACGGGCTGCTGGGTAGGTTTAAAAACTGTTAATGAGACTATCGAGAATACCGCCACTGTTAGCCTTGATTTAGATGGCGTGAATTTCGTAGTTGATCAGAGTCTAAATTCAAGCGATGACAATGTAAAAGAAAACTCTGCGGTTGACAATAATATCGATGCAACCAGGTTTGATGTTGCTGGGGATGATATTCGATTACAAAGAGAGAAGTTGCCGAAGGTTAAAGCCTTTGCCAGGGCTAACAAAATTGACAAGGTAATGCTTGCGTCGACTGAGGCGAAAATTGGCATCGTGGCTGCGGGTAAATCTTATCTGGATGTTATGCAGGCATTACAGTTAGTGGGCTTAGATGCTGTGAACGGACCTGTTAAGGTTTATAAACCGGGCCTTATATTTCCTATGGAGCCTGAACAATTAACATTATTTGCTGAGGGTTTGCAGGAATTGTTAGTGGTAGAAGAAAAAAAGGCCTTTATGGAGCCACAGATTGCCAATATTTTATTTAATGTGGCGGATGCTAAAAGACCACAATTAACGGGTAAGCTGGACCAACTTGGCAGCATACAGCAGCCTTCCGATATTCAGTTACAACCGCTGACAATTGCCGAATTGATTGTGCATAGATTGAAATTATCAGGCGTCAGCCTTGAAGCCAGTGATCAACGTTTAGCGGCTTTGCGCCAGGAGGAACAACAACCTGATACGGCTGAGGGTGCAGCCATTGCGCGCATTCCTTATTTTTGTGCTGGCTGTCCGCATAATACTTCTACCCGGGTCCCTGATGGCAGTATGGCCTTGTCTGGGATTGGTTGCCATACCATGGCTATCTGGATGGATCGTGATACCACCCCGCCAACCCAAATGGGGGGTGAGGGCCTGAACTGGACTGGTATGGCGCCGTTTACTAAAACAGATCACGTCTTTCAAAATTTGGGTGATGGTACCTACTACCATTCCGGTTTTTTGGCTATCCGTGGGGCGATAAATGCGGGCGTTAATGTGACCTTTAAAATCCTGTTTAATGATGCTGTAGCGATGACGGGTGGTCAGCCACTGGATGGCGAATTAAGCGTTGATAAGATTTCCCGACAGGTGCTTGCTGAAGGTGCGGTTCAGGTGGTAATTGTTACTGACGAGCCGGAAAAATACCCTCGCGGCATGGACTTTGGCGCGGATGTTACTATTCGCCATCGAGACGAGTTGAATCAGGTGCAGGAGCAGTTACGGCAGGTGAAAGGCACCACCGTGTTGATCTACGACCAGGTTTGCGCCGCAGAAAAAAGGCGTCGACGAAAACGCGGTTTGTTGGCCGATCCGGATAAGCGAGTAATTATTAATCCAGCTGTCTGCGAGGGTTGCGGTGATTGCTCGGTACAGTCTAACTGTGTTGCGATTGTGCCGCTTGAAACGGCTAAAGGTCGAAAACGGGCCATTGATCAAAGTGCCTGCAATAAGGATTTTAGTTGTCTGAACGGTTTTTGTCCGGCAATGGTGACAGTGACCGGGGCAAAGATTCGTATGCCTGCACGAAAGGCGGTTTCCACTGATCAGTTTGCAGATCTACCCGAGCCAGAAACTGTTGCTGCAGCCAATATATTAATAACGGGCATTGGCGGCACCGGGGTAGTGACTATTGGTGCGGTGCTGGGTATGGCAGCACACCTTGAAGAGAAAAGTGCGTCAGTTTTTGATATGACGGGTCTGGCGCAAAAAGGCGGGGCAGTATTAAGTCATTTAAAAATATCGAAGGCGCAAGACAAGCAGCAAACTGCCCGAATTGGCCTTGGCGAGGCGGATCTAATTTTAGGTTGTGATCTGGTAGTAAGTGGTGGGCCTGATGCATTGATGGCAGTTAAGTGGCAGCATACACGGGCGATTGTGAATAGCTCGCTGGTGCCAACCGCCGCTTTTCAAATGGATAATAATATTGATTTTGATCAGGCAGGGTTTACCCAAAGACTGAAAGACAGTGTTGGTGACAAACGTGTAGATTTTATCAACGCCAATTTTTATGCGCTGAAACTTTTGGGTAATACCATGGCGGCAAATATGTTTATGGTGGGTTATGCGTTACAAAAAGGATTTTTACCTGTTTCATTAACAGCGCTGGTAAAAGCCATAGAGCTCAATGGCGTAGCGATTGATTTTAATAAGGAAGCCCTCAATCTTGGTCGACTGGCGGCAAATGATATCACCGCAATGCACTCGTTGGTAGAGTCGGCACCAACACAAGTAGAACAAAGTGAGCAGCAAGCTGAAGTTTCGCTTGATTCTTTGATAGCCGCTGCGGTTGATGAGGTACGCCAGTATGGTGGAGCTACTTATGCGGCTAACTATAATCGCCGAGTGCTGGCGATGCGTAAAAAAGAACAACAAATTAACGCCGGCAGCGAGCTGCTTACTCGGCTGGTGGCAACAAACCTGGCCAGGGTGATGTGTTATAAAGATGAATATGCCGTGGCTGCGATGCATACTTCGACAGATTTTGAAGATTATTTAAATGAAAATTTTGAGGCGAATTATCGGCTTAATTATCATATGGCGCCGCCGCTTATTGCGGGTAAAGATCAACAGGGGCGACTTAAAAAAATGCAATTCGGCGACTGGTTTACACCCTTGCTTAAAGTGTTAGCGAAGTTCAAATTTATTAGAGGTACTAAACTGGATCCATTTTCATATACCGCTGATCGAAAGCTGGATGTGGAAATTCTTCGATGTTATGAGCTGAGCCTGGATATTATTGAAACAGAGCTCGAAGTGGATAATTTCCAGAATGCCATAGAACTTGCAAATATTGTTGATAGCGTACGGGGTTATGGGCACGTTAAGGAAAATAACTATCAAAAGGTTGAGTCGCGTTGGGGGCAGCTCATGAACGACTTAAATGCGCAACCTGTTACCGTCGTGGATAATAATTACGTTGAACTAATTCCAACCAGTAACCTTAATGAATAAGTGGGCTCATTCGGTTCGGCAACATCGTTGCTAACAGCGGGTATAAGAGCCATCAGCGGGTATAAGAGCCATCAGCGAATATGAGAGCCATCAGCAGGGTTAGTAATAAAATTGATCACGGCCTGATTAAATTCAGTGGGACATTGGGCGTTTACTGCATGGGCGGCTGGCACATCAATAATTTTAGTATGGGGCATATTTTTCGCAACAAATTTGCGATGTGGCTGGAACCGCTGTTCCTGTTCGCCGCAAACCAACAAGGCTGGTCTGGTATTTCTGTCAAGTTCGTCGCGTAATGAAACACTGGTGTTGGTATAGGCGATACCTCTGGCAATACCGACTGGATTTAATGATCTGGCATCTTTAATTAATTCTGCGGTGACCTTTGGTGGCAGTCGAGTAGCGTATTTTGGATGCACGGGTATTTTTTCTATGACTTCAAGGCCGCCTTTTTCAAAGTGTTTTATCAGGTTTTCAACTGGTCTCGGCTCAGGGCGTGGTGAAATTGCAGAGGATGAATTAGTAAATATATGCGCGATAGTTTGTTGAGGGTAGTCAAATGCGTAACGAATAGTAAGGCTGGCGCCTAATGAAAAACCGCATAAGTACCATTGTTCCGCACCTATTTCTTTGCGTATTATTTCAAATTGTTCAAGATATCCAGCTGGCATGTAGGCAGCAGGATCGGTGGGCGAGGGTGATCGACCATGGCCGTATAGTTCTACAGTAACCGGTGTACATACGCGTGCTAGTTGTTCAAGGTTAGGTATCCACTGGGCTCGGCTGGACAAAAAGCCGTGTACCATCAACATTGCTGGGCCATTGCCAGGGTGGATATCATAGTGCAATTTATTCATAATAATTATTCGTAGTACTATTTAAGGGGGCTGTTTAAAAGGGCTGTCTGTTAGCGCTATTTAAAAATGCTATTTTAAGCGTTTTTGCTACAAGAAATTTTTGCCAGTGACCGAGCAAACTTAAATGCTTGTAGGAGCCGAATAAACTAGCGTCACGTTACCATAGGCCACAGGACCATAGACTGAAGAAGTCGTACGACCGAGTGGCCCAGGTTCTGTTACTTGGCCAGTTTTTGGGCAAGCAAGCTTAGTTTACGACATGACTAAAGAGGCTCTGCGTACGGTGCCGGAATCCTGATCTGAAAATGCGTCATCAATCTTGTCTAGCGGATAATCGACAACAACTTCGTCAAGGGGTAAACGTTCAGCATTGCGGCTTAAAAATTCAATCGCTCGCTGCAGACTGACTGCATCATAAGAGGCTACGGCTTCAAAGCGTTGATTTTGTCCCACCAGGCGACCAGGGTCACATTCAAAAGAGGTGCCGGTATAAAATGTGCCCATTTCCAGGTAACGTCCACCACTACCCAGCATGCGCAGGCCTTCATTGATGACCGCAGCAAAGCCAACAACTTCAACAACCACATCAGCCCCCCAGCCATTGGTTAACTCTTTTACCCGGTTAACGCGTGCTTTAGTGTCGGTGATTTCAGTGAGGTTGATAGTATGGTCTGCGCCCATCTGTTTGGCCAGATCCAGTCGTTCTTTAATGCCGTCAATAGCAATCACAGTTTCTGCGCCACGTTCCTTGGCTACTGCACAGGCATAGACCCCAAGCCCACCACATCCCTGCACCACAACGGTATCACCGAGGGTGACAGATACTCTTTCAATACCCATGATGACTTGAGCTAGCGCACAGTTGGCGCCAACCACCATGGTATCAGTGACATTATCGGGTACCTTGAAGATGGCCTGATTGGGATGTAGATAAAGATAATTTGAGAATGAGCCGCGGGCATAAGGCCATTCATGCATTGAACCTCGTTGGATAAGAAAACTTGACCGACAGGCTTCAGTCATGCCTCTTGTGCAGCTGCGGCAGCGACCACAGGGTTGAAAGTACTGATAAGCAAGCCGATCCCCTTCTTTGATGGGTTTGCCGCTCCAGTCAGTGGTAACACCGTCACCCAGGGCATGAATTCTGCCGGTGGCTTCATGGCCAAGAATACGCCCTTTAGGTGTGGCAATTTCACCAAAACGTCCATCGCCGCGCCATATATGTAATTCAGAGCCGCAGATATTTGATCGGGTTACTTTTAGTGTCAGGCCGCCGGTTTTGGGCTCGGGTATTTTTAGCTCAACGATTTCAAAGGGTTTGCCTGGTTCAAAGAATAACGCGGCGCGATTGACTTCAGACATATAGGGCTCCTATCAGTTAGTTTTGTTTCCTGCCGGTTTATTGGGCTCTGGCTGGGCAGCAGGTTTTGTATTTTCTGCAGTAAAGAATGGGTTCAACCATACAATATGTCTTTGCTATTGTCGAAAGGTTGAAAAACATTTTTAATACTTGGTATCGCCAGCTGTCAGGTTCTAAAGGCGGTTTTCAGGGTGATAGAAATGACACAGGTGGGCTGTTTATTTAAGCTGGATTTGTTAGTGTCCTGGTGAGTTATTTCATACTTTGATTATTTCATACATTGATTAATTCATACATTTTTTGTCGAAATTTGAATAGAGATGTAATATGGCTAGATCAGAACATCACCCCAATGGCTTGATTCATCATAATCCGCAGCTTAGCTATCGCGGCTACACACTATTTTCTGCCAATTCGAAAGAAGCTTTTTTGATTGATATGGAGGGGCGTTTTGTCCATCGATGGCGATCTGAAAAAGGTATAACAAACCCTGAACTTCTGCCTAATGGTAATTTAATTGCGTTGGCAAACCCATCCAGGCAGGTTGAGGGTCAACGTGGTCTGAACGGTCAGGCCGCATCCTGTTATGAGCTGGACTGGGATAGTAACCTGGTCTGGCAGTATGAAGACCCCTGGTTACACCATGATTATCAGCGTTTGCCTAATGGTAATACCTTGTTAATTAAATGGCGGCCTATACCACAGAGTATGGTGCGGAAAATAAAAGGTGGTTATCGTAATAAGGGTGACGATCCAAAAAAAATGTTAGGTGATGTGGTTATTGAGGTAACAACGGCAGGCAAAATAGTTAAACAATGGAAATCATGGCAGTTTTTTGATCCGGCAACGGAAATTATCTGTCCGCTGGATCATCGTATGGAATGGAGTCATGCTAATTCTATTTCACTAACGCCTGAGGGCGACTGGCTGATGAGTTTTCGCCGCATCAATATGATTGCGGTAATTAGTGCAACTTCAGGGGCTATTAAATGGAAATGGGCTGATGGCACCACAGCCCATCAGCACGATGTTAATTATACCGAGCGAGGTACAATTACGATTTTTGATAATGGCGCTCATCGGCGTGGTATCGATTTTTCACGGGCCCTCGAAGTGGATGCCAGGACACGAGAAATATTATGGGAATATACTGATAACCCGCCGTTTTCTTTTTATACCATTATGGGTGGCAGTGCCCGCCGCCTGCCAAATGGCAATACATTGATTTGTGAAACTGCCAAGGGTCATCTATTTGAAGTGACGCCAGACAAAAAAGTTGTCTGGGAATACATTAATCCGTTTTTTGTCACCAATCCCCGTCTGGGCGGCAGGATAAATATGGTTTTTCGCACCCACCGTTATGGTGCAGAGCATGCGGCGCTGGTGGATAAGGATCTAGACCCAGCGCGACATAAAAATTTAAATAGGCTCTATACCTGATATGGCACAGTTGGCAATACCAGCAGCGTTGGCACTTATAATGCTCGGCATGGGTCTGGGTTTGACGCCAGATGATTTTGTTCGGGTGGTGCGTTTTCCCAGGGCAGTATTGGGTGGATTGCTGGGGCAAATGATCTTATTGCCGTTGCTAGCATTTGTGCTGGTGACGGTGCTACAGCTTGATCCTATGATATCGATTGGCGTGATGTTAATCGCTTTGACCCCTGGCGGCGCTGTATCCAATTTATTCTGTCTGCTGGCGCGGGGTGATGTTGCACTATCGGTCACCTTGACTGCGGTTACCAGTATGCTGACGGTATTTACCCTGCCTGTTTTTTTGACCCTGTTTCTTGAGCACTTTGTTACTACTGGGCAGTTAATCGAACTACCTTTGCTGCAAACTATCCTGCAGATAGCGTTGATCACCGTGATACCGGTGTCTATCGGGATGGCCTTGAGGTACCGATATCCGAAGCGGATTAACAGGGCTCAGAAACTGGTGAAATATATAGCGGGAGGATTCGTCCTGATGGCTGTTGTGATGATTATGTTACGCGAAAAACAGGCGTTTTTTGATAAGTTTATGCTCGTTGGTCTGGTCACGATTGGCTTAAACTTGTTGACCATGGTGATGGGATTTTGTCTCGGATTGTTGCTCAAATTAGATCGCCGAGGCGTCATAACTCTGGCCATTGAAATTGGAATACAGAATGCGATTCTGGCTACCGCAATTGCCGCCAGTCCACTGCTTCTAAATAGTACCGCGTTGGCAGTGGTGCCAACTATTTACGGTTTTACCATGATGTTAGTGACACCAATATTGATATTTATACTCAATCGTTTTATGCCTGAAAAAGATGACCATGACTCGGCGCTGAAACCCGTCACCGGATAATCATGTACAAAGGATTGGATCTCGACAAAATTTTAGAAACAGGGCTGAGGTGGGGTCTGTTTTGGGTCTTGTTCACCAGGGGTTCAGGTTATATGTTTAATGTATGTGCTATGACAGGCTCAATTGTCAGCGTCGATTTAAGAATTGGCGTGGCGGTTAATGCATGCGTTGAGCCGCACTAGCTCATAAACTGGCGTAGGTCGAGGAGTAAATACG
This sequence comes from Pseudomonadales bacterium, assembly GCA_019090615.1. Lineage (GTDB taxonomy): Bacteria > Pseudomonadota > Gammaproteobacteria > Pseudomonadales > Azotimanducaceae > JAHRVQ01. Next base: position 98,438 of record JAHRVQ010000086.1, on the reverse strand, counting down.
GTATGCAAGAAACTAATTTAAGCTCGGCCACAGGTATTACATTGGTCTCTGGTTCGGACGTTAAATCTGCTGCAGGGACAACAACGTTTGGTATGGGTGTGGTCTTGATGTTGCTGATGTTGCTGATGTCGTGTGTCAGCGAGGCGCCGATTGTTGATAAAAAGGGTGGTAATGAGGCTCAGTACCAACAGGATTTAGCCGAATGTCGAGAATATGCCAAACAAATTAGTACCCCTGCTGCTGCGGCCAGAAAAGGTGCAATCCAGGCCGCAGTAGGCGGGGTCCTGGGTGCTGTTATAGGCGACCATAGAACTGCGGGTAAAATAGCGGGTGTTGGTGCCGTGTCTGGTTCAGCCAGGGGCGCAGCAGGCGCAGAACAGCGCAAAACCCGGGTGGTTCACCAGTGTCTCAGAGGCAGGGGCTATAAAGTGCTTGGTTGAATTTGTAACTGCATACGCCGCCCATAAATGTAGCCTCAGCACAGGTCTAATAGATCTTTGGGATAAATCTTTGGTGGCATTGTAGGACCGCTTTAGCGGCTAAAAATTGCTTCAAGATCGCAGGAAAGCGCTGGTTGGAGATGCGAGCCTCACCGGCTTCATGTATTATTCGCCCTCGTTACCGATAAAGACTATCTTTAAATGCCAGATCTTATATCTCAGGCCCTGAACCTTGTACTCTATGGGATGGGTTCTGTATTTTTGTTTCTCACGGTGTTAGTGGGTTGTACCATGCTCATGTCGTATTTGTTAGGTTTAACAAATACCTCTGATACATTATCTTCTGGAACATTGTCTTCTGGAACATTGTCTTCTGGAGCATCGCCATCAGGCGCTATGCCTGAAGCAGCATCTGGTGCCGATGGCGTGTCCCCCCAGGTTGTGGCAGCAATTTCAGCTGCGGTTAAACGCTATCGCATGGGCAGAAGTAAACAATAAGATAAGCAATAAATATTGAAGGGACGTTGATTAAAACAGCTTTTATCTAACGGACAGATTGTCACAAACAAATCTGATGCATTGAACTCATAGTGCCGAATTCATGTCACCCAATGAATTTGACAGAGAATCACTTTGATCAAAGTGAATAACTAATTAAGGGCTCTAGACCAGATGAGCAAGAAAAATAAAGCTAATAAACAAGTTGATGTTAATAAACGAAATCACGGACCAAATGGACCAGATGGACCAAAAGGTGCGCCACTCGGCATTACCGATGTGGTATTGAGGGATGCTCATCAGTCCCTGTTTGCCACCCGGTTGCGCCTTGAAGATATGTTGCCAATTGCAGAAAAGCTTGATCAAGTAGGGTTTTGGTCGCTTGAAAGTTGGGGTGGTGCAACCTTTGACGCCTGTATTCGGTTTTTGGGTGAGGACCCCTGGGAACGTCTGCGGGCACTAAAAGCCGCGATGCCTAATACCCCACAACAGATGTTGTTTCGAGGTCAGAATATTCTTGGTTATCGGCATTATGCCGATGACCTGGTGGAAAAGTTTGTCGAGCGAGCAGCGGTTAATGGCATCGATGTATTTCGAATCTTTGATGCAATGAATGATCCTCGCAACCTGGAAGCCGCAGTTAAGGCGGTTAATAAGCAGGAAAAACATGCCCAGGGTACCTTATCTTATACAGTTAGCCCGGTTCACAACCTTGAGGGCTGGTTAAATCTGGGTAAGCAATTAGAGTCGATGGGTGCTGATTCTATCGCCATCAAGGATATGGCGGGGTTATTAACCCCTTATGCTGCTTTTGAGTTGGTTAGTGGCTTAAAAAAGACGGTAGATATACCGGTCCATATGCAGTGTCATGCAACCACAGGTATGTCGACGGCAACCTATTTGAAATCCATTGAAGCGGGCATTGATAATGTAGATACGGCAATTTCGTCTATGAGCATGACTTATGGCCATTCTGCAACGGAATCATTGGTTGCCATATTAAAGGGCACTGATCGAGACACCGGTCTTAATTTGAATCTACTCGAAGAAATAGCGGCCTATTTTCGCGAGGTACGTAAGAAGTACGCGAAATTCGAAGGTAGTTTGCGTGGGGTTGATTCAAGAATACTTGTAGCACAAGTACCTGGTGGCATGCTAACTAATCTTGAAGGTCAACTGAAAGAGCAAAATGCTGTTGAGCGACTGGATGAGGTGTTGCTAGAAATACCCAGGGTACGGGAGGAGTTGGGTTTTATTCCGCTGGTGACACCAACCTCACAGATTGTTGGCACTCAGGCGGTATTAAATGTACTGACTGGTGAGCGCTATAAAAATATTACCAAAGAAACCCAGGGTGTATTAAAAGGAGAATATGGCGCCACACCTGCACCTTGCGATCAGGCGTTGCAAAGCCGGGTATTGGATGGTGCTGAAGTTATTTCTCATCGACCAGCTGATGATATTGAACCTGAATATGAACGTTTGAAGACTGAGCTACTGGGCCTGGAGCAGGAACATAAACTGCAATTCGGTGAGTCTATTGAGGATGACGTACTGACTTATGCGTTGTTTCCAAAACCTGGGTTAAAATTTCTCACCAATAGAAATAACCTGGATGCCTTTGAGCCGGTGCCCTGGGCCGAAACTGCAGCGGCTACTGAGAGCAATACTTCAGTAGCGAGTACGTCGGGGGCAAATAAACCCGGTTTAACCTCGGCAGGTGATGCTGAGATATACACCGTTGAGGTGCAGGGCCAGCAATATGTGGTTAAGGTTAGCCCTGGTGGCGATATTCAATCTACCCAGGCGCTGCCACCAGTAAGTACTTCATCGTCAGCAGAGCCAGCAGCGCCAGTACCAGTTACGAGCGCAGCAGCGGTGGGTATTACCGCACCTTTGGCCGGCAATGTATTCCAGCTTAAGGTTAAGCTGGGTGATATGGTGCAAAGTGGTGATGTAGTACTGATTTTGGAAGCAATGAAAATGGAAACAGAAATACGCGCTAGTAGTGCTGGTCAGGTTAGCCAAATTCTGGTCCGTGAAGGCGACAGCGTTGCTGTTAGCGATACTTTGATTACCTTAGGCTGATATAAACGATGGGGCAACTTACAACTCTGTGGCATTCAACAGGTGTCTATCAATTAAGCCTGGGTCAATTTTTCATGCTGTGTATTGGCATGCTGCTATTGTATCTGGCAATTGCTAAAAAGTTTGAGCCGTTACTGCTCATTCCGATTGGGTTCGGCGGTATTTTAAGTAATATCCCGGGTGTTGATATAGCGGTGGGCCAAGGTGTGCTGCACCAGTTTTATGCCATGGGTATTGAAACTGGAATATTTCCATTAGTTATATTTATGGGGGTAGGGGCGTTGACCGATTTTGGCCCCTTGCTGGCTAACCCTAAAACGTTGTTCCTCGGGGCGGCGGCGCAGTTCGGTATATTTGCGACATTATTGGGGGCGGTAGCATTGACCCGAACCGGTGTATTGGAGTTCACCTTATCCGAAGCGGCAGCGATAGGTATCATTGGTGGTGCCGACGGTCCGACAGCGATTTATGTTGCAGGTCAATTAGCACCACATTTATTGGGTGCAATTGCTGTTGCTGCCTATTCCTATATGGCGCTGGTGCCATTGATTCAGCCGCCCATAATGCGTCTATTAACCACTGAAAAAGAACGCCAGATTGAAATGGTTCAATTGCGCGAGGTCTCGCAGCGGGAAAAAATATTCTTTCCAATAGTGCTGTTGTCACTGGTAGCGTTAACTGTGCCGAGTGCTGCGCCTTTGCTGGGTATGTTTTGTTTTGGTAATTTGATGCGTGAATCTGGCGTGGTAGATCGATTGTCAGAGACAACCCAGAACGCCCTGATTAACATTACGACGATATTTCTTGGTCTTTCAGTAGGCTCCAAACTGCGTGCAGATCAATTCCTGGTGCCGGAGACTCTGGGGATTTTGGTATTGGGCATGCTGGCTTTCTGTATCGGTACAGCAACAGGAGTATTAATGGCTAAATTTATGAACCTGGTTTCGAAACAGCAAATTAATCCATTGATCGGTGCCGCCGGGGTGTCGGCGGTACCTATGGCAGCGCGGGTGGCTAACCGGGTTGGGCTGGAGTCGAATCCGCATAATTTTTTGCTAATGCATGCTATGGGCCCCAATGTGGCAGGGGTAATTGGCTCTGCGGTAGCTGCGGGTATTTTGATTATGTTCGCTGGTTAGCAGTCTGGCCAGTTGCCTGGCGAAATCTATATTTACTTCAGCAGGGGTTTCGGCAAGTAAAGCTAGATCTACAGGCAGCGGACTAGAGCTTAGGTAACAATGCAGCATCTAGCTGGTAGCTATGTCGATAGCCGGTTATTGGATGCTGGATTGCCAGTTCTGCGGCGGTGAGTTGTAGATCACCGTCGGACTGCTGCAGGCCGTATTGCCGATCTCCCACCAGCGGTAGATTAATGGCTGCTAAATGACGCCGGATTTGATGTTTGCGACCGGTAAGGATTGTGATTTCAACCAATGTTCGATCGCAGCACGGATCTGTTTTAAGTGGCTGCACGATTGAAATAGCAGGTTTGTCATCCAGCGGTATTTCTATTTGTCGCTGATGATCAAGCTGACCTTCAACAATCGCTCGATAGACCTTTTTGACGGATCTATTGCGAAATTGCTGGGATAGATGTGCGGCTGTCTGTTTGCTATGTGCAAGTAACATAAGGCCGGTAGCAAATCGATCTAGTCTATGCACGTTAAATGCTGGTGCCTGAGGTTTGAAATTAATCTCAACCCAGCGATTTATAGCATGGTGATCACCAAATCGGGTACCTGAAGACATCATTCCGGCGGGTTTATACCAAACTGAATAGCTACCTTCGTGTTGAATCAAACCGGGCTCGGGTGGGGTAGTGTCAAGGATGCCGGGATCATAGTTAAGGCTAAGTTTGCTGCCAGCTGTGAGTAACCCTTTGGCGCGCCGCAAGCGTCGATTTTTCTTGCCCTCTGAAATCCATACCGCACCCAGGGTCATGGCGCGTTTTATTGTGGATTTAGAAAGCCCGCTGGCAGTAGCCAATAGATCTACTGGTCGTCGGCTTTCAACATCGATATCGATACTGACTTGAATGATTTTGGCAGCAGTGGCTGAAGACATGAGGTTGCGATACGTTAAAAAAGTCAAAAAAAGATTGCAAAACTAATGCAAAAGGTGTGCAGTGGCTAAAAGCTTGGAACCAACCTGTTGCTTAGCGCTCTAAAAGACATGCGCAATAGCTGAGCAATAAAGGCGCTGGTACAGCGAGTACTGGCGCAGCAAATAAATAAAAGCACTGGCAATATTAAATAAGGTTAGATACAAGATACGATAAATCATAGTTTAACAGTGAGCGATACTCAAAAACCAGCAAAGCCCTTGGTGGCGTAATAAGAGGTGGCATTATGAAACAGTCGGCAGAACCATTAAGCGGTTTTACAGTATTGGAAATGACCACCGCCCTGCAGGGGCTGGGTGCGGGACTTTATCTGCGCGATATGGGGGCTGATGTTATTAAGGTTGAGCCACCATTAGGTGACTCAGCGCGTTATCATCGAGGTATTAATAACGGCACTCCGCCAGAATCCCAGGTGCCAGGTTTTGTGGCGGTTAACCGAGGTAAAAAATCCATTTGTATCGATATTCATTCTCCGGCTGGCAGAGAAGTTATTAGCCGCCTGCTGGAAAAAAGCGATGTTTTTCTTAGCAATTATCGATCACGTTTTCTGGCTAGCATGCAACTTGATTACCCAAGTATTGCTGCGCAGTATCCACATATCGTGTATGCCCAGGTTAATGGTTTCGGCCATAAAGGGCCGGATAAGGATAAAGCAATGTTAGATGGAGTGGCCCAGGCGCGCGGTGGCTTAGCCAGCGTATCAGGTGTTGCAGGGCAGACCCCTATGCCGCCAGGCGCAGCAATTGCAGATATGGCGGGTGCTATGCAATTGGCGCTCGGTACCATGACAGGCCTATTGGCGCGCGAGCGACATGGGATCGGACAAAAGGTTGAGACCTCATCATTGGGGGCCCAGTTGTGGTTGCAAATGTGGGAGTTGCAGCATTATATGATTACTGGTGTGGCAGTAAAACCCAGCGGTTCACATATAGATAATATCAAAGGTCCTTATGGGGTTTATGATACTAACGATGGCGGCTGTTTTACCTTCGCCCACGCGATGGATGAAGAAAGCTGGGATGCGCTGTGTATTTTTGCAGAAATGTTCGAACTTATTGGTCATAGTGACTGGAATACGCCAGGTAAACGTTTGGGTTCTTCAGGCCAGGGGGCAGAGCCTGAATGGGTTCGATCGATTATGCAGCGTGGTTTTGGCAGCAAATCTACCCAGCAATGGAATGACTTTATGTACAGTCAACCTGGTTTAATTATGGAGCGGGTGCGTAGCCATGAAGATGTGGTTAAAGATGTGCAGAATGTTGAAAATGAATACATTGTGCCGATGAATATGCCAGCTATCGGTGACTCTCATGTGGTGGGAAATTTAGTGCACCTAAGCGAGACGCCGGGCAGTGTCAAAGGTTCTTGCCCAGAACTTGGCGCAGATACCAGCGCTGTGATGCAACAACTTGGTTTTAGTGCGCAACAAATTAAGCAGGTAGAGGATGCAGCTACCAGTATTCGCGAACAACAGTTCGCCGCATTATTTGAGGCCGAAATCGGCCAGGATGCCTAAAATCATGCGGCAAAACCCCTGCCTATTCACATAACGGCAAAGCTTGACAGGGATTCTGCATGTTTGTAATTTAACGCCGCATTGCTACTGCAAGCACCCATGCTCGGCGCACCGATTTAAAGTTATGCGTTTGAGTGGATAACTGGGCAGCTTCGGGCAACAAAGACGCAGATGTTGATAAGCGTTGCATAAACACGTCCTATTATTGAAACAGAGAGATAGACCATGCAAGAACACCTTAAGTTCTATATCAACGGAGAGTGGGTAGGTCCAGCCACCCCAGCCACCCTTGATGTTATCAATCCAGCCACTGAAGCAGCATTTGCCACCATCAGCATGGGTTCCTCCGCTGATGTTGATAACGCGGTTGCGGCTGCTAAAACAGCTTTTGAAAGTTTTTCAAAAACCACTGTTACCGAGCGTATTGAATTATTCGGCGCGATTTTGGGCGAATATCAAAAAAGATATAATGAAATTGCTGATGCAATTTCTACCGAAATGGGCGCGCCGACTGGCTTGTCTAAAGCAGCCCAGGCTGGTACCGGCATGGCACATTTTGCGACCGCTATGGAAATTCTGAAAACCTTTGTCTGGGAAGAAACTAAAGGCGCCTATTTGTTACGTCGTGAACCAGTTGGGGTTTGCGGTCTAATTACTCCCTGGAACTGGCCGATCAATCAGATTGCATGCAAAGTTGCACCTGCATTAGCGGCTGGTTGTACTGTTATATTAAAGCCCAGTGAAGTAGCGCCAGTAAATGCCATTATTATGGCCGAAGTATTAGCCGCTGCTGGGGTGCCAAAAGGCGTATTTAATCTTATTAATGGTGATGGACCAGGTGTTGGCGAACCTATGTCGTCCCATCCTGATATTCATATGATGTCTTTTACTGGCTCCACTCGAGCGGGTATTTTAGTCGCTAAGGCTTCGGCAGATACAGTTAAGCGTGTATCTCAGGAATTAGGCGGAAAATCTGCCAATATTGTTCTGGAGGATGCTGACCTACAAGCTGCAGTTTCAAGTGGTGTTGTTACCTGTTTTACCAATTCAGGCCAATCCTGTAATGCGCCAACCCGCATGTTAGTGCCTGCAGCCAAACAAAGTGAAGCACTTGAAATTGCAAAAGCCACTGCTGAGAGTATGCAGCCGGGTGATCCATTTGCAGAAAGCACCACCATGGGACCGGTTGTGAGTGAAGTACAATTTAATAAAATACAAGGGCTGATTCAGGCCGGTATAGATGAAGGCGCAGAACTTGTTACCGGCGGCACAGGCAAGCCAGCAGGTCTGGAGACGGGATATTTTGTTAAACCCACTATCTTTGGTAACGTCAATAATGAGATGACCATTGCCAGAGAAGAAGTATTTGGCCCAGTGTTAACTATATTACCTTACCAGACTGAAGCTGAAGCCATTGCAATTGCTAACGACTCTCCTTATGGTTTGTCGGGTTATGTACAATCGGGTAGTGTCGATCATGCGGTTGAAGTTGCTGCACAGTTGCGTACAGGTAATGTGCATATTAATGGTTCAGGCCCAGATTTTGGTGCGCCATTTGGCGGTTATAAGCAATCGGGTAACGGTCGTGAATGGGGTGTTTTAGGTTTTGAAGAATTTCTTGAAACCAAGGCTGTTTTTGTCCCAGCTTCATCTTAGGTTAGGCGAGAATTATTTAGCCGGAGTCGTTTTGTTATTGCCCGTTTTTGTAAGGGCAATAACAGAGCGGCTATTACTTTGCTGGCGTACTATTCTCTTCAGATTTAAAATAGAGTATTGGTTGCGCCTGGCTAGTGTCAAAGGAAGCAAAGTTGTCGTCGATAAAACGGGTATATATGTTGTTATCTATAAATGCTGGCTGTTCCATTAAAAGTTGCAGAAAACTGATATTGGTTTCAAACCCTTCAATCCTGAATTCTGCCAGAGCACGGCGTGCTTTTTTGATAACATCAGCATAACTGTTGGCTGAGTGCACTATGAGTTTTGCCAGCAGCGAATCAAAACGTGTTGAAGTTTTATAACCCGCATAGCCAAAATGATCAACTCGAACACCTGGTCCAGAGGGTATTTCAAATACGCTAATATTACCTCCCGTAGGTTTAAAACGGCCTTTTTTCGATAACGTTTCCATATTGATTCGGCATTGTATTGCATAGCCTGCGGGTTTTTGGGTGGGTACTTTTAAGTCTGCTAAGGTACTGTTGTCGGCAATTTTAAGCTGCGCCTGCACCAGATCAAAACCAGTTACCTCCTCTGTGATGGTATGTTCAACCTGTAAGCGGGGGTTGGCTTCAATAAAATAAAAGTTTTCAGGGTTGTTGGTGTCCACTAAAAATTCAAAGGTACCAAGGCTAAGGTAATTTTTTGATTGCGCCATTTTTAATGCGGCATTGATCAAAGGTTGTCTTTGTGAGCCGGTTAAGCTGGGGCTTGGCGCAACTTCGATGATTTTTTGGTGATTGCGTTGAATACTACATTCACGATCCCATAGATGTGTGACTTCCTGGCCGTCACCGATGACCTGAATTTCGATATGTCGTGCGTGCGGGATGAGCTGTTCTATATATACGGCGTCATTGCCAAAAGCATTTTTGGCTTCGCTTTTGCATCGTTCGAATACTTTTTCCAGTGTTTCGAGTGAATCAACAATGCGCATGCCGCGACCACCTCCTCCGGATACCGCCTTCAGAATTGCGTCACTGTTATCTGGTAGTTGATTAAAAAAATCACGGGCTTCTTCGAGGCTAGTGTCTTTAACAGTGCCGAGTACTAATGGTACGCCGCATTCTTTGGCAAGTTGTCTGGCGCTTGTTTTGTCACCAAATAATGTGAGTTGTTCAGAGTCTGGGCCAATAAAAGTAATATGATTTTCGGCGCAGGCAAGGGCAAAACTGGCATTTTCGCTTAAAAATCCGTAGCCAGGGTGGATGGCGTCACAGCCATGTTGGTTGGCGAGCTGAATGATCTGCTCTATATCAAGATAGGCGCCAGGGCTTGCACCTTCTAAGTCTATGGCAGTATCTGCCTTAATGCGATGCAGCGCGTGGGTGTCCTCTGCTGAAAAAATTGCTGCGGTTTGAATGCCAAGTTCGTGGGCTGCCCTGGCAATCCGAATGGCAATTTCTCCGCGATTAGCAATGAGTAGTTTTTTCATAATAGATTGGCCGTATTTATCCTTTACAGCTACAAACAGTAACATGAGTCTGCAGGCGAGGCTTTAGATAGCCGGATATTCGTTTGATGAATTTGCACCACGGCTCATCTATAGCTTAAGGGTATTCTGGAAAGGTAATGGAACTTTGTTCTTTTATGGATGCTAATGCTGAATTTTTGTTTATCATGCACGGCGTCGCTAGGGTCCAGAATAGTGACCTTAAGTAATTTGAATGGTTGATAAAGGGTGTTTTCAGAATGTCGATTTCCTATCTGAATGGTTGCTGGCAAGCAGTAGAAAAGGCGCAGGTGTCAGTGCTTGACCGAGGGTTTTTATTCGGCGATGGTGTTTATGAAAGTATTCCCGTCTATGCCCAGCGGCCATTTCAACTAGCGCGTCACCTGCAGCGGTTGCGTCATAGTCTGGCGGAAATTTATTTGCCTGATCCCTATAGTCAGGCGCAATGGCATGAGCTAATCGCAGAAGCGATTGAAAAAAGTGGTGAATCAAATGCCAGTCTATATATCCAGATCACCCGCGGAGCAGATAATGGCCGCAGTTTTGACTATCCAGATGGCATGATACCAACAGTTTTTATGCTGGTGTCTGCTGCACCCGCGCTGGCAAGGCAATCGGTGAAGCCCTATGCGATGATAACCCTGGAAGATTTTCGTTGGTCTCGGTGTGATATTAAAACAATAAGTCTGGTGGCGGCGGGAATGCTGAAAAACCAGGCCGTTGCGAAAGGCGCTGATGATGCTGTGCTGGTTAGAGATGGTTATATAACGGAATGTACGTCAGCAAATATTTTTGTGGTTAAAAATGGCATTATTTTTACCCCACCCAAAAGCCAACTATTGTTACATGGTATTACCCGAGCGGTGATTATTGAGCTGGCGAGGGAAAATAATGTCCCCCTGCAGGAAGTGCAGATTGATCTGGATACGCTGGCCCATGCTGATGAAATATTTGTCGCCAGTTCGACCCGCGAAGCCTGGCCGGTGGGTTGGCTTAATGGCAAGCCTGTGGGGGCTGGTTGTGAACCAGACGGTACTATAAAGAAGCCTGCGGGAGGGTGTGTATGGCGCCGAATTGATGCGCTGTTTCAATTGAGTAAGACCAGAGATTTTCAAGTTTAGGTGGTTTTTCGATTAAGGGCGGTCCTGGTGCAAGCGAATAAAAAAGTCCATCACGGCTAACATTTCATCTCGTGGTGTTTCCAGTAGTGCGGCATGGTCGCCATCTTTGAGGACTACCCACCATTTTTCAGGTGTTTTTATTTGGGTAAAAAAAGCCTGTTGTAAGTCAGTCCTGGCCAATGGGTCATGGGGTGCCTGAATAAGTAATGTGGGGATAATAATCCTGCTTGCATCGAGTTCTGACCATTCATGTAAGTTTTTGAAATCAACCCTTATAGGGTCTGCCCGCAGCGCGGCTGCAGTATAGGCCTGGATGGCCTGCGGCGAGATAGTGCCGGCGGTAATGAAGTCGGAGGCGGCGTGAGCGGACGTATTTTTGATGGCGGGTGGCTGAGAAGGATAAGTTTTGTCTAATTTATGGATATGCCGAGCAGGGTCAAATGGATAACCAAAAAGTAACATAGAAGCAATAAGGTCAGGTTTTCTTTGTGCCACTAGCTGGCTCACCATTGCGCCATATGACCAGCCATAGATATGTAGCTTACGCTGGGTTTGTTGCTGGATCCATTGAATAATACCGATCACATCCTGGGCTGCTCGGTCTGGCGTTAGCCAACCGCTGCTATCTCGAGCGGTGTGCCCATAACCTCGGCTATCTAAAGCATAAACGTCGTAACCAAGCTGGTTAAGACTGCGCATAAAAGATAATGATTCGCCGGCTAGCTGCAGATCGAAATCGGGCAGGGCACTATAGGTGCGGCCATGAAGTAATAAAATAGTCGCTTTGGCTGAGGATACTGGCCGGTGCCATAAGGCAAATTCGTGCTGGTCAATACTTACCTTATGTAGCGATGGCCGTTGTGAACCCCTCGGGCCCTCGTCTATATTGTGAAGCGAATGATCTGGTAGAGAATGATCCGCTAGAGAAGAGGCTTGAACCGAGTGGTTTTGAGCAGCGGCAACATTGCCAACAACATTGTCAACAATAAAGTTAATAGCCGTAAACAATAGTAACACTACGCAGAAATGCCGTGGCTGACGTAATGATTGATGAAATATAAAGGCGCGATTCATAGTATATTGCCGTGCGAGCGAATGGTCACTGTAGCAGAAATCAGGACTGCTCAGGGCCTGATTAAACAACTGCAATATTTTGCCCATCGGTTGCTTGTTCAGGTTTTTGTTGGCACCTTTGTTCGCGCCAGCTGTGTTAAGTAAAGGTTGTGGGTACCCGCTGTGAGTTAATCAGCATAAATTCAACTACTGTTGTCTTCCTGGGCTTTATATGGTCCGCTTCGTCGTTACTAAATCTTATACCAAAAATTAGCCATCCAGCGGTAGAAGATCTGATATTATGCCCAGGATTTACTCAAGGTTAAAAATATGTCAGAGAAACGGGAAGGTAGTCTCGAGGCGCCCACACGACACCCGATAGAGTGGAAAACTGAAAAGTATCATGACAAGGCCGATCTCTTCTCTGAGCTCGAAAGAGTTTATGATATCTGCCATGGCTGTCGTCGTTGTGTCAGTTTATGTGATTCCTTTCCTACCCTGTTTGACCTGGTTGACGAATCGAGCACCATGGAAGTTGATGGGGTAGATAAAAAGGACTACTACAAGGTTGTTGATCAGTGTTATCTCTGCGATCTGTGTTATATGACCAAATGTCCTTATGTCCCACCCCATGAATGGAACATCGACTTTCCGCATTTGATGTTACGCGCAAAAGCTCAACGGTTTAAACATGAGGGTGCGCCATTGCGAGATAAACTCCTCACCAGCACAGACACCATGGGCAAGCTGGCAACGATTCCGTTAGTGGATGTGACCGTGAATGCCTTGCTGGATAATACCTTGTTTCGGAAAACGCTGGCTGCCACTATTGATGTGCACGCCGAAGCACCGGTACCAAAGTACCATGCTAAAACCCTCCGTAAAAGCTTCACTAATAAACGCTTGATAAGCGCGAGTGCCGAGCCTACACCGGCGGGTCGTACCACCGGCAAGGTGGCTTTTTATGCGACCTGTTATGGCAATTATAATCATCCGAGTTTGGGCGAGGATTTTGTTAGTGTGTTTGAGCATAACCAGATATTAATCGATATGGTGCCCAAAGAAGCCTGTTGTGGGATGCCTAAACTTGAGCTGGGTGATCTGGAAAGTGTCGAAAAATTGAAACAAAAAAATATTCCGGTATTGGCTGCCCTGGTTGACCAGGGATACGACCTGATCGCACCTATTCCTTCCTGTGTGTTGATGTATAAACAGGAATTGCCGTTGATGTTCCCTGAAGACGAACAGGTCAGGAAAGTTCAGCAGGCCTTTTTTGACCCTTTTGAGTATTTATTTTTGCGGCATAAAGCTGGCTTGTTAAAAACAGATTTTAATGTCGCACTTGGCAATATTAGCTATCAGGTTGCCTGTCATTTACGGGTGCAGAATATCGGCTACAAGACGCGAGATATTTTGAAACTAGTCCCAGGTACTGAGGTTAAAGCGATTGAGCGCTGCTCCGGCCATGATGGAACCTATGCCGTAAAAAAAGAAACCCGAGCGAAATCATTGAAAATTGCCAGGGCTGTTGTACGCCAGGTCGACCAACAGCAACCCGACTATTTTGCCAGCGATTGTCCTATGGCGATTACCCATATAGAAAATATCAGTGAGGCGGTGAAAGCATCAGACCATCCAATGGCGTTGTTACGAAAAGCTTACGATATCTAAAGGGGTTAGTCATTATTAGCATCATCATCGTTACATTGAAAAAAGAGTATTAATTATGCCGTCACTAAACCGAAATGATTTATGGTCACTGGAGCAGTATGCTGAACGCCGCGCAGCATTTCGCAGTGAAGTATTAGCCCATAAGAAAAATCGCAAAGTATTGTTGGGTGACAACATTCAATTGATGTTTGAAGATCGGTTGACTATTCAATACCAGATTCAGGAAATGTTACGCATTGAAAAAATATTTGAGGCTGCCAGTATCGAAGAAGAGCTTACGGCTTATAACCCCCTAATTCCTGAAGGAAATAACTGGAAGTGCACTATGTTGATTCAATATGAAGATATTGATGAAAGAAAAAAGCAGTTAGCGGCCCTGGTAGGTGTTGAAGATAAAGTTTGGTTGCAAGTGGGCGATAATGAACAGATTTTTGCTATTGCTGACGAGGACATGGAACGCTCCAATGAGCAAAAAACTGCGGCAGTGCATTTCTTGCGGTTCCAGTTCCAGGCTATTCATTGCGAGCAGGTTCTGGCAGGTGCGGCGATAAAATTTGGGGTGGCGCATAATGCCTACTCGGAGGCACCGACAATTATTAATGAGGCGACTCGATTAACCCTCTGTAATGATCTCGATCATTAGATATAGAGAGGCAACAAGATTGTTAAAAAAGATGTTAGATTTTGCGATTGAAAATTCTATTAATGATAGTTAAAGTTGATACTGCGTAAATACCCACAAGGTCTGCTTTGTTGGCGAGTTCTTTAGGCAAGTTTTTTAGTGCGAACATTTTTGCCAACATAATGTGGGGTTTATCACATAATTCATTTGTTCTGATTGAGAGAATGGATAAACAGCAAGAATATCGAGACCGCTTTAAATCAGTTTTTAGGCATTCTCTAGTAGAACGTCTAACTAGTAGAACGTCTAACAATTATTAGAACCTTATAGATAGCAATAATAAGCCTTTTGAATAGGCATTTTTTAAAGAGCAGTAGTATTGCCAGTAAATAGTATTGCCAGCAAATATATTAGGTGTGGCATGGAGGCTAACTATTTCCATCCTTTGGCGCTTTTTTGGGCCGGCAATGACTAGAACTAAGCGTTCATATTAGTTATTTAATACCACTTATTATTAACCCACCATCTTAACTAAAAGATCTTAACCAAAGAGTATTCGACATGAAAAAAGCTTGGAATCAGGCCGTCCGGCGTATGCATCTGGTGTATACGATTGGCCTGTTGTCTCTTGGATTAAGTGGCCTGACGACGGCTGCTGTATCCGATCGAGAACAGGTCTTTGAGCAAGCCCGTGAGCACCTGCAAGGTGGTCGAGCATTACAGGCCTATGAATTGTTAGTGCAGTATGAAGTCGAATTATCAGGTCAGGATTCTTATGACTATCTATTGGGCATAGCGGCGCTGGATAGTGGCGCCTCAGGGGAAGCGATATTTAGTCTGCAGCGCCTGGTAGCGAGGCGGCCGGCATTTTCTGGCGCCAGGATGGAATTGGCCAGGGCCTATTATGATATAGGGGATAATGAATTGGCTCGGGCAGAGTTTGAGCGGGTGCTGGCTGACAGCCCACCAGAAAAAGTTCAGTTGGCCGCCAATAACTACATGCAGGCGATTGACGCAAAGGCGCGGGTGTATCGCGCTTCAACACAGTATTATATCGATCTTGGTTTTGGTTGGGATGACAATGCGTCAGCGGCTACCGACGAGCGAATATTTCTGGGTATCTTCAGGCTTAATGATAAAAATGTTGAGCAAGATTCGGCTTTCTTTTCCACCCGCTTAGGTCTGCTTTATAGTAAACCGCTATCGGCAGAATCGCAGTTTATACTGACGGCGAGCATCAGTCATCGGAGTAATCCTTCCGCACACTACGTAGATCCATCAAGCATTGATCTGGGTCTTGGCTGGAACTGGAAGCGTGGGCCGCATAGTGTTTTTGTTGGTGGTAATACAATATTCTCTGCGCTGGATGGCACCCATGATAAAAATAATCTTAGCCTGTTAGGTAATTATTCCTATGAACTGAACGATACCTGGGTTGCTTCTGCATTTATTCGAGCTGGTAGTTTACGCTTTGAAGAGTCGCAGCTCGAAGTGCGAGATGTTGACCAATATAATTACGGTGTAAGTCTTACTCAAAGTTATACCAATGCACAATTTAACGTGTCGCTGTACGGCACCGTTGAAGATGCCAGAGAAAGTGATTCAATATTTTCAACCGATGGTTACGGTGTCAGCATAAGCAATAGCTGGTTTCGACCAGGGGGCCGGGTGTATTTTGTTCAGGCCAGCGCCAGCAGCGTTGATTATGATGATGACTTCACCTTTCTGAGTTCTAGCTTTGAGCGTGAAGATGACCTGTACAGCATTGGTATCGGGGCCAGCTTTGCGCGTTTCCCGGTAAGTAACTGGACCACTACGATTAATCTTAACTTTAGTGAGAAAGATTCCACGGTGAGCTTATATGAGTTCGACCGAGCAGAATTTTTAGTCTCACTCAGAAAAATATTTTAAGGAGGGCGATTGATGAAACGCTTAATAAATCAGGTTAAAGTCTTATCGATTATCCCATTTTTATTGTTTATTTCCTCGGCGCTTTTTGTTAGTTCAGCCTGGGCGAATGTTGGATTAGCGCTATATACCATCGGCAATGTAACGGTTGAAAAGCCGACAGTGGCGATCTTACGTCGTGGTGATGTAGTTGAACAGGGGGATGAAATTGTTACTGGGCCACGGGGTTATGCGCAATTAAAATTAGCTGATGGTACCAAGATAGCTATTCGACCCAATTCACGCTTTGTTGTCGAAGCACTTGAAGCGCCGGCGACGGCGTCTACACCAGCAATCGGCGCGGGTAAAGTATTATTGGCCCGTTTTAACTTGAAAAAAGGTGGCTTTAGGACCATTACCGGCCGTATCTCTAAGCTTGAGCCAGCGGCTTATCAGCTAACCACGCCTTCCGCAATTGTTGGTGTGCGCGGTACGCTATTTTCCGCGCGAGTTTGTTCTGCAGACTGTGGTGGGGATGACGATGGTGTTTACGTTGGTGTCTCTGACGGTGGCGTGTCGATGACTAATGATGGCGGTAGTCTTGACCTGGCAAAAAACCAATTTGGATTTGCAGCCAGTTTCACCCTGCCACCCACCCGTTTGATCGCACCACCTAGTGCCTTATCGGAAGATGGTTTGATTCTGGTTGAAGAAGAAAGTGAAGAAGAAAGCGATGATAGTGATGATAGTGACAGCGGTGGCGATGAAAGCGCCGAAGAAGGATCGGATGATGGTGAAAGCACGGATAGTGACGGTTCTGATGGAGACGGTTCTGATGGAGATAGTTCTGATGGAGATAGTGAAGGCGACAGTGCCAGCACGGACTCAGAGTCAGAATCCATAGCCGAGGAACGTAGTGGTGATGTCAGTAGTGAAGCGGCCTCAGCGGCTTCTACAGATACTGAAACAGTCGCTATAGCAACGGTTGAGGAGCCTGAGCAGGAAATTAGTGGTGCGGGTAGTGATGGTCAGGAAATCGACCTGGGTAGTGGTGGTAGTGAAGTCATTGTGGCTACCAGAGCGCTGGCCGCCACAGGCGATGAAATTGTTGGTACCGGCAATGCCGATGCGCTGCTGGTTAAGGTGAATGAGAACGGCAATTTGATTGGTTTTCCTAGAGATGGTGCAAACGAAAGTGGGTTTTCTGATTTTACAAGTACTATAGATATTGGCACAGGGGCTATCAAAAATGCTGGTTTTGATGCGGTCAGCCAGTTACGTTGGGGTCGATGGGCCGATGGTATCGCTGATGAGACCTTTTCTGACGGTGAGACTGATATTATTGACTTGAACGAAAGCCCTATACATTGGGTGTTAGCACCAGAAGTTGACGCCACAAGTCAACGGCCAGCGTTGGCTATTAGTGGTACAGCGAACTATGTGCTGGTGGGTAATACTGACCCTACGGATAACCTGGGTCATGTTGGTGTGCTTGGCTCAGCTTCATTAAGTGCTGATTTCACTAACAATGCTGTCGCAAGCAGTTTGAATCTAAGCGTCAATAACCAACTGTGGAGTGCAGTGGGCACGGGTACCACTAACCCAACCGACCCTGCAAATTCAAATCTTTTTTCCGGCCTCTATGGAACTGTCAGTGTGGATGGTGAAAGCGGTGGTTTTGGCGAATTTGCGGGTATATTCACCGGCATTGGCGAGGGCGGTGTTCCTGTTGGTGCTGGTTTGAGTTACACCCTCACTAATGAGACAAACAGTAGTTTTGACAACAACATCAATGGTGTTGTGATATTTAATTTAGTTGATCCTCTATAGGTTACTAACCAATAACAAGGTATAGGAAATGAATATTTATAACTTTGCTAGGAAATATGGTTGGCAGCTTGTAACCATTATGTGTATTGGACTGTTATCAGCCTGTGGTGGAGGAGGCGGCGGTTCTTCATCATCACCAGCGGGGCCACAGAATTCAGCGCCGGCACAAATTAGTGTGTCAGGTGCAGTGATTAAAGGTCCAGTTAATGGCGCAACCGTGGAATTTTTTAATTTGGATGACTTTGGTAACCTGATTGGTGACCCTGTCAATACCACCACAACGAATGAAAGTGGTAATTTTGATATTCAATTGGACTCAGGGTTTGGAGATTTGGCCGTTGTAACAAGCGGCGGCAGGTTTATTGATGAATCTGACCAGGAGCCAGATGTTGCTTTAAAACGACAGATACAGCTTTCGGAGTCCGATAACCTGTTCTCTATTATAACCGAAGGTTCAACTAGTGTAGCTATTACACCGATGACCAGCGTTCTGTATAACCGCGCCGTGCTAAATAGCAGCCTCGGGGGTGGTTTTCTGGATCAGTTTAATGCAGCCAATTCCGCTTTAAGTGAGATTGCAGGTTTTGACCTGGTAACTACTATACCCGCCAACCCGGTGGCACCTGATGAAGCGGCCACAGAGGCGCAGAAGCAATATGCGCTGTTATTAGGTGGGTTAGCCAATGCAATTAACAATATATCGCAGGCTGCAGGATTCTCTGAGCCTAACTTTGCGGTGGTACGTTCAGTGATTGATGATCTAATTGACGGTAGGCTGGATGGTTTTGTTTTTGGTGAGCCGACGGGCGAGTTATCTGAAACGGTGACTATCCCGACTACCATAGATCTGGATACCGAAATCCTTCGATTTAGAAATAATAATGCTGCACGCTATGAAGGCATCAGTATTCCAAATATTGAAACTACTGCTTTTGCGAATAATGCGCCAATTGCCAATGCAGGGCTGGATCAGACGGTAGCGGGTGCAGCAACCGTTGTCCTTGATGGTGCTAGCTCATCAGATGCAGAAGGTGGCATTAGTTTTGCCTGGGTTCAAACCCAGGGACAAACCGTCAGTCTGGATGATCCGAGTATTGCATCGCCTAGTTTTTTAGCGCCCTCGGTCTCGATCTCGGAAGTCCTGACTTTTTCTGTGACAGTGACTGATTCAATAGGTTTGGAGGCAACCGATACGGTGGATATCAACATTGACGGTTTAGTGCCGCAAACCTTCCTCATTATTGATGAACTGGGCCAGTTTTTTGGTGATGATGTGGGCGAAGATTTAGATGGTGGGGGTCAGGTAAGTCTTAATGCTGATGGCACTGGTTCGTTGTTATTAGAAGAAGGCACTATTGACATCACTTATGATACAGAGGGTGACGAATTGCGGATTGTGTTCGATGAGCCATTTATCATCGATGATTTTGAAGACAGTTTTGATGTTGATTTGGATGGAGTACCAGAACAATTTAATGTTGATGAGGTAGCTGACTTTTTTGAGCTGACACTGGTAGAAAGAACGTCAGATGGGGATAGGTTTACAATTAGAGAGGTAGGTACGCGGGTCTTTACCGGTGTAGATACTGAATTAACCCGTGCGGATGAACCCTATGAATTTAATGACCCGATCCGTATTTTTGATTTTAACCAGCAGATTCCCTTTGTCATCGCTGAAGGTACTTCGCGTAGTTTGTTAATTAACGCTATCCCGCAG
The DNA here is from genome assembly GCA_019090615.1 of Pseudomonadales bacterium. Lineage (GTDB taxonomy): Bacteria > Pseudomonadota > Gammaproteobacteria > Pseudomonadales > Azotimanducaceae > JAHRVQ01. Next base: position 78,704 of record JAHRVQ010000086.1, on the reverse strand, counting down.
TTTCCTGCGTTGGAAAATCCGGATGAGTTATATCTTGACGAATTTATATTTAGTGCTGACGGTACAGGCAGTACCACTTACAATGCGGTTGATTTTACCTATACATTAAATACCGATGGTCATCTATCTGTGGTATTTGACAATGATGAGACGGCAGAATATTTCCATCTTACTACACGTGACTCAGGGGATGTTGTGGCGGTGCGATATTCATTAAACGGGCCTTTGGTACCTGGTGATGACGCATTAATCGGCGATGTGAGATTATCCTTTCTGAAAGACCCCAATCCGGTACCAGCGCCAACTAGCCTGTTGGATATAGCGGGCATTTTTACGGGTTTGTTTCGCTATGATAATTTGCGAGACCCAGTGACGGATAATGATCTTGTGGCTGAAATTATTGGCCGAACTAATCCAGATGGTACAGGTTCGATTGAAGGTGAATTCCGGCTTGATAGTCAGGGTACTATCCAGATTGGTAGTGATACGGGGCGCTGCGTATCGATTGTTGACGGAGAGGCGGTTTTTAACAGTGTGTCTGCCAGAAATTTGTTGTTCCCAGGTAGTTCAACACCTACTGTTGAGTTCTGTGCGGCGTTAACTGATGAGCAAATACTCTCGAGTGTAACCAGTATAAATTTTGGTGCGGCAGATGCTAACGAAATCAAAGCGGTGAGAAAGATTCGATCACCTTCCTGCGGTTCGCCAGGTGACCTAAGTTGCGCAACACCTACGTTGATGGTGACTGATTTTGAATTTTTGTTTGGCAATAAAATACCGCTTACTGTGCAGCCGCCTCTGGCCGTGTTCGATAATGCCAGTCTTGAAGCTGATGAACCGGTGATTGTGGATGTTGTGGCTAACGATATCGCAGGTGATTTAGCGATTGACCTAACCAGTGTCGAAATTGCCCGTGGACCATTTTTTGGTACAGCCACCGTTGATGCGGTTACAGGTGTGATAACTTATATATCGGATTTGTCAGGTGCGTTGAGGGATACTGTACAGTATCGGGTTAGCGATACATCGGGTAATGAATCAACCATTGGCCGCCTAGATATCCAGGTTAGCCCGCCGGTTGCTGTGGCTGTAGATCAGACTGTGCCGTTTGATCTTGTGGGCGGTACATCGCTGGTTACTCTGGATGGCTCGCAAAGCAGAGATGATGAAGGTGTTGTTAGTTTTGAATGGGTGCAAAATTCTGGCTCATTGGTGGAGCTGAGTGATGCATTTGGCATAGCACCTACTTTTTTTGCGCCGCTTGCAACAGACTTTTCAACGCCAGAAGTTTTGAATTTTTCCTTGATAGTCAGGGATGCTAATGGGTTTTCTGATACAACGACTATTGACATTACCTTTCCTCCAGTTGTCCCGGCAGAGTTTTTCTCAGTGCTGGATAATGCGCATCCAGTGGCCTTTGGTAGTGATGTTTCTACCGCAGCGCAGGTTAGCCTGGTAGAAGACGGTACTGGCGTATTTGTAGATAACCTGGGGTCGTTTGGTTTTACCTGGAATGAAAATGGCAGCATTCTGTCACTAAATTTTTCTGACATCGGTGGTCTTGAACTAAGCAGAACAAACGAACAGCTTGATGTTGATGCAGATGGCCTTGATGAAACAGTCGAAACGTTGCTAGTAATCGATATCATGCAATTGCAGTTGCAGTCAAATGGCTTGACCGTTAACGGGTATTCAGTAACTAATTTCTTAACTCGAACAGTCACTGACCTGACTAATAGCGTTGAGATTGAGTCTTCTAACCCGGTGGATGAAGCTGGACAGTTCCAGGGGTTTGATAGTGCACAAACTATCAACTTCGCTCCTACTGAGGGTTCATCCATCGCGCTGCAAACCAATATATCGGCTGATATACCAACCATCCTGGATGCGCCGGAGTTGAACCTAGATGAATTGTTTTTTAATGCTGGTGCGCAGGGTCGAGCGGTTGATAAAAACAGTGACTTTAGTTATGTCACTCAGGCTGACGGACATCTAACGGTGACCTTTACCGATGGAGAAGTGGCCGATTATTATCGCCTTGAAGAACGCGCCACTGGTACCGTTGTAGCAACCAGGTATGCCTACACGGATGGTACCGTAAGAGCATTCGCAGAATTATCCTTTGTCGATGATCTTGAAACAATATTTACCAATTTTAATACTGCCGGGTTGTATGAAAGTCTTGGTACTTCTTTTGTTACTGCTGGTGATATTCCTGTGACCACACTTTTCCATCTAAGACCGGAGGGCAACGGCGTTGCCGAAAGCCAGATAGTCGACGATACGACGGGTGTAATAACTGAAATATTTCAGAGTACCTTTGGCATCTGTTGGTTTGTTGATGAAGACGATGATTTAATTATCCAGCGGACCCTGGCAACCAATCAGTTATATGTTGGTAGCCGAGTGCCCTCTGTGTCTCACTGTGCGGGGCTTAACGATGGTGTAAATCCAATATCAAATAATCAAACCTCGTTTGAGAGGGATATGAACTTATTTGATGTTACGTCTGATGGTACCTACCGTTCTATCACATTAAATGCGCTGAACGACTGCGCATCTGTTGCCGACCCCACCATTGTCATCGGCACTGGTTGTGATGAAAATACCCTGAATATTAATTCGTTTTTCCCAAGGGTTGAAAGAAGAACAGCTTATACTGGTAATCCACCGATTGCGGTACCCGATTTTGCTACCTTTTTGGAAGCTCAAACGTTAATTGTTACTGTTGTTTCTAATGATTTGATAGGTGACAGCACGATAGATAATGAGACTGTTGAAATTGTCCTGGGGCCATTTAACGGTATCGCTACAGTTAATTCTGCAACGGGGGAAATTTCGTATACCTCTGATGTAGGAACTACTGACGACGTGATTTATTACAGGGTGCGGGATGCTAATGGCAACTTGTCTACCATTGGCGAGGTATTTTTAGCTTTGCCATAATTTAATGAGATGTCTTAATGTGTAAATTGTTGAGTAGATCTTACTAAGTAGTTCTTGTCTAAAAAGCGCGGTTCATGCCGCGCTTTTTAGTTGCTGAGTTTAATTTGTTAGTTTCCCCTTGTTAGTTTCCCCTTGTTAGTTTCCCCTTGATAGGTTTCCCTTTATAATTTTTATTCGATTATTAGCAGGAGCAAAATAATGCCCGTAGAACTCAGAAAAGAAGGCCGAATTGCCTATATTACGCTTAATAGACCAGAGGCACGCAACGCAATAAACGGTGAAATGGCTTCAACCATGGAAGCCTGTCTGGATGAATTTGAAAATGACGACGACCTTTGGGTGGGTATTTTAAGTGCCGAAGGTAAAGTGTTTTGCGCCGGTGCAGATCTGAAAGAAGTGAATGCGGGTACTGGGGCGGCATTGGCCACTAAGCGTGGTGGATTTGGCGGTATTGTTAAACGTGAGCGAACTAAACCGCTTATTGCGGCTATAACGGGTACCGCAGTGGCAGGTGGTTGCGAAATTTCCTTGTCCTGTGATTTGATCATCGCATCCACGGAAACTGTATTTGGCCTGCCAGAAGTGAAGCGTTCACTGGTGGCAGGGGCGGGTGGTTTATTCCGTTTGCCAAGGATGATTGGTATGGCAACGGGTATGGAAATGATTTTAACCGGTGACCCTGTATCGGCAGAACGTGCCTATGAACTTGGCATGGTGAATAAAGTGGTGCCAGTGGATCAGGTGCTGATAGAAGCCAAAAAACTGGCTGATCGAATTAACGCCAATGCACCATTGGCAGTACAAGCCAGTCGCCGGGTTGCTGCAAAGGCATTAACTGCTAGTGATGAAGAGTTATGGAAAAGCAGTGGTAAAGCATTCGGCGAAATAGTCGGTACAGAAGATTTCAAAGAAGGCCCTTTGGCATTTATCGAAAAAAGACCGCCTAATTGGAAAGCTAAATAATTGGCTGGCTAATTATTTGCTAGCAAGTATCAGGCGCTCGCTTACATTTGTGAGCGCCTGGTATTTCTGTTTACCACGATCACCGTCAACACCAGGCGCGATAAACCAGCTTGACAATTTGTGGGTAGTGGCTACTTTTTTAAGCATTTAGTAGGGCCACCGGCTACACTGAAGTGAGGAATCTACAACAAAGAAGCTGGACGCCAGATGAAACGCTTAAGCCCGATATCGAGTGACAAGGCTTTAGATATACTGAATAAGGTTGAGTTTTTCGATAACCTTACGCTGGCTGAAAAAGAAATTTTGACCGGTTTTCATTCGCATTTTTTCTTCTGCGTTAAGAATGAGGCAATTATCACGCAGGGTGCGCTAGATCGGTCATTTTATATATTGCTTACCGGTAAAGTGAAGGTACATCTTGGCAAGTCTGGTAAAACCCTTGCTCTGCTTTCCCCCGGTAGTATTTTTGGTGAAGTGGCCTTTTTAACGGATTGTCCTCGGACTACATCGGTTAATGCGTTGATTAACTCTATTGTTTTTGAAATCGATAAGCCCACGCTCGAACACCTTGATGTAAGTATTAGAGAAAAGTTAAAAGACAATATAATCAAAGTACTAGTAGAACGGCTTGATCATATGAATAGCGTCGTTGCTGGTAAATAGACGTCGTGACGGTTAAGTAAAAGGCGTGACGGTTAAGTAAAAGGCGTGACGATTAAGTAAAACGTTGTTACGGCTACGCAGAGTAGCCGCCAAATAAAGTGGGCGAGTTGCTGTTTTGGACCAGCTTAAATGTCGCTAACAGTATATTAGGTTAAGGTTAAGATTGGGTCTGGCTCAAACCCAATCTAATGTACCGAGAATAGCCTAACGTGGCTTTGGGAATTGCATCCCAGCTAACATTGGATAAGCCTCATCATTGGCAAGTCCCATTACCATACCAGCACGTGCATCCCTGAAAAAACGTTCGAAGGGTAGACGGCCGGCAAATGCTGTACCGCCAAACATGGTCATTAGCTCAGTAGTTACCGCAACAGCGGCCTCAGACGCCATAACTTTGGCCTGGATATAAGGGATTGGTTTTGTTACCTGGCCCGCATCGCCCGCTTTGGCTGCTAAATGCAGCAGTGATCTTGCTGCTTCGAGACGTGCGCCGAGCTCTGCCATCCGGCGTTTATTGATAGGGTTGTCGATTCTTCTGGCGCCACTGGGGTATTGTCGAGTCGCTTCTTCGCAAGCGATTTCATAGGCACCGGCACCAATGCCCAAATAGGCCGCTGCATAAGTGAGCGCCACTACAGGCATCATGATAAGCCCCATATTTTTACCGCCTTCATGTTCATCGCCCAATCGATTGGCATTGGGTACGTGGCCGGTAAATTGCACGGGTGTACTGCCATTACCGCGCATTCCAAGCCCATTCCATTCACCATCAGCTTGCCATTCGATTTTGTCGCGCTCAATAATCATGGCTGTGGTGGCGCCTCTGGGTGCATCTTCACCGACTTTGCACATAAAGAAAAAATGACTCGCTTCGGCTGCTGAGGTGACATATGACTTACGGATATGGTCCAGCTGGTAGCCCTGTGCATCCGCCTTAATGGCAGTGAATGCACCGCTCGGCTGCCAGTCTTTGCCCGTTTGTCCGCTGGTCTCGCCACCTGCGACGGTAAATAATGCCTTGCCTTCGGTGATAGGTTTGACAAAACGTTCTACTTGATCAGGATTGGCGATACGGCAAACCATCTCAGCGGCTTCAATATGCATTTTGAAGCACATTGCTGTAGAGGGACATTTTTTTGCCAGCTCTTCTACAACGAGTACTGTAGTTAACAGGTCCGCTTCTGCACCACCGTGTTTTTTAAGGGCTCTTAATCCATAAAAACCCGCTGCTGCCAGTGCATCCATAGACTCTCGTGGATACTGGGTAGTTTTATCTACCTCGGCGGCCCGAGGTGCTAACACCTCCGTCGCCAGGTCGCGGGCGAGGGTGACCCAGGCTTGTTGGTCAGCGGAAAGTTCGATTAGCATATTAATTTCCTTTAGTTACAGAATAATGTTCTGGCTTATTTTAGATTTCGGAGGAGTAGGCCTTACATTTGACCGATGCATTCATAGGTGTTTTTAGCATTATGCTAGAAATGCTTGTTTGTTGTAAAGGTTGGCCGAGTCAGAGTGTTGCTATCGGGTGATGGCGTTTTTCGGGTGATTCAATGATAATTACCGTTTTTATCAAAGTGCGTTATAGGAAAACCTTATGCTAACTATCGGTACCCCTCTATCTAAAGTTGCGACGCGAGCCTTGATCTGCGGCAGTGGTGAATTGGGCAAGGAAGTGGTGATTGAACTGCAGCGCTATGGTGTTGAGGTAATAGCGGTTGATCGTTATGCAAACGCGCCAGCGATGCAGGTAGCCCATAGGTCTTATGTGTTGTCGATGTTGGATGGTGCAGCGTTACGTGAAGTTATAGAAAAAGAACAGCCTGATTATATTATTCCAGAGATCGAAGCCATTAGTACCGAGACCTTGCTTGCCCTGGAAGCGGAAGGTTATAACGTGGTTCCCAGTGCCAGGGCGACCCAGTTAACCATGAACAGGGAAGGGATTCGGCGCCTGGCAGCGGAACAGCTTGGCCTGAAAACCTCTGCCTTTGAATTTGCTGATAACGAAACAGGTTTTAATGCAGCCATTGAAAAAATTGGCCTCCCGTGCATTGTTAAACCGATCATGTCTTCATCAGGTAAAGGCCAAAGTCTCATCAGGGTTGAGGAAGACATTGCGCCTGCCTGGGCGTATGCGCAATCCGGTGGTCGAAGCGGTGCTGGTGGTGTCATTGTTGAGGGGTTTGTAGATTTTGATTATGAAATTACCTTACTTACCATTCGGCATCGTTCTGGTACTGCCTATTGTGCCCCCATAGGTCATCGTCAGGAGGATGGTGATTATCGTGAATCCTGGCAGCCTCAGCCTATGACGGCTAAGGCTTTGGAGAATGCCCAAACTATGGCGCTGAGTATTACTGATGCGCTGGGTGGGTATGGGTTGTTTGGTGTTGAATTATTTGTTGTCGGCGATGAAGTTATTTTTAGTGAAGTTTCACCGCGACCCCATGATACTGGTATGGTAACCATGGTTTCCCAGGATCTTTCTGAATTTGCCTTACATGTTAGAGCAATTTTGGGACTGCCGATTCCTGTAATACGACAATTTGGGCCAGCGGCATCCAGTGTTATTCTGGTTGAAGGTACCTCAAATGCGATTACCTTTCACGGTCTGGAGGAGGCATTGGCAGCACCTGATACGCAAATTAGGTTGTTCGGTAAGCCAGAAGTCGAAGGTAAACGCCGTATGGGTGTGGCGATGTCGTTAGGGGAGGATATTCAACAAGCGAAACAAAAGGCCATGTTAGCCTCTGATGCAATCGTAGCCAATTGCACCTAACCGGTGTTCCTCATGCTGGCTGCAATACCGGCGATAGTTACCAGCAGGGCTTTTTCAATATTGTTCTTATTCGCAATATCACTTGATTGCTGGTCAGGTGTTTCTGTCGGTTTGCTGGGTGGCATGCTGTTTCCAGGGTCGGTGGGAATGTCCGCCTTGGTCTTTCGGCTGGGTTTTGACTGCGGCCCACTTTTGGGGTTGGTATTGGTCAATCCCTGTTTAATACGTTTGTCTATGGCACGGCTGCGATACATTAATTCAATTTGTAAGAAATGTAACGGGTCTGTATAGGGATGCCTAAAATCCAGTGTGCGTTTTACGTCAGGTGAATGCGCCAATAACGTAGATTGGTTTTTAATCTGATTAATTGTTTCGATAAGCATTTGCATACGTTGCCTAAAATCCTCGCCTAATGGTTTTAGTTCATCGCTTACCAGTACATCGTCATAGTGAAAAGATATTTCGGCGTCAGCTTTGCTTAGAATCATTTCTAACATATCAAGTTGGGCCTGGAAGAATGGCCATTTGGCAGCCATTTCCTGAATTTGGGTGGATTTTTTATCATCCATCATGGCTTTGAAAGCTTCATCAGTGCCTAGCCATGCTGGGAGCATTAATCGTTTCTGGGTCCAGGCGAAGACCCAGGGAATCGCCCGCAAGTCTTCAATGCTTCGGTCTTTGCCGTCAGCGCCAGGGCGGCGTGATGGCCGGCTGCCCAATGCTAACTGGGAAAGTTCTCGTTCTGGTGTACCCTGGTCAAAATAGGCTAAAAACTCTGGTGTCTGTTTAACAATTTTTTGATAGCTGAGATTGGCAATATGGGCCATTTTATTCATCAGCGTGCGCCAGGTTTCTTTCGGTTGGGGTGGTGGTAGTAGTGACGCTTCAAGGGTTGCGCTCAAAACCAGGTCTAGGCTGTTTCTGGCCAGTGCAGGCGAGCCATATTTGAACCGAATAACTTCGCCCTGCTCAGTGACGCGCATACGCTGTTTGATTGAGCCAGGTGGTTGGGAAAGAATAGCAACTCTGGCAGGTGCACCGCCTCGACCAACAGTGCCGCCGCGGCCATGAAATAATGTCAGGTCAACTGCGTATTTATCGCCGACTGCGACTAGATCTTCCTGTGCTCGGTATTGAGCCCAGGCAGCCGCCATTTGCCCAGCATCTTTAGCAGAGTCGGAATAGCCAATCATTATTTGCTGGTGGCCTTCAATATATTCGGTATACCAGGGGATACGCAGTAAGCGTTCGAGCGTCCAGGCCGAGTTTTCAAGATCATCCAGGGTTTCGAATAATGGCACCACGGGTAATTTTTTGGTGACCCCGCATTTGCGTAACAATAATACTACCGCGAGGACGTCGGAGGGGTTTTTTGCCATTGAAATGATATAACAGGAAATGCCTTCTGCATCAGAGGCCTGGATAAGTCTAAAGGTATCCAGTGTTTCCTTTATTTCAGCGGTGGGTTGCCAATCTTCAGGGATAAGTGGGCGTTTGCTCTGTAGTTCCTGAAGCAGGAAGTCTTGCCTGGCTTTTTCTGGCCAGGCAGCGTATTGGCCCATATCCAGGTATTCCGTCAGTGCCGACAGGGCTTCAGTATGTTTGTCTGCATTCTGTCTGATATCAAGGTCAACCAGGGTCATGCCAAAGGTAGTGACTCTAATGAGGGTCTCTTTTAATAAACCTTCAGCAATGATTTGCATGCCGCATTCGTGTAGTGATTCGTAGCAGGCATACAGTGGATCAAATAATTGATCACGGCTGAGTATCGCCTCTTCAGGGGTTACGCCCGAGTTGATTGACCATTGGCGGGTGATGGTTAGTCGATCCCGAAGTGTTCGTAATACCACCCGATAGGGTTCATGTTCATCATTATTAGCAAGTGCTCTAACAGTATCATTGCAGCGGTTCATAGATAAATGAGACAGTAGTTCGTCAAGGTCGCGAAGGTATAAATCTGCAGCCATCCATCGGGCTAGTTGTAATACCTCGGTTGTGACCTGGGCGGTTACGTTGGGATTTCCGTCTCTGTCACCACCCATCCAGGATGAAATGTGAATGGGTGTGGCGGCCAGTGGAAGGTGTTGTCCTGTATGTTCGGCTAATAATTTATCCAGTCCTTTCCAGATGGTTGGCACAGCATCCCAGAAGGAATGTTCGATCACTGCATATCCCCATTTAGCCTCATCCTGGGGAGTGGGGCGTTCTGTTCTTATTTCATCGGTGTACCAAATTTCGGCGATTAGGCGTTCAAGTTCAATTCTGGCGGCTGGATTTAAGGCTTCTTTTTCGTTTACGGAATGCAGCTGATTGCTGATTCGGTTATATTTCTGGATGAGAGTTCGACGGGTGATTTCTGTGGGGTGCGCTGTGAGTACCAGGTCGCAGCAGATGCTGGTTGCTGTGCTGGCAATTTTGTCGGTATTGATACTCTCGCGGTCCAGTCGGGTGAACAATTCCTGTAAATAGGAATCCTCGGGATAACGTGAAGCATGGTTGTCTGAGGTTTCTGTTTGTTCGGCAATGTTGGCAAGGTTTAGAAACTGATTGAAGGCACGGGCGACCGAGATTAGGTCTTCATCTTTCAGCGATTTTAATACATGTTGAAGTAGATCATCTTTTGCATCTCTATTCTGTCGGCGTACTTTGGCTAAAAGTCTTATTTCTTCAATCTTGTCGAGAAACTCTGGGCCATGATGCTCAGCCATTGTTTCACCAAGCAGTTGGCCCAGGGTGCGCACTCGATGATGAGATCGTTGGGATACCAGTTCACTCATTGGAATGCTCCTTTGGCTGTCCTTGGTTGGGCCTACTTTGTTGTTGCTGCCGCTTGATTATCTGATTGCTGTTGTAAATTGCTCTTGTTATTTATTGTTGCCGGCTCGTTGCAATTGTTCATGCGCCAGTATTGAAGCGGCTACCCAGCAGATAAAACATGTCGGGTATAAAATATCATAGGGTTGATAGTTAGACCCAGACTCGAATAGTAGGGTACATTATGTATTTAGTATAACGTTGATTTGAGTTTTGGTTATTAGGGAGTGAATAATGGATAAAATATTTGATATGCAAGGTAAAGTTGTACTCATAACGGGTGGTAGCCGAGGGTTGGGGCGCGCGATGGCGCTGGGTTTTGCAGCGCAAGGAGCAGATATAGCTATTGTTAGTCGAAAAATGGATAGTTGTGAACAAACGGCAAAAGAAGTCGCTGCGCTGGGCGTTGCTGCATTTCCGTATGCAGCACATGTTGCCGACTGGGATCAATGCGAAGCAATGGTGCAGGCTGTTTATGAGCGGTTTGGTAAGGTTGATGTGTTAATTAACAATGCCGGCATGTCGCCCTTATATGAGGGCCTGGATACGATCCCTGAGGCGCTATTTGATAAGGTGATCGGGGTCAATCTAAAAGGTCCATTTAGACTCGGTTCACTTGTCGGTGCGCGCATGAATGCAGCGAAGGGTGGTTCAATTATAAATATCAGTAGTATTAATTCAGTAAAGCCAAGTCCTGATGCTGAGCCCTATGGTGCTGCGAAAGCTGGTCTAAATGCGCTGACCAGATCTTTTGCCGCGGCCTATGGTCCTAAAGTGCGGGTGAATTGTATTATGGCCGGACCATTTATGACGGATATATCCAAAGCCTGGGATCTTGAGGAGTTTCAACAGGATGCTGAAGCTAATATTCCAATGCAAAGGGGCGGCGAGCCAGACGAAATTGTTGGTGCAGCTTTATATCTTGCCAGTGATGCTGCAAGTTATACCACGGGCGCTGTTTTGCCGGTTGATGGTGGCGCGCATTAGGTAGTCTAGCCGCGGCACTAAAGAGTACATGAGCTACCCCATTTATAGCAATATTGGCATAAATGGGCCTTGCCCAGAGGCATTCTGGAAATAAGAAAATTGATTCAGTTAGCTGCTGTTCCTGTTTTCAGCTTCCTTGTTAACCCTTATTGTTTATTTCATTGTTTATTTCATTGTTTATTTCTTTTTGCGCTTTTTCAGGAAAAAGATAAAGTCTCGGAATACATCCATTAACGTTTCATGTTTGTAGTCTGTAAATTCACCAGCATCCATATACATACCGTGTTCTTCGCAGCCTTCATATTCTATATGCGTCTGTACTGGATCGGTAAGCTTGTTCATTTGTTTATTACAACGTGGGCATTTTATGTCGCGTATTTTGTTTTGCTGCTTGCCAACACTTGGGTCTCCATCGTCAATATGATCAGACATCCATTTGCCTTTGAGTGCTTCTGCTTCGCCTATATCAAACCATAAACCTCGACAACTCGTGCACTTGTCTATGGTGACATTTCCTTCCAAGGTGCTCAAAGTGTGTTCTTCCATGGATGCGAGACATTTGGGACACTGCATTATAATGTACTGCCTAGGCTAAATATTTGTCGGCATTATGGCCCTTTTTACTGAGGTTGCGAAGCGCTTTGGTAATTAAATTTGGGTCAATAAGTTTTGTAGGGTGAAGGTGCCATAGGCACTTGAACCTCTATCCCCCATCTGGGGTTGAATGTTATTTGTCCAGTAAAAGTATGTGCTTAACTCAATCCTTCAAAAAGCCTGCGCGTTTTTGTTTAGCGACTATAATTGATGCATGGATTTGACAACTCACCTAACTAGCGTAATTCACAATGTGAAGAACAAGCTGCAACTGATTCAATCTTCTGTTGATGTTGTATTTACTTCGCAGGATCATAAGACACAGGTGGCAGGGGATGAAATTCGCCGTGGCCTGATGGATGTTAATCAACAACTAGTTGCCCTGTTAGGTGTTTATAAGCTTGACCAAAATAAACTTGTTTCAACTCAGGAAGTCCATCTTGCTGAATTGCTGGCGACTTGTGCGGACTATATTCCAGATACGTTTACAACAAAAATTGATTGCGATACCGATTTGGTGGGTTTTATTGACGAGAATCTAGTCAAAGCTGTGGTATCCGATGCGATTCATAATGCTGTTACTTATGCGGATAAACAAATTTTACTAACTGCGATGGCTAAAGAAAAAGGTGTCGTCATTAGTGTTGAGGATGATGGCGCAGGCATCAGAGTAGAAAATACTAATAGCAAAGGTACTGGGCTGGGGAATTTTTTTGCCAGGCAAGTTGCGGAATCTCACCGCAACGGTGAAGTTTATGGAGACCTTGAGTTAAAAACCTCAAGTGTACTAGGCGGCGCAGCATTTCTTTTATACCTGCCTTAGTTAAATGTAGTGGATCTTGATCTTTATAAAACGGATCTTGATCTTTATAAAGCAGACCTTGATCTAGCGTTTTGCTTGCAAGCAACTAAAGCTGTTCTTCTTTGAGTAAAATACGGCTCGACTTCTCTGGGTACTTGCCTTTCTTGTCAGCATAAAAACCTCGAATTTTATCCATATCTTTTTCTAGATCGCCACTGAGATAAAACACTGGCCCTAAACCGGCTTCTTTTTGTGCGTAATCCAGGTAACCACAAACTATGGGTATCTGGGCTGCCTGTGCAATATGGTAAAAACCCGATTTCCAATATTCGGTATAGCTGCGAGTGCCCGCAGGGGGTATGACCAGTGCCAGGCCTGATTCTGCCGTGGTGAATCTATTTGCCAGGGTGTCCACCAGATTGACATTTTTTGATCGATTAACAGGGATGCCGCCTAAAAAAGATAACACTGAGCCAACAACAGGAACGAATAGATTGTCTTTGATCAGGAACTTAATGGACAGGCGAAAAGAATAGGCAGCGCCAAGGAGAAAAAACAGGTCCCAGTTGCTGGTATGAGGCGCGGCGAGAATAATCATACTTTTATTGTCGGGCAATTCTCCGCCGACTCGCCAGCCCGTCAGTTTGATAATCGTTTTACCTAGCCAATGGGCCAATGTATTGCAGCGAGGCGCCTGTTGAGTTGTATGCATCGTATTACTTCTGTTGTGAGTTAATTGTCACAGCATTGCTGCGCGGCGCTTGCGCCAGCTATTTTACCGAATACCGAACCAGAAGTAAGACCTGTGCCACCGGGATAATTAAAATAAAATAACCCACCCACCATTTCTCCAGCCGCAAAAAGCCCTGGAATTTCAATGCCATCATCATCGATAACCTGCGCCTGTTTATTGATTTTAAGTCCGCCAAAGGTAAATGTGATGCCGCAGGTGATTTGATAAGCGCAATAGGGGGCTTGATCTAAGGGATTAGCCCAGTTGGATTTATTTATTGACAGACCGTGAGTGCTGCGCGCATCTTTGACGGTCGGGTCGAATGCTACGTTAGTATTAACCGCCTGGTTAAAGTCATTAACCGTATTAAGGAATGCCTGACTTGATACTCCCTCAAGCTTAGCTGCAAGTTCTTCCAGGCTATTGGCTTCGACTTTGGTGGCTTGTTTGATGCGATATTCATCGCGCAGCAGGTCTGTAACTTTAGCATCGAAAACTTGCCAGGCAAATTGTTGTGGTTGCTGCAAAATTTCTCTGCCATATTTGGCGTAAGTATAATTTCGGAAATCTGCACCTTCATCAACAAATCTTTCTCCATCGGCATTTACCATGATTCCCAGCGGATAGGAATGTTTCTGGAAACCATCACCGACTGTCAGGTCGCCAAATTCCGGTGCATTACGGTCCCAGCCAACTGCATGACAACCAGACCAGTTACCAACCGTCGCAGCGCCACTATCTATTGCCATCTTTAGTCCGTCGCCAGTATTAAATCGGCTGCCGCGGACCTTGGCGAGCTCCCAGCCAGGACCGAGATAGCGAGTCCGCCATTCGCTATTGGCTTCAAAACCACCACAGGCAAGGATCACAGCACGACAGTTAATGGTTTTGGTTTTGCCTCTTTGCCTAATTCGTAGGCCTGTAATACCTTCATCAGAGCGAATAAGTTCCAGCGCCCTGGATTCATATTCAATGTTAATATCATTTTTCTTTGCAGCTTCATGTAATTGACTGACAAGGCCCTCACCGCCGCCCCATGCTTCAACTGTCAAACCGCCCCAAAATTTAAATTTACCATCGATCTTAAAAGCCTGGCGACCATACATGGGCATAAAACGAATGCCTTTGGCACGCATCCATTTTAAAGTTGGGAAACTATTTTCAATTAATATTTCAGTGAGGTCCGGGTCTGATCGGTACTGGGTCATGCGGCCCATATCATCGTAAAACTGGTTTTTTGAATAGGCGCCGAAGTCCGTGTTGGCTAATTCCTGCTCGCTTAACTCAGGCATTAATTGCTGAAGGTCAGCATCAGATTCATAAACGACTCGCATGGCCCCGGCGGTAAATCGAGAATTGCCGCCCTTTTCTGTTTCTGGAGCGCGTTCGATCACCAGTACAGAGGCACCTTGTTCTTTGGCTGACAATGCTGCACAAAGGGCGGCGTTACCTGCCCCCACAACGATTATATCTACTACAGGATTTGACATGAGCGCGTTTTAATAAAGGATGAGCGCGCAATGTATCATTGGCGTTGCTGATCTTCTAGTGTTTGGCTTGCGGTTAGTCCCGTTTGGGTGAGAGAGACGTATAAGAGACTGATAATTATGAACCGACGTATGGTGATGGATTACTAAGGGTAAGATTATTATTCCTCACATTCATGCCAATATAGGTGCATAATTAAACGTATACCTGGACTAGGATAGGTAATGTCTGCAACCACTGACTTAAGGGTTTTCAAGGATATGACGAATCGCTTTTTGTTTTTAATGGCTGTCGTCCTACTGGGTGTTCTACCAGTTGGACTTATGGCGGCAGAGGCTGTTGATCAAGTTTCTGAACAGCTAGATGAATTAAAGTTAGGCGCAGAAAATGCGTTACTTAACGGGGATCTCGAAGGTGCGTTGGATAAGTATCTGGTGATCTATGAACTTGATTCAACTGATACAGTGACGCTTGACCGGGTGACCAGTCTGGCGCTTGAACTGGGATTGACTGATCTGGCCGTTGAAATGTGGGTACGCAGTGTAGATGTTGCCGTCGTTAGTGGTAATAAGAGCCTGGTGGTGCAGAATAATGCTGAAATAACAACAATATTCCGTCGCCAACCAGCCTGGGTTGCCGCGCAGCTAACAAAGGCCCTTGAATACTCAAGTGATCAGGAAGATCTGGCTCTAGCGCTGCAAGAAATGTCCGCTGAAGCACAAGCTGCGCTTGTAGCAGGGGATGCGGAAGGCGCTTTGGCGGCCCAGGAAGGCGCGCTTTTTGTGGCCACCGAGAGCTTTGGTGATCAACATTGGTTCACCATTTCAGCCAACAGAGATTTGGGTTTTATTTATCGTCAGCTCGGCGTGGCGGATCAGGCTGAGCAATATTATTCTATTGCGCTGGCAGGGGCCGAGCAACAATTGGGTCCTGAGCATCCTGCTAGCCTGCAAATTACTGAATATATTGCTGAGTTATATTCAGCCTTAGGTCTTCAGGAAGAAGCATCATTAGTTGCAGCAGGTGTCATTGAGGGTTATGTAGCATCCCTTGGGCCCTATCACGAGACAACTATTAATGCGCGCTATAGCAAAGTTGAAAGTCTAAAACTACAGAATGATTATCGAAACGCCAGCAATGAATTGGCGGTCTTATGTGACACCCTGACGGGTGGTTATGGTGCTTATCATCCAGAAACGATTTATTGTTTGAAATCATCAGCCGATCTTCAACTTACCCTGGGTCAGTTAGCAGATGCGGAGACCACTTATAATACAGTCATTGAACGCAAAAATTTGGCCCTGACGGATGTTGATGCCAGTGTGCTAGGGGTACTGAGCCAACTAGCAGAAATTTATCGCCTTAGCGGCCGATACCAGGAAAGTACGGATCTATTATCCTCGGTGGTGCATACCGCCTTGCAAATGGGTGAAATCGAGGCTAGCTATGCTGCCAAATCCTATCTGGGCCGGGTGCTAAATAATCTGGGCGAGTATGAAAAGGCGCAGTTAGTTATGCAAGAGACGTTGCAATATGGCTTGCTTCATTGGCTCGCCACACCAGGTAATATCTATAATTTGCTGTTAGAACTTGGCGCGGTATATCAGGCGCAAGGTAAGTTTCTAGAGGCAGAAGCAAGCTTCGCAGAAGCGCTTGAAGGGCTGGTAGAGGTTTATGGGGAGAACCACCCCTCTGCCCTGGTGGCGAGCAATAATCTGGGCACTTTGTATGAAAAAAGCGGATTTTACGATAAGGCTGAGCCACTGATAAAAAAGACCCTCACGATGATGGAGCAAACCTTGGGCGAAGATCACCCGAATACGCTCAATACGCGCAATAATCTGGGGCTTATCCATGAAAGTCAGGGTAATTTTCGTGAAGCTGAGCCTTTGTATCTTAAGTCGCTAGCAAAAATGATCACAGTACGCGGTGAAACATCATCGGATACTATAGCTGTTAAAAACAATCTCGCTTATCTCTATATGCTGATGCAGGATTATGAACGTTCAGCAAAATTATTCACCGAAGTGCAGCAACAATGGCTGACACTATTTGGTGAGAAACATCAAAATAGCCTTAAAGCCACTAATAACCTTGGCCGAGTTTATCAAAAACTGGGTCGGCTGGTAGAGGCAGAACAATTGATCGTAACGGCATTAAATTTACGCCAGTCGGTGTTGGGTGAAGCCCATATTGATGCCATTCGTTCGATGATAGACCTGGGGGGAATATATATTGAGCAGGGTCGGCTCGATGAAGCAGAAGCGTTGCTTAAAAGTGCCCTGTCGCTGGCCGAAAAGCAATTAGGCGAGTTGCATCCCTATACTTTTGAGGCGCTGAATGCGCTCGCTCAGGCGCAGGAGAATAAAAACCAGTTACAGGCCGCAGTAGAACTACGAGAAGTCGGCTTTATACGTCGTAGCCGGTTTCTGGACACCATGTTATGGACCACAGGCGATAATGCCCGAGAAGGTTATATTCGTTTGCATCGCGGCGAGTTTAATAGTTATTTATCTTTGTTGGCGCGGATTGGTGACGCGGCCTCTGCGAAACGTTTAGTGAATGCCAGTTTGCAACGCAAAGGATTGTTGCTCAAGGTGACGTCTGAAATTCAACAGATTGCCACAATGACCCGTGACCCGGAACTAAGATCACTTGCGGTTGCACTCGAGACTGCTCGAAAAGATTTGGCGGCGAAAACTTTATCCGGTCCTACCGCTGAAACTCAGGGGCGTCATACAGAAGTGTTGTATGAGCTAGAGCAGACGGTTAATGAACTTCAGGGTGAGTTGGGGCGTGCCAGTGTTCGGTTTCGAACGTCGATTGCGCGGATCAATGCTGACTCATTGCAGGCAGTCATTCCAGAAGGCACCGCATTGGTTGACTTTATGACCTTTGAGAGCGCAGGAGACAACAAACTCCTGGCAGCGGTAGTAACAAAACACAATGGTAATGTTAGTTATGAGTTCATTCAATATACGGACCGCGAGGCAATAGATGAGATAGTGGTAGAATATCGGACCATCATTCAAGATGACGAAGCTGACGAAGATGATCTGCTTGATACCGGTATTGCGGCTTATGAGGAGGTATGGGGTCCCTTGTCAGACCTGCTTGAGGGGATAGAGCACGTTTATTTAATTCCTGATGGTATTCTGAATATATTACCTTTTAATGCCCTGATCGATGCCGACGAACAGTATTTGATTCAAACGACAGACTTACAAATTCTTACTTCAGGCCGAGATCTGTTGCCCAGTGAATATCGTTTGGCAGAAGGCGAGTATCTTATCCTTGCCGGTCCCGATTACGACTCTACCGGCGTAGTTAGTCAAGCAGAAATGGAAGTTGCCAAGGGCAAGCGCTCAGCGGCTTTACAGTTGGGGATTCGTGGTGCGGGCGGTGGTTTACGCGGACTGAGTTTTTTACCCCTGCCAGGCGCGGCTCAGGAGGGACGGATTATTGTTGATGCAGTTTCCCGTCAGGACACCACCAGCACCGATTATTTTGGTGCCGAAGCTCAGGAGCAGGTTCTAGGCGCAATGACTACACCGCCTGAAATTCTCCAT
This sequence comes from Pseudomonadales bacterium, assembly GCA_019090615.1. Lineage (GTDB taxonomy): Bacteria > Pseudomonadota > Gammaproteobacteria > Pseudomonadales > Azotimanducaceae > JAHRVQ01. The sequence goes on along the minus strand of JAHRVQ010000086.1, from coordinate 60,366 downwards.
ATTGCCACCCATGGGTTTTTTCTGAAAGCTGATGATACCTTACGTAAACGTATATTAAAGGCGCAGCGTAGCGCTGAAATTCATGTGCCTCCGCCAGGTGATAACCCTTTGTTAAGGGCAGGGCTGGCGTTTGCCGGGATTAATACCAATGCCCAGTTTTTAGGCGATATTGAGACGTCCAATGACGGCGTATTAACAGCCCTCGAAGTACTGGATCTTAATCTTTCTGGCACCAGGCTGGTAATCCTCTCGGCCTGCGAAACCGGATTGGGTGAAATTCATGAAGGTGAGGGTGTCTATGGTTTGCGGCGTTCGTTTCAGGAGGCTGGGGTAGCTGAAGTTATCAGTTCGCTATGGGAAGTCAGTGATGCCGGTACACAGGCTCTGATGACTGATTTCTATCAGCAGTTGCTGGCTGGTACGCCTGCCCGAGAGGCATTGAGACAGGTACAGCTTGAGCTGATTGATTCACCTGAATGGGGTTATCCGTATATCTGGTCTGCTTTTATGATAGTAGGCAGTTATGAGTCAGCTGGCTTTAACGTCCAGTAGTTCGTTATGTTGTTACCTAATGACCCGGCACAACCAACAGGCTCAACCAGTGATGCACCGTCAAAGCTGGAAATCGATGCGTCGAGGAACTTTCCTGGCTGGCTGTTAGAGCAGAAAGTGAGTCTGGCCTTTACCACTTATCAGACGGGCAAGCTATTTTTTGTCGGCGTACAGGATAATGGTCGGCTGTCTATTTTTGAGCGTACATTTAATCGTTGCATGGGGCTGTATGCAGATTCTGCGGCTGAAAATTTGTATATGAGTAGCCTCTATCAATTGTGGCGTTTTACGCCTGCTTTTCAGCAGGGTCAACAGTTCGAGGGCTTTGATAAGCTTTATGTGCCTCAGGTGGGATATACCACCGGTGATATTGATATTCATGATATTGCTCTTGCTGCGGATAATACGCCCATCTTTGTCAGTACACTTTTCAGTTGTATTGCAAAATTGAGCGATACGCATAGTTTTACCCCGTTATGGAAACCTCCGTGGATATCAAAACTTGCGGCAGAGGATAGATGCCACCTTAACGGACTGGCGATGGTGGATGGAAAACCACGTTATGTCACTAGCGTGAGTCAATCGGATGTGGCGGAAGGCTGGCGCGAACATCGTCATTCAGGGGGCATATTATTTGATCTGGCAACCAATGAAGTGGTTGTTGATGGGTTATGCATGCCTCATTCTCCGCGGGTATACCGGAATAAAATTTGGCTGTTGGATTCCGGAAGTGGTTATTTTGGCTATGCTGATATACGAGCAGGTAAGTTTGAACGGGTTGCTTTTTGCCCTGGGTTTCTTCGCGGGCTATGTTTTGTGGGTGACTATGCGATTGTTGGTATGTCCCTTGGGCGGCATAATAAAACATTTCAGGGTCTGCCGTTGGACAAGTACCTGGCGGATAAGCAGGCGGCATCGCGTTGTGGTTTACAGGTCATTGATCTCAATACTGGCAGTGTCGTGCATGGCTTTAGACTGTCGGGTGTGGTTGAGGAATTATATGATGTTGTGGCCTTGCCAGGGGTCAAACGGCCGATGGCATTAGGGTTTAAATCCGATCAGATACGGCATCTGGTGAGCATTGATGGGTCAGCTATAAAAAATTGAAATTGCTTGAATTTGAATGCAGATAAGCAGGTAGGTACTGTCGTATAATGGCATGGCGCAGATGCTAAAATGGGCAAAGAGCTGGAATATGAAGATCTGGAATAAAAATATATAGTATGCTAATAGCTGGTCATGTTAGAACGACAATTTGCACGAGTGATCTACAAGAACAATTTAAAAAAATAAGTCGAAAATAAGCAGTTTAAAGTAAAAAATTGAAAGCAATGGATTGACAGTAATGGATCTGAAAATGACAAAAGGATTAAAGGAGAAGTTTTTGGCTAACTATTCGGGTTGTTTTTTATCGGGTGCTTTTATAGCTTCGTTAATTGGCTTGCTGATACCGCAAGTTAGTGCACAATCGCTAGAAGAAACAATCAACGCCACCCTAAAAACAAATCCGGATATCATTGCCAGTCGTTACGGTGTTGATGCGGCTAAACAGCTTCACCGACAGGCAAGAGGTGGTTACTTACCAACTGTTGATCTGATTCTGGCCACCGGCAGAGAAAGCTCTAATAATACCACCACTCGGGCTTTGAATGTCGATGAGCTATATTTGACCAGAGAAGATCGAAGTCTAAAATTGACTCAACTTTTATATGATGGTTTTGCCACTAAAAGTCTTGTTAGGCAACAAAGTGCCTTAGCTGATGCGGCAATGGCTCGGCTTAGTAATGTTGAAGAAGCAATTAGTTTGCGGGCGATTCAGGTTTATCTTGAAGTTTTGCGCCGTGACCTTGTGGTTGGACTGGCTGTAAAAAACTTAAACCAACACGATGCAACGCTTTCAAAGATCCGTGAGCGCTTTGAAAGTGGCGTGGGTACAAAAGTGGATGTTGTACAAACTGAGGGTCGGCGGGCACAGTCGAAAGGCAATGTATTGCTTTCACAACGAGATGCACGCAATGGCATTGCCGAGTTTTTCCGTGTTGTGGGTGAAAACCCCAATAACCTGACTGAACCCGGTTCAGTTGCTGGCCTGCCTTCAACGCTTGCGGAGGCGATCCAAATTGGGTTGCAAAATAATCCTGGTTTGCAAGCGGCTGAAGCAGAGCTTGAAGCAGCCAGGGCTGGCTATAAACAAGCCCGAGCTGCCTACCATCCAAGGTTTGACCTTGAGTTGGGTGCCACCCGTAATGACGATGGCGATGGTACCGTTGGCGCCAATGATGATGAAACCGCTGTTATTCGGATGACTTATAACCTCTATCGAGGTGGTGCTGATAAAGCGCGGATTAATGAAGCGCAGGCTACTGAATTTGTATCGCGACAAAACCTGGCGAGCATTAATCGCGCAGTAGAAGAAGATATTACGCTAGTCTGGAACGAGCTTGATGACATATTAATGCGCCTGGAATACCTCAAAGCACACGTAAAATCTACTCGAGAAGTACTAGATGTTTATAATGAACAGTTGAGCCTTGGCAAACGTACTCTTTTAGATTTGCTGGATATTCAGAATGAGTTATTGCGCGCTGAAGTGGCTTTAATCACTGGTGAGTATACTGCAATGTTTGCATCTTACCGGGTTCTTACCAGCACTGGCCGGTTGCTGCCAACGTTGCAACTGGGAGGCGCCCAATAAAAATGTGCTCAGAGCTAAATAGTCTGGGCTGCATAGTAAGGATTGCATAGCAAGCGCCTATAGGCATTGATCTGGTACCCATAACCACTGCTGGCGACATGTAGCTTGCGACTATTCCTAGCGTTTTTCTGTTCTAATTATTCAGCTGATTTTGCATAATAGGCCAATATGGTTATGATAATAAATTGGTTTTTATGATTGGTGTTGGTGTTGGTGTGGACTTTGGTACATCAAATTCGGCTGCGGCCTGGTTTGATGGTGAAAAAGTAAGGTTGGTGAAGCTGGACCCTGCGGCAGTATTAATGCCTACTGCTACTCACCTAGACAGGAATCTAGCGGTCGCCACCGGGCAGCCAGCGGTGGATCAATATATTGATGAAAACCAGGACCGGATAGTCGAACTGACAGCAGAAGTTATTGCTAAATCAGATTTTTTAATTGAGGCCGGTGATAGCCGCTTACCCACACCGGGTCAGGAGGTGTCCAGCCAGGATACCTATGGTGCAGCGCATATAGATCGGGGTTTGCCAGGGCGCTTGTTTCGTGGTGTAAAACGGTTGTTGGGCAATCCTGCTATCCAACGTTTAATGGTGTTTGAGCAGGCTTTCCGCCTGGTGGCTTTGATTACACCGATTCTTGTGCACATTCGCGAGCGTCTCCAACAGGATTTGTTAGATCAGCATCTGAGCGCACATTTTGGTCATCCTGTAGAGTTTGAAGGCCAGGGTCAAAATCGCAATAACCTGGGTCTTGAGCGTTTGCGTGAAGCCTGTGGCCACGCAGGTTTTAATGAGGTGGAGTTTTATCCTGAACCCATTGCCGCAACGTTGAGTTATCTGCATTTAACCTATCCTGAGTTTTTAAAAAATAGCAGTATGAAGACAGTAGGTAGCCCTGCGGCTGATGGGAATGGCGCTGCGGCTGAGAGGAATAATGCTGCGACTGAGGGGAACAATGCTGCGCCTGAAACAAATAGGCCTGTGGCAAAATCAGGTGTTTCGGTGGCAGAGTCAGGTAATGTGCTCACTTTTGATTTTGGCGGCGGGACTCTGGATTTGAGTATTGTCACCTTTCAAGGTGCCAGATTTGATGTGCTGGCCACAGCAGGTCTGGCGTTGGGCGGGGATCACATCGATCAGTTGATATTTCGCCAGTTGTTATTTCCGCTGTTAGGCCAGGGCGAAATTTGGTCGCGGGTTAAAGACGGGCAGTTAATAGAAAATCAATTTCCCTTTTCTGAGTATGAAGATAAGTTGTTGAACTGGGCGGTAACTTATACGCTCAATCAAAACCGTTATCGATCAAAGATTTCAGATTGTATAAATCAGGGTGGCCCGGCGGCAGAAAAGTTTCAGCGTCTGGATGAATTGATTACGCATAATTATAGTTATCTGGTTTTTCAAGCCATTAAGTCGGCTAAGGTTGAGTTATCGGAGCAAGCGGAGACGTTGCTTGATATTCCAGAGTTAGATATTGCTATCAAATTTACTCGATCAGCCTTTGAAGCCATGATGCAGCCAATGTTTGCTGAGATTGATCAACTTCTGGCTTTGGTGTTCACGCGTTCTGGGCTTACAGGTAACGATATAGATATTGTTATCAGAACCGGTGGTTCTTCCCAGATCACGGCCCTGAAACGCCTGCTTGAGATGAAGTTTCCTGGCAAGGTTACTGAACACGATCCATTTACCAGCGTTGCAGCAGGCCTGGCGATAGCCAATTACTATAATTTACGGTGCTAAAAAATAACCGGCCAGATGTTCATAGCAAGTGTTCATAGCAAGTGTTCATAGCACCGCATAGAATAATCTGTTAGTTCTGTGGATTGCCTTCGCTATCAATCACCATTACTTTGCCGAAGCCCAGCTTATTGAGTTCTGGTTCGATGACTTTTCGATCGCCAACAATAATCCATACCAGGGATTCGGGATGAATTATTCGTTTTGCCACTGCGGCTACAGTATCGGTAGATAATTGATTGATTTGTCTGGCATAGGTATCAAAATAGTCATCTTCAAGGTCATATTGAACAATTTGTGAAATGGAGCCCAATACTGAACTCGCTGTTTCCCAGCGTCCTGGTAAGGTCAGTGTGTTACCCTTTTTTGATTTACTTAATTCTTCAGCAGTAATCGGCCGGTTGGTAATATATTGATTCAGTTCCTGCATGATTTCTTCTATAGACTCTTTGGTCTTGTCCGATTGCACGCTGGTAAGCACATAAAAAAACCGTTGTCCTCTGGCGCTGTTTAAGCCACTGCCTGCACCATAACTCCAATGTTTGTCTTCGCGTAAATTCATATTGATACGTGAAGTTGACATGCCGCCAAGGACATCGTTCATAGCAATGGTTGCTATTTCATCAGGGTTGGCTTTGGGTGTTGCAACGTGGCCGGCTAACAAAACAGATTGTGGTGAGTCAGGTCGGTCAATTAAATACAGCGCAATACCTGAGTTTAAACTTACAGTGCTAATATTTTTTTCTGGGATATCAGCCGCCTGCCAATTTGAAAAATGCGCTTCAAGTTTCGGTAATACTTCACCCATGGTAATGTCACCAACAACAATCATCGTGGCATGATCTGGTTTGAACCAGGTGTCATGGAAAGATTTTAAGTGGTCAGCGTTTATGCTATTAACCGATTTTATATTGCCGCTACCTGAATAGGGGTTGGCATAGGCGTGGCCTGCGCCATAGATTAATTTTGGGAATACGCGGAGTGCCATGGATTGTGGATTGAGCTGCTCGCGTTTGATTGCGTTGAGTTGTTGTAATTTCAGTCGAGTGAGTTCTTTTTCAGGAAAGGCTGGGTTCAGAACAACGTCGGCAAAAATATCTAACGAATCATCCAGCGTGGTTGTCAGGGTCGATAGCGATACCACTGAGGTGTCGAGATTGGAGCCACTACTAACGCTTGCACCTAATAAGATAAGCGCTTCGTTGATTTCCAGTGAGGTTCGATTATTGGTTCCTTCGTCCAACATATTCATTGCCAATTTGGCGACACCGGCCGTTGAAAATTGATCACTTGCGTAGCCTGCGTCAATAGAAAGCTGTACTCGTATAACGGGGATTGCGTTGCGGGTTGCAACTATAACCTGCATGCCATTTTTTAGCGTTGCTTTTTCGAATTGGTCAAAAGTTGAATCAGGTGCTGGCCCTAGTGTGGGCATTTGAGTGCGGTCTACTTTGGCATTGCTTGCCTGGTTGTCAGGAAAAGGTCGAATCTCCAATTGATATAAGCCATCAGAGAGCCATTTAACGGCCGCCTGCTTAATTGCCTGACGGCTAGCATCTTTAATCCATTTGAGTTCCTTTTTGAAATGGTTGCGGTCGCCGGTATAGATGTAGTTGGAGGCAAGAATATCGGATTTTCCGCCAAAACCTCCAATACGTTCAATGCCCCGAACAAAGCCACTAATTGCCTGTATTTTGACCCGTTCCAGCTCTTTTTTGGTCGGCCCTTTTTTTAGAAACAGTGCTAATTCTTCATCGATGATTCGATCTACTTTTGCTTCATCAACACCCTGATTAATCATTGCTGTTATTTCCCAGGTGCCAGCAATTTCTCCGGCGGCTGTATAGGCCGATATTGAAGATACTAATTGCTCATCATAAACCAGGCGTTTATAGAGCCGGGAAGTCTTACCACTGGTGAGTATGGCCGCTGCCAGGTCGAGATAGGTTGTATCGATGTTGCTATTGCCTTCGATATTCCATGATTTCATCATCATGGTTTCAGAAACACGGTCATAACTGATTTGTTTTTGTGTGCCAGTAAGTTTGGCGACCCAGGACTGGTGTTTGGTCAGCGGTGGCCCTGGTGGAATTTCAGCAAAATAATGCTTAACTTTTTCTAATATGGCTGCGGGTTCAACATCACCAGCAATGGCGATGACAGTGTTGTTAGGGCCGTAATACTTTTTGAACCATTGTTTGACGTCTTCCAGGGTGGCCGCATTAAGATCGTCCATTGAACCGATTGTGGTCCAGGAGTAGGGGTGATGAGAAGGGTAAATGCTGGGGTACTGGATTTCACTGCCAGCGCCGTAAGGGCTGTTTTGTCGCTGGCGTTTTTCATTTTGTACTACGCCTCGTTGTTCATCGAGTTTTTCCTGGGTAATGGCGCCAAGAAGGTTGCCCATTCGGTCAGACTCTAGCCAGAGAATTCGGTCCACTGCATTCGTCGGCACATTCTGAAAATAGTTAGTACGGTCTTTGTTGGTGGTGCCATTTAGTCCTGTTGCGCCCAGTTTCTCCGTTGCCTTAAAGTAATCATCATCAAAATTTTCGCTGCCATTAAACATTAAATGTTCGAATAAATGCGCAAAACCAGTGCGACCACGAACTTCGTTTTTTGAACCAACGTGTTACCAGATGTTAACAGCAACGATAGGTGCTTTATGATCTTCATGGATAATAACCGTAAGGCCGTTATCCAGCGTGTGTATTTCTGAAGGGATGTCGATATTCAGGTCAAATGGGTCTTTCGCCGCAAACGCGTAATGTGGCATCGTAGTGCCGAGTATGCTGATTGTCGTGAGCATAATGCTGAGGCATAACGTGGATCTTAAGCTGGAAGCCGTATTTAAGTTGGAGGCCGTACTTAAGTTGGAGATAGTGCTTGAAAATGTAGATTGCACGCAGGCAGTAAGGCGTAATTTAAAGTTGCGCATCATGAACCTTTGGAGGTTGGTTTTTTGTGGAGTCAGCATCGCGGCTGAGTTCTTTTCCCATCAGCATGAATGTTAATTAAATCTAACCATTAACTGAAGCGAAACAGTATTTATATCACGTTATTCTGAACTTCAATGCAATCTTCGATGGCCATATCGGATATTGCTTATTCTAACCGCGTTATGGTCAACTCAGAGCCTGCTCTGATATTCATTGCGTATTGTTCGCCTAAAGACGCGACATTTGCGATTTACTGACAGTGAGTAAATCGCAAAGATGTAAATGGACCTTAATCAGAGATTCTGGAAATCACGGCAGGGCTTCTATTTAATTTGAGTGAGATTTTTGTGCAAAGTTTTGAACGTTTTTATTTTACCGGTTCGAATAGCCGTTTATCTGCCATAGATTTTGGTAACCCCAGCCTGCCAGATCTGGTGATGGTGCATGGTATGAGGGATCACGGCTTAAGTTTGTACAGTCTGGCAGCCGCCTTAAAACATGACTATCACGTTATTGCGGTGGATTTATGTGGCCATGGCCGGAGTGAGAACCCAGGTAATTATACTATGACCCAATTTGTCGCTGATTTGCGGGCACTGGTGCTTGATCGTAAGTTGATAAAACCGGTGCTAGTAGGGCATAGCCTTGGCGGCCATATTGTGAGTAGATATTCGGCGGTGTTTGCGGCTGACGTGCCGAATCTTGTTTTATTGGACGGCATTGGGCCCCCTGGCATGGGTTTGGCTCCCGGCCCAGAAGATATTCGTCAAGACCTGAAAGCTGGCATTGCGCTGGTGCTTGAGAAGCCTAACAATGGGCGTCAGATGGCGGACGAAGCAGAGGCTGTTTCCAGACTCAGCAAAAATAATCCCAAACTGGATTTGGCTGCGGCCCAAATTATTGCCCAACATGGTACCGAAGCGCATCCAGATGGAGGCGTTAGATGGAGCTGGGATCCAGCTGTTAGAATGGTCTGGCAGTCATTTTCAAAGGCTGAAGCTGAAGATTTATGGCAATTTATTACTTGCCCTGTGCTTATTCTCACCGGCGATCATTCGCTAGATTACTGGGCCTCAGTCAGGCCTGAGTTACAGGACCAACAGGAATTTTATCAGCGTGAACTGGATCGTAGGACCCGTATATTCAAAAACGCGCAACATCGAGTGATTGAGGGTGCGGGTCATATGTTGCACTACGATCAGCCAGAGTCCGTCAATGAGCTAGTAAAGAGTTTCCTTGGTTAAACTCTTATTGCGCCGCGACATACTTGATTAGCTTAATGGCCGCGGTGCTGCTTAATTAAATCATTGATTGGCCTGGGCGCTGTCGAAAATTGCTATTCATTCAGAGCAGCTCTGGGCTATTTATTCAGAACCGCTCTGGGCTATCTATTCAGAACCGCTCTGGGCTATTTATTTAGAACCGCTCTGGGCCATTTATTCAGAACTGCTCTGCGCCAGTCAATAAAGCCTCGAAGTGCCGTAGAAGTATTAAAAACCTTCGATATCATCATCGAGTTGCACGCCAAATGAATTCAGCGCCATTGACACCATGTTGTATTGGCCACAGGTGAATACAAGGTCCATCATTTGTTGTTGGTCATAAGTTTTACTCAGTCCGGCCCAGGTCTCGTCTGAAATGAATGCGTCGCTGTGTAATTCATCGACAGCACGAATGATCAAAGCTTCATGGTCGGACCAGTTAGCCTCTGCACCGATTTTAATATTGGCAATTTCTTCGTCGTTAAGGCCGCAATTTTTACCGATAACCACATGCTGGCCCCATTCATACCCTGACTGGCAGAGCCAGCCAATTCTGAGAATAGCTATTTCGCGTTGCCGTGGGTCGAGCGTAGATTTGGACAAAATATGATTGCCAAATACCAACCAACGTTTCGCCAGCTTTTCATGGTTTGCAAGTGTGCGAAAAATGTTCTGCACGCTGCCGCGCATTTCCTGACCGGCAAAGGTTTTTTTCTGTGATTCGCTCCAGTCAGCCTCATTGCTGGGTTCAATTCTTGGTTTGGTAAGCCGCATGATGTATTCCTTAAGAAGTTGAAAGTTGAATAATGGATAAAATATTTTATAGTGGCAGCGATGCTGTAAAGCTGGTTACTATTGTCAGAGCGTGGCCAGGCGGTAACTTTCGTTAACCCCAGGCTGATTAGTATTTTGCAGGTGGCGCCGGTCTGTCGAGATATTCTGAGTCGCTGCGGGCATTATCAGGCTATTTTTGGCAGGATAGTTTCAACCAGGGTTGCCCAGTATGCTGCGCCAAATGGTAATACATTATCGTTAAAGTCGTAGCCAGGATTATGCACAGAACAGGATTGCGGGCCATCGCCATTGCCAATCCAGATATACGCGCCTGGCTTCTGCTGAAGCATAAAAGCAAAATCTTCTGAACCCATTGAGGGTCTTGGATTAAAGTTAATTTGCTCTTGCCCAACGATGCTACTGGCCACCTGGCCTGCTATATTTGCTTCGGCTGTAGAGTTAACGGTTGCTGGATACCTTTTTTCGTAGTTGAATTCTGCTTTTGCACCATAAGCTAAACAAATATTTGTCGCCATTACGCGCATTTTATTTTCCAGTAACTGCTGGGTTTTTGGTTTGAAGCTGCGTGTACAGCCGCTTATCTCAACCTCATTGGGAATGACGTTATATGCATCACCACTATGAAATTGAGTGATGCTGAGGACCGCAGCTTCCTGTGGGTCTACAAATCGGCTGATGATACTTTGAAAAGCTTCAACTATTTTACTGCCAATGACGATCGGATCAATGCTCAGATGAGGCATGGCAGCATGGCCACCTTTAGCAATGATTCTTAATTTGAAAATATCAAATGCGGCCATCATTGGGCCTGGTTTGATGGCAAAACACCCAACTGGAATGCCCGGTATATTATGCATGCCGAATACCGACTCTACAGGATATTTGTCGAACAGGCCGGCTTCAACCATTGCTCTGCCGCCGCCTTCATTTTCTTCTGCGGGTTGAAATATTAAATGTACTAGGCCTTCAAAATCACCATTAGTCGCTAAATATTTGGCCGCACCTAACAACATCGCTGTGTGGCCATCATGGCCGCAAGCATGCATTTTTCCGGTATTTTTTGAGGCGTAGGAAAAGTTATTTGCTTCAAGAATAGGTAAGGCATCAAGATCTGCACGCAAACCAATGGCGCGATTACCACGGCCTTTTCTGAGCGTGCCAACAACACCTGTGCCAGCGATGCCGGTTTCGACTTCTAGCCCGAATTGGCGCAATTTTTCTGCCACTATGCCAGCGGTCCTATGTTCATCAAATGCAAGCTCAGGGTGGGCGTGTATATCATGTCGCCAGCTTGTCATTTCTTGCTGGTAATTTTTAATCGTGTCTAAGGCATTCATGGTTATGACTTTTGATTGATTTGAAATAATCAGAGCTTCTCTGGGGGTTTTGTCAGTCCCTTATAAGTAATGTAAGCGCATCGAATAAGCAATGCAATCAAAGATCACTAAGCTGCTTCACTATTGCTGAGATATCGTCAATATAGGGATCGGAATAGGCTGGATATAGCGTTGTAAGCTTTGCAAGTGCAGCCTGTAGTTTGAGAATATAGTCTGCATTTGAACCACTGGCGCCAGCAGCGTTTACAATTTGATGGGCAATTTGCAGATTGGTTGCTGGGCCCAGGTAGTGCGGATTATCCACATCGGCAATATAAGTGACTGCTCTGTTGGCGGGATTTGGTGCTTGTTGTGGTATAGATTGAGCGCTGGATGAATCAATTTTTTCTGTATTTTGGTTGTGTTTTTGACTATTTTTCTGCCTCTGGTCAGTGTTACGACTATCAGGGACTATCTGATTAAACACAGGGGCTACCTGATCAAAAAAATATAGGTCGAGTTCGAGTCGTTTGTAGCCGTCCTTTTCTCGATAATCTAGTGATTGTAGAATCGTGTTCTGGGATTCCATAGGCAGTTTATAGGCCATGCCACAACAAATACCCTGGGTCTTCTCTAGTGTCAGTACCCGGCCAGGCGCAGTGGGTGTGCCTCTATGGTCGGTGGATCCTTGCCAAAATTTTCGCCCCCAGCCCTTGATGTAGGCAGGTTGCTGAAGCATGAAGTCGAAATCGGTGCGCCAGATAAGAGAGCCGTAGCCAAATATCCATACTGATTGTTGTTGGCTGGTTTTTTGTGAAGCGAGCGTCATAGGTCAATTCGACTGGGGGTTTTGTATATTAAATGGTTTGACAATCAATGCATATTTTCTTGCTTGATCTACATAAGCTCTTTTATTATATCGTCATGCAGCGTTCAACCTACCCATTTACCAAATTTGAAACTATACACAATTGAAGATTAAAGCAGTCATCGGCAACCTGTACCAATATTTCGGCTTAAAACTGATCAATTTTATGTCCAGATTTGGCCATTATGCATTGCGCGAAGATATCGCCTATGGTGATAAATCGCGCAATAAACTGGATTATTACCTGGCAAATGGTGATGCCGGTCGACCTACGGTGGTTTTTTTCTATGGTGGGAATTGGCGCAGCGGTGATAAGCGGCATTACAGGTTTGTTGCTGATTCACTGATTCGACATGGATATAACGTTATTATTCCCGATTATCGACTCTATCCTTTAGTGCGCTTTGAACAGATTCAGCAAGATGGGATTACTGCAGTACAGTGGGCGATCGATAATGTGCCATCTGAGCAACCCATATTTCTTATGGGGCACTCTGCTGGGGCGCAGATAGGCGCCTTAATATGTTTGAACAAAGTGCTCCTGGATCAGGATATTGTAGACCGAATAAAGGGTTTTGTTGGGCTTGCTGGACCTTATGACTTCTATCCTTTTACGGAGCCTGATCATTGGGATCTGTTTTCTCCAGAAGAGTCCTATGCGAGCTCACAGGCGATTAACTACGTTAGGCCGGATTGTCCCCCCATGTATTTATTACATGGAGAAAACGATATGCGGGTTAAACGTGGACACTCGAAAAGTTTAATGGAAAAACTTCAATCCGTGGGCGGTAACGCTGCAAGAGAAGTTTACTCAAATATGGGTCATGTGGGTATTTTATTAAGTTTTAGCCCCATACATCGCCGCTCCAGCCCCGTAATCAAGGACGTTATACGATTCCTCGCGCAAGGATTAAACGAGCAGGCTGAATAACCCGGGGTCGAACGCCTAAGCGGTTTTTTTGTAGGGTGGGCGTATCATTGCAGCAAGTTTTGATACGGTTTTTGATTGCCTGAACACTGCCTTGGCATGACTAAATGTCTTAAACCCGTCAAAACCGTGATAAGAACCCATGCCGCTGGGCCCAACCCCGCCAAAGGGTAAATCGTCCTGTGCGACATGCATTAAAACGTCGTTGACGGTGACCCCTCCTGAGGTAGTATGGCTTAGTACCTTGTTTTGTTCTTGTTGATCCTGGCCAAAGTAATAAAGCCCCAAAGGTCGTGGATGATCATTGATATACTCAATGCTCTCATCAACAGAGCGATACTGCTTGACTGGAAGCACAGGGCCAAATATCTCTTCCTGCATTATTTTCATGTCATCGGTAGGGTTAATTACCAGCGTGGGCGGGATACGGTGGTGCTGTTGTTGACTAAAGTCTTCAGCGGCGGGGTTAAGTTCGACAATTTCAGCGCCTTTTTCCCTGGCATCATCGATATAGCCGGTAATACGCTCATAGTGGCGTTGATTAATAATGGATGTATAGTCTGGGTTATCTTTGATATTTGGATACATTTTAGCGACGGAGTTTTTGGCGGCTGCGATGAAATCGTCAGATTGGTCTTCAGGCACGAAGAGGTAATCCGGTGCAAGACAAATTTGCCCCGCATTCATAGTTTTGCCGGACATCACGTTTGCTGCAGTGAGATTTATATCTGCACTTGCGCCAATAATTACGGGTGACTTACCGCCCAGCTCAAGCGTGACTGGGACCAGGTTTTCTGCGGCTGCTCGCATGACATGTTTTGCCACACTGGTGGCACCTGTAAAAATAAGATGATCGAATGGCAGGCTACTAAAAGCCGTGCCAGTTTCAGCGCCACCGGTGAGTACAGCAACTTCTTCGAGATCGAAACTTGCAGCGAAAATTTCTTTCATGAGTTCTGAGGTGGCAGGTGTAAATTCAGAAGGTTTAATCATGGTGCGGTTGCCGGCTGCAAAAACGCCAGCCAGAGGGCCAAAAGTTAGCTGGACGGGAAAATTCCATGGCGATATACAACCTATGACACCCAAAGGTTGATATTCGACCCGAGCACGGGAGCCTAAAAGACCCATCGGAAACATGGCTTTGCGTTTTTCCGGACGCATCCATTTACCGAGGTGTTTTTTTGCCAGTTTAAGCGGGCCAATAGAACCGTCAATGTCGGTCATTTTGGATTGATGTTGGGAGCGGTGACCAAAATCTTCACACATCGCTTCACATAATCGAGTGCCGTGTTTTTCTAGTAGGTTGATGGTCCGATCAAGTCGATCAAGGCGCGTTGCCAGGGAAACTTCACCTTCTTTAAGATAGGCCTTTTTTTGTCGATCGAGGATTTCCAGCATGGACTTTCTGATAGCGTCAATATCATTGTCATTTTCTGCTGATTGACTGTCGTAAGACTTGATAGTTTCGGTCATCGCGATTTCCTATTGATTGGAATTATTGCGCTATGTTAGCAGAGTTTATAAGCCGACGATGGGTTTCGGGATGACCGAATAAAGAAAAGTATCATGGGGTTGGTCATGGAGGAATAATCTGTTTTTTAATAAGCCTTCGAATTGCCCATCAGATTTTTCAGCAACGCGTTGGCTGGCACGGTTTTTAGTGGACATAATGATCTCAATGCGTAGAAGACCGACCTGCGTGAGGCCAAAATTGATTAGTCCATTAACCGCTTCACTGGCATAACCCTGATTGAGTTCGCTAGTTCTAATCCAGTAGCCAAGATTAGCAATTGGGTTGGTATCAATGCGGTTTAAGCTACAGCCACCAAGAATTCGACCGGAGGTCTTGTGCCAGATGTTAAATGCATACAGGTTACCAAGTTGCCATTCAGCTACACAATAATCAAGCCAGGCAGTAGCGTCTATCAGCTGGTAATCGGGATGGCACCAGGGTAGAAACGGAAATACTTCGGTGCTGGATTCCTGGCAGGCTGATAACAATAGATCGGCATCACCAGGGTTACATTTCTGGATGCTTAGCCGTTCGGTAGTAAATGTATGGGTGATGTTTGTGGTTGCAAAATTCATGACTTGGCCTGGACCAGGGCGGTTATTCAGAAAAGGCGTGTGTGGTGCTTATTTTAGACGAATTCTTCAGTGGTATATCTTTGCACCCTGCATTGGCCCCACTGTTTTGGGTCCAGGCCTGCTTTAAGCCTGAGTTGGGTAATAAAATCATCGGGCGCTGGCAGTTGTTGCCAGACTGATGGTAAATAGGTTGCAGTTTTACCCTGTTCCTCAATAATTAAACCATCCACACCAGGGCGTATTTTTTCTAGCAAATCTTGTTTGCTGTTTATGTTCAGCGTTTCGGCGGGTGCTAATATTGATGCGTGTAATTCGATCTGGGGGAATTCAGCTAAGGTTAGCGGCTTAAATCTTGGGTCTTTAAATGCCGCTGCCTGGGCATTGCTGGCGACATCGAGAATCAGGGCTCGGTGTGGTTTTAAAGTACCAATACAGCCGCGCAGCTGGTGATCTATTTTTAACGTAATAAAACATGCGCCCTGGTCACGTAGCGCTACAGCAAACTGATTTAGTTCGATTTTGAAGTCTACCGGGTCAGATGCAGTACGCGTTGTAAGCAATGGGTGGAGAATGGCTTGCCGCGCCACCTGTATTATTTGTTGTCGAATTGCGATAGGTATTTTGGGGCCAGTCGTCACGGTTGCTAAAGGTTCGAAAATGTTGAATGCACCATATCCTACCACTCGGTCTTTTGCACCTGCTGTATCGGCGGAGTTTCGCAGGTCAACCAGTTCAATTTTTAGATCTTTTTTCTGGGCAATAATTTGCTGGGCTACAAAATGTAGCAGGCCATTGACCGGCATATAACCGCAGGCTTCTTCGGCGGTCAGGTCGGATTCGAGATCAAGAATTTTCCTCGCTGTGTTGCTGTCGATTGACGATGCCGCGTCAAATTGCAGAAAATGACTTAAATCAGAACTGACAATAATAAGCGTTTCATTGCCGCCCCAGAGCTGTTCAATAACACGGGCGACAGCTTCTTTGTTGGTATCTCCAATGACCAGCGGAACGATAGAAAATTCATCGAATAGACATTGTAAAAAGGGTAGATGGACTTCGAGGCTATGTTCGTCAGTATGGGCGGCATCAAGGTAACCAGTTTGTGGTGTTGCCAACACAGTCTGAATTGCCTTTTGGTCTATGGGAACCCTTCCCAGTGGCGTTTGGTAGGCTGATTTAGTACTTGCAGCAATGCCTTTGAAGTAAACTTTATGCGAAGGTCCGAGTAATACAATACGTTTAATGGTGTTATGCTGCCGCATAAATTGCGCATAGATACGCGCAGCAATAGGGCCTGAATAAATATAACCAGCATGCGGTGCAATAATTGCCTTAGGTAACGCAATAGAGGGTAACGCAGTAGAAGCTAACGCAGTAGAAGCTAACGCAGTAGATGGCGCTGCAGTCGACTTGTTGGTGACGGTTTTTTGTGCGTCAGTAGGTTGCACATTATGTTTGGAATGTTCGGAATGTTCGGAATTGGCTGGGACACAGGTATTGGATGTAGCGCTGGCATGGAGCAGTGCTAATATGTTCGATTTTAGTTGCACTGGGTCGGCAGGATAAAAGCTACCCGCAACAGCTGAGTGTCGAATATTATTCATCTACGTATAAGATATGATTGGAGGGGTATATTTTGCCATATATATTTTTCGATATAGTGCCATATTTATTACTGACATGTATTACACAGATGGGAATGAAAAGTGAATGTCTTCCATTCTTGATTATCGACATGGTAGCCCTCGTCCTGGTTCTAGCCCAGGCTCTGCTTCAGAACAGGGTAAAACCAGGTATTGGCACCCACTTGAAGATGGCCGAGTACAATGCGACCTGTGTCCGCGAGCGTGTAAATTACATGAAGGCCAGCAAGGCCTGTGTTTTGTGCGAGAGCGCAAATTTGATGCAATCCGCTTAACGACCTATGGCCGTTCTAGCGGCTTTTGTATCGACCCGATTGAAAAGAAACCTCTGAATCATTTTTTGCCGGGTACGCCTGTTTTGTCCTTTGGTACCGCGGGTTGTAATCTCGCCTGTAAATTTTGCCAAAATTGGGATATCAGTAAATCCCGTCATACGGATACATTATCTGCTCGAGCGACACCTTCAATGCTAGCAGAAGCAGCGCTGAGTACGGGGTGTCGAAGTATCGCATTCACTTATAATGATCCGGTTATATTTCATGAATACGCTGTTGACGTTGCCCTTGCTGCCAGACAGAAAGGGTTAAAATCTGTAGCAGTGACAGCAGGTTATGTAAACCCTTTACCAAGGGCTGAGTTTTTTGCTGTGATGGATGCAGCCAATATTGATCTGAAGGCATTTAGCGAGCGCTTTTACCAAAAAATATGTGGTGGGCATCTTCAGCCTGTACTGGATACGTTGTTGTTTTTGAAGCATGAGACTGATGTCTGGTTTGAAATAACAACTTTGCTGATTCCTGGCGAGAATGACTCAGCGGGTGAAATAGAGCGGTTAAGCTTGTGGATTGCAGAAAACCTGGGGGTCGATATACCGTTACATTTTTCTGCCTTTCATCCGGATTATAAACTGACGGATAAACCGCGCACCTCTATGGAAATACTATCCCGAAGCCAGTCCATTGCTCAAGCGAATGGATTGCAATATGTCTATACGGGTAATGTTAGTGATGTTAAAGGCGCCTCAACCTATTGCTCTGATTGTCAGCAGCTGATTATCGAGCGAGATTGGTATGAATTGGGTGAATGGCAACTAGCGGTTACGGAAAACAATCAGGGGCTCTGTGGTTATTGCGGGACTGTTTTGAACGGTGTGTTCGAGTCATCACCAGGTAATTGGGGCAGAAACCGGCAAACCCTCCAGTTGCGATAACGCCCGTGGCGGCTCTTGAAATAAACGCCCGTGGCGGCTCTTCGAATAAACAGCCCGTGGCGGTTCTCTGACTAAAAGCCGTCTCAGCCATCTCCTTAGTCCGTTTGGCTGGTTACTTCGTCTATAAGCTATTGATAATAAATGCCAACTATTTAATATTTATCAATAACCTATGGTTAGGTAGTTTCTGATCTGGTTTGGCATTGGTGGCTATCAGAGGAACAGTGTTCAAGCCCAGGTTCAATCATAGCCCAGTCAAAGTTCGATCAAGGCCCCAAACCCATAGCCAATTTATGTGAGCTCTCCAGGGAGACTATGTCAGCCGAGTCAGCCGAAATTTCATCTCGTGAAGCGATTTTACAACGTATACGCACTGCTGCCAGCATTACGCTGGATTGTAGTGGTTTGAGGCGCGGTATTGATAGTTACCATGTTGATGTACATCTAAGTGACTATTTCGTATTGCAGGCCAGAGAAATTATCACTACCGTCGTAAAACGGGTGCTCTCTGGTGGTCGAGCCGTTCCTGGGCGGTCTGTTGAGTTGAGTAATTTTCGTAATGCCTATGAAGATATGATCAAGACGTCGTTGCATCGGGTTGGTGTTGATCTCGAAAAGCAGCATTTTGTCTTCCTACAGTTTGGGGTAATCAAATTTATTCTTAGTGAAGTCCGACTGCAGCTACAACAAGTGGTTGAACAGCTGGAAGAGACAGTGGCGCAACTTCAGTTTGCTGGGTCGAGGAACTTACTGCCTCGCCAGCAAAAATTACTGCAATTGCGGAAACGTCATGATGAATACCATTATAAGTGTAGCAGGGCGATCTTTCAGCAACTTCAACAGGAAGAAAATGGCCGTTTGAAAGATGTTCGTAAAGAATGGCTTGGGGGCTATTTCCCGCAGGTAATGAATGTCATGTTTAATCCTCAATTGTCGGCGGTGAATCCAGAGGATAATAATCTTTTGCTTGATAATTACAGTATGTGGCCGGAAGCAGGCAGTGGTTTCGCAAGGGTAAACCTTTGCGTCGAAGACATATTGAAAAAACAGGTGCCTGAGTTGGACACACAGGCTTTAAAGTCAGTAGATGTGCCGCAATCAGACTATGAAGTTTACGATACTTTTAATGGCTTGTTCGCAGTTAGGCAGCCGCTGGGTCCCAATGAAGATCAACATGATCAAGTTCATGAAACTTTAAGCTGGCTCGAAGAACCGGGGAACATCCGAACCCTTTTTGATGCGCAAGAACACGAGCTTAACCTTTCTTTAGTGAAGAAAAACAAGGGCGTCAGGGATCGATGGGCCTTCCGCACTGACGTTAAGCGACTACTTAAACTTGCTGTGGATACAAGAAAAAAAATCCTCTCTGATGCAGAGTTCCGCGAAGTTATAGGTGGGTTTTTATTACGCGGTAAGTGGACTAGTCAGGACCAGGAGTTGATGTCCGTTGCCCATGCCTGCGCCTATGTAGCAGGCAATCAGACAAAGAAAATTACTGCCAGGTTAGATGAATCGAGACTAGCAGCATCTGGCATGATTGGCCGCCTGGATGGTATTGCAAAAGAAGTCGATAAACATTTCAAAACGGCTAAAGAAGAACGGTTTTTGAACTTGTTAACAGACTTGAGCCGATACCGGCTGCATCTGAAATATTATCGTTTTGCACATCGGGTTTTTAACCGCATTGCGGTACTCACTAATGCGGAAGAGCTTAAACAGTCACGTGCAGGTGGGCATTTATACGAATTGTTGGGTCATGAGGAGAGTAAACAACTAGCCGTTGAGGCGCCGATAATTATTCATCATGCGATGATCAATGTGAATTTTAGAAAGACTGCAGAAATGGCGCATAAGTTATTACAGAAGGGTTTAGTGCCAGCCGCTTATTTTGGGCAACGCTACTATGAGCCTATTGAGGCACTATTATCTGCTTATGGTGCTGCCAGGGTGCAAATAACAGGTAGTGGCATGTCGTTTGTTATCTACGAAAAAAGTAATGCGCCCAATCAATGGTATGCGGTGGCCAGAGCCTGTGGTTTGGCAAAGGAAATAGTTGCCCTGGTAAAGGCAAAAAATGCCCGCGCTAAACAGGATGGTTTGCCGCTACTGGAAATAGGTATTGGTATTGGCTTTAGTAATACCAGCCCGTTTTTATTAACTGAAGGTGAAGCACCCGTTTTGGTCTCTGATGCTGCGGTAGATGCAGAAAAACTGTCGTCCTGCACCCGTTGGCTACGCGGGAAATTTGCCGAACAAAGGTTCAATACGGCAGTGCTGGTACCGACCAATGAAGAAGTTGTAGATAATTCCTATGGTGATCGAATAACTCACTATAACGTTGATGGTGTATTGATGTCTAATGCCAGTTATAAAAAATTAATGGCCGAAATCAATCTGAAAAAAATCCAACTGCAGCTGGATCAAAAAGCGGAATCGTTAATGGTGGGTAAATTCCCCGATATGTTGCGTAGTGAACGGGATCTTGTTGTGCGTGCTAGTGCGGTGCTAGTTTTAAGGCAAGGTAAACTTGTCGATTTCAATACCGCACAACGGTTAGGAATAACATCTAATGGTCGTGGAACAATGCAGGGGTTAGCGAATGAAGGGTTAGCGAAACAGGCTACAGATCAGCCGATAGAACCCGCTGTGCTCTATGAAATCCTGTCTGATTCGACCGTTATCAAGCAGGCCCGCCAAATGGCTGATTCAACTGACTGACTTGAAAGGCTGGCAGAAGAAAAAATTATAGGGTAATTGCCATGATTCCTTATGGGAATCAAGCCAGCTATTTAATCGTGCTACTATCGTGCATCATTGTTGACTAGACCTATATTTGGAGTTATCTGTGGGCAAAAATCTGTTTCAAAAAGTGTGGCAGGATCACGTTGTTGAGCAATTAGATAGCGGGCAATTTCAATTGTTCATTGCGCTGCATCTAATTCATGAAGTCACAAGCCCGCAGGCGTTTGGCATGCTGAAAGATAAGGGTCTAAAAGTCGCATTTCCAGATCTGACGTTTGCCACGGTGGATCATATTATCCCCACTACCGATCAAAGTAGACCGCTAGAAGATGATATGGCTGAACAAATGATTCAAGTTCTGCATGATGCGACCAGTGAAAATGGCATCGAGTTTTTTGCCCCTGAATCCGGTTCACAGGGCATAGTACATGTTGTCGGACCAGAATTAGGCCTTACTCAGCCAGGGATGACAATTTGTTGTGGGGATAGTCATACGTCCACCCATGGTGCTTTTGGCTGCGTTGCCCTCGGCATCGGTACTAGCCAGGTTCGAGACGTACTTGCCAGTCAGACAATTGCTATGGACCCGCTAAAGGTTCGTCGGATTCGAGTAGAAGGTGAGCTGGGAATCGGTGTGACAGCCAAGGATGTGATTTTACATATTATTCGTACCTTGGGTGTTAACG
The DNA here is from genome assembly GCA_019090615.1 of Pseudomonadales bacterium. Taxonomy (GTDB): domain Bacteria; phylum Pseudomonadota; class Gammaproteobacteria; order Pseudomonadales; family Azotimanducaceae; genus JAHRVQ01. Next base: position 38,903 of record JAHRVQ010000086.1, on the reverse strand, counting down.
GTGGGGTCGGCTACGCTTATGAATATGCTGGTTCTACTATTGCTGCAATGAGCATGGAAGAACGAATGACAGTATGTAATATGAGTATCGAAGGCGGAGCGCGCTGTGGTTATATTAATCCTGATGCTACTACTTTTGAGTACTTAAAAGGTCGCGAACGGATCCCAGTGGGGGATGAATTCGACCAATCGGTAGCGCGTTGGCAGTCCTATGCATCGGATGCGGATGCCACCTTTGATGATGAAGTTGTAATAAATGCAGTAGATATTGGCCCTACTGTGACCTGGGGAATTACCCCCGCGCAGGCCATTTCTATCAATGAAAAAATGCCGAATCCTGCCGAAGTTGAAGGACTTGATCGAGAACTGATCACCGATGCGCTCGACTATATGCAGTTACAGGCAGATACACCAATTAAAGGCACCAATATTGACGTCGCTTTTATTGGTAGTTGTACCAATGGCAGGCTCAGTGATTTTCAAGCAGTGGCGGCATTAATAGCGGGTAAAAAAGTGTCCGCCTCGGTAAAAGCTATTGCAGTGCCAGGGTCTGAAAAAGTAGACGTTGCGGCTAAAAAACTGGGCCTCGATAAAACCTTTGAGGCGGCGGGGTTTGAATGGCGTAAGCCAGGTTGCTCTATGTGTCTGGCGATGAACCCTGATAAATTAATCGGTGACCAGGTTTGTGCCTCAAGTTCGAATCGAAATTTTGTCGGTCGTCAGGGCTCCCCAACGGGGAGAACAATTTTGATGAGTCCGTTGATGGTTGCTGCTTCTGCGATACAAGGTGAAGTCGCGGATGTTCGAGAAGTTTTTGGATTGCAGGATTAGGAGAAGAAGATGAGTGGAGAAGCTATCAGTAAAATAGCCGGTACAGCTGTTTATGTACCGGGCAATGATATCGACACGGATCGTATTATTCCGGCCCGATTCCTGAAATGCGTGACCTTTGATGAACTTGGTCCGGCGTTATTCTATGATGTGCGGTTTGATGCTGAGGGAAAATCAAAACATCATGTGCTAGATAAAACAGAGCATAAAGGCGCATCAATATTGATATCCGACAATAATTTTGGCTGTGGATCAAGTCGAGAACATGCGCCTCAGGCGTTACAGAAATTTGGTTTTAATGCAGTTATAGCAGAGTCTTTTGCAGAAATATTCCATGGTAATTGCGCTACTTTAGGTATTCCCTGTGTAGTGATGGAAGATGCAGCAAGAAAAGAACTGATCGCATTGATGGCTTCAGACCCGGCCGCCGAAATAATTATTGATGTTGAGGGACTGCAAGTCATTTGTGCGAATAACGTCTTTAAAGTATCGATGAAAGAATCGGTTCGGCAGGCTTTTTTGAGTGCAAGTTTTGACCCGCTGGATATTTTACTAAAAGCAAAGTCTGCTATTGGCGATACCGCAGCGCGATTAGGTTACGCCTAGTTTATGAGTTTAGGCGTTGATTGATTATCTCGACGCTGAAATTCGATAAGGTAGATCAATAAGTTATAGATCAATAATATGCCCCGAAAAAAAATCGAAATATACGACACAACCTTGAGAGATGGTAATCAGGCTGAGGGTGTTAACCTGAGCCTGGGTGATAAGCTTGATATTGCTAAAGTACTGGACGCGATTGGCGTTGATTTTATCGAGGGCGGTTGGCCTGGTTCAAATCCTAAGGATGACGAATTTTTTCAGCGGGTTAAGACGCAGAAATTTGAGCATGCACGAATTGTTGCGTTTGGTTCAACCCACCGATCTGGGGTCAACCCTGCCGATGATGCTTTTCTCCAGAAGCTGGTATCTGCAGAAGCTGATATTACCTGTATCTTCGGTAAAACATGGGACCTGCATGTTGAGCAGGCGTTAAGAGTTAGTCTGGATAAAAACCTTGGAATGATATCTGGGTCGGTTAAGTTTTTAGCAGAGGCTACCCAAAAACCTGTTTTTTACGATGCCGAACATTTTTTTGATGGTTTTAAAAGTGACCCTGGGTATGCCCTGGCCAGTTTACAGATGGCGGTTGATGCAGGTGCGGCAAGGATTATTTTATGCGATACCAATGGTGGCGTAATGCCCCATGAGTTATCCAGAGCAGTTGTAGCAGTACGCAAAGAAATTCCTGCTGCCAGGCTTGGTATTCATGTGCATAACGATGGTGGGTTGGGCGTTGCTAATACATTACGCGCCATTGAAGAAGGCGTAATCCAGGTTCATGGTACGATTAATGGTATTGGTGAGCGGTGTGGCAACGTGGACCTTACGGCTATTATAGCTAATCTTGAATTAAAACTGGGCTATCAGTGTTTACCGGATGGGGCATTATCTGGGTTGACCCATTTGTCTCGAACTATCTGGGAGTACCTCGGAATGCAGGGCCCCTTAGGCCAGCCGTTTGTAGGTACTTCCGCGTTCGCGCATAAAGGCGGGGTACACGTAAGCGCGGTACAACGTAATCCCTCAACCTACGAGCATATTAAACCTGAACTGGTGGGGAATTCTCGCAAAATTCTGATTAGCGAGTTGTCGGGTGGTTCAAATTTGCGTGCTAAGTTAGCTAATCGATATGCTGAATTAGAAGATTCAAGGGCGGTAAAAGCTATTCTGGATGAATTGCAGGATAAAGAACACGCTGGCTATTCTTACGAAAGTGCTGATGGCAGTTTCGATCTGCTGGTGCGCCGGCATATTGGTAAATATGAACCCTGTTTTGAACCTTTGTTTTATCGGATATATAGCCCGTCTAACGAGCTTCAACATGATATGGATGGCCTTATTGAAGCGTCAGTGAAGATAAAATCGGCAGCAACAACCCAGTTATGTGCCGCCGAAGGAATCGGTCCAATTGATGCGCTAAATAAGGCATTGCAAAAAGCCTTAAACGTGCAGTTCCCAGTGTTAGAAGCATTGCATCTGACAGACTATAGTGTGCGGGTCATAAACAGCACCCAGGAAACGGCAGCAAAAGTGCGTGTTTACCTGGAACATAGTTTCGAGGGTGAAACCTTTGGCACTATGGGCGTGAATGTGGATATCATTAAGGCGAGTTGGAATGCTTTGGTGGAAGCCTATCAATATGCATTAATGCGTCATGCTGAGTTCCTGGGGGACGTGACTGAGTCACAGCGTGGATAAAAGGCCGTTTTATCTGCAAACGAATGAAATATGGCGCTAAATTCTCAGATCAAGTAGTAAGATGGAAGCAAACTGGACTAAAAGTGTTTACCATTGTGCTTAGCGTTTTGTTTCTAACATGTAGTGTTTTAAAAAAGTTGGTGGCCCAATGTATGAAAATAAGCCCGTCCTGATTGCCCTGGTAGTCGTAGTCATTACGATTGCAGGGGCGCTGGTGTTTTCTTTTCTGGGGGAGGAAGATGAAAATACGACTGTGGTCACCCCAGTGGATATTCCTTTACCACCGGTTGTCACGCCTGCTGTTGAGCCGGTGGAAATGGTGATGCCAGCGCCGCCAAAGGCGCCGGCAATTACTATTACTGAACCAAAGTCTGGCGGCGAAGCTGTATTTGTACTGCCCAGGCTAGATGAGAGTGATCAGTTAATTCGTGATGGGGTGGTGAGCTTAACGCGTCACGAAGGGATTAATGCCTGGTTGAGTCCAGATGAGCTGGTTCGAAAACTGGTTGTTTTTGTCGATAATATTGCCAACGGGAGTATTGCCAGGCAACCAGCTGCTGTTTTAGCGCCGAGGGAAGCGTTTTCTGTTCAGCCAATATCTAATACAGTTTCAGTTATGGCGGAATCTTCTTATCGACGCTACGACCAGGTTACCAATATATTAATCTCCATCGATTCAAATAGAGCAGTAGAGTTTTATATACTGTTACGGCCCTTATTCCAAACAGCCTATGAAGAGCTTGGGTATCCCAATGCAAAGTTTGATGATGCTATTTTTTCTGCAATTGGGCGCTTATTAGAAACGCCGGTGAGCACCCAACCGATCCGGCTTGTCAGGCCGGTAGTTATCTACGAATATGAAGACCCGAGATTAGAAGCGTTAAGTGCTGCGCAAAAACAACTGGTGAGAATGGGGCCAAAAAATACCCGAATGATTCAGGCGAAATTAAGTGAGCTGGCCCGTGAACTGCGATCGGTGACGGAAGAGTAGATTTTATTATTATTATTATTATTGTTCGGCGCGTCGCGTTATTTGTTTGTTAGTTAGTGATCATCGTTCCGATAAAGCTGTTGCCTGGGCACGTTTTAATGGTTTAAGAATATAGTCCATGACAGATTTTTTACCTGTAATTATGTCCACCGTTGCTATCATGCCAGGCATAATCGGCAGTGGGTTATTGGCGCTGCCCAGATATTTTTTATTCGTTCTAACTCGAATCTGGAAAAAATACTCACCGCGTTCATCGGTAATAGTGTCGGCGCTAATTAATTCAAGTACAGAGTCCAGACCGCCATAAATAGCAAAGTCGTAAGCGGTCAATTTAACCGTTGCAGTTTGTCCCGGATGAATAAAAGCTATATCGGCTGGCCGAATTTTAGCTTCAACCAGCAGGGTATCATTTGAGGGCACGATTTCTATGAGGTCCATGCCGGGTTGAATGACGGCACCGATGGTGGTCACCAAAATCTGTTTCACAGTGCCGTCCACCGGTGACGTAATATGGGTTCGGTCAACCCGGTCGGCTAATGCCAGTTTAGAAATTGTGAGTAGTGAGAGTTGTGTTTTAGCTTCGTTTAATTCTGCCTGGGCCTCAAGATAAAATTGTTGCTTGCGCTCCTGGATCTTTTCTTCTGCTTCTGTAATGACCGACTGAGCACCTGGAATGGCCAGCCGGGTACTCTCCAATCTACCAACAGATTCGTTGACGGCTATTTGCAGGCGTAATAGTTCGACCTGTGATACTGCACCAGTTTTGACCAGTGGTTTAGTGAGCGATAACTCCTGCTGTGCTAATTTTGCGTTTTGTGCGAGTTTTTCTGCTTCGGATAACAGACCAGCTAAACCTTGTTGTTCCTGTTTTAGTTGCTGCTGGAGGATATCGAGGGCTGACTTTAGTTCAAATTTCCTGGCGATAAATAAGGATTTTTGACGTTCAAAAAGTGACATATGTTGCGCAGGAAAGTTAACCGGTGGGGTATAGATTGCATCTTGAAGCTCGGCCTCAAGCCTGGTAACTAACGCTGTAAGTGCGTGATGACTGAGTTGAGCTTCATTCAGCGATGAGGCAAACCGTGTATCGTCAAGACGCATCAGGTTTTGACCACTGAATACCCTGGCGCCTTCTTTGGTCAGTAACTCAGCTAATATGCCGCCCTCCAGGTTCTGTATAACCTGCGTCGATGATGACGGAATGACGCGGCCGTCAGCATGGGCAACTTCGTCGATTTCGGCAAAGTTTGCCCAAATGATAAATATACTAAAAAATAATATTGTCAGCCACAGAATCATATGGCTGCCGAGAGGTAGCTTTTCGAGATTAACGGCATCAGTATCGGACATAAATTCTAAATCATCATTATCCATGGGTCGCTCCCGCCAATGCCTGAAGTACTTGATCTTTAGGTCCGTCTGCAACAATTTGGCCGTCGTTAAGTACAATAATGCGGTCCACTAGTGAGAGCATTGTGGTTTTATGGGTAACCAGGATAAGTGTTTTGCCTGACAGTCGGTCTTTGAGCTGACGGGTAAAATGCAGCTCAGCGGTATTGTCCATTGAGTTGGTGGGTTCGTCTAATACCATTAATGGTGCATCAGTGATAAATGCGCGGGCGATTGCTACCGCTTGCCTTTGTCCACCAGACAGGTTTAAGCCCCGTTCTCCTACCTGTAGGTCAAAGCCCTGTGGGTGGCGGTTGATGAAATCATCCAGACCAGCGAGTTTTGCAGCAGCCATTATCTGGTTGTCGTTGGCCATTGGTGAGCCGAGGACAATATTTTCGCGAACAGTCCCGCTGAGTAGCACTATATCCTGAGGCACATAGACGATGTTGCGACGCAGGTCAGTGGGATCAATTTGATTAATATCCGTTGCCGAAAATAGAATACTGCCTTCTGTCGGTTGATAAAAGTTCATAATTAGGCGTTGCAGGGTGCTTTTACCTGAGCCCATCTTTCCAACGATTGCAATTTTTTCACCGGCCTGAATATTGCAATTCAAATTTTGTAAGGCGGCTAAATTTTGTCCTGGATATGTAAAGTTCACCGCTTTGAACTCGACTGAGCCAGTGAAATTGTTTCGATGCAGAAAGCTTTTCCCGGCCGGTCGCTCCACGGGTAACGACATGATGTTGTCGATAGTTTTATAGGCGGCGAGAGAATGATGATAGCGGGTAAGTATTCCTGCTACTTGTCCCATGGGTGCTAAACACCGGCCAGTTAGAATGGTGCAGGCGATTAATCCACCGACACTGAGTTGACCTTCCATTATGAGATAGACGCCATATATCACCACAGCAATGGTGGTGGTTTGCTGAATTGTTTGGGTGAAATTGATGGTGCCCATGGATAACAGTCTGGATTTTAGTCCGAGTTTTGCTAGGTGCGCGTTAAAGTTTTCCCAGCGTTGTTGCATAATGCCTTCGGCTCTTGCGCCTTTGATCGCATCCAGTGCACTTAGAGCCTCAACCAGCATGGCATGTTTTTTTGCGGATACTGTAAATGACTGCTGGATCACGTGCCGTAATGGTTTCTGCAGTATGATACAGGCAAATAAAATAATTGGGATTGCTGCCATTGGTACCATAACCATGCTGCCACCAATGCCGAATATGATGCTTAAAAATAGCACCACGAACGGCAAGTCAATGATGGTAACGAGGGTAGTTGAGGTGAAAAACTCTCGAAAGCTGTCAAATTCCTGCAGGTTGTTAGCAAATGAACCCACCCGGCCAGGGCGCTTATCCATTTTGATATCCATTACTTTGGCAAAAGTAGCGGAGGACAGTAGTATATCCGCGCGCTTCCCGGCAACGTCAATAAAGTAACCTCTCAAGGATTTCATAATGAAATCAAAAATAAAAACTATCAAGGCACCAGAAGCCAGCACCCAAAGCGTTTCAACTGCGTAGTTAGGTACAACTCGGTCGTAAACATTCATAATAAATAAGGGTGAGACCAGGGCGAACAGGTTGATCATTAACGAGGCAATTAGTACTTCGCTGTAGATGCCACGAGATTTTTTTAAAGTCGCCCAAAACCAGTGTGTCTGGAACGTACTTTGGTCGCTGGTCTCAACTTCTGGCATTGGTTTAGCGTAAATACAGGTGTTGGTATAGATCTTCTGCAGTTGCTCAAGACTCATTGTCTGGGTGATATCATCCGAGTCCTCATCTGTGCCCGGTATAATTATTGTTGCGCTCAAGGAGTCCTGTTCGAGTAGAATACAAGATTTGTCATCCTTAAGGATGAGTACTACGGGTAGTAGTTGGTCCGAAATATCACTCAAAGGCCGGCTTGTTTCTTTAGTTACAAGGTTTGCTCTTTGAGCAGCACGGCTGAATAACGAAGGATCTAATCTGCCGTTTCTCAACGGTAGTCCGGCGATCAGGCTTTCCTCTGTAGTGGGCTTATGATGGATACGGGTTAGCGATACCAGTGAAGCCAGTAGGTTATCCCTACCTGTCTGGATGTTTTCAGTGGTTAGTTTTTCACGCGTCATTATTGGTCAGTTTTTGGCTATTGCAGAAGTATAGCGTTATACCGGAATAACTATGTAGTAAATCATGCTTATTCAAATTTGTTATGCTGGGCATAAATTATTAGTGTTGAACGAAGGGGTTGCTGAATAGATTATATTGCAGTTACCGGTTGCGCTTAAGTTTTAAGTTGATCACTAATAGTTACTCGATATTTAGCTTTGAACCCACCCTGTTTCTGTGTTTTTATTGGTATCTGCAGTAACCTTTTCGACGAGAGTTTTGTTGTGCTCATTAGTTTTTTTTTACATCTTCGTAAACATCGTATACCTGTCTCTGTTGGTGAATTATTAGACTGCCTGGCCATGCTGAATCGGCGCCTGGTATTTGCTGACTTAGAGCAATTTTACTTTCTTGGTAGAATGACGCTGGTCAAGGATGAAAAATATTATGATCGTTATGATATTGCATTCGGTTCATACTTTGGTACCCTTGATGAGTTAACGGGGGTGTTTTTAGATGAAGATATCAACGCTATTTTGAATGAGATCTCAATTTTGGATCTTCCCGAACACTTGCTCCGGGAAAGGCAGGATTTGTTCGCGGAGTATCAACAAGTTGTTCGCCAGCAAAACAATCTGGCTGAAAAATCAGTCACTAAGCTGGCACCGAATGATGAACAATTTAATCAGGATCAAGCAGACGCCGAGTCGGTAAAGCTAAAGGAAAAGAACTCATCGGCTAACAATCAAGGGTCAGATCAAGCAGAAAAACAGGCTGCGGCTGAGGCTGAAGAAAAAATTGATGCGAGTGAGAGCGGTGACGGGGGTGAAAATGGTGAGCAGGGAGAAAAGGGCGACTCAGGCGAAGAAGGCGAAGAAGGTCAGGAGGGTGATGGAGTTAATGGTGAAAAAGGTTTAGGTGCGGGGGATGAACCTGGACAGGGTATTAGAGATGATATTGATGTTGAGAGTCATCGCTCGGCTATTAAAGTATGGCAGGCAAGACAGTTTGAAGACTATGACCCGGACGTGGAACTTGGTACCCGGAATATTAAAATGGCGCTGCGCAGATTGCGTAAATTCGCTCATATCGGGGTAGATACTGAGCTGGACTTAGCAGATACGATTCGTTGTACCGCAAGGAATGGCGGGCTGCTGGATATAAAGGAAATTCAGGAGCGGCGTAACAATATTAAAGTTTTGTTGTTTCTTGATGTTGGCGGATCTATGGATGACCATATTGCGCTATGTGGTCAGTTATTTTCTGCCGCAAAATCAGAATTTAAGTTTATGGCGCACTATTATTTTCATAATTTTATCTACGAATCCATATGGACCAGCAACCAAAGACGTCAGGATGAGCGTATTAATACCTTTGATTTGATCCGCCGTTTCGGCTCTGAGTATAAGGTCATATTTGTTGGTGACGCTAATATGGGGCGGCATGAAATTGCTGAACGTGGCGGTAGCGTTGAGCACTTTAATGGCGAGCCTGGACAAATATGGCTGCAGCGAATGCAACAGCATTTCAAGAAAATAATTTGGCTTAACCCTGTTGAAAAAAACAAATGGCGAGATTCATATACCACTGAGATGATACATCGGTTACTCGAAGAGCAGATGTACCATCTCAGTGTCGAGGGAATATCCCAGGCAATGAAACACCTCGGCAGGTAAAGTTCGTCTTAATCGGCTAGCTATTAATCGGCTAGCAATTAATCAGGTAGCGATAGCACCTGTTTTGCAATGACATTTAACTGCACCTCAGAAGTGCCGCCTTCGATCGAGTTGCCTTTTGATCGCAGCCATTCACGGGTTGTTGCAAGTTCCCGTGCGTCAAATGAGTCGCCTTCCCAGCCCATGCTGTTGGTGCCCTGGATCTCAAGCATGACCTCATATCGATCTTTATTATGTTCTGTGCCATAGAGTTTAAACATGGATGATGCGGCACTGGGTCCAGTTGCTAGTTTGGCTTCTTCTGCTGCTCTTTGCAGGGTTAGAGAAAACGCGGCGCCATTCATTTTGTGCGCTATGACTCGGTCTCGTAGTTGAGGTTCAGCGATGCGGTTATTTTCTTCGCCGACATAGGCTTTTGCCTGGTTTTCCATCGCGTTTTCGGGATTGCGTCCGCCACCCCCTAGTCCCATGCTGGAAATCATAGTTCTTTCGTGTTGGAGCAGACGTTTGGCGATCGTCCAGCCTCCGTTCAATGGACCAATAAGATTGCCTTTGTCAGCTTTTACATCGTCGAAGAATGTTTCACAAAATACTGAGCCGCCGCTAATTAATTTAATCGGTTTAGTGGTTACGCCAGGAGATTCCATATCAAACAGGATAAAGCTGATGCCATTGTGTTTTGTTGCATCCGGGTCAGTTCTAACGAGGCAAAAAATCCAGTCGGCGAAATTAGCATAAGAGGTCCATATTTTTGAACCATTGATGGTGTAGTGGTCGCCCTGCAAAATAGCTTTGGTCTGCAAGCTGGCGAGGTCAGAACCCGACCCGGGTTCACTATAACCCTGGCACCAGCGTATTTGTCCTTTGACGATTTTTGGCAGATGCGCCATCTTTTGTTCTTCGGTGGCAAATTCGAGTAATGCAGGGCCTAACATGCTTATACCAAAAGAAGTCAGTACGGGCCTTGCGTGAATTTTACGCAGCTCTTCCTGTAGAATTTTGTTTTCCTGCTTATTTAGTCCACCGCCGCCATAGGCTTTTGGCCAGGTAGGACAGGTCCAACCTTTTTCGCCCATACGGTCTAGCCAGAGTTTTGAATCTGGATTAGCGTAGGTCTCATTTTTTCCGCCCCAAACGGCTTCGGCCTCAACCGGTGGAGTGCGCATGCTCGCAGGACAATTCGCCTCTAGCCATTCTCGGGTTTCTTTTCTGAATTCTTCTGATTGGTCACTATATCTCCATCGTCAAGGTAATCTATTGCAGGGATATTACCATTGCTTGGGTTGCAGTCTCAATTAACAAGTCGAATTGGCTTACCTTTCTGAAACGCCTGGATATTTTCCTGAGTCTGTAAAACCAGTCGATGTCTGGCTTCTATGGAGCCCCAGGCATTATGTGGCGTGAGAATTAGATTGGGTAGGTGTCGTGCCTGGATGAGCGGATCATTATTGGTGGGTGGTTCTGTTGTAAGTACGTCAATGGCAGCGCCCTGGATAATGCCATTCTTAAGCGCAGCTACAAGATCATCTGAATTTACCAGCCCACCTCTTGCGGTATTAATTAAAAATGCCGTTGGTTTCATTAATTGTAACGTTTGTTGATTGATCAAATTGGTGTTTTCTGCGGTTAATGGACAATGTAATGATAAGTAATCCACTTTCGGCAGCAAAATTTTAAGTGGTAGCCGGTTCGATTGGTTTTTTCGGCCCGCGATGAGGGTCTGCATGCCAAATGCCTGGGCGACTTTTGCGACGTTGCTACCTAGTTCACCGAAACCGACAATACCCAGGGTTTTTCCCTGTAATTCCACAATAGGGTGATCCAGAAGTGTGAAAACTGGACTCTGTTGCCATTTGCCCTGATCAACATCAATTAAATAACGAGGTAATTGAGTGGCTAAATTGAGCATTAAATTGAGTGTATGCTGGACCACTGATGGGGTTGCATAGGCCAGTGCGTTGCTGACTGCAATGTTTTGCGCCCGCGCAGCGTCGAGATCTACATTATTGGTGCCTGTCGCCATAATGCTGATGAACTGAAGTTCTTTGGCCTGATGTATGATTGATTTCGTAAGCCTGGTTTTGTTGACTACAAGGGCCCTGGCGCCGTGAATTTTTCGATGGATATCTTCGTTGGTAGCGCTGGTATAGACACTATGTTGACTGAAACAATTAATTATAGGGGATATATCAACACTACCCAGGGTGTCAGTATCAAGTACAACGCCTTTCAATTATTGTTTCCTCGAATGATGGTAACTGTCTGAAGCGTCAATGCCCAGAACCTGACGGCGGTTGATGATGCGCCTTCATTGAGTGTGTGCCAACAGTTTTGGCAATTTTTCTGCATTCATTGCTTTCCTGTCATCACAAAAATAGCCATAACAAAAATATCCACTTAATCAGAAGTTCCCTAGAACATGTCGATATCGTTGCCGACTTTTTTCTTCGCAGTAACTACGATGCCGGTGGCCTGGGTAAATATATCGGCTTCTTCTTCAGTGGTGAAATCTTTCACAAAGTTAGACAGAAATTCATTGATCGTAGCTTCGTCAGTAGTTCTAAATTGGCCCTCTGCGCAGCCTGACAATAGCGCTTCCATTTCATGCTCAATATGATTGAGTATTTGGCCGAGTCGATCCTGAAATTGAAAGTGGGTGATGGCGAGGGATACCTCTTCTCTGATTGAGGCGCTCATTGTCGCCAGCACATTATCGGCTTCAGCTAAGCTGTAGGTGGTGAGTTTATGCTGCAATATTACATCGTTGATAAGTTTGTTAGATTCTTCAACAATAATTTCTTCGTCTTTAGAAGATTCTTCTGATTGAGACACAATTTCTTGTATTTCTTCACTAATAGCAACTACTTTGGCACGGATGTCGGTGCCGGTTTGGCCAGATTTGGAGGCCAGGGACCGGACTTCATCTGCTACAACGCTAAATCCTCGACCCATTTCGCCAGCTCTGGCTGCTTCTATGGCGGCATTAAGTGCTAATAAATTGGTTTGGCTGGCTATTTTTTCAACATCGGTAGCCATGTCAGTCAAGGTTATTGTTGCTTCGTTTAATTTTTGAATATCCTTTGCGAACCTGGCTTTAAGCTCTATTAGATATTTTAACTGGTCAATAACTTTACCAAGCTGTAATTCGATATTTTTAGCAGTTTGTTGAATATTTGGCCGCGAGCCATAGGCGACACCCTCACCTTCCTCATGGGTAGCAGAAACCTCAAGGGCAGTTGTTAGATTGTTGCCGATGCCGACAAACTGTGCTGACAGGTTTGAAATTTGTTCAGTACCTTCCTCCCTGACGTGGGTTATCTGGGCCGACCAGAGTGTTAGACAAGCTTTTAATATGGTGTCAATAATTTTAGTGTCTAGTTGATTGGCGTGCGGATTAGCGACATCGTTATCTGCATTGTGGTCGCTATCCTCGCTAGATATTGGCGGCTGGGCCCTGGTTGTCCAGAGTAAAATACAGGTGATAAAGGCAACACAGGCCATCAGGCCATTGATCCAGTTGGGGGAAAAAAACAGCCGAGCTGTTTCAGCGATCAGTATTGGGGAAATAAGAAAAAGAAAGACTTTTGGGCGATATAACATATGTAACTATGCCTCCTGCTGATAAGCATAGTCGAAGTTTCTCTGGAGCTATGTTGGCCAGGGCTGTTTCCCTGAGTATTTTTGTCTGCCAACTAGGTTGTTCCGATAATCGGTCTGTTAATCTGATGGTATTAATGATAGTTCATATTTGTCTAGTTTGACGCTGGTTACTTTATCGGCATTAGACATTTTTCATGATAAATTCTTGTAACAAGCTATCTTTCAATGACATTGAGTGGATTATTAAATGAGTAAGAAGATATGGCTTACGCCTAATGAGGTCGCTGAATTGTTGTTGGTGTCGCCGGTAACTGTTCGCCAGTGGGCGCAGAAAGGATTGTTGCCAGCAAGAACGACGCCTGGTGGTCATCGGCGCTTTTCTATGGAATCTGTAAGGCAGTTTGCTATTCGTGAAGGTATGGCCTCTCGGCTCAAAGGAGAAGCATCGCGATGTATTCTTGTTGTTGATGATGACGAGCAGCTAAACAGGTTTTTAGTCGAACTGTTTCGTTCAAAATACCAGGGAGCGTTTGTTGATTCTGCTTTTGATGGTTATGAGGCTGGAAGCAAGGTTCAGCAGGTCAATCCTGATGTGGTGTTACTAGATTTGATGATGCCAGGCATGGATGGGTTTCAGGTATGCGAAAGGTTAAAGACTGATGTTGATACCATGCATATTCACGTCGTAGCGATGTCTGGGTTTTATTCTGAAGAGAACGAAGGGCGAATAATGAGTGTAGGTGCCGATAAGTTTTTAAGGAAGCCCTTTTCTAACGCTGAAGTCATTGAGGCCTGTGGATTCTCCAGTGCCAATTCATAAAGCGATAGTCGAATCGAGGTGACAGGAATTTATCGTTAATTACCGGGGCAGAGAGCAGCACCTGTTTCGATTAAACTTTTTAAAAGCAATGTTCTGGTGCAAGGGATATTCTAAGCGGGCTGGTATGCGCCGCTTAGAAAACAATGCTTAGGCTAGTATTAACGACCTACCATTCGAGTTAACATTAACCTTTATCTAGCTTTTATCCCATTCGGCTACGCGATCTTTCTGGGCTTCAAGCAATTCTGACGAGTCGCCTTCTATCTTCAGAGAAATAATTTTATCCCCCTGTTCTATAGCGTTCACAATATCCTGGTCAGCGCTTTCTTTAACTGCACCAAATATAGTATGCGCATCATCAAGATGTGGTGTTGGTACATGGGTTATAAAAAATTGACTGCCATTTGTACCCGGGCCTGCATTAGCCATGGATAACTTTCCTGGTGCATCATGTCTCAGTGAAGCATCGAATTCGTCTTCAAATTTATAACCAGGGCCGCCCGTGCCGGTACCTGAAGGGCAGCCGCCCTGAATCATGAAGTTGGCAATAACACGATGAAAGTTTAATCCATCGTAATACCCTTTGTTGGCCAAATTGACAAAGTTAGCCACGGTGATGGGTGCCTGGTCTGGGAAAAGGTCAATATTTATAGTACCTTTTGAAGTCTCTAATGATGCTGTTATATCCAAAATTATCTCCTGGTGGTTGGTTTTGTATTGCCGTTTGGTTAGCTGTCGAGTTAACGAGACGTTATATCAGTATAATCTCGTTTTGATTCCCCGTGGTATAGTTGTCTGGGTCGAGCAATTTTATAAGGTGCGCTCATAAGCTCACTCCAGTGGGTTAGCCAACCAGGCATTCTGCCGAGGGTAAATATTACCGTGAATAATTCTGTGGGTATGCCGACAGCTTTTAATGTAATACCGGAATAGAAATCGATATTTGGATATAACTTACGACTAATAAAGTAATCGTCTTCGCGGGCAATTTTTTCTAGCCTTTGGGCGACTTTTAACAGCGGATCGTTGTCCGCACCTTTTTCAGCCAGGACAGCATGGCAGGATTCCTGCATCACGGTTGCTCTGGGATCGAAGTTTTTGTATACGCGGTGCCCAAAGCCCATCAATTTAAAGGGGTCTGCTTTATCTTTGGCCTTGTTAACAAACTCCTCAACTCGGGATTCGTCGCCTATTTCATTCAGCATATTAAGTACGGCTTCGTTGGCACCACCGTGTGCTGGACCCCAAAGGGCACTTACACCGGCTGAAATTGCGGCGTAGGGGTTGCAGTCGGTTGAACCTGCCATTCGTACTGTTGATGTTGAAGCATTTTGCTCGTGATCCGCGTGTAGTAGAAAGATTCTATCCATTGCTTTGGCAATAGTAGGACTAACGGATGAAGGTTGCCCAGCGGTACCGAAACACATATTGAGGAAGTTTTCGGCATAGCTCAGACTAGCGTCTGGTTCGACAAAAGCTTCTCCTTTACCATGCTTGAATGCCATTGCCGCAAGGGTTGGGATTTTTGCGATTAACCGGTGGGCGGTAAGTATACGGTGTTCCGCATTGGTTATGTCTGTCTCTTCATGATAAAGCGAGGCTAAGCCAGCAATGGCTGAGCCAATCATAGACATCGGATGAGCGCCCTGAGTAAATCCGTTAAAAATTTGTCGAAACTGCTGGTCTATTGTCTGATGCGATTTGATGCTGGCCGCGAAATTATCGTATTGGGCCTGGTTGGGCAATTCTCGGTTTAATAACAGATAGCAAACCTCGAGATGATTCGATTGTTTTGCCAGCTGATCTATCGGGTAACCGCGATACATCAAAACGCCAGCGTCGCCGTCTATATAGGTTACTGCAGAGTCGCATGCGGATGTGGAAAGAAAGCCTGGGTCATAGGTATAAACGCCCTCGGCGATCAGGCTGCGAACATCAACAACATTATTTCCTTCGGATGCTTCGAGGACGGGTAGTTGTATGGTTTTACCGTCAATGGTGATGCTTATTTGTTGTGCCATGTGTGACTCCAATATTCTACATGTAAACGTTCGCCGCTAAGTTCCATATTATCTAGGGCAACGAAGAGCGGCACATCATTCCAAAACCGATGGATCTTGTAAAGCCTTGTGTGTTGCGGCTTAGGTCAGATTGTTGGTTTGTTTTTTGTGTCTAAACTATCTATCATAGATACCCTTATCCGGGGTCAGGCATTAAAATCAAATGGCTCGCGAATAATAGCCTGTCTGCAGAGAGAGATCGTGGATTAGGGTGGCTAATGGTTCCTATTAGAAATATTAACGATAAAGGGTTGGTAGCAGTTTAGACTGTTTGTTGCGGGTATGTATAGACTGTTGCGTAGATGTTATATTCAAACAATCTCCTAAAGGTTCAATGATGCCACTGAAGGCTTTTGATATGAACCGCTAATGGCTTTTGATATGAACCGCTAATGGCTTTTAATACGAGCCGCTAAAGGCTTTTGATATGAGCCGCTGATGGCTTTTAATATGAGCCGCTGATGGCTTTTAATATGAGCCGCTGATGGCTCTTGTAAATAACGTTTTGAAGAGCTGGTTTTGGTGCTTGGCAAGGAAAGCCGGTTTTATTGGCGTTCGCCGAGTTTAAATTTCATCCAACAATGAGAAATAACTTGTGAAAAATGATCATCGTCCTATCAATGTCGATCCTTCAGATCTAATGGCATTCGCCTGGCCTATAACCGCACTTGCGTCGATACTGCATCGAATAGCGGGTGTTGTGTTGTTTGTCGGTATTGCCTTTGGTTTATATGCTTTACAAATTTCACTGGCCTCCGAGGCGGGATTTGAATCGCTCAAAAGTATGATTAAATCGCCCTTCGGGATGTTTGTTACATGGGGTTTGCTGGCAGCTCTCGGTTATCATTTTGTGGCCGGCATTAAACATTTGTTGTTGGATTTTGGTGTTGCAGAGACATTAGAAGGTAGTCAGTTTGCGGCAAAGGTTACATTACTATTTTCCGCTATAGTGATAGTGGTTGCAGGGATATGGGTTATTCAAGGCTAGTATTTATAGCACCGGATGAATTCAATTTAGGGAGAGAGAAATGGTTTCACAAGTTACGAGTTTTTCCCGTAACGGGCTTTCAGATTTTATTATCCAGCGAGTAACTGCAGTTATTCTTGCAGTATATACGCTGCTGTTAGTGGGTTTTTTAGTCATGTCAGCGGAGGTAAGTTTTGCCGATTGGCGCAGTTTTTTTGACCAGACATGGATGCAGGTTTTTACCTTGTTAGCGATTCTTGCAACGTGCGCTCATGCCTGGGTAGGTATGTGGACAATTGGTACTGATTACATCCGGCCACATTACTTTGGTAGTGGTGCGGATGGTATTCGATTGATGTACCAACTTATTTGTATCCTTACGCTGATGGTTTATGTCATCTGGAGCGTAAAAATCCTTTGGGGGAATTAGGCTAATGAATGACGTCGAAACACTAGAATTTGATGCCATCATCGTTGGTGGTGGTGGTGCTGGAATGCGGGCTGCCTTGCAGTTGGCAGAGTCAGGCCGGAAAACAGCTGTGATATCAAAAGTTTTCCCTACGCGTTCCCATACTGTATCTGCGCAGGGAGGTATCACTTGTGCAATAGCCAGTGATGATCCAGACGATGATTGGCGCTGGCATATGTACGATACTATCAAGGGCTCTGATTATATTGGTGATCAGGACGCCATTGAGTATATGTGTAAAGTTGGTCCACAGGCTGTGTATGAACTTGATCATATGGGTTTGCCTTTTTCTCGAACTGAGTCGGGGCGTATTTATCAACGGCCCTTTGGTGGTCAGTCGAAAGCTTTTGGAGGTGAACAAGCTGCCAGAACCTGCGCTGCTGCAGACCGAACCGGACACGCTCTATTACATGCGCTTTACCAGGGTAATCTAAAAGCGGGTTCGGTATTTTTCTCCGAGTGGTTTGCCGTAGACCTGGTTAAAAATCAGAGTGGTGCGGTGGTAGGTGTTATCGCTATTTGTATGGAAACAGGTGAAACCCACTACATAAAATCAAAGGCAACTGTATTTGCTACGGGTGGCGCGGGGCGTATATATCAATCTACGACCAATGCTTTGATGAATACCGGCGATGGCATTGGCATGGCGTTACGGGCTGGTTATCCAGTCCAGGATATTGAGATGTGGCAATTCCATCCAACCGGTATAGCGGGCGCTGGTGTTTTAGTCACCGAAGGTTGCCGTGGAGAAGGCGGCTATCTAATTAATAAAGATGGCGAACGTTTTATGGAGCGTTACGCACCCAGTGCGAAAGATCTGGCCGGTCGGGATGTAGTCGCACGAAGTATGGTGCTGGAGATTCTTGAAGGGCGGGGCGCAGGTCCAGATGGTGACTATGTTTTCTTGAAACTGGATCATTTAGGCGAGGAAATATTAAATTCCAGATTGCCGGGTATTGTGGAACTGGCCAGGACCTTCGCAGGTGTTGACCCAGTGAAAGAACCAGTGCCGGTAGTGCCAACCTGCCATTATATGATGGGCGGTATACCGACTAACATTCATGGTCAGGCGATAGCATGCGATGCCACAGGTAATGATTCTATTATTGATGGGTTGTATGCAGTAGGCGAAGTAGCGAATGTTTCTGTACACGGGGCAAACAGATTGGGTGGTAATTCATTGCTTGACCTGGTGGTCTTTGGTCGTTCTGCAGGTTTGCATATTATTGATGCCCTGGCTCAGGGGATGGACTCTGGTGAGGCCTCAGAGAGTGATATTGAAGCGGCTACGCAACGTATACACCGTTGGGATCAGTCTACCGAAGGTGAATCTATTGCCGATTTAAGAAAGGAACTTCAATCCTGTATGCAGTTAAACTTTGGTGTTTTCCGTAAAGAAGCGCCTATGCAGGAAGGGATTAAAAAGTTAGCTGAGCTACGCTCCCGGATAGAAAAAGCACACTTAAAAGACAAGAGTCAAGCTTTTAACACCGCTCGGTTTGAGGCGCTTGAGCTGGATAATCTTATGGAAGTGGCCGAAGCAACGGCTATCGCGGCAGAGGTGAGGAAAGAAAGTCGTGGTGCGCATGCCAGGGATGATTATCAGACGCGTGATGATGAAAATTGGTTATGCCATTCAATTTATGACCCGGTAACAAAAGAATTAAGTAAACGTGCAGTGAATTTTAAACCAGGAATTTTAGAAACTGACAAGGATCTGCCAGAAGGCGTATTCGCACCTAAAGAGAGGGTTTACTAAATGCAAGTAAGTGTCTATCGATACGATCCCGATAAGGATCAAAAGCCCTACATGCAGGATTTTGATGTCACGATACCCACAGATCGTGACATCATGGTTTTAAAACTACTGGAAATGCTTAAAGAACAAGATGAAACTGTGACCTATCGTCGCTCCTGTTCGGAAGGTGTTTGTGGATCTGACGGCATCAGTATGAATGGTAAGAATGGCCTGGCCTGCATTACGCCAGTGTCGGAAGTAACCAAAAAAGGCGCACTGGTTATTAAACCTTTGCCCGGCTTGCCTGTGATTCGAGACCTGGTTGTCGATATGGAGCAATTTTATGCCCAATACAGGAAAATTGAACCCTATCTCATTAACAATGAGCCAGCACCCGCCAAAGAAAGATTACAATCGCCTGAAGAACGAGAAAAACTTGATGGCCTCTATGAGTGTATTTTATGCGCATGTTGCTCGACTTCATGTCCGAGCTTCTGGTGGAACCCTGATAAGTTTATTGGACCGGCTGGTCTGCTTCAGGCCTACCGCTTCCTGGCGGACAGCCGTGATACTGCCACTGAAGAAAGACTGGCTAATTTACAGGATCCATTCAGCGTTTTTCGTTGTCGAGGTATTATGAACTGTGTGAACGTATGCCCCAAAGGCTTGAATCCTACTCGGGCAATTGGTCATATCCGAAGCATGCTCCTAAAGCGGGCTGTTTAGGCCTTAGATTTACGCTATTTCACTCTGCGAACAATGCAGTGCGATAGGCTACTCTTAATAGACCACTTACATGGTTAGTGGGTTTCGGCATGCCTTTTTTTTGCGGCGCTGCGATATTGCTAAGGCATTATCTTTCGGCGCTATGAATTCGTAAAAAACAGCACTTGCCGTGTACCCTATTTGCTTGCCCAGGCAAGGATGGATTTGAAATGCAAGAAAGTAAGATGGAAGCACTCTGGCGTAGCGGTCATATTTCTGGTGGCAACGCATCCTATGTTGAGGAGTTGTACGAACAGTATCTAGAAGATCCAGCTTCAGTGGCAGACCAATGGCGGAGTTATTTTCAAACGTTGCCAGTGATAGAGGGTAGCCTGGCAAACGATATTTCTCACTCGACTATTCGAGACCACTTTTTACTATTATCAAAAAATCAGTCACGGGTGACACCGGTATCAGCAAATACTTTCCATGCTGACCACGAGAGGAAACAGTTCGCCGTTGGTGAACTGATATCAGGGTATAGGCGTCGTGGACACCTGAACGCGGATTTAGACCCGTTAGGGCTAGAAGAAAAACAAACTGTACCGGTGCTGGAACTGGCTCATCACCACTTATCTCGAGCCGATCTGGATACTCGATTTCAAACCGGTACGCTCTTTTTTGGTCAGGATGAGGCACCTTTACAAGAAATTATTGACGTCCTGGAACAGACCTATTGTGGCTCTATCGGTGCAGAATACATGCATATTACCGATGAGGCTGAACAGCTATGGGTTCAGCAGCGGATGGAAAGTGCACGTTCGAACCCAAACTATAGCGATGGCGTCAGGCGGCGTATTCTTGATCGGTTAATTGCCGCTGAGGGATTGGAGAAGTTTCTTGGTACCAAATATCCAGGTACAAAACGGTTTGGTATTGAGGGCGGCGAATCCTTTATTCCCTGTATGGCGGAACTTATTCACCGTGCGGGCAAAACTTCAGTTGCAGAAACTGTTATTGGCATGGCGCATAGAGGTCGTATCAATTTATTGGTTAACCTCATGGGCAAAAAACCGGGCGAATTATTTGACGAATTTGAGGGCCGCTATACGCCAGGTTCTGGGTCCGGAGATGTTAAATATCATCAGGGTTTCTCATCAAATTTGATGACCCCAGGTGGAGAAATGCACCTCGCGTTGGCATTTAATCCTTCGCATCTTGAAATTGTAGCGCCGGTGATTGAGGGTTCAGTACGCGCCCGGCAAGATCGCCGTCAGGATTTAGCAGGCGATAAAGTACTTGCGATCAATGTCCACGGCGATGCTGCGTTTGCTGGTCAGGGCGTGGTTATGGAAACCTTCCAGATGTCTCAGACCCGGGGCTTTTATACCGGCGGTACCATTCACGTTATTATCAATAACCAAATCGGCTATACCGTCAGTAAACGCGAGGATGCCAGATCAACCCACTACTGTACTGAAATCGCAAAAATGGTGCAGGCGCCTATTTTCCATGTTAATGCCGATGACCCCGAAGCGGTTATTTTTGTTTCTCAACTCGCTGTAGATTATCGTATGGCGTTTAAAAAGGACGTGGTTATTGATCTCGTGTCTTATCGTCGGCGTGGTCATAACGAGGGTGACGAGCCATCAATAACGCAACCTGTCATGTATCAGAAAATTCGTAAGCATCCCACCACCCTCACCTTGTTTGCTGACAAAATTATCCGCGATGGCGCGATTGATGAGCCTGAATATAGAAAGCGAGTTGAAGCTTATAGAGATATGATGGATGCAGGCGACCCAGTGGCGTGGGACTTTTTGAAGGAACCTGATACCTCAATGTTTGTCGACTGGCAGCCCTTTTTGGGTCATGACTGGACGGCACAGGGTGATACTACGATGGCGCTTAAGCACTTTCAAAGCCTTGCTAATCGGATGGATGAGTTGCCGGCAGGGTTTGTCCTGCAGAAACAAGTAGGTAAAATTCTTGAAGACAGGAAAAAAATGACTGCTGGTGCGTTGGCCATTAACTGGGGTTACGCTGAGGTTATGGCCTATGCCTCATTGCTGGATCAAAATTATGAAATCAGGCTGACTGGCCAGGATGTCGGGCGAGGTACTTTTTCTCACCGCCATGCTGTTTTGCATGACCAGAAAGAAGGTGGCGACTATACACCGCTTAATAATTTAAACGAACAAGCCAGCAAGTTTGAACTATATGATTCATTTTTATCGGAAGAAGCCGTATTAGCCTTTGAATACGGCTATGCGCAAACAAGTCCGAATACATTGGTTATCTGGGAAGCACAATTTGGTGACTTTGCAAATGGCGCCCAGGTAGTTATTGATCAATTCATAACCAGCGGGGAGCATAAATGGGCCCGACTATGCGGCCTGACGATGTTGTTACCTCATGGTTATGAAGGTGCGGGCCCAGAGCATTCATCGGCAAGGCTGGAACGTTATTTGCAACTTTGTGCGGAGCATAATATTCAGGTATGCGTGCCCACTACACCAGCTCAGATATTTCATCTGATCCGACGGCAGATGATTCGTCCGCTAAGACGACCACTCATTGTGATGACACCGAAAAGCCTTTTGAGACATAAGTTGGCTGTTAGTACTTTGGAGGAATTGGCTGAAGGTTGCTTCCAGAATGTAATTCAGGAACCTGAAGGTGAAAATGATGATGATATCAAACGTATTATTTTTTGTTCTGGCAAGGTTTATTACGATCTTGATGCCAAGCGCCTTGAAGATGGCTTGAAGCATGTGGCTATTGTTAGAGTTGAACAACTCTATCCTTTTCCAGAAACTGATATGCGCCAGACGATGGCTCGGTATCCTGGGGTAGAAAGTGTTGTTTGGTGCCAGGAAGAACCAATGAACCAGGGTGCCTGGTATAGCAGTCAACATCATATGCGAAAGGTCGTGCATGAGCGATTTCCAGGCCTGTATTTGCAATATGCTGGCCGTGAAGCTTCCGCTGCTGCTGCTGCAGGGTATATGTCACTTCATGTGAAACAAATGGAGGCCTTTATAGATGATGCTCTATACCTCGAACGAGAACAATATTGAAGGCCGGCCGGGCGAATATAAGGATTAAATTATGACAGAGATTAAAGCACCAGAATTCCCAGAGTCCATTGCCGATGGTGAAATTGCTGTTTGGCATGTGGCTATTGGCGAAAATGTTCGTCGAGATCAGTTACTGGTGGATATAGAAACAGATAAAGTGGTCATCGAAGTTGTTGCACCTACGGATGGCCAGTTAACCGAGATAATCAAAGCAGAAGGTGAAACTGTACTGGCGCAAGAGGTACTCGGAATTTTTGCGGCGGGTGCTGTTGGTGAGGATGATAGTAAACCTGCGGTGAAGGAACCAACCAACCAGCAGGATGTTGTAATGAGCCCTGCGGCAAAAAAACTAGTTGCTGAAAATAAGATAGACCTTGCTCAGGTGCAGGGTTCTGGAAAATCTGGACGTATCATGAAGGAAGATGTCCTTAAAGCGGTTGCTGCATTACAACGTACACCGCAGCCGGCAGAGGTTCAGACTAAAGTGGCGGTTCAGATTGAGTCCACTGAGGCAGGCGGGCGGGTGGAAAGACGGGTTCCAATGACTCGACTTCGCGCCAGTATTGCCCAACGGTTACTGCACGCACAGGAGACTGCGGCGATGTTAACCACCTTTAATGAGGTGGATATGACCGCAATTATGGAACTACGGAGCCAATATAAAGCGGCTTTTGAAAAAGCCCATGACGGCACTCGGCTTGGCTTTATGTCATTTTTTGTGCGTGCCAGTATTGAGGCGCTGAAACGTTTTCCGGCGGTGAATGCGTCTATTGATGGCAACGATATTGTTTATCATGGCTATCAGGATGTCGGTGTTGCCGTGGGTTCACCCAGAGGTCTGGTGGTACCGGTGTTGCGTGATGCAGATAGTCTTACGTTGGCCGAAATCGAAGGTCAGATCAGTGTGTTAGGGGAAAAAGCGAAAACAAATAAATTGTCTATTGATGAAATGACTGGCGGTACCTTTACCATTTCAAATGGTGGCGTATATGGTTCGTTGTTGTCGACACCTATTCTTAACCCGCCGCAAACCGGAATTCTGGGTATGCATAAAATTCAGGATAGGCCGATGGCGATTAATGGGGAAGTAAAAATTCGTCCAATGATGTATCTTGCACTGTCCTATGATCATCGATTAATCGATGGCCAGGAAGCAGTTCGGTTTTTGGTCACGATCAAGGATTTCCTGGAAGAACCTGCACGTATTCTATTGGATATATAGTTCGGATAGTCTATGGGTCTGACAATACATAAGGCAGATATGGAGAATGAATAACAAAAATGACTGATCAATTTGATGTGGTAATCATTGGTGCTGGCCCTGCTGGGTATCATGCTGCTATTAGAGCGGCTCAACTTGGCTTAAATACGGCTTGTATAGATAAGTGGGTAAATAAACAAGGTAAACCAGCCTATGGCGGAACCTGCCTTAATGTCGGCTGTATTCCCTCTAAAACTTTGTTGGATGCGTCGCATAAATTTGCTGAGGCAAATCACGGTTTTGCTGACATTGGGATCAATATTAAAGGCATAGAGATGGACGTGCCGAAAATGATGGCGCGCAAAGATGAAGTGGTGGCGAATCTGACCAAGGGCGTTGCGGGTCTTTTAAAAGCCAATGGTGTTGCTGTCTTTGACGGTGCAGCAAAATTGAATGCTGGCCGAAACATTGAAATTACTTTACATGATGGCAGTGTTAAATCTATAACTGGCGAACATGTCGTCATTGCCACTGGTTCAGTACCGGTTTCGATCCCGCCTTGTCAGCTGGCAGAGGATATTATCGTGGATTCCAGTGGTGCATTAGATTTTCAGACTGTGCCTGAACGTTTAGGTGTGGTTGGTGCGGGTGTTATTGGACTTGAATTGGGTAGCGTCTGGCAGCGCCTGGGGTCTGAAGTCGTAGTATTGGAAGCGCTCGAAGAGTTTCTGCCAATGGCAGATAAGCAGGTAGCGAAAGAAGCCGCAAAGCAATTTAAAAAACAGGGTCTTGATATTAGACTCGGCGCACGATTAACAGGCAGTGAGCTAAAAGGTCAAAAAGTTGAAGTTAGTTATAGTGATGCAGAAGGCGACAAGACTGAAATTTTCGACCGTCTTATAGTCGCCATCGGTCGGCGTCCGTATACAGAAAACCTGTTGGCTGCTGATTGTGGGGTAGACCTGGATGAACGTGGATTTATTTACGTTAATGATTTATGTGTCACTAACGCGCCGGGTGTATATGCCATTGGTGATGTGGTCAGAGGGCCAATGTTAGCCCATAAGGGTATGGAAGAAGGGGTTATGGTGGTCGAACGAATTGCGGGTAAAAAACCGCTGGTAAATTACGACTGCGTGCCCGCTGTAATCTATACTCATCCAGAAATCGCCTGGGTAGGTAAAACAGAGCAGGAACTGAAGGCTGCAGGCGATGTGTTTAATATTGGTTTATTCCCCATGGTGGCGAGTGGTCGAGCGATGGCTGCCAATGACACCGTTGGTTTTATTAAACTGATTGCGGATGCTGAAACTGACAGAATACTCGGTATCCATATGGTTGGTGCACATGTATCCGAATTAATTTCGGAGGCGGTAATAGCGATGGAATTTGCGTCTAGTGCAGAAGACCTGGCGCTCACCATGTTTGCTCATCCGACGTTATCTGAAGCGTTGCACGAGGCAGCGCTAGCAGTATCAGGGCATGCGATTCATATCGCAACCCGTAAAAGAAAGAAGAAATAAATTTATTAACCCCTTAAGGATGCTTAAGTTATGAACCTCCATGAGTATCAGGCGAAACAAATTTTTGCCCAATATGGATTACCTGTTTCCCAAGGTATAGCTTGCGATACCGCTGACGAAGCAGTCGCTGCAACGAAAAAAATCGGTGGTGACACCTGGGTCATTAAAGTGCAGGTCCATGCAGGCGGTCGCGGCAAGGCGGGCGGTGTTAAATTAGTTAAAACCGAAGCTGAAATTCGAGAATTTTGTGCGACTCATATCGGTACTAATCTAGTAACTTTCCAGACTGATGAAAAAGGCCAGCCTGTTAGTAAGATATATGTCGAAGACTGTACGGATATCGACCGAGAATTATACCTCGGAGCCGTCATCGACCGTTCCAGTCAGCGGGTGGTATTTATGGCTTCCACTGAAGGTGGTGTTGAAATCGAAACAGTTGCGGAGGAAACACCCGACAAGATACTAAAAGCAACCGTTGACCCTGCACTCGGTGCACAGGGTTATCAAGGTCGAGACCTGGCCTTTAAATTGGGCCTTGAAGGTAAACAAATTAATCAGTTTGCCAAGGTATTTACCACTTTGGCAAAAATGTTTATCGAAACAGATTTGGCACTACTGGAAATTAACCCTTTGGTGGTGACCAAAGCAGGTGATATCCATTGTCTGGATGCGAAAGTTAGTATCGATGGTAATGCGCTTTATCGGCAAAAAGACATTAGTACCATGCGGGACCCAAGCCAGGAAGACGAACGTGAAAGTCAGGCAGCCGAGTTTGGTTTGAATTACGTGGCGCTTGAAGGCGATATTGGCTGTATGGTTAATGGCGCTGGTTTAGCGATGGGTACTATGGACCTGGTTAAGTTACATGGTGGCCAACCGGCAAACTTTCTTGATGTCGGTGGTGGTGCGACCAAAGAAACCGTCAGTGAAGCATTTAAAATCATCCTCTCAGATACTAACGTAAAGGCAGTATTGATTAATATATTTGGCGGCATAGTTCGTTGCGATATTATCGCTGATGGGATTATTGGCGCAGTTAAAGAAGTGGGTGTTAAAGTGCCTGTAGTTGTTCGATTTGAAGGCAACAATGCAGCGGTTGGGGTCAAAACACTGGCCGAAAGTGACGTTGATATAATTGCAGCAACCAGTCTGACAGATGCTGTGCAGCAAGCTGTTAAAGCTGCAGGAGTAAAAGCATGAGTATCCTGATTGATAGTAATACTAAAGTAATCTGCCAGGGTTTTACCGGCGCACAAGGGACCATGCACTCCGAGCAATCGATTGCCTATGGTACTAAGATGGTGGGTGGTATTACGCCAGGTAAAGGCGGTCAAACCCATCTTGGTTTGCCCGTTTTTAATACGGTAAAAGATGCCGTCGACGAAACTGCTGCCAATGCCACTGTTATCTATGTGCCTGCACAATTTGCAAAAGACGGTATTTTAGAAGCTGCGGAAGCCGGCATTGAATTAATAGTTTGTATTACTGAGGGGTTGCCAACGCTCGATATGCTGGCGGTTAAAGCTAGTCTGGATGCGCGTGGTATTCGCTTGATAGGACCAAATTGCCCAGGGGTTATCACACCAGGAGAATGTAAAATCGGTATTATGCCTGGCGATATTCATTTGCCGGGTAAAGTAGGTGTGGTATCTCGTTCGGGTACCTTGACTTATGAAGCGGTTAAACAGACCACAGATTTGGGATATGGCCAAAGTAGTTGTGTGGGTATTGGTGGTGATCCTATACCTGGTAGCAGCTTTATTGATATTCTGGGTTTATTTGAAGCGGATCCAGCAACTGAAGCGATTGTTATGGTGGGCGAGATTGGCGGCAATGCAGAAGAAGAAGCGGCAGAGTTTATCAAGTCTAACGTGACTAAACCTGTGGTTGGATATATTGCTGGAGTGACCGCGCCACCAGGAAAACGGATGGGTCATGCAGGTGCTATTATTGCTGGTGGTAAAGGCACGGCTGAGGATAAATTTGCCGCGTTACATGCAGCTGGGGTTAGCACCACCAAGAGCCTTGCTGAAATTGGCAATACCTTGAAAGAACTGACCGGTTGGTAGCGTTTATCTAGAGGCAGTGAAATGTGAAAAAAAGCAGCCTGATGGCTGCTTTTTTTTGTCTGGTTATTGGCCTGCTTGAAAACAGTCGCTGCTGGCAAAGAACCTGCTCTGTATAAAATAGCGAGGGTATAGATTGCCTGGAGCCCTTGAAAAATTTGTTATTGGACCCCATTTATCATGCAACCAACAAGATGATTAAAAGGGCGATTTCTAAAAATGGCAGTCGAAGCGCAAAAAGAAACGCTTGGTTTTCAAACCGAGGCCAAGCAACTTCTCCACCTCATGATTCATTCCCTGTATAGCAACAAGGAAATTTTCCTCAGAGAGCTTATTTCTAATGCCTCTGACGCTATTGATAAACTTAGATTTGAAAGCTTGTCCAACTCGTCTTTGCTTGGCGAAGATAATGACCTGCAAATTAAAGTTGATGTGGATAAGGATGCTAATACCATCACCATTACCGATAATGGGATTGGCATGAGTCGTGATGAGGCAATTAGCCACTTAGGTACTATTGCAAAGTCGGGGACTTCACAGTTCCTTGAGGCATTAACGGGTGATCAACAAAAAGATGCGCAACTCATAGGTCAGTTTGGGGTTGGTTTTTATTCCAGTTTTATTGTGGCTGACAAGGTTGTCGTGGAAACTCGCGCTGCTGCTGGCACAGCCGCAGATGCGGTGCGCTGGACTTCAGTGGGTGAGGCAGATTTTGATATCGAAGCTATCGAACGTTCAGAGCGTGGTACTTCAGTTATATTACATCTTAAATCAGATGAAGCTGATTTTCTGGATGACTGGCGTGTAAAGAGTATTGTTAAAAAATATGCGGATCATATATCTGTACCCGTGTTGATGCTTGAACAACCGATGCCAGCCTTTGACGAGGATGCCGCCGAGGCGACAGATGCAACTGAAGCAACCGACGCTACAGACGCTAAGACTGATGAAAAAGCTGAAGTAGAGGAGCCAGTCGCCGAATATAAACCTGTTAATGAGGCGCAGGCGTTGTGGGCACGTTCCAGAACTGACGTAACAGATGACGAATATATAGAATTTTATAAGCATGTTTCGCATGACTATCAAGACCCGCTAAGCTGGAGCCATAATAAAGTTGAAGGCAAGCTGGATTACACCAGTCTGGTGTATATCCCGTCCAAAGCGCCATTTGATATGTGGCAACGTGAAACCCCAAGAGGCTTAAAGCTTTATGTACAACGGGTTTTTATCATGGATGAAGCTGAACAGTTTTTGCCTCTCTATCTGCGTTTTGTTAAAGGTGTTGTAGACTCGAATGACCTTTCGCTGAATGTTTCGCGGGAAATACTGCAAAAAGACCCAGCGATTGAATCGATGCGTAATGCCTTGACCAAACGGGTATTAGATACGCTAGAGAAAATGGCTAAAAAAGATGCAGAAAAGTATCAATTATTCTGGGATGAATTTGGTCAGGTGCTCAAGGAAGGTCCTGCCGAAGACAATGCCAATAAAGATAAAATCGCAAAATTGTTGCGTTTCACTACGACTCATAGTGAATCCAAAATTCAAAACCAGTCACTAACAGATTATATTGAACGATTTAAAGAAGGGCAGGATAAAATATATTACGTTGTCGCTGAAAACTATCATACGGCTAAAAATAGTCCCCACCTGGAAGTGTTTGCCAAGAAAGGTATTGAGGTGCTATTACTTGATGAGCGTATTGATGAATGGTTAATGAATTACCTGAATGAATTTGACGGTAAAAGTTTTCAGGATGTTGCGAAGGGTAGTCTGGATCTTGGTGAGCTTGAAGACGAAGCTGAAAAAGAAGCCAATGAGAAGGTTGAACAGGAGTTCAGTAGTCTGATCGAGCGTATCAAAGAGGCCGTTACCGATGATGTTGAAGAAGTACGAATTACTCATCGTCTGACGGATTCGCCGGCTTGTCTGGTTGTTAATGATGATGAAATGGGCATGCAAATGCGGCGCATTCTTGAGTCAGCTGGTCAGGATGTGCCTGATAGTAAACGGGTTTTCGAAATCAATCCTAAACACCCATTGGTGATCAAGTTAAACGATGAGACCGATATGGACCGTTTTAATGATCTTGCAATGGTGTTGTATGATCAATCAATATTGGCTGAGGGGAGTCACCTTGAAGAACCTGCCGGTTATGTACAGCGTCTGAATAAACTACTACTTGAATTATCTTCATAAAGGTATCGGTTCGCCACTGCCTGGTTTATAGGTGGTGTTTGAGTCGTTCGTGCTCGGATTACCCTATGTTCCTATAGGGTAATCTTATGGCATCAGTTATAGTGCATTCATCTTTTTGAATTACATAATTTCTATATTATGCCGAAGACTATTTCTGTTTTAGGTGCCGGTATGTTCGGTACCGCGATTGCTAATATTTTGGCAGAGAACGGCCAAAGGATAACGTTGTGGTCAAGGGATGAGGCGCATGCTGAGTCCATTAAGGTGACGCGCGAAAATGCCAAATCTCTTCCTGGGTATAAAATCAACGACGGCGTGGAGCCAACATCGAATTTACAGTCCTGTCTGGAAGATTGTGATGTGGTCTTTTTTTGTATCCCCAGCAGCGCTTTTAGAGAGGTCGTAAAGTTAGCTCAGCCAGCGCTCATCAACCCAGCCACGATGGTTATCAGTACCACTAAAGGCATAGAATCAGCAGGCTTTAACCTGATGAGTGATGTGCTGCGACAAGAATTGCCAGCACATAATATTGGTGTACTTAGTGGTCCCAATTTTGCCGAAGAAATTGTTCAAAAACAGCTGACAGCTACAGTTGTCGCCAGCAAGAGTTCGCAATTATGTGAGCTGACCCAGGAAATTTTACATACCGCTTATTTTAGAGTTTATTCAAGCGATGATATCTATGGCGTTGAGTTAGCGGGGGCGCTAAAAAATATTTACGCCATCGCGGCAGGATTTGGTGCCGCATTAGGTGTTGGACAGAATACCTTAGGCATGTTACTAACGCGTAGTCTCGCGGAAATGAGCCGCTTTGCGCATTGCATGGGCGCAAAACCATTGACTTTCCTCGGCCTGGCGGGTGTTGGCGACCTGATTGTGACCTGTGGTTCGCCCCTGAGTCGAAATTATCAATTGGGTTGGCACGTCGGCAAAGGTCTATCGGTTGAGCAGGCTACGGTTAAACTGGGACGGTTAGCAGAGGGCTTAAATACTGTAAGTACTGTGAAATTCAAAGCGACAGAACTGGATGTTTATATGCCCATTGTTAACGGGCTATATAATATACTTTTCAAATCGATGGCGGTGAATGATGTCATTAATGATTTGATGATGGCCGATCAGCCTAATGATGTTGAGTTTGTTGTCTCCTGAGGCCGGATATATGAGAAAGGATTCGTGAACATATTGCTGATGCGCCATGGTGCTGCTGAATTCGGGGCAGATTCAGATTTTGTGCGCCCCTTAAGTAAACAAGGTGTCAGTGAGGTGCAAAAAAGCGCCGCGGCGCTCTTAACTAAATTAGAGCTAACTCAATCAGCGCTAACTCAATCAATTCGGCCAAACCTGATCCTTGCCAGCCCTTTGTTGAGAGCACAACAAACTGCTGAGATAATGTTACAAAAGTTAAATTTAAAACAAGGTATATTAACCACGGAAGCGGTTTCTCCCGAAGGTGACCCAAAAGCTGCGGCCAGCTATCTTGCGACTTGTGTTGAAGGTTATCCGGATGACCAACAAATCAGCTGTATGATCATTACTCATCAACCTTTTGTGAGTGATTTTATATCCTGGCTAACGGGTAGTGAAATTTTCGTGAATACGGCCGATGTGGTCTGTATTAACCAGCAAATTCTTACCTATAACGGTGGTGAAATTAAATGGCAAATTACCGTTTAAATCTAATTGTTGTGTATTTTTCTCATTTGGTATTATTGGTATCAGGTGGTGTGCGCGCATCTGAGATGTTACTGGAACCGTTTCCAGGCTCTGAGTTGGTTGCTAGCTCGGTTGAAGTTACCACCCGCACTCATTTATTAATTACCGGTGCGATTGAAAGAGTTAATACCCAGCTAATACCTGAATCGGTTGAGAGTCTGCAGGGCATTAAGTCATCTCAGACGTATTTTGTTCCTGGTCAACGGCGTACTCAAGTTGTTGGTGGGTATTTTCAAGCTCAGTTGGCAAAACTGGGACAAATTGTGTACCAATGCCAGGGCAGGACTTGTGGGCCAAGTAATCATTGGGCTAATTC
Organism: Pseudomonadales bacterium; assembly: GCA_019090615.1. GTDB lineage: Bacteria > Pseudomonadota > Gammaproteobacteria > Pseudomonadales > Azotimanducaceae > JAHRVQ01. Next base: position 7,157 of record JAHRVQ010000086.1, on the reverse strand, counting down.
GATATTTAATAAAGCGATACTGTATGGGCCAGAGCAGTACCAATATTATTTTCTTGCCAGGCAAGCAGATAGTAATATTTATTTTGCGGTTTATGTTGCCCGACGTGGCACTGGGAAGTTATATGCACATATTGACCGGATTGTGGTTGAAGCAGGCGAGGTGCTGAATAGCGAATCGATCGTTACGTCAATTCGCCAACAAGGGAAGTATATTCTAAACCTGGATTACGATGAGCGTATTCTACAGGCTGTTTATAAGGCAATAGATACCACTCAAAGTGTGGAGTATATGTTGGTTGCCCACGACAGTCTAAAGCAAGGGGAGTCCGTCAAAGGTGGTATCGAACGATGCCAGAAAATGGCTGAAAATTTTAGCAATGCTTTGGTGGCAATGGGCATTGCTGCAAATAGGGTGGCGCCTCTGGGTATGGGACCTGCCTCACCTTTAAGTCGTGACAGGGTCCGACGGTTTGAATTAGTTGAGGTCATCCGTTAGACGATAGGCAGGCGGTTTTACTTACCTGGCCCTGGTGCCACCTGGTGTGTTACAGCGCTGAATTAAGCAGTGATAAAAATTCCATTCGAGTACTATGGTTCTCTCGAAAATCCCCCAGCATTACCGACGTTTTCATCAGTGAGTTTTGTTTTTCTACGCCCCGCATCATCATACACATATGTTTTGCTTCGATGATCACACTGACACCTGATGCATCGGTGACGGACTGAATGGCTTCTGCAATTTGTTTAGTCAGGTTCTCCTGAATTTGCAGTCGGCGGGCATACATTTCAACTATTCGGGCAATTTTTGATAATCCAAGGACTTTTCCCGTCGGTATATAGGCGACGTGACATTTACCAATAAAGGGCAGCATATGATGTTCGCACATTGAATAGAGTTCGATATCCTGCACTACAACCATCTCGCTGGTTTCGGATTCGAATAAAGCGTTGTTGACCACTGAGTCGAGGGTTTGGCCATATCCCTTGGTAAGAAATTCCATCGCCTTAGCAGCGCGTTTAGGCGTGTCTTTCAGGCCATCTCGATTTGTGTCTTCACCAATTTTGAGAAGAATTGTTTTAAATGCTTGCTGCATGGCTGCCTTTATTCACTATAAATTGAATTAACTGATCAGGGGCCGCTACCCTAAGGCATCGAAGGATTTGGGTCAAAATATTTTAGTCAAAATCGCGTATAATATGCAATTTGCGGGAGACTAGTATGCCAGGAAGTTCCATCGGTGACCTTTTTCGAGTGACCACGTTTGGTGAAAGCCATGGTCCTGCGCTCGGTTGTATAATCGATGGTTGTCCGCCCGGCATGCCATTGACAGTGGCAGATATGCAAGTTGACCTGGACAGGCGTAAACCGGGTACATCAAAGTATGCGACGCAACGCAAAGAAATGGACCAGGTAAAAATCCTGTCAGGTGTATTTGAGGGTAAGACAACCGGTACATCGATTGGCCTGCTAATTGAAAATAGCAATCAAAAGTCTAAAGACTACTCGGAAATTAAGAGCCTATTTCGTCCGGCGCATGCAGACTATAGTTATTTGAAAAAATATGGTATTCGCGATTACCGCGGTGGCGGTCGGGCGTCGGCGCGTGAAACCGCCATGCGGGTTGCCGCAGGCGCGGTGGCGAAAAAATATCTCAGTTTGGTCGCTGGCATAACTGTTAAAGGGTATTTGGCGCAAATGGGCGATATTGCTGCCGAAACTATAGATTGGGACCAAATTGACCTGAATCCATTTTTTTGCCCGGACGTATCCAAGATCGCCGCAATGGAGCACCTTATTGACTCATTACGAAAGCAGGGAGATTCGGTGGGGGCGAAAATTACGGTTGTTGCACGAGGCATGTTGGCAGGTCTTGGCGAGCCAGTATTTGATAAGCTGGATGCAGATATAGCGCATGCATTAATGAGTATTAATGCGGTAAAGGGCGTAGAGATAGGTGCGGGGTTTGATGCTGTGGCGCATCGTGGCGCTCAACATCGAGACGAGATGAGTCTGAATGGATTTAGTTCTAATTATGCGGGTGGGGTCCTGGGCGGAATATCTACTGGACAGGATATCATTGCCCACGTGGCTTTGAAGCCTACATCTAGTATAACCCAGCCTGGACAAACGGTGACAACCTCAGGACAGTCAGCGCAAATAGTAACAAAGGGCCGGCATGACCCCTGCGTGGGTGTGCGGGCGACCCCGATTGTTGAGGCAATGCTTGCGATAGTACTAATGGATCATTATTTGCGTCATCGCGGTCAAAATGCATTAGTTGGCGATGTAGGACCTACTATACCTGGTTAACAAGCAACAAGGCCCTGTTAAAAAGCAACAAGCGGTTATAGCTATTTTTGCCCCGGCGGCAAGGTCCTTCTTTTGCTGATTGATCTTCTTTTACTGATTGGTCTTTTTTACTGCTTGGTAGTAGGGTCCGTTGGATTGGTCTCGGCTTGTTGCTGCAATGCTTGTTGTTGCAATAGTTCCAGGAACGCAAGGCCGGCGTTAGACAGCGTTCTTTGTATATGATGAATGACGCCTAACGGTCGCTCGATGCTAATGTTGGGTACGTTGAGTATTTTAATACTATCGTCTAGCATCGATTCTGGTAAAACACTCCAGCCTAAACCCACAGAGACAAGCATTTTTATGGTTTCAAGGTAGTTGGTGGACATACTGATATTGAGTGCGTGGCCCCTTTCTTCAAAGAGTTCTTTGATAATCCGGCCAGTAAATGTACTCATATCTGGCAGAATGACCGGATATTCGGGTAAATCGCCGATAAAGACTTTATCAGCGCTGGCAAGAGGATGGTCTACAGAGCATACGAATACCAATTTGTCCTTCCATATTGGAATAGAGGCTAAACGGTTATGTTTAGTGGGCGCCAGTGTGATGATGCCAAGTTCAAGATTACCCTGAACGATCTGTTCGTGGGCGACTTCTGAATCCATGAAGTGCAGATCTAAAGCGACATCGGGATATTTTTGAGCATAGCTGCGCAGAATTTGTGGCAGGTGCCAAAGGCCAATATGGTGGCTGGTTGCTAGTGACAGGCGGCCACCAATATTGCCCGCCATGTTGCTAATTACCCTTTGAGTGTCTTCGATGCTAAGTAAAATATCACGTGCTCTGGGTTCTAAGGCTCTGCCAGCTTCAGTTAAATTGACGGTGCGACCAATGCGATCAAAGAGTCGTACGCCCATTTGGCTTTCAAGTAGGGCGATGCGTTTGCTGACAGCAGGCTGGGTTAAATGCAGGTGGTTAGCTGCCAGAGAAAAAGACTGGGTATGCGCGACTGTTGCGAACGCCTTGATACCGTCTATGTCTATCATAGTCGTCACTTATTCCAAAAATTAATCGATTTAATAAAAAATATGAATTTGAGTTATGGCTAAATCCATCATAGCATTAATTACTCGTGCGCGAAGATGCGTATTTGGCTTTTTCGTTCCAAAATATCATATAAACTTCGGAGGTTTAAAGTGGATCAGGTGAATGTCGCAATTGTAGGTGCAACGGGCGCTGTAGGCGAAGTTATGTTGGAGATTCTTGAGCAGCGAAAATTTCCTGTGGGGAAGCTATCATTGCTTGCCAGTGGCCGATCTGCTGGTGCTCGGTTGCAATATGCCGGCAAATCGATTGTGGTAGAAGAACTGGATAAATTTGATTTTTCATCAACCCATATTGCGCTTTTTTCCGCAGGAGGTTCGATTTCTGAAAAGTATGCGCCAGTAGCGGCTGCTCAGGGTTGTGTTGTAATTGACAATACTTCCTTTTTTCGTCGCCATAAGGAGATACCTTTAGTCATACCTGAAGTAAATGCGGAGCGAATTACTGACTATAAAAAACATAATATTATTGCCAACCCAAATTGTTCAACCATCCAGATGTTGGTGGCCTTGAAGCCAATTTATGACGCAGTGGGGATTTCGCGAATTAACGTTGCTACCTATCAGGCGGTTTCGGGTACGGGGAAAAAAGGCGTAGAAGCCCTGGCAGGACAAACCGCTCGTCTATTAAATGGTCAGGAAATAGACCCTTCAGTTTTTACCAAACAGATCGCTTTTAATGCAATTCCACATATTGGTGAATTTGAAGAAAATGGTTATACCAATGAAGAAATGAAAATGGTGTGGGAAACGCAGAAGATATTTGAAGACCAGAATATCCTGATTAACCCAACCTGTGTCCGTATTCCTGTATTTTATGGACACTCTGAAGCGCTGCATATTGAGACTGTTAAGCATATTACTGAAAGTGAGGTGAGACAGCTTCTTTCTGTTGCACCGGGCGTCAGTATCGTAGATGAACAAAGAGATGGCGGCTATCCAACGCCGGTAACAGAGGCTACTGGCGAGGATGCTAGTTTTGTTGGTCGTATTAGACAAGATATTTCTCATCCGAATGGACTAAACCTCTGGGTCGTCTCTGATAATGTGCGTAAAGGCGCCGCGTTAAACAGTATACAAATAGCAGAAGTTTTGATAAAACATCTTGAATAAGCGATACTTATCGCAACTATTGGAGAACGTTTCGAGGTTTGTCCGCTAAGCTTATGGATTTCGCCATGGTCCTACGTGAACGGGTTTAACTTTGAACCTCTGATTCTCTTAGGGAATAAAGAGGGGGTATAAGAATGATTAAAAGGCTCACATTGGTTTTTATAACCCTGGTTGCCTTAGGTGCGTCAAATTGTTTCAGTCTTGGGCTGGGGCAACTTGAATTAAAATCAGCTTTAAATCAACAATTTTATGCGGTTATAGAATTGACCGGCGTGCGGGGGCTTGAGAATAATGAAATTATTCCAAACCTTGGTTCTCAGCAGGATTTTGATCGTGTTGGCGTTGAGAGAAATTATGTACTGATTGATTTGAGGTTTAAGGTTTTAAGCCAGCAAGATGGCCGTATGACGGTGGAGGTAACTAGCAGTAAACCTATCGTTGAGCCGTTTTTGAATTTTATTGTTGAAGTACTGTGGCCAAGCGGTCGGTTATTGCGTGAATATACTGTACTACTTGATCCGCCTATTTTTGGCCAGACAGGCGTAGAACCAGTACGAGCATCAATAAGTGATCCTCGCGATCAGAAAGCCAAAGACCCAACCAGACAGACAACCAGGCAATCAGGTTCGGTTAGTCCGGTTGCGCCGTCGCCGTCAAAATCCAGTTCTAGCAGCGATAACAGATCCACCCAGGTAAATCAGAATCAAGCGCAGCGAACTAATGACGGTATAAAAAAAAGCGCTAGTTTACTAGCGGGTAACAATGGCCAACTTAAACGAGATGAATACGGTGTCACGGGTTCAGGTGATACCTTATGGAAAATTGCATTAGAAGTCCGTCCAGATCGATCGTTTTCAGTGCAACAAACCATGTTGGCTATACAGCGGGCTAACCCTGAAGCGTTTATTAATAATAATATTAATCGTCTCAAGGCAGGGTATGTACTAAGAATTCCTGATGGACCTGAAATACGCAGAGCCACATTCAACGCAGCGTTAAGTGAAGTTGCGATTCAAAATGAAGCCTTTGCTGATTACAAAAGTGGTGCCGGCGTAGCACAGCTTGATGCTTCAAAAAGACAACCTGTTATAGAAAAAATTGCCAATAACAAAGTAGAAGGCGAACTGAAATTACTGGCGGCAAATAATAGCACCGGCGATACTGCGGGCAGTGGATCGGATAACAGGAGTCTGGCCTTAGAGAATGATTTGGCAGTAGCGGCGGAAGACCTGGATCGGGCGCGGCGAGCCAATACAGAGCTTACTTCAGGGCTCGATAATTTACGTGAGCAGCTTGATTCGCTTAATGAAATATTAACCATGAAAGATGATCAATTAGCGGCACTGCAAGCAGAAATCATTAAGATGGAAGCTCGAGCAGCGTTAGAACCCGCTGATGCCCAATCGCCAGGCAAAGGTAGTGGTTCTATTTTAACTGATCCAATTTTCCTTGGATTTATTCTATTGCTGGTAATAGTAATAGTGCTCAGCGTGTTATTTATTGTGCGTCGACGGCAACAGGAACAACAATCTGATGTTGAAGCTGAGGAGCAGTATGTTGAGATCGTTGAAGACGTAGAGCCAGAAGCTGAGCTAGAAGAGGAGCCGGCTGAAATTGAAGCGGAAGAGGATTACGAGGAAGTTACACAACAAACAAGTGATGTCATTAGCGAAGTTGAAATTTATATTGCTTATGGCCGGTTTCAACAGGCCATCACCTTTTTGCAGAATGCCATCGAAGCAGAGCCAGATCGTTCAGATATACAGCTTAAATTGTTGGAAGTGTTTGTTCAAACAGAAGACAGTGTGGCGTTCAACTTACAATTCGAACAATTAAGATTGCTTGGTGACGACCAGTCAATTGAAAGAGGCTTGTTGCTGCAGAAGAAAATTCCGGGTGCAGTAGAAGCTGCTGCCGCATCCATGGATGCAACAATAATCAGTTCAGAACCGGTTGAAGCCATAATCGAAGATGATGAGGACGATTTTTCTTTCGACCTTGATGAAGAGCTGGAACTTGACGAAGAACTGGGTCTTGGTGAAGAGCTGGAACTTGACGAAGAACTGGGTCTTGGTGAGGAGCTGGAACTTGACGAAGAACTGGGTCTTGGTGAGGAGCTGGAACTTGACGAAGAACTGGACCTTGGTGAGGAGTTGGAACTTGATGAAGAACTTGATCTGGGCGCAGAGTTAGAGCTAAATGATGAGTTGGGTACTGGTGAAGAACTGGAAGAGGATTTAGTTCTTGAGGATGGACTGGCGGCTGACGAGGGTCTAATACTAGATGAAGCATTAGATGCTGATACCGAGGTGAATGTTCAGGAACAAACACTCGAAATTGATGGGATTGATACAGCGTTAGATGAGGATCTTGACCTGACGTTGGATGAAGAAGATGGGTTGTTGCTGGACGCAGAGTCAATTGATCCGGAGCTAGCATCGGATGCTAACGAGGATGATATTGAGTTAGAGTTTGATGATGAAGACCTGATCAGTATCGATGATGATGAAGAGGTCATTTTAGATTTAGATGAAGAAGATGAGTTTGAGCTTGAAGAGGATGAAGAAGACGACGGAGAATTAAGTCTTGATCTTGAAGAAGACGATGGAGAACTCAGTCTTGATCTTGAAGAAGACGACGGAGAATTA
>JAHRVQ010000085.1 GCA_019090615.1 Pseudomonadales bacterium | reverse complement strand
TGCAAGACTGCGAATGATTGATTGGCATAGGGATGAAATGGATAATATATTGTTGCCGCGAGCGGCAAGGTAGTTAGAGTGGTTCGTGATGTCAAATCATTACCATATAGTACTAAATGTTAATCCAGGCGAAACAGTTAGCTGGCCAGATGCCGAAGTGATTGCCAAGTGGTTTCAACTAAACCCCAGGAAAAATGAAACACCCGTCTCACTGACAGCGAGAAAAACAGCATTACTAGCAGACCCAGACAGAGTTACACTTTTAAGAAACCGGTTAGGGTCACTTTCCTGGTTTATGAAATATATCAATGAGCCTCTTGCTCGCCTTGCCAATCAGGAGGATGGTTGTAAAGGCCGTTTCTGGGAAGGTCGATTCAAATCCCAGGGCTTACTTGATGAAGCGGCGATACTCGCAGCCATGGTTTATGTGGATTTAAATCCACTCAGAGCGGATATAACCGATAATATTTTAGCAACTGAATACACTTCAATTAATCATCGGTTAAAAAATGATGGCGATAAAAACGCGAAGCTCTGTGTGATAAACAAACCCAATCGTCATCTGCCGTTCAGTTATTCGTTGACTGACTATATTGCGCTGGTTCAATGGACTGCAATTGCTCAACAATCGAAAAGACCCACAAATATTAGAGGCCTGCCACCTGACGATCTATGGTTTCATCACTATTTACCCAAACCCAATCAGTGGCAACGGGTGTTGGGCTCAGTTGATGCCATAAAAAGTTATGCCAGAGATATCGGCCAGTGCTGGATAAGGACCCGATCTGCTTAATTTTGGTATAAAAGAATTGGTCGTACAAACTTGTCAGTGTCATACAGAGTATGACTTCTGACCCTGATCGTCTTACCTATCCCCAGTTACTCCGATTTAGAAGAACCTTTCCTATAATAATTGGGACAACAACGTATCTCAAGAGAAAACACCTGTCGACTTCGCAACAATTAGGAAAAAACAGGGTGTCCTATCCTACACCTATCCTACAGTCGCCATAAAAAACCTCTGAGTGTCCCATAAAAAACCTAAACCTGAGTGTCCCATAAAAAACACAAAAAAGGTCGGAAATTGGTGGAGCTACGCGGGATCGAACCGCGGACCTCGTGACTGCCAGTCACGCGCTCTCCCAGCTGAGCTATAGCCCCTAGACTTCAGAGGCGGTGGATAGTATAGAATACCCTCGCCAATATCAACCGTCTTGACTCCATTTTGTTGATTCCTGCTGCAAATAGCTTTATCTAATTGTTCTCACGCCTAGCTCCTTCATTATCTTTGGCTCACCGCTATACCAGAGTACTTCGCACTGCCTGAATCAACCCTTCACTGGTAAAGGGTTTAGTCAAAAAGTTTTTACCCTTCTCACTTACCCCATGATGGCCGATCACATCCGCTGTATATCCAGAAACATAAAGTACTGCCACCTCACGAAACTCGCTAATCGCTTCGTAAACTTCCTTGCCATTCATTTCAGGCATTACCACATCTGTCACCAATATCGCCAACTGATCCAGCTCTTTAGCCAGCGCCACTGCCTGTCGTGAATTTGTTGCAGTGACTACATTCGCTCCCGCAGCCTGAAGAAATGTTTGTGCCAGCTCTCGAATATTGGCATCATCTTCACAGAGTAAAATTGTCATCTCCAGTTCGGCGTTAACAGCTTGCCCCATAACAATATTCTGCTCGACCCAGTCGCGCTTGCAAGCCGGGAAGTACACCCCAAATCTCGCCCCTTTGTCGGGCTCACTAACAACATCTATCTGCCCGCCAGCCTTTTTTACAATGCCGAACACTGTCGCCAGCCCCAAACCCGTACCTTCTCCTACAGGTTTGGTAGTAAAAAACGGCTCGAATAAACGCTGTTTGGTTTCCGCCGTCATTCCCTGCCCCGTATCAGAGACAGCGACACAGACAAAAGTTCGGCCCGCAGCCGTGCTCAAAGGAATACCGCTTGCATCAGCTGCAGCCATACACGTAGTTAATATAATGGTCCCCTGGCCTGATATGGCATCTGCAGCGTTCTTTACCAGGTTAAGTAAAATTTGGTCAAACTGGCCACCATCGACCAAAATATTACTTACCTCACCCAGCTCGAATTCCAGCCGGATATCATCTCTGATTAACCGCGCAATCAAATCCTTCATATCTCGTATATGGGCATTAATATCAATCCGCTGCGGACTAATGGATTCGCCACGACTAAACACCGACAACTGCTTACAAAGCTGCACACCTCTATCCGCACTTTTATCAATCACCTGGACGTATTTTTTTAACTTGGCATCCTGCGACTGCTCCAACCGCATCTCGGCCAGCTCCGCGTTACCAAGGATAATTGTCAGGATGTTATTAAAATCGTGCGCTATACCACCTGCTAACTGACCTACGGCCTCCAATTTTTGCGACAGATTAAGCCTGCTTTCCAACTCAACTTTTTCTCGGTCTGCCAGCTGCTCGGCCGTCATGTCTTTTATGGTACAAATAATAAATGCCATATCCTGTGATTTATAGATGCCGACGGTCAATTCGGCCGGGAACTCTGTCGCATCTGCCCGCGTACAAATTACAACAGGCTTTTTGCTAAATTTAGCCGCCGCGCCACCCAGCGCGAGGAATAAATCCAGCGTATTCTCCAGTTCATAGGTAATTGGAATCAACGAACTTATGGCCCGCCCACGCAACTGCGACGATCGAAAAAGTTTCCCAGCTGAAACATTAGAAAAATGCACCAGCCCACTGTCATCAATCGAAACAACCGCATCAGCGACAGTATCCAGAACACCCTGTAACTCCGATTGGGCATCACCAAGCCGCTGAGAAAATTTATAGTTATCCATGAGATAAGAAAACGCCGAATTAGCTAACTGGCCAAATTCATCTTTGCGTTGCTGCAACGGCATCAACAGAGGTTTTTCGCCAGGCATAGCCTGTTTCAGATATTCCGCCAGCAAGTTCGTTGGCTCAGACAAACACCGCACACAGATAAGATAAAACACCAAACCTAATACAGAAAATTTAATAAACTCAACAATCAACGTCTGCACAGTTGTAAAATAAAAATCCTGCAAGCCCACCTCAGGATCAACCCGCAAATGGATTGCACCGATATTACCTGCCAAATCGTAATTAAATTGATGTTTGATATTTACGATCGGCATATCAAAAAGCCGCCATAGTTGCCGATCTGACGCCATTACGATTCGCCCATCAAATTCGACCAATGGCCGACCAGTCGAATCATATATAGCGGCACCGAGCAGGTAATTCGGCCCATTTAAATGGTCAAGATGAAGGCTAATTTGTTCTAATATCGAATCAAGCTCAGTCAACGGCTGCAATGGCTGATAAACGCCAATAACGCCGATAGTCTCAGCGTAAATACTGGCCTGCTCTGCTTTAAGCCTGGGGAAAACATTTATTCCGACAAAAACCATACTCAGGCAAATTGACGTCAGCAGCGCAATAACACCAATACGAACAGATATGCGATTAAAGTTCATGAGCTCTTGCCGAGTTTTTGTACTATAAATATAGTTAACATGGCAAAATTAGGACAGCAGTGAATACTATTCTTGTAGTAGACGATGAAGTCGAAATTCTGGAACTCTTTGTCGAGCAATTTGCTGATACCAGGCTAAACCTTGTTACCGCCCAAAACGCTACAGTGGCGACAGAAATGGTCGTACAACATGCACCTGATTTAATTATTACCGATCTACTAATGCCAGGTATCGATGGCATTGAAATGCTCAGTCAACTAAGAAAACTACAACCTGATATGCATATCATTACAATGAGTGGTATCGGCAACGAAATTTACCTTAAAACCAGCAAAATGCTGGGCGCTGATATCTCTATTACCAAACCAGTGGATTTCACGCGACTGAAATCACAATTAAAAGGTATATTGTCCTAACAATACAAACATGCCTCAGAGAGAATTACCTTGACCCAGGCAGACAAACTTTTAGTGGTCGATGATGAGACTAGTTTTTTAGAGTTGGTCGAGGACGCTTGCGCGCATATTTACAATCTAACCTTGAGCAACAACTCAACAAACTGTATCGAGCTAATTGACAATGCATGTTTTGATCTGATTTTATTGGACCTTAATATCGACCAGAGAAACGGTTTTGAGCTTTGTGAATATATTCGAACTACTCAGCCAGAAGCTGATGTCATATTTATTTCAGGCCGGTCCAGGCAAGAAGACATTGTAAAGGGCTATCGTCTTGGCGCTATCGATTACCTGACAAAACCCATTCGCCCGAGTGAATTAATTGAAAAAATTGCGGCTTTGCTCGCCCTCCGCGAAGAAATAAGGCATCTCAAAAAAGACACCAATGAAGCTCGTCAAGTGGCCTTTAGCGCCATGGCCGACACTAACCAGCTTGGCAGAATACTAGAGTTTATAGAGAACAGCGTTTATTGCTCACAGATTTCAGACCTCGCTAGTGCATTACTTGAAACCTGCCAATCACTCCATCTGCAAGCCACCATTTATATCAAAACGCCTGCTGAAAAAATCCAGCAAACGACAAACGGTATCATTGCACCCATTGAAATCCTGCTCATCGAGCAACTAAGACATCAGGGTCGGATTATCGATTTTAACCAACGATCTTTATATAACGACAAAAATATCACCTTACTAATAAAAAACATGCCCATAGATAATGCGCTGGAGTATGGGCGTTTGAAAGACAGATTAACGACGTTAGTCTGCGGCGCAAATAGCAGGGTCAATGCAATTATCAACGAACAACTACTCGACAGGAGTCGCGATGCCATCACTAGCACATTAATCAGTATAGAAACACAAATAGATCGGCAGAGCCAACTTTCAACCAACCTGATGAAAGAATTTATGACAGATATGGAAGCCGCATTATTGGTACTTGGGCTTTCACCAGACCAGGAAGATTATGTCCTTAGCCTTGTAGACACCCATTTAACCAATGTCGTACAGGTCGTTACCGGCGCCACAGAAACCCAGTTAAAATTAAGATCTTCACTTCAATCACTGCAGCGCTAATGCCATCAATCTAACTATCGAACAGCAAGCGATACTCTTTATCCAGCTTTTTGAGCTTTTTCTTTGAAATCCCACCCACTATTGCTAAAGCATATCGTAACCTGGCCCGCACCATATCTGGGCCAAGAATCACCATTGAGTCAAATAGCGGCGGCGCTACAGAGGCACCTGTTACGGCTATAAATACCGGCGCCAGCACATCTCGGATTTTTAACTCAAGCTGCTCAGCTACTCCGCCTAGCAACTGCTCCAACACATCTCTATCCCATTGCGCCAACTTGTCGGTTTGCCAAATGATAATTTGTAAAATTTTAGCCACATCTTCAATAGCTACTTTCTTAAATTCGAAATCTGCAATGCTAATATCAGGCATCCCAGAGACGAAAAAAGCTGCCTTAGGGGCAAATTCTGAAAAAACATCCACCCGCTCTTTGAGCAGCGGAATAATCTGCAGCAAATTCTCTCGATTAAACGCCCAATTCGAAATACGCTCAGCAAATTGTTCGTCCGTTAATTCTTCTCTGAGCCAGCGACCATTTAACCAGGTCAATTTATCAACATCAAACACCGGCGCACCAAGGGATATTCTTTCGATATTGAAATTATCAATCATGGTCTGCAATGAAAATTTTTCTTCGCCGGAAGGCAAACTCCAACCTAACATCCCTAGATAATTGAGCAACGCCTCTGGCAGAAAACCCATGCGTTGGTAAAAATTGATACTGGTGGGATTTTTACGTTTACTCAATTTACTTTTATCTGGGTTACGCAACAATGGCATATGAATAAGCTCAGGCATATCCCAGCCAAAATACTGATGCAGTAAAATATGTTTTGGCGCAGAACTAATCCACTCTTCACCACGAATAATATGACTAATTTGCATCAAATGGTCATCAACCACCACAGCCAGGTGATAAGTTGGATTGCCATCAGTTTTAACCAACACCTGCATATCAACCTGGGCCCAGTCTATTTCTATATCACCACGCAACTTATCTTTTATTATGCAACAGCCTTCGGTTGGCACCTTCAGGCGAATCACATTGGGTTCCGAATTGGCCAGGCGTTGCTCTACTTCTGTCGCCGTAAGCGACATACACAAACCATCATATTGGGGGCTCTGGCCCTGCTTATTTTGTTCAGCCCGCATTTCATCCAGACGCACGGTGGAACAAAAACAGTGGAACGCCTGACCCTTATCAACCAACTGGTCGGCGTATTTTTGATAAAGACCTTCATTAACACGTTCACTTTGTCGATAAGGCCCAAAGTCCCCACCCACATCTGGGCCTTCATCCCACTGCAACCCCAGCCATTTTAAAGAATCGAAAATCAATTTCTCCGCCGCAGTGGTCGATCTGGCCGCATCGGTATCTTCAATCCGCAAAATAAATTCACCGCCGTGCTGGCGCGCAAAACAAAGACAAAAAAGCGCCATATAGGCGGTACCCACGTGGGGATCACCAGTGGGCGAAGGGGCTACTCGGGTTCTAACTTTCATCGCTAACATAATTTCCTGATGGCTACTGCAAGATCAATTTTGACAGGTCATGATAGTTAACTATCAACTATCAACTATCAACTATCAAAAAGTGCCAGATTTTACACCATAGCCGAAGAAAATTGACCTACTCAACGAACTTTCTATAAAGATTGCCTGACCCTTAAATATCACTTTCCTCACTGCAGATGTTTATCTACACCCTACAGAGCACCAATTAAGCAGTCAGCGCACATCCTTCTACAGTAATTCGATGCATTAACCGTTTATGCCCATGATAATCATTTTTCGCCAAATGCCAGGTGGCCCGATTATCCCAAAAAGCAACCGACCCTGGTCGCCAATTAAATTCAGTAGTGTTTTCATCCTGCTGCACCACTGTGTACAAATAATCTAATAATGCTCGGGATTCTTCTACTCGCCAGCCCGCAATATGCAGCGTAAAAGCTGGGTTTACATATAGCGCCTTTCGCCCACTCAGGGGATGCGTAATAACCATTGGGTGAATGACATCTGTCAGCACATCCGCAGCAGCAGAGTTGCCCACTCGATCGGTAATATCCTGTTGTTCATGAGCCCCCTGACTGCCAAAAATATGACGTGCCGAGTGTACCGCCGACAGCCCAGCCAAAGTAGCTTTCAGGCCCGCCGACAGGCTTTCATAGGCCCGATAAAGATTAGCGAAGCAGGTCGCACCACCCTGTTCAGGCACCTCACGCGCAACAAGGATAGACCCAAGCGCTGGCTCAAGGTCATAGGAATGATCTGTATGCCATCCGCCGCCAATATTCGTTGTTTGATCCGGATCTTTGCTCACCAGCGCAATTTGAGGGTAATCGGGATGGGCAGCAAAAAAACGGTTGATATTGATCTTGCCAAAGTTTTCGGCAAATTGAATATGTTGCTGTTCCGAGAGTTTCTGATCCCTAAAAAACACCAGCCCATAATCGGCAAAAGCTTGTTTTACTGATTCCAGGTCTGGCGCATTGTGTCGAGTTAAATCAAAACCTGAAATTTCAACACCACATCCTTCCAGCTCCATTAACCTCAATTCAGACATTTTAGATCACCTCAAAATATTTCAATTCGCATCATAGTTTTTTAGCCTCTCGCCTACAATAGGAGGTCCCGGCAACAAGAGGCTCCTACAATCAGACGTACTACAAAGTTACAATAGCCCACTAGCCGATTTTTTGACCCGACCATCCGGTCGGCTAACTATTCCTATCGAATAACTCGTACGCCGCACAATTTCCTTACATGACAGGTCCCAGGTTCGCTATCCTACATTGCGTTTCCATTAGACGTGCCTGCATTTGATTACTCGCGCACTTTTAGTCGCAAAAGTGATCACAAAACTGGCCACTGAACTACACTTTTAATATGTGCTTAATACATGCTTAATACGCATCTATACTTTTTATCATAAACTTATTTGGTACTACTTTTTAGTTTTATGTACTAACCATGAACGTCAACCACATTCCTATTCATAAACGCCTTGTCACCCGGTTTATCGGCATAGCGCTTTGCCTGTCCTTAGCACCATTGCTTATTTTGTTCTACTTTTCTACAAATTCAGCCACCGAAATGTTGACCAACACGCTAAAACAAAACTTGATGGAAAAATCCTTCCTGGTGGGCGCAAACATCGATCGATATTTTGTCCAGCGCGAACACGACATAAGTGTTTTATCACAGGCAGATGTACTCGAAAAAAATAACATCCCAAATATCGTGCAATACCTCACGGAAGTTATTGCAGCCACGCCATATCTTGATGATATTGATGTCATCAATTCAAAAGGTATCGTAATCGCCAGTTCTGGAGAACAAAACGAGCAGGGTAAACATGTACTAGAACTCTATCCAGACCTGAAAAACTTGCTCACCATGAGCCAAAACGCCAGCCAGGGGGATATTTTTGTCTCAGAAATACTGACTCTGGACAATGGGCCGGGCATTGCGTTTCTCACCCCAATTACTGATGACAGCAACACCATCGTAATCAAAACGCTATTGGTTGAAATCAACCTCGATACCATTATAAAAATCGTTAGCGACTTCGATAAACAGGTAATCGGCGACAAATACGTTTATCTAGTAGACAAGATCGGTCGAGTAATTATTACCGCAGACCCAAATATTGATTTACTGGATTTTTATCCTGATCTTTTTGTCCAGCCCGATCTATTACATAATTTCTCTGCACAGGGACAGGTGGGCAATATACTCTATACCGACGCCAGTGGTACTAAAGTTATGGCCGGATATGCCGACATGGATGAATTTGGAGTCAACCAGGCCATCGACTGGAGTATCATTGCAGTAGCACCAATGAATGAGATCATAGCACCGACAAATACCTTCAGAAATCAACTATTGATGCTCACTGGCTTTGCATTTTTTTTCGCAGCTGGTTTTCTATACCTTGTGTATCGCTCCATACTTAATTCCGTGTCACTTCTGGTTTATGGTGCCGAGCAGGTAATATCAGGCGATCTGGATTACCGAGTAGTCATTAACAGCCAGGATGAATTTGCTTTCCTGGCCAGCAATATCAATAACACCCTGGATCACCTGCTTGACTTACAGCGAGAAGTGGAAGCTGCCAACGAGGCCAAATCCCGTTTTCTTGCCGCCATGAGCCATGAAATACGTACCCCCATGACCGGTATTATTGGTATGGCAGATCTACTGACAAAAAGCCCGCTAAATTCATCGCAAACAATCTGGACCCGCGGCATCAAAAGTTCCAGTGCAACGTTGCTAACCATTCTGAATGAAATCCTCGACCAGTCAAAACTAGAAGCTGGAATGATGCACATCGAAAAATATGATTTTAGCATCATCCACCTGGCCCAGGAAACTGTGGATATATTTACACCCAGAGGGGATGCCCAAAAAATTTCTTTGAACCTGGAAATATCGGATGAAGTCCCAGTATCGATAAATGGTGACAAGATACGAATTGGGCAAATTATTGCGAATTTTCTTAGCAACGCAATCAAGTTCACAACCTCTGGCCACATCAACGTTGTAGTTAGCGTCGATACCGCTTGTGCAGCCGACAAAAAACTCCTCATCAGCGTTAATGATACCGGTATTGGCATCGATCCTTCGGTCGTGCCAAATCTGTTCAAATCCTTTAATCAAGCTGATAACAGTACCTCAAGAACCTATGGTGGCACTGGGCTCGGACTTTCCATATCAAAACAGTTAATAGTCCTTATGTCCGGGGATATCGGTGTCAGCAGCATACCCGGGGTCGGCAGTAAATTCTGGTTTTCTATACCGTTAACCGAGGCAATTAATCCGCTGCTGGATAATGATCAAGCACTGGCTAACACCGACTGGCAGTCGAGCCGTTCGCTGCGTATCTTACTGGCAGAAGACACCCTGGTTAACCAATACCTTATCCAGGCCCTGCTGGAAGACCTGACGCATCAAATAAGTTTTGCCGACAATGGCAAGGTGGCCCTCGAAAAACTTGCCTTGGAAAAATTTGATCTTATCTTGATGGATATACGCATGCCGGTAATGGATGGTATTGAGGCAGCCCAACATATACGACGGCTGCCATCAAATTTATCAACCATCCCCATCATTGCTTTGACTGCCGATATCGCAACTGACAATATACAAACCTACTACGACGCTGGCATTGATGAAATATGCGCCAAGCCAATTGAACTAAACGAGTTATTAGTGGCTATAAACAAACTATTCCATGAAAAAATTCATACACCTGTACGAAACGTATCTCAAAACACTGCTCGAAACACCAGCCAGGAAACAGCTCAACCACTGAACACCCAATCAGATACAGCACCCGTTGAAAAGCCTGCTGAACGTATTTCGACACTTGCCACAGAAGAACTCACAGATAATTTTATAACCTCAGGACGCCCGCCAGAAACCCAGCTTTCCAATGGTCTAACCATCACAGACCTGCTAGACCTGGTAGCAAAAACCAGGGATCAACAAAGATACAGTGCAAGTATTGAAACCGGCACCATGCCGGTTAAGTCAAATTTGTCGCCGTCAAAATTAAAAGCACTGACAGAGGCATTCGAAACAAGCCTGCTGGAAGATGCACGCGATATCAAAGAGCAACTTGTAACACTATCAAACGATCGAAATAATTCCCTAATAAGAAAAAAGACCCAATTACTCACTCATTCTCTTAAAGGGACAGGAAAGTCCTTCGGTTATGATCTGGTGTCAGACATAGCCACCAAAGCGGACGAAATTCTTCTCGGCATAGAAGCACCAACAGCAACCGATATGCAGCAACTTGAAAATTATACCGAAGCACTATTTTTTATTGCTAAAAATCAACTCAGAGGCGATGGCGGTGCAGCAGGCCAACTACTCCTATCCGGCTTACAAAAAACATTACTTCCCCCCACTTAAACCGCATCTACGATTAAAAGTCTGCGATAAAAGATTCAAAAATAAAGGCAGCACCTATCAATTTATGTTGCGGATCTCTGCAAATTAGTTTTGGATAGCCCAATATTGAACTTTACAGGTTATTGACGAATGAATATTGCAATGTTGCTGGCCCAGGCAACTGCCAGGTCTCCCCTATCACCCGCTGTATTCAGCGCCACCGATTTATATGCCAACTACCAGCAACTAGAACAAAGAGTTGCCAGCATTGCCTACTATCTACGCAACGATTTATCCCATCAGGCTGGTGACAGAGTCGCGTTAATTTTGAAAAACTGCCCTCAGTATATCGAAATACTGTTAGGCACTCTGCATGCCGGTTTAGCTGTTGTACCCATTAACGCCAAGTTACATAAAAATGAATTCGATTATATTTTGGCCAACGCCGATGTTTCGAGCATCTTCATAAGCGCACAGTTCGCGGATACTTTCCCGGCCTCACAGGCAAATTCAACCCCCGTTATCTGCATTGACTCAGACCGCTACCAATCAATTATGGCAGCACCTGCGCTCGATTTACAAGAACGCGCCGCCAACGACCTTGCCTGGCTTTTCTATACCAGCGGCACCACCGGCCAACCAAAAGGTGCCATGATAAGTCATCGCAATTTACTCGCCATGACTATGAGTTATTTTTCCAGCGTTGATCAAATTGACAACGGCGCTTCAATATTACATGCAGCCCCTATGTCCCACGGCTCCGGATTATATATTTTCCCACATATTGCCCATGGGGCGCGGCAAGTGGTTTGTGAACAAGATGGCTTTGATGAACAGGAAATATTCACCCTCCTACAATACCATCCAAAAGTTTCGCTATTCGCGGCACCAACAATGGTCCACCGTCTGGTCAATTCATCACTCAGTTATGATCCTGCTAGCAGCCACCTTAAAACTATCATCTACGGCGGCGGCCCCATGTATGTAGCCGACATAAAAGCAGCTATGGCGCGTTTCGGCAATAAATTTATCCAGATATACGGCCAGGGAGAAACCCCGATGACCATTACCTGTCTAACCCGTGAAGACCACGGTTACCACCAGCATCAAACAAATAAGGATAGTCAGCAGGCGGATAACATCCTTGCCTCCGTCGGTACAGCACAACTGCCCGTCCAAATAAAAATAGCAGATACCCAGGGCACAAAGTTAAGCAATGGCGAGATAGGAGAAATCCTGGTCAAAGGTGATACCGTTATGTTGGGCTATTGGGCAGATCCAGCCGCAACCAACCAATCTATAGTAGACGGCTGGTTATGCACAGGGGATCTGGGCAGCCTCGACCAACAGGGATATTTAACGCTGAAAGATCGTTCAAAAGATATGATTATCAGCGGCGGTACTAATATCTATCCCCGCGAAGTAGAAGAGGCACTACTACTACACCCGCAAATTGACGCCTGTGCCGTGGTAGGTAAGCCTGACCCTGAATGGGGCGAATCAGTTATTGCCTTTGTGATAGTAGCCGCTGGCGGCACACTCTCCAGTGAAATTTGTGACGCCTGGTGCATTGCGCATATTGCTCGATTTAAACGGCCCAAAAACTACCATTTCGTCCAGACCTTACCAAAAAACAACTATGGCAAGGTCCTGAAAACCGCATTACGAGAGCGGCTATTAACGTTAGAGAAGCTCTAAATAAAGTCCGTTTCTTTATATAAAGTCCGTTTATCTCAATACCCCGCACAATCACTGCCAGGGATTAATCGTACTCGCTAGCCCGCTCAATCATCCGCCTGGCCTGTACATAATGCGGCTTATCCAACATGATGCCATCCAGCCCTACAACGCCAACATCAGGGTTGGACTCAAAGGCCTCAACCACCCGTTGCGACCAGACCAACTGCTCTTCAGTCACAGAAAATGCAGCATTAATAGTGTCCACCTGATTCGGATGAATCGCCATCATACAGGTAAAACCTGCTCTTCTCGCACCTTCACAGGCTTCTTTCAAACCCGCTTCATCTTTAAAATCGGTAAAGACCGTATTACAGGGTTGAATCCCCGCCGAGGCCGCTGCGGCAATACATAAGCCGCGCGCAGTACGGAACAAATCATCCCATTGGCCATCAGGCAAGCGATGGGTTTCAGCGCCTACATCAGCTGATAGGTCAAATTCACCCCAACTGACATATTCAAGCCGTGGACTACTATCTGTTAAACCACCCAGGTTAAATAAGCTTTGACCCGTCTCAGTGCCAATTACCAGGATTTTAATAAACCCAGCTGGCACCCCTTCACGCACTTCCAACGCACTAAGATAATGATCCAGACGAATCACATCTTCGCGGGTTCGATACTTAGGTAGCAGGATGTAATCTGGCGCCCCCCCGACCACAGCGGCAAGATCATCAAGGGTCATATCGCCATCCAGGGGATTAACTCGTACTAGCAATTTTTGCTTGCGTTCAGCAACCGGCCGCTGATCAAGATATTGCCTGGCTAAACGTCTGCCTTCGGGCTTACGTCCCAGTGCAATCGAATCTTCAAGATCAAGAATCAAACCATCGGCGTTAGTCCCAGCCCCTTTAGCAAGCTTCTTTTCACTATCAGCAGGGAGAAATAACATTGACCTCATTATGACACCTCTGATTCAGCAACAGGTCGTACCGACATCAAGGCAGTACGCTTTACGGTTGCAACCAGTTCGTCTTTTTGATTAAAGCCTTCATGACAAAAGATCACAATACCCGAATCATTACGAGATTTACTGATGCGCTTTTCTAAAATGGTCGTTCTGGCATGGATAGTATCGCCGTGGAAAGTCGGTCGAGGAAAACTAACATCGGTCATACCCAAATTGCCTAGCGTGGTGCCAAGTGTTAATTCAGTTACCTGAATACCTACTACCAAAGCCAGAGTAAACATACTGTTAACAATCTGTTGGCCGTAAATACTATCTTTTGAAAATTCAGCATCGATATGCAACGGCTGGGTATTCATAGTCATACAACTAAACATCATATTGTCAGCTTCAGTGACCGTCCGCCGCACCTCATGATCAAATACCTTGCCCGGTTCAAAATCCTCAAAATAATATCCTGCCATGTCAAATCCTCCTGGTCGGTAATAAAACAAACGTGCTAATAGGAAAGCTATAAGAACGTCATCAATTAAGTTAAAAGAAAGACTAGTGTACCAGACCTTGGCATTTATAGGATACGTGTCACAATCCAGAGAATTGTTCGGCTAACATTTCTGCCGACACCGCTGGCGTTGTATAAACGAATTGCATACCAAGAATAACTACAGGAGGGAAAAGAATTTGTCTCAACCTGTCAAATCCGATTTTACGCGCCATTTCAAAACCGCTATCGGCACTTCCTTCTAAAAACCGCTATCGGCACCTCCTTCTAAGAACCGCTATCGGCACCTCCTTCTAAGAACCGCTATCGGCACCTCCTTCTAAGAACCGCTATCGGC